>CAWCNV010000007.1:0-416702 GCA_963797015.1 uncultured Actinomycetes bacterium | reverse complement strand
TGCGGGCCTCGTCGGGATCGGGCGACAGCGGCGACTTGCAGCCCTGAGCCGGCCGGTGAACCCCCGCTAACCGGCTGGCAGCAGATCGCGGGGAGGCCGGCGTGAGCGGCACGGCCGCGATCGCTCGCGCCTGCACAGAAGGGCAAGTCGTGAGCCGGCCGCCGTCGATGCACGACCACGCTGCCGGGTACGCCGAGCGCGGCTGGCCCGTGTTCCCGACGCGGCCCGACAAGACGCCGCTCACGCCGCGCGGGCACCTCAAGACGCGAGCACCGACCCCGCCGACATCGCCAGGTGGTGGGAAGCCAATCCGGCGGCGGGGATCGGGCTGGCGACCGGCTCGGCGTCCGGCGCGATCGTGCTCGACATCGACGACCGGGGGCCGCGACGCGATCCACGAGCTCGAGCGCGAGCACGGCGAGCTCCCCGTGACGGCCCGAGCGAAGACCGGCGGGGGAGGCGAACACATCTACTTCCGCGCCCCCGGAGGCGCGCTGCCGTGCAGCGTCGGAGGATCGGCGCCGGCCTCGACGTGCGCGGCGATGGCGGATTCGCCGTCTTGCCCCCGCGCGTGCACGCATCTGGGCGCCGCTACGACGTGGGATCTCGCGCCCGACGAGTCTCAGCCTCGCTGAGGTCCCGGCGTGGCTGCTGGAGCGCATGCGCGGCGGCGCCGCAACGGCAAGGCACCGCCGATCCCCGATGAGATCCCCGAGGGCCAGCGCAACACGACGCTGGCGAGTCTCGCGGGGTCGATGCGCCGGCGTCGCGCGAGCGAGGCAACGATCGTCGCCGCGCTGCGCGCCGAGAACGAGGAGCGCTGCTGCCCACCGCTCGATGACGCCGAGGTATTGCAGATCGCGAATCGGTCCGAAGTACCCGCCGCCGTCCCGTGAACGCTCCGCCGGCACGGGCTCACACTCCGCCGAGGGGCTGACCGAGGCACTCGGGCTCGGGGATGTCGGGCTCGCGGTCACCGCTGCCAAGGTCTTCGGGCGAGGGCCCTCAGCGTCGGTCGACCTGATCCTCTCCGACGGCGCCAAGGTCACGTTTGAGCGCTTCGGGGACATCGCCAAGCCCTCGACCCTCTCGGCCGCGCTAGTCACGCTCACGGGGATCTACCGGACCTTCAAAGGGCCCGATGCGGGGGAGATCGCCGCGATGATCTACAGCCTCGCGACCCACCACCGCGACGCGAGCGCCGACGAGGCCGCGCGTGAGTTTGGCTACGAGTATCTGCGCGTGGCGCCCACCCAAGAGGTGGACATGGGTGCCCAGGCCGAACGGTGGCGCGCCTTCTCGGCGCTGGCGACGGCGGACCTCGTGTGGGATGCAGGCGACCGGCCGACTGCCCACGCTCTCGCGGCGGGCTCGACCGTTCTCGTGGATCGCGAGGGCACCCGCTACGTGCGCACCGGCTGGTTCCGCTCCTACGTCAGACGCGAGGTTGGGGGCCTGTACTCACCGGCTGCGCTCGCCGCGCAGATGGAGCGGGTGGGCTGGCGGAGGCCAGGGTCCCAGGGCGCGTGAAGGCGACCAGCCCGAGCGACGGACGGTCGCCTCGTGTGGACCTTCTACACGGTCCCGGGCCGGCTGGGAGCAGGTGAACGAGTGAACGCAGGTGCTTATAGGGCCACGCGCGTGCGCGTGCGTACGCGCGTGTTAGAACGTTCACCTGCGTTCACCGGGGGTGGTGCCGCATGAAGACCCAGCCCGTCGCCCCCGTCCCCCGAATCGCCCTCACCCGCGAGGAGGCCGCCGCCGCCATCGGCATGTCACTCACCGCCTTCGCGCAGCACGTCCAGCCCGACCTGCGGCTGATCCGCAAGGGCAAGCTTCGGCTGGTGGGCGTCCGCGAGCTCGAGCGCTGGGTCGAGCACAACGCCGAGCGGGTACTGCCATGAGCCGTCGCAGCCGCTCACCCCTAGACCCCGTAGGATCGTCCGACACGACAAAGCGCCGGGGCGGCGCGCCAACGCCCCCCGGCATGGCCCACGAGGAGGAACCCCTCATGAGCAAGCCCAAGGCTACGGCCAGCGAGGGCATCGCGATCCGTCACGGCAAGACGTGTCGCGCGCGCGACGGCGGACGCTGCGACTGTTCGCCCACCTACCAAGCCGCCGTGTGGTCCAACCGGGCCGCCAAGCGCATCCGCAAGACCTTCCCGTCGCTGGCCGCGGCGAAGGCGTGGCGCGCGGGACGCGCTGACCGCGCTCGAGGCGCGGGACGATGCGGGCGCCGACGCACGACCACCGCTCCGCGACGCGGCAGACGCGCTGCGTCGCCGGGATGCGCGACGGCACGATCCGCAACCGCTACCGGCGACGAGTTCAAGCCGTGGACCTCCGCGGCTACGAGAAGGCGCTCCGCCTGCGCGTGCTCCCCGAGCTCGGCGACGCCGGCTCTCCGAGCCTGCGCCGCGTCGACGTGCAGGACCTCGCCGACCGGCTGCTCGCCGACGGCACTCGACCCGTCCACGATCCGGCACACGCGTCGCCTGCCGCTGCGCGCCATCTACCGCCGCGCCGTCGCAGCGCGGCGAGCTGGCCGCTCAACCCGTACGACGGCCTCGAGCTGCCCGCCGTCCGCGGACGGTCGCGACCGGATCGCCTCGCCGCAGGAGGCCGCCGAGCTGCTCGCCGCTCTGCCCGAGCACGACCGCGCGCTCTGGGCGACCGCGTTCTACGCCGGCCTGCGCCGCGGCGAGCTCAGGCGCTGCGCTGGGAGGACATCGACCTCGAAGCCGGCGTCATCCGCGTGCGAGCGCTCGTGGGACATGCGCGCGAAGGACCGATCGAGCCGAAGCCGCGCGCAAGGGCGGCGCGACCGTCCCGATCGCCGACGTGCTGCGCGAGTACCTGATCGCGCACAGACTGCGGACCGGCGGGCGCGGCCTCGTCGTTCGGCGCACGGCACCGGACGCCGCGCTCGAAGCGGCTCGAGCCGCGCGCGCGCGACGAGGCGTGGAAGGCAGCCGGACTCGAGCCGATCACGCCCCACGAATGCCGCCACACCTTCGCCAGCGCTGATGATCGCCGCCGGCGTCAACGCCAAGGCGCTCAGCACCTACATGGGCCACGCGAACATCACGATCACCTACGACCGCTACGGCCACCTGATGCCCGGCAACGAGGCCGAAGCGGCCGGCCTGCTCGACGCCTACCTCGACCGCGCGACCGGCGGCTGATTGTCGCGCCAGTTGTCGCGCGCAGCCCAGATTTCGCTCTGCAATCGGAGCGGCGAAGGAATCGAACCTTCCAAGCGCCGGGCTGCGACGCCCTGCCGGTTTTGAAGACCGGATGGGCCACCAGACCCCTGCCGCTCCGTGTCGGAGGCTAAGCGACCCGATGCCGCGGCTACGGGCAGTTGCGCAGGCGGACCTTGAGCGGGCCGTCCGAGTCGATCTTCAGCTTCGCGTCGCAGGTGACCCGCGCGCGAGTGGCGTCGATGTTGATCGAGCTGACGTTGGTCGCCGTGATGGTCAGCCGGTTGCGCTTCTTGATGCGCGGCGTCGTTCCCCACGTGGTGCGCCGGAAGCTGTACGGGCGCGGACTGAACAGGCCGCCCTGCAGCGCGCCCGTGCCCGCGGTGCTCGTCGGCTTCGGGTCTCCCAGGCCGAACCCGCGCGAGCGGACGTCGATCGTGGCGAACTTCGTGCTGTCGCGCGGGCGGATGCGCGACAGCCAGTACGCGTGGTCCGCTGTCGTCCCCGCCTTCGGGAAGTCCAGCGCGGTGTTGCGCACGAAGGTCACGCGCGGGGGGTTGCGGACGACGCGCGCCGCGTCGAGGAACACCGCCGCCGGCCCGAAGTCGTTATTGACCGCCAGCATGAGGTGGTTGGGCGTCGGCACCGGCAACGCGATCGACAGGGGCTCGAACTCGTCGAGCTCGACGCGATAGCCGAGCTGCTGGAGCCGGTCGATCGCCGGCCCGAACGACGCGGGCGGGACGAGCTCGTCCTTTCGCGCGTTCCACATCAGGAACGGCACCCAGCGCACCGACGGCAGCGTCTGGAGAGGCTCCGCCGCCCCGACGGTCGGCTGGGCGCGCGCGAAGAGATCCGGGTACTGGGCGGCGAACTTGAACGTGCCGAAGCCGCCCATGGAGTAGCCGGCGACCGTCGTGCGGCGTGGGTCGAGCTTGTAGCGGGCGGCGACGTCGGCCCACACCTCGAAGGTGTCCGCGCCCGCGATGTCGCGGTAGCCGCCGTCCGGGCCGCGTCCCGCGGGCGTGATGACGATCGAGGACGGCTCGCGGTCGCCGAACTGCGTCTGGTTCTTGGTGGCCGAGAACTGGTTGTAGTTGGCGGTCAGCGAGTGCAGCAGGAGCGTGAGCTGGTAGCGGCCGCCGGCGGGCTTGGCCGGCGGCACGTAGATCGTGTAGGGCTGGAGGCGACCGCGCAGCTCGCCACGGCAGCCGCCGTCGGCGTTCGGGCACGTGTCGCTGAAGTCGGCGCCGCCGGCGCCGGTCTCGAAACGGCTCGAGAGGATGCGGTTCATCGTCCCGGTCGAGGGCACGCCGCCGGGCTGGCCGCGCAGGTTGTCGTTGACGCCGCGCGCGAGGCGGTCGAAGTCCACCTGCGCGAAGAAGCGGCTGATGTTCCCGGAGGCGAGGGCCTCGCCCTGCAGGCGGTCGCGCCACCACGCCGGATCGGTCAGCGCGCTCGTGTCCGACACCGACTGGAAGGGCTCGGCCGCGCGGAAGGCGACGTTGAAGAAGGCGCTCGGGCCGGTCGCGCTCCCCGCGCCGCCGGGCCGGTCGGCGGTGGCGGACGCGCTCGGCAGCAGGTAGCGGTTGTTGGCGCGATCCCACAACCCCACCGCGGCGGCGAGGCGCACGGTGCTGCGGCCGGGGTCCCACGCGGAGTGCGGGACGGTCAGCTGCACCTGCCGGCGCTTGCCGTCGACCGTGACGCCGACTGTCGTGCTGACGCTGCTGCCGGTGGCGGCGTCGGTGAGCTCGGCGGTGCTCCCGTGCCAGGTGAGGAAGAGCTGCGCGGGCGCGGAGGTGTTGGCCCCGAACGGCATGGCGCGCGGAGCGGAAGAGTCGCCGATGGCGATCGTCGCAGCGGTGAGCTGCGGGTCGGTGAGCGTGTTGAGCGTGAGGCGGAACGCCGTCGCGTCGGCCAGCGGCTTCACGCGCAGCTCGACGAGGTCCGCGGCGTTGCCGGCGTACGCAGCCGCGGTCGGATAGGTGTAGGTGCCGTTGGGCGGCGAGAACAGCGAGCCGGCGCCGTGCGGGTCCTTCGGGTCGCGCGTGAGCTGCGCGCCGTGATCGTCGTAGAGGAAGTCCTGGTAGAGAAATTCGCCGCGGCGGTACGCGCTCGCGCCCGAGACGAGGATCGGCTTGGCGCGCCAGACGCCGGTGTTGGTGAGCTGGGGCGCGGTGGTCGGTCGCTCGTACAGGATCGTCGGACCCGGGCGCTGCCCCGGTCCGGAGAACAGCGAGCCGCTGTCGGCGGACGCGCCCGCGGCGCCCAGCACGAGACATCCCAGGCACGCGGTCAACGCGACGACGCCGAGCTTTTGCACCACGAGCTCCCTCCTCCTGGTCAACCGCGCGAGACATGCGCGCGCCGCGCGAAACGTACCCGCTCGGGCCGCCCTGCGCGCCGCCTACGCCAGCCCGTGCTCGAGCGCGCCTTTCACGCTCGCGTCCAGCGCGTTGAGGCGGTACAGCGCGAGCGCCTCGGGCAGCGCGAAGCGCCGGCCCGGAAGCGCCTCCGGGCCGTGGTGGCCGAGCACGCAGTGCAGCAGCGCGAGCCGGCGGTCGCCGGGCAGCGCTCCGGCATGCGCCTCGACGATGCGTGCACCGAGCTGCAGGTGACCGACGAGCCGGCCCTCGGGGCTGAGCGCGATCTCGGCGCCGAGCGCGAACTCGCGCGTCTTGCCGAGGTCGTGGACGAGCGCGGCCGCGATGAGCAGGTCCGAGTCCAGCCGCGGGTGCAGCTGCGCCGCCTCGAGCGCGAGCGTGCCGACCGCGACGGTGTGCTCGAGGAGCCCGCCGAGGTAGGCATGGTGGCCCGCGCGCGTGCACGGCGCTCGCCGCCACTGCGCCCGCAACTCGGCGTCGCTGAGCAGCGACTGGAGCAGCGCGGCGAGCGGCGGGTCGTGGATCTCTCGCGAAAGATGTTCGAGGAAGCCCTCGAGCTCGTCGAGGTCGCGGTAGGCGACGGGCAGGAAGTCCGCCGGGTCGGCAGCGGCGGCGCGGTCGATGCGCGCCACCTCGACCTGGAGCTCGTCGCGGAAGCGCTCGACGCGGCCCGACACGTGCACGAGGTCGCCGCGCTCGAAGCGCCCGGCGAGCACGTCCGCGTCGCGAAACGCGCGCGCGGGGATCGTGCCCGAGCGGTCGCGAAGCTCGAGCGCGAGGTAGGGCGAGCCCGAGCGGGCCAGCAGCCGGTCCTTGCGGCTGCAGGCGAACACGCTGTCGACCGCGTCGCCGGGGCGCAGCGACGCGACCCGCGGGGCGCTCTGAGCCGTCGCTGCGAGTTCCGGAGCCACGGCGCCCATCATGTACCGTGATCCGGATGCACCCCCTGCGCTGGGAAAGCCGTCCGGACGGTCTGCGCTCTGCGGCGATGGTGTGCGCGTTCAGCGGCTGGAACGACGCCGCCGACGCGGCGTCCGCGGCATTGACGTTCGTCGGCTCGGCGCTGGGCGCGACGCGCTTCGCGACCATCGATCCCGAGGAGTTCTTCGACTTCCAGAGCACGCGGCCGAAGATCCGCCTGACCGAGGGGCGCACGCGCGAGATCACCTGGCCGGCGATCGAGATCTACGAGGCGCGCATCCCGCGCGCCCCGCGCGACCTGATCCTGCTCTCCGGCGCAGAGCCCTCGATGCGCTGGCCGACCTTCACCCGCACGGTGCTCGATCTCGCCGAGGCGCTCGGGGTCCAGCTCGTCGTGACGCTCGGCGCGCTGCTCGCCGACGTGCCCCACACGCGCCCGGTCGGCATCACCGGGATCGCCTCAGACGACGCGCTGGTCTCGAAGCTCGGCCTGAGCTCCGCGAGCTACGAGGGCCCGACCGGCATCACCGGCGTGCTGCACGCGGCGTGCGACCAGTCCGGCATGCCGAGCGCGAGCCTGTGGGCGGCCGTCCCCCATTACGTCGCCGCCGCGCCCAACCCGAAGGCGGCGCTGGCGCTGGTGCGCAAGCTCGAGGGGCTCGTCGGAGTTTCGGTCGATGCCTCCGAGCTGGAGAGCGCGGCCGAGGAGTACGAGCGCCAGGTCAACCTCGCCGTCCGCTCGGACCCCGACGTGCAGGCGTTCGTCGAGCGCCTCGAGGAGGCGGCGGGCGAGGCCGACCAGCCCGCGAACCCGACCGACCTTCCCTCGGGCGACGTCATCGCCCGCGAGTTCCAGCGCTTCCTGCGCCAGCGCGGCGGCGACTCCTAGCCGGCCGCGCGCCTCCGGGCGCTGAAGTGCGCGACCGCGCCCGAGCGCTCCTCGCTCACGTCGGCGAGGCCGGCGCCGGCGAGCCAGCGCCGCAGGTCCTCGATCGTTCCCACGCGGCCGAAGATGCCGCGGCGGGCATAGAGGTCGATCAGCCGGTCGTAGCGCGCACCCGCGCCGCGCACCGCGGTGTCGGCGACGAGATGGCCGTCCGGACGCAGGCAGCGGGCCATCTCGCCCAACGCGGCGGCCGGATCCGGGAAGCAGTGGAGGCTGTTGAACGAGACGCACAGGTCGAAGCTCGCGTCGTCGAACGGCAGCGACTCGACGTCGGCCTCGACGAGCTCGATCTGGTTTAGGCCACGCCGCGCCGCCTCGCGCTGCGCGCGGCGCAGCATCCCCGTCGAGAGGTCGGCGGCCACATAGCGGACGCGCTGCTCCGGCAGCAGAGCGCGGAAGGCCAGGCCGCCGCCGCACGGCACGTCGAGGATCGCGCTGCCGTCGGGCATCGCCGTGATCGCGCCCAGGCGCTCGTAGAGGAGCGCCATGTCGGTTCCCCACACCACCCGCCCCAGGACCCGCGCGAGGCGCTCGCGCTCGACCACGAAGTCATAGGTGCCGGCGCCGAGCGCGTCGAACCAGCCGCTGCGCCACACCGCGCGGACGTCGGCCATCAGCGCTCAGCCGCGGGGCAGATGATGCGGAAGTCGCAGGAGGAGCAGGCCGCGTAGGACGGCGTGGGCTCGAACCCCTGCGAGAGGATCCCCTCGCCGACCTCGAGCACGGTGTCGGTGATCCACTCGCGGTCGGCCTCGTCGCGCCGCACCGGGACCTTCTCGTCGTCGAGCACGTAGTAGTAGGCCTGGTGGGCGGCTTCGAGCTGCCACGCCTCGCGCGCTCCGACCGCGTAGAGCGAGAGCTGGACGTCGTCCTTGAGCTGCGTGGCCGACTTCGGACGGCCGGTCTTGTAGTCGATGAGCTCGAAGCCGCCGTCGGGCAGCCGGTCGACGCGGTCCACGCGACCGCGGAGGAGGTGCGGGCCCAAACGGAAGGCGAACGCGCGCTCGAACCACAGCGGCTCGGCCGGGTCGCCCTCGATGCGCTCGCGATAGCGGGTCAGCGCCGCCTCGGCCTTGCCGCGCAGCTGGACCTCCTCGTCCGAGTCGCCGAAGCCGCCCCGGCGCCAGCCCGCGTCGAGCAGGCCGAGCAGCTCCGGGAGCCCGCCCGTCCCTCCGCCGACGTGGAAGCGCTCGAGCACCTGGTGGACGAGGATCCCGAAGCGCTGGTTGAGCGTCGGCTCGCTGGGAATGCGGAAGACGCGCGCGAACTTGTAGCGCAGCGGGCACACGCGGTAGGTCTCGATGTCGGAGGCCGAGAGCGCGAGCCCGTCGCCGCGGCGCGGAAGGAACGCCTCGAGCGAGGGCTCCTCGCGCGCCGCGACCGCGCGCGCTCGGCGGCGCTCGTCGCGCTCGGCGTCGAGCAGGTACTCGTCCAGCGCGGAGGTCTCGAAGACCTCGCGCTGCAACGGCGCCGCCGCCTGGAGCAGGCGCGCGTTGAGCTCGGGCAACGCCTCGGCCACGCTCTGCCCGGCGGGTCGCTCGATGAGGGCGGACAGCTTGAGCAGCTCGAGGTAGCGCACGACCGCGTGGGCGACGTCGAGGTCGGTGTCGAAGCGCAGCTCGCCCAGGCGCCCGCCCACGCGGCCGAGGCTCTCGAGCGCTTCGTCGCGCAGCATGCGGAACATCGCGTGCAGGCCTTCGGCGGGGCCGAACAGCTCCTCGTCGCGCTCCTCCCACTCCGCGCCCGCCGCGGCGCGCGCCTCCTCGGCGAACGGCGACGGAGGATGCTCGGCGTCGCTCTCGGTCCCGGTCCCGGCCGGGTAGGCCAGCACCAGCCGCTCGCGCGCGCGCGTCATCGCGACGTGCAGGAGCCGCCGCATCTCGGTCACGTGGTCGTCGCGCCCGTGGTCGGGTGGCAGCTCCTCGCGCAGCAGCGCGTCGGGCAGCGGCTCGACCGCCGTCCGCCGCGCCCCCGGCATGCGCGCCGAGTACAACCCGAGCACGTACACGTGGTCGAACTCGAGCCCGTGCGCGGCGTCCATGGCCATCAGCGAGACGGCGCCGGCGTGCACCTCGACGGTCGCCTCCTCCTCGCGCAGCCCCGCCTCGGCCACCGCGGCGATATAGCGCGCGAACTCGCGTGCCGTGGCCTGCGGCGCGCGCGCGACGTAGCCGCGGGCGAGGTCGGCGAGCTTGGCCAGGTTGACCAGGCGCTCGACGACGTCGGCCTGGGCGGCGAAGAGCTGCTGGCGGCGCAGGCCGAGTCGCTCGACCAGGCGATGGACGTAGAGGTCGGGGCGGACCGTGTCGAGCGAGGCCGCGGCGGCGCGGTAGAGCTTGAGGAAGGCCAGGATGCGCTCGCGCGCCTCGGGCGGGATCTGCGGCGACTCCGTGGCCGCCACCAGCGCCGAGACCATGTCGAGCTTGCGCCGCCGCGCGATCTGGGTGCAGCGCGCGAGGTCGACAGCGCGCAGCTCGATCGGCGCGCGCGCGAGCGCGCGCACGACCGCGCCCGCGTCACCGGGGTCGGTCAGCAGCCGCAGCCAGGCGAGCACGTCGCGGATCTCGGCGCGCTGGAAGAAGGCGGCGGCGCCGATCGTGCGGTGCGGGACCGCGCGCTCCTCGAGCGCGACCGCCACGGCCTGCGCCTCGTTGCGCACCGAGCGGACGAGCACCGCGATCGACTCGGGCGCGACGCCCACGCGGTTGACCAGCCGCTCGATGTCGGCGGCGACCGCCTGCGCCTCCGCGCGCTCGTTCACGCAGCGCCAGAAGGAGACCTCGCCGCCGCCGCGCCCCTCGAGCTTCTTGGGGAGGCGGTCGGGGATCGGGGCGACGACCGCGCCGGCGGCCGCGAGCACCGCCCGCGGGCAGCGCTGCGACTGCTCGAGCGTGACGACGGTGGCGCCCGGATGGCGGCGCGCGAACGCGCGCAGGTTCGCGGCGCCGGCGGCGCGCACGCGCTCGGTCGCCTGGTCGTCGTCGCCGACCGCGGTCACGCCTCCGTGCTCGCGCGCGAGAAGCTCGACGAGCGTCAGGCGCGCCAGGTCGAGGTCCTGGTAGTCGTCGACGAGCACGTGCGCGAAGCGCTCGGCAGTGCGCGTCCGGACCTCCGGGCGCTCGTCGAGCAGCCGTGTGGTCCTCAGCAGTAGGTCGCCCGCGTCCACCGCGCCCGCCTCGGCGAGCATGCGCTCGTGCGTGACGTATATCCCGGCGAACTCGCGCTCGCGCTCGGCGCGCGGGTCCGGGTCGCCCGCCGCGAGCGCGCGCGGCAGGGCGTGCGCCCACTCGGCGAAGCGCTCGGCGTCGACGAGCTGCGCCTTGAGCCGGTCGATGCGCTCGATGAAGCTCGCCAGCAGCGCCGCCGGACTGCCGCGGAAGTCGTGGCGGCGCAGGCTCAGCTCGCCGATGCGCTCGAGCAGCAGCGCCAGGCGGTCGGCGGCGGACAGCGGGACGGTGAACGGGTCCAGCCCCGCGGCCAGCGGCTCGTCGCGCAGCACTCGCGCGCAGAAGTCGGGCGCGGTGTGCACGGCGAGCTCTTCGTACGGCCGCGCGATCGCCTCCTCGACGCGCCGGCGCAGCGTCGCCGCCGCGCCCGGAGTGGGGACGAGCAGCAGCAGCCGCTCGGGCTCGAGCCCCTCGTCGACCAGGTGCGCGAAGCGCGCGACGAGGGCGTGCGTCTTGCCCGTCCCCGCGCCGCCCACCACCAGCAGCGCCCCGCCGCGGTGGGTGATCGCGTCCTGCTGTGCGGTGCTCATGTCCGGACGTCTGGCCGCGAGGCGTCGCGCGCCGGGTCGCCGGCCGGCAGCGCGTCGGGCGGCACCCAGTCGGCGCGCTTCCAGCTCGGCACCGGTGCCTCCTCCGCCGGACGGGGCACGAACCGCGAGCGCTCGACCACCTCCATGTGGTGGATGTAGCGCGGGCAGTTGGGGAACACCTCGCGCGCGCGCACGCGCACGACGAACTGGGCGCCGGGATATGAGGACCGCAGCGGGTCGTCGGCGTCGATCGACGCCTCGCCGTCGATGCGCAGGCGCCGCCGCCGTTCCCAGTCGATGAACAGCAGCCCGACGTGGGGGTTGACCAGGACGTTGCCCCACGACAGGTACATGCCGTTGCCGTCGTAGTTGGGGAACGCGAGCGTGTGCTCGTCGAGCACGCGCACGAAGCCCGGGTCGCCGCCCTTGTAGGAGCAGGTGGGCTGCCCGTTCGCGTCCGCCGTGGCCAGGAAGAACATGTCGCGGGCCTCGATGAAGGCGCGGTCGCCGGCGTCGATCGTGTCGCCCACCTTTCGCTCCCGCAGCGTGTCGGCGAGTCGGCGGGTGTCGAAGCGGTCCTGCAGCCGGCGCTGTCCCTCGTGGTATCCGTCGGCGTCAGGCACCAGCCACCTAGGATACGGGCGAATGGACGGCTCCTCGACCGCCGACTGGCTCGCGGCCTGCCGGCGGTCGGCCGAGGGCCTCACAGCGATGCTCGAGGCCCGTCCCACGACCGGGGAGCGCGTGGCGGAGACCGGCACGCGCGGCGAGGGCGGCGACCGCACGCTGGTCATCGACGAGGCCGCCGAGAGCCTCGTGTTCGCGCAGCTCGACGAGCTGCACGCGCGCGGGCACCGGTTCACGGCGATCAGCGAGGAGCGCGGCGAGGTCGACTACGGCGGCGACGGGGTGCGCGTCGTGATCGATCCGATCGACGGCTCGCTGAACGCCAAGCGCGGGCTTCCCGCGCACGCGCTCTCGATCGCCGTCGCCGAAGGCTCGACGATGGCCGACGTCACGCTCGGCTACGTGTTCGACCTCGGGGGCGGGGAGGAGTGGACCGCGGTGCGCGGCGAGGGTGCGCGCGTCGACGGCGAGCCGCTCGCCCGCGACCGCGACGAGCGCCGCTCGCGGGACGGGCGTCTTGAGGTCATCGGCCTGGAGTCCGCCGACCCGCGCTCGGTCGCCGCCGCGATGCAGGAGCTGGCCGAGGTCGCGCACCGCCTGCGGGCGCTGGGCTCGATCGCACTCTCGCTCTGCCAGGTCGCGGCGGCGCGGTTCGACGGGATGGCTTCGCTGTGGCGCTCGCGTGCGGTAGACGCCGCCGCCGGACAGCTGATCGTGCGCGAGGCCGGCGGCCAAGTTGCGTTCACGAGCTGCGACCCGCCGCTGAGCGCTCCGCTCGACACCGCGCCGCGCTCGCCGGTCATCGCCGCGCGCAGTGCCGCGGCGCTGAGCGAGCTGGAGCGAGTGCCGCTCTGCTGAGGGCCCTGACCGGCTGGCCCTCCTTGTCATCATGGGTGGATGATCGATTGGGGCCTCGCCGCGCAGCTCGCCGAGCTCGTGTCCGCGCTTCCGCGGCCGGGCGGGTCGCCGGCGCGCGACGGGGAGAGCCCTCCCGCACTCGCGCCTCTCCTGCTCGACGCGTCGGGCGAGAGCGAGCGGCTGGTCTCGCGGTACACCGGCCTGCGCCCCGCCACTCCCCTGCCCGCCTCCGAGGCCGTCCAGCGCCCGGAGTGGATCAGGGCCAACCTGTCGGGCATGCGCGGGCTGCTCGACCCGGTCACGGACCGGGTCGGTGCCACCCTCGGGCCCGCGCGCGTGCCGCTCAGCGCCGTCGCCGGCCTGCTCCTGACCGCCGAGGTCGGGGTGATCGTCGGCTTCCTGGCCCAGCGCGTGCTCGGCCAGTACGAGGTCGTGCTGCTCGACCCCGACGCGCGACCGCGGCTGCTGTTCGTGGAGCCGAACCTCGACGACGCGGTCCGCGCGCTGGACGCCGACCGCGAGGAGCTGATCCGCTGGGTCGCGCTCCACGAGGTCACGCACGCGCTCCAGTTCGCGGGCGTGCCGTGGCTGCGCGACCACCTCGCCGGCCTGATCCGCGAGCTGACCGACTCGCTCACCGTCTCGATCGATCCGGGCCGGCTGCGCCGGCTCCCCTCAGGCGACGATCTTCGCGGCCTGGTCGAGGCGGTCCGCGAGGGCAACCTCGTCAGCTTCGTCGCCGGAGACGAGCAGAAGCTCCTGCTCGACCGCATCCAGGCCACGATGGCCCTGATCGAGGGCCACGCGGAGCACGTGATGGACGCGGTGGGCGCCGACGTCCTCCCCTCGCTCCCGCGCCTGCGCTCGGCGATGAACCGCCGACGCGAGAGCCAGGGCGTGATCGCCCGGCTCGTGGCGCGGCTGATCGGTCTCGACCTCAAGCTTCGCCAGTACGTCGTGGGCAAGCGCTTCTGCGACGCGGTCGTCGAGCGCGGCGGAGTCGAGGCTCTGAACCGCGCCTGGGCCGCTCCCGAGAACCTCCCCACCCTCGCCGAGCTCGACGACCCCGACGCCTGGCGGGCGCGCACGGAGCCGAGCGTCGCGGCGTAGCCCCGGACGTTTCGGGTCCGCGAGCGAACGGCGGGCGACGAGGGGGTCGGAAGGAACGCCCTCCGCGGGTTCTGAGTCGACTTATGTACCTCAGAGGTGCATAACTCGAGTCAGAAGGCTCCCGAGCCCACCCGCGCGCCTCCGGAACCCCTCCGCCGCGCGGTGCGGACCGGCCGCGGAAACCCCACCCTCTCCCTCGTCGATGCCGTTCAGCACAGTCCGGGGAGCCGTAGGCGCGGCGCAAATCGGGGGAGGTCGAGCGCGCCCGCGTCGAGGCCGCAGCACGCCCGAACCCGCGTTCGGTTTGTTACAAAGTCCGCGCCAGAATTCCGCTCTACGCGGGGGAAGTAGTCGGCGCCTGTAACAATCGCATGAATGGGGTTTACGTACAGGTGTTCGATGGGTACACTGAAAGCAACTTAGAGCTAATATCCTTACAGCGAGGGAGCTGATCACCTCCATGGCAGAGAGCACCAACAGCAACAGCGCCACCCAGCGCACCGCGCGCCGCAAGGCCGCCACGACCCGTCGCAGCACCGCTGCGAAGAAGGGCGCCGGCACCCGCGCGCGTCGTAGCGCTTCAACTCCGAAGACCGTCCGCAGCGCCCAGCGCACCGCTCGCAAGACCGAGCGCAAGGTGCAGCAGGTCGAGCGCACCGCCCCGGAGCGCGTCCGCGAGAACGCCGAGAAGGCCGTCCTCGTGCAGGTCGGGGCCGCGCTGACCGCGCTCGACCGCGTCGGCGAGCTCGTCGACACCTACACCACGCGTGAGACCGCGGAGCGCGAGCTCAAGGAGCGCCGCCGTCAGCTGCAGCGCGACCTGCGTCGCTTCGAGCGCCGTGGCACCACCGCTCGTAACAGGGTCGAGCGCGAGGTCCGCAAGACGCGCACGCGCGTCGAGCGCGAGCTGCGCCAGCGCCGCAACCGCGCGGAGCGCCTGCTCAAGCGCAACCGCACGCGCGCGCAGCGCGAGGTCCGCAGCACCCGGCGCGACGTCCAGCGTCAGGCCAAGGACGTCGCCGCGCGCGTGGACCAGGCGTCGGCGCAGGTGGGCAACGCCGTGCAGACCGGCGTGACCGCTGCAGAGAAGGCGTTTGCGACCGCCCAGGACCGGACGGCCGACATCGCCTGACGCACCCTTCTCCCGCCCGCCGACGGAGAGCGGCGGCCGCGGGCAAGTACTGCCGGCCTCATAACCTCGCCGGCAGTAGCAGCACCCTCTCCTCCCTCAACCGATGGGGCGCCCTCCGGGGCGTCCCATCGGTCTTTAAGGACTGCGGCAGCGTACTCCTATAGTGAGCCCTATGCCTACCGATCCAGAGGTCCGCAAGGCGCTCGAGGTTGTCATCGACCCCGAGTTGCGGCGCAACATCGTCGAGCTCGACATGGTGCGCTCGATCGCGATCCATCCCACCGGAGTGGTCGATGTGACCGTCTCGCTCACCACCCCCGGGTGCCCGATCCGCAGCCACTTCCAGACGGCCGTCGTGCAGGCCGTGAGCGCGCTCGACGGCGTCCAGAACGTCAACGTCGACTTCGACGTGCTCGACCAGGGCCAGAAGGCGGCGCTCCAGCGCAAGCTCGGCCGCGGCTCGCTGCCCGAGGGCGCGCTCGCCCAGGTGAGCGACGTGATCTGCGTGGGATCGGGCAAGGGCGGCGTCGGCAAGTCGACCCTGACCGCCAACCTCGCCGCCGCGCTGACCGCCGAGGGCAAGCGCGTCGGCGTGCTCGACGCCGACGTCTGGGGCTACTCGATCCCGCGCATGCTCGGGGTCGGCGGCCAGCGCCCGAAGGTCTCCGCCGAGCGCAAGATCATCCCGCTCGAGGCGCACGGGATCGCGGTGATGTCGATCGGCTTCTTCGTGGAGGAGGACGCGGCCGTCGTGTGGCGCGGGCCGATGCTCCACAAGGCGCTTCAGCAGTTCCTCGAGGACGTCGAGTGGGGCGAGCTCGACCACCTGCTCGTCGACCTGCCCCCCGGCACCGGCGACGTCTCGATGACGCTCGCGCAGCTGCTTCCGCAGGCCAAGTTCCTGATCGTCACCACGCCCCAGCCCGCCGCGCAGAAGGTCGCGCGCCGGGCGGCCGAGATGGCGACCAAGGTCAACCTCGAGATAGGCGGCGTGGTCGAGAACATGTCTGGCTTCGTCACCCCGAACGACGAGCGCTACCCGATCTTCGGGGAGGGTGGCGGCCAGGGGCTGGCCGACGAGATCGACGTGCCGCTGCTGGGCACGGTCCCGCTGACGATCCCGCTGCGCGAGCGCTCGGACGAGGGCACGCCGCTGGTGCTCGCCGATCCCGACGACCCCGCGGCCCAGGCCATCCGTCAGGTCGCACGTGGGATCGTCGCGCTCGCGCCGCTCGAGCTGCCGGTGCTCCAGGCGCCGCCGGCGCCGGCGCCGGCGCCCAAGCCGGTCGGCGCCTCGCTCCCGATGGCCTAGGCGTCGCCCGGCCCCGGACGGGGTAGGGGCGGCGCATGGCCAACTACTTCTACTCCTGCTCCACGGAGCAGTTCCCGCCCGAGGACTGCCTGCGCCAGGCCCTCGCCGCCGAGGAGGCCGGTTTCGACGGGCTCGGCACCAGCGACCACCTGCAGCCATGGTGGGAGCCCGGCGAGTCGGGCCACGCGTGGATCCTGCTCGGCGCGATGGGCCAGGCGACGAACCGGCTGCCGTTCGGGCCCGGCGTCACCCCGCCCGGTCCGCGCTACCACCCGGTGCTGATCGCCCAGGCGTGGGCGACGCTCGAGCGCATGTTCCCGGGACGGCCGTACCTGGGCATCGGCTCCGGGGAGGCGCTGAACGAGGTTCCGCTCAGCGCGGAGTGGCCCTCGCCGGCCGAGCAGGTCGAGCGGCTGGAGGAGGGCCTGGAGATCATCGACCGTCTGTGGCGCGGCGAGCGGCTGGACTACCGCGGCAAGTACTTCACGACGAAGGGCGCCTTCCTGCACTCGAACATCGTCGACCGGCGACCGCCGATCTACGTCTCCGCGTTCGGCCCGCGCGCTGCGAGGGTCGCCGGCCGCTGGGGCGACGGGCTGTGGACGCTGGGCGACCCCGAGAAGGTGCCCGACCTGATCGACGCGTACCGCGGCGCCGCCGACGACGCCGGCCGCGAGCCCGGGGAGATCCTGCTGCACACCGGGTTCTCGTGGGCGCCGGACGATGACGCGGCATTGGAGGGCGCGCGCGTGTGGCGGTCGGCGCAGGTCGACGAGTTCTACACCGAGGACTGGCACGAGCCCCAGCGCATGTGGGAGCACGCCAAGGAGAAGGTCTCCGACGAGGACCTGCGCCAGTCGTTCATCGTCTCGGCCGACCCGAGCGCGCACCTCGAGCGCATCCGCTCGCTGGAAGACCTCGGCGCGACGATCGTGGTGCTCCAGAACTGCTCGGGCGCGGACCCGCATGCCGCTATCGCCACCTATCGCGACGAGCTGCTGCCCGCGCTGCGGCGCTGAGCTCATATAGGGTCCGCGCCGTGCAGGAGGGAACGCTGCAGGGCCACGCCGGATCGCTCTACACGCGGACGTGGGAGCGCGACGCGCCGAGCCACGTGGTGGTCATCGCCCACGGCTACGGAGAGCACATCGGGCGCTACGACCACGTCGCCGCCGCCCTGGGCGAGCGCGGCGCCGTCGTCTACGGCTTGGACCACGTCGGCCACGGCCGCTCCGACGGCGAGCGCGCGCTGATCGGCGACTACGACCCGGTCGTCGACGACCTGCACGCGCTCGTCGAGCGCGCTCGCGCAGCCCACGAAGGGCTCCCGGTCGTCCTCGTCGGCCACTCGATGGGCGGGCTGATCGCCACCCGCTATGCCGAGCGCTACGGCGACGGGTTGGCCGGCCTGGTGCTGTCGGCGCCGCTGATCGGCAACCCGGGAACGGGGGCGCTGCTCGCGATGGACCCGCTGCCCGAGATCCCGATCGACCCGGCCGTGCTGTCGCGCGACGAGGCGGTCGGGCAGGCGTACATGGCCGACGAGCTCGTCTACCACGGAGGCTTCAAGCGGGCCACGCTCGCGGCGATGGCGGGCGCGCTGCTCGACTCCGCGCTGGACTCGCGGCAGATCACCGGGCGGGTCCTGTGGCAGCACGGCGAGGCCGACGGGCTCGTGCCGCTCGAGGGCAGCCGCCGCGGCATCGAGCTGATGCGCGAGGCGACGGTCTCCCAGCGGCTCTACCCGAGCGCGCGCCACGAGATCTTCAACGAGGTCAACCGCGACGAGGTGCTGGCCGACACGGCCGCCTTCATCGACGAGCTGGTCGGGCGCTAGCCGCGCCCGCCGGCCCGGCTACTTCTGCGCGTAGTACTCCGCGTTGACCGCCGTGTACTTCGCCCACTCGCTCGGGAGCTGGTCCTCCGCGAAGCAGGCGTCCACGGGGCAGGCCTCGACGCATGCGTCGCAGTCGATGCACTCGTCGGGATCGATGTAGAGCATCTCGACGTTGTCGTAGTCGGGCTCGTCGGGGGTGGGGTGGATGCAGTCGACCGGGCAGACCTCGACGCACGAGTTGTCCTTGGTCCCGATGCAGGGTTCGGCGATCACGTAGGCCATGTCGGTGGTCCTTCTCGAAGGGTGTCTCGAAGCGAGAGGCGGATGATAAGGGGCCGCTAGGGTCACGCGGATGCTCCTGCTCACAGGCGCGACCGGCACGATCGGCACGGCCCTCCTGCGCCGCCTCACCGTACGGGGAGAGCCGGTTCGCTGCCTCGTCCGCAACCCGCGGCGCCTGGGGCCGGCGCGCGTGCGGGTCCAGATCGCGCTCGGCGACCTGGCGGATCCGCCGTCGTTCCGCCACGCGCTGCGCGGCGTCGACACCGTCGTCCACCTCGCCGGTTCGATCCGCGATCAGCCGCGCGGCTCGATCGAGGAGCTCAACGGCGTCGCGACCTGGCGCATGGTCCACGCCGCCGAGCGGGCGGGCGTGCAGCGCTTCGTGTTCTTCTCCACCATCGACGCCTCGACCTTCAGCCCCTCGCGCCTGCACCGGGCCAAGGCGCTGGCCGAGCGCGCGGTGGCCGAGTCAGGGCTTCCCCACACGATCTTCGCCCCCTCGTTCGTGTACGCGCCCGGGGACTCGTACCTGCGGCTGCTCGAGCGCCTCTCGCTCCTGCCCGTGGTTCCCTTCCCCGGTCGCGGCCGCGCGCTCGCGCAGCCGATCTGGGCCGAGGACGTCGCCGACTGTGTGATGGCGGTCCTCGACGGGCGCGAGACCGGCGAGTCCACGCGCTTCGAGCTCGCCGGCCCCGACACGCTCTCCGAGGCGGCGATCGTCCGTCTCGCGCTGCGCTCGTTCGGGCGCTCGCGCGCGATCGTGAAGGTGCCGCTACCGGCGGTCCGGCGCGCGCTGAGGGGGGTCGAGGTGCTCGCCGGCCCGGCGGCCTTCGCGACCTACGACGAGGTCGTGCTGCTCCAGATCTCGGCGACCGCCCGCACAGGCACGGCAGACGCCGAGCGTCTCGGCGTCACGCCGGCGCCGATGGCGGCGGTGCTCGGAGCGCGCTAGGCGGTGTGCGCGCCGGGCCCGGCGACGTCGTTCTCGGCGATCACCCGCGCGGGCGTCACGCGGACCAGCAGCTCGTCCGGGACCGCGTTGCGCCGGCCGTACTCGTCCGCCCGCTCCTCGCCCATGTAGCGGGCGGCGAGGCGCGTCGTCCACTCGAGCAGGTCGGGCGCGCCCTCGGTCACCAGGGCGCGTCCGCGCAGGTGCACGAACGCGAACGGCGGCCGGTCGTCGTCGACGACGACCGAGAGGCGGCCGTCGCGGCGCAGGTCGCGGCCCTTGACGGTGTCGCGCCCGGTCGTGAAGACCAGGTCGTCGCCGTCGAGCACGAACCACACGGGCATCACGTGCGGCGCTCCGGAGGCCATCACCGTCGCCACCTTCGCGGTCCGCGTCCCGCCGCTCAGGAAGGCGCGTACCTCGTCGGGCGACATGGCGCGGGGCACGTCAGGCCTCGGCGGCGGCTGCGATCGGCGCGCGCCGCTCGGCCCACGGACTCGCGTCCTCGAGCTGGGCGGCGAGCGCGAGCAGCGTCGCCTCGCCGGCGGGCCGGCCGATCACGTGGACCGCGGTGGGCAGCCCGTCGTCGCCGTGGAACAGAGGCAGCGCGATCGCGGGCTGGCCGGTGACGTTCGCCGTCGCGGTGAAGGGGGTGAATGCCGCGGAGCGGTGGAAGGTGGCGTCGGCGTCGGGGGCCGTGCCGTCGAGCTCGCCGATCGGCAGCGGCCGCTCGCCCAGGGCGGGGGTGAGCAGCGCGTCGAAGTCCGCGAAGAAGGCGGCGACCACGCGCGACAGCCGGTGCAGGCGGCTGACGGCGAACAGGTAGTCGAGCGGGGTCGCGCGATTCGCGCGCTCCCACAGGTCCCAGCTGAGTGCCTCCATGTCGGAGGGCTGGGGAGCGCGCCCGGCGACGTGGGCTGCGTAGCGGATCACCGACGCGACCTGGGGGCCGAACACGTCGCGGAACGTGTCGAACTGCCCGGGCATCGACCACGGGGGCGTCGCCTCGACGACCTCGTGGCCGAGCTCCTCGAGCAGCGCCGCGGCGTCGCGCGCGGCCGAGATGCACGCCGGGTCCACTTGGTGCTCGACCACCGGCGGCGTGAGCGCCAAGCCGATGCGCAGGCGCCCGGGCGGGCGCGCCGTCGCGGCGGCGAACGGCGCGGGCGGCGGGGGCGCCCACGTCGCGTCGCCCGGTTCGTAGCCGGCGAGCACGTCGAGCAGCTGGGCCGTCTCGGCCACCGTGCGGGTCAGCACGCCGTCGACGCCCAGGAACGAGTCGCCGATCTCCGGGCCGGGGGAGATCCGCCCGCGCGCCGGCTTGAGGCCCACGAGGCCGCAGCAGGCGGCGGGGATGCGGATCGAGCCGCCGCCGTCGTTGCCGTGGGCGACGGGCACCATCCCCGCGGCGACGGCCGCGGCCGCGCCGCCGGACGAGCCGCCCGGGGTGCGCTCGAGGTCCCACGGGTTGCGCGCGGGGCCGAAGGCGCGGGGCTCCGTCACGGGCAGGATCCCGAACTCGGGGAGCTTCGTCGTGCCGACGATGATCATCCCCGCGTCGCGCAGGCGGCGCACGAGGAAGGCGTCGTAGCTCGCCGTCTCGCCCGCGAGCAGCTCCGCTCCTGCGGTGAGCCGCAGGCCGGCGACCGGGCGGTTGTTCTTGATCGCGACCGGCACGCCCGCAAACGGCCGCTCGTCGCCGGGCCCGACCGCATCGGCGGCGGCCAGCGCGCGCTCGGCGTCGACGTCGATGAAGGCCCCGACCCGCTGGTCGAGCGCCCCGATGCGCTCGAGCGAGGCGGTCACGAGCTCGCGGGAGCTCAGCTCGCCGCCCCGGACCAAACCGGCCAGCTCATCGGCCGGTCTCAACAGCAGCTCACGCACAGGGGTCCAGCCTATCGGGACCGTGCCGTCCGCCCTTCCGCCCGCGGCCCGTTCCGGCCTCGTCTCCCTTCTACCGTTTATGTAGGTGAATTATCGCTGGACCATCCTCGCCGTCGGCACCGCCTCGCAGGCGGCGTTCTCAGCGGTTCGGCAACTGGTGGGAGCGGCCTCGTGGCCGGCGGCGTTCGCGCTCCTCACTCCCTGCCCGTCGCCGGCCTCGCCGTCCTCGCTCCCGCTGCGCGAGGAGGAGCGCAAGCGCCGCGCAGCGCGAGCGCGGCGAATGGGCGTACCTGCCACAGTTTCAGTCAACCCGTCCTAGGAGAACCCGCTCGATGACAACCACTGCACCCCGCGCCCAGGAGGCCGACCCCGAGGTACGCTCAGGCCTCGAGGGCGTGGTCGCCTTCGCGACCGAGATCGCCGAGCCGGACAAGGCCGGCAGCGCGCTGCGCTACCGAGGCGTCGACATCGAGGACCTGGTTGGGAAGGTTCCCTACGAGAAGGTCTGGGGCCTCCTGGTCGACGGCAGCTACGACCCCGGCCTGCCGCCGGCCGAGCCGCACCCGCTCGCGGTGCGCACCGGCGATCCGCGCGTCGACCTGCAGGCGGCGCTCGCGATGCTCGCCCCCGAGTGGGGGCTCGAGCAGGTCATCGACATCTCGGACCAGCAGGCACGCGACGACCTGGCGCGGACCTCGGTTATGGCGCTGTCGTTCGTCGCGCAGTCGGCGCGGGGCATCGGGCAGAAGCCGGTCCCCCAGCGCGAGGTCGACAGGGCCAGGTCGATCCCGGAGCGCTTCCTGATCCGCTGGCGCGGCGAGGCCGATCCCAACCACGTCAAGGCGATCGACGCCTACTGGATCAGCGCGGCCGAGCACGGCATGAACGCGTCGACCTTCACGGCGCGCGTGGTGGCGTCCACCGGCGCCGACGTGGCCGCGGGCCTGTCCGCCGCCGTGGGCGCCCTGTCCGGGCCCCTGCACGGCGGCGCGCCGTCGCGCGTGCTCAAGATGCTCGACGACGTCGATCGCTCGGGCGATCCGGAGGGCTACGTGAAGAAGCTGCTCGACGACGGCGAGCGGCTGATGGGCTTCGGTCACCGCGTCTACCGCGCCGAGGATCCACGCGCCCGCGTGCTGCGCCGGACGGCGCGGGAGATAGGCGCGCCGCGGCTCGACGCCGCCGAGGCATTGGAGGCCGCCGCGCTCGCCGAGCTGAAGGCGCGCCGGCCCGACCGCGTGCTCGCAACCAACGTGGAGTTCTGGTCGGCGGTGGTGCTGGACTACGCCGACGTGCCGGCGGAGCTGTTCACGCCGCTGTTCAGCTGCGCGCGCGTCGCGGGCTGGTCGGCGCACATCCTCGAGCAGAAGCGCGAAGGCCGCCTGATCCGCCCGACCGCGAAGTACGTCGGTCCGGGGCCGCGCCCGGTCGACGCCGTTTGAGCGCGCCGTCCCCGGAAGAGGTCCCGCTTTCGCACCGGGACCGTCTTCCCGGCCGATGGCCTGAGCAAGGGGACGTCGTCGGTACTACCGCTCCGTCGCCGAGCGGTCAGGGCCCGATGCGCAGGCGGATGCAGCGCCGCAGCGGGTGGCGCGTGAGCTTGCCGGCGCCGTACTTCTGGCGGAAGGCGGGGCGTCCGATCGTGTTGCGCTCCTTGAGGCAGGAGGCAAGGCCGAGGAAGCGGACGACCGCGAAGCACTGGGCCTGGCTCTTCAGGCCGAACGCTCTCCAGCCGGCCCCGCGGCACTGGTTGCGGGTGGTCGGCAGCTTGGGCGGCGGCTGGGTGTCGGTGATCGTCACCCCGGGCTCCGTTCCCCCGCCGACGCCGGGATAGGCCGGGCCGAGCGTGATCCCCGCCGGCGGGCTCTGTGGGCAAGTGGTCGGGGCGCTACCCGCCGGCAGGCGCTGGACGCCGAACCTGTCCTGCGTGACGCTCCCGTTGTCCTCGAGGAAGATGACCTCGGCGCGCGGCGGGAAGGCGAAGCCTGCGAACTCGACCCCGACGGTGGCGCGCTTGCCGCTCACGTACACGCACGACACAGAGCCGGTTTCGGTCTGCTCGCCGGCGCGCTCGCCCGTCTGATACTTCACGCTGCCGACCGGATTCTCGCCCGATGTCCCGCTGGAGACGTCGAAGATATAGCGCGGCTGCTGGATGCACACGGGGAATGGGCACGGAGGCTCCGTGTGGATGAGGCCGAGGACCGAGTCCTCTGGCGGCGCCGGAGCGGCGGCGATCCGCCCGATCGAGCCAAGGGCGTCCGTGAACCACAGCGCCCCGTCGGGGCCGGACGTGATCCCGGCCGGCGCGCCGGCACCGCGGAACTCGCCGATCCCCCCCGACGTGGTGATGCGGCCGATCTTGCCGGCGAACTCCTCGCTGAACCACAGCGCCCCGTCGGGCCCCGAGGTGATCTGGGTGGGGCTGCCCAGCGGCGTGAAGACCGGGTACTCGGTCACGCTGCCGCCGGTCGTGATCCGGCCGATGCCGGATGCTTCGGTGAACCACAACGCTCCGTCGGGTCCGGCCGCGATGTCACCGGGCGTGGCATTGGGATTCGGGAGCGGGAAGTCGGTGATCGCCCCGGCGGTGGTGATGCGTCCGATCCTCCCGGCGAACTCCTCGCTGAACCACAGCGCTCCGTCGGGGCCGGCGGCGATACCGGACCCCGCTCCGTTGGGCGTCGGGATGGTGAACTCGGTGACGCGGCCGCCGGTCGTGATGCGTCCGATCCTCCCGGCGTTGAACTCGGTGAACCACAGCGCGCCGTCGGGGCCGGCGGCGATGTCGTTGGGCTGGCCCGGAACGCTGAACTGGGTGACGCTGCCGCCGGTGGTGATGCGCCCGATCTTGGCGGCACCCGGATCGGTGAACCACAGCGCGCCGTCAGGGCCCGCCGCGATGTTCGCGAGCTCCGCCCCGGCCCACGGCACGGGAAACTCGGTCACGGTTCCCGCGGTCGTGACGCGCCCGATCTTCCCGGCCGTCTCGGTGAACCACAGCGAACCGTCGGGACCGGCGACGATGCCGCCCGCACCGCCGCTGAGGTTCGGGACCGGGAACTTCGTGATCTGCGCGCCGGCGACCGCTGGCAGCACGAGCGCGACGACCAGCCCCACGAGGGCCGCGGTGAAGCTGAGTAGGTGCCGGCTGAGGCTCACCTTCTCCCTCGGGGCGACGCTACTCCTCTGGGTGGGGTCGTGCAACGCCGGATCACCCGGCACAGTGGCGCCGTCGCACCCGCGCGGCGGCGGACCAGGGAAAGCAGAGCGGCAACGGGATTCTCGTCTAGGCTCCGGCCAAGTGTGGCGCCGATGCGTCCCCACACCGCGAGCGTTGACGCTCCCTATCCGCCGCTGAGCCTCGCGCAGCGCGTGTGCTGCCTGGAGGGTCACGACGCTCCTCTGCAGGCGTACGAGCGGCTCGGCGCGGAGGCGAAGAGCGCGCTCGTCGGCCTGCTCCCAGATGACTGGTCGTTCGCCGGCAAGCGGGTACTCGACTTCGGCTGCGGGGCCGGACGCACGCTGCGGCACTTCCTCGCGGAGGCCCAGGACGCGGAGTTCTGGGGTGCGGACATCGATGCCGCGAGCATTGCCTGGCTGAGGGACGAGCTCAGTCCGCCGCTACACGTCGTCCAGAGCAAGCCCGCGCCACCCCTCGGGCTCGAGTACGGCACGTTCGACTTGGTCTGGGCGCTGTCGGTCTTCACCCATCTCACCGACGAGTCGATTCCCTGGCTGCTCGAGCTCCACCGCCTGCTGAGGCCCGGCGGGCTCCTGGTCGCGACGTACATGGGGCGCTGGAACGGCGAGATCTTCACCCACGAGCCTTGGGACGAGGACCGGACCGGGATGAACGTCCTGCGGCGAGACGCTCCCTGGGAGCAAGGAGGCCCGGCGGTGCTCATGTCGGATTGGTGGATCCGGGAGCACTGGGGCTGCGCCTACGAGATCGTCGACGTCGCGCCCCAGGTGCATGGCCAGACGTGGCCGCTGCTGCGCAAGCGCGATGTACAGGTGACGGTCGAGGACGTCGAGAGGCTGTCCGACGATCCGCGCGAGCTCTCGGCGCTTCGGCACAACGTCCGCCAGGCCGAGCGCGAGGGTGCGGCGATGGCGTCCGAGGTGCGTCGGTACTACGAGGAGAGCCGGAGCTGGCGACTCACCCGGCCAATGCGTCGATCGACGATCCTCGCCCGCAAGCTGCGCGAGCGCCTGGCACCGTTCAGCCGGCGCTGAGCATCCGCTCGACCTGCGCCGCAACCCGGTCGGGCTCGCGTCGGAGGGCTCGGCTGGTGAAGCGCAGGACTCGCCAGCCGGCGATCTCGAGCTCGTTCTGCCGATGGCGATCGTGTTCGAACGCCTCTCGCGAGCGGAGGTGGACGCCGTAGCCGTCGACCTCGAGCGCGATCCGCGCGTGGGGGTAGGCGTAGTCGAGCTCGGCCACCACGGGCCCCGCCTTGACGACGTGGTGCAGTTCGGGCAAGGCGACACGGTGGCGCTTGAGCACGCGGGCGAGAAGCGCCTCGACGCCGCTGTCAGCTCGTAGGTCGACGAGGACACGGGTCTCGAGGGCGCGGCGCAGGACGCCGACCCCCCGGCGGCCCTTGCCTCGGTGCTCCTCAACCGCCGCGCGCAGCTCATCCACGCTCACGATCCGATCCGCGAGCCACTCCTCCATGCAACGGGCGACTAGGGAGGGAGGAGCGACGGCTCCTAGGTCGATAAGGGTGCGGGCCGGTCGGGTCACGGGGACGCCGTTCCTGGCGCAGACGTGCTCGGGCCTCAGATCCCGTGCCCGGTGCTTCAGCACTCCGCGGGACCCGATGATGCCGGACTCTCGTGGCACGCTCACCTCGACGACCAGGGCCTTGTAGCCGTGGAGACCCCACAGTCCCAGCGCGGAGCGGTGCGAGGCCGCGACGCCCGGGCCCAGGGCGAGCGTTGCGGCGAGAAGGCGTCCCTCCCAGGTCGGGGGGTGTGCGGAGTGACGGAAGACGCCGGGGTGGATGCGCTCCCACTCGCCCGTCTCGACCCTGAGCTGGATCTGTCGCGCGGTAAGTCCGCATGCCCGAGCCTGCGCCGTCGTCACGAGCCCGTGCTGGCGAGACATCAGGGCGCTCACCGTTTCGTGGGCTCTGGGCAACGAGGGCAAGGGAGAAGGGGCCTCAATCCGTTCTGGGGCGCGAAATCAACGTCCAGCGTTGTTATTGCGCCCCAGAACCCGAATGAAGCCAGAGCAACCCCTTCAGAGGCCTCGAAGCGCGACAAACGCGACGAACAAGGCACGGCCCGTCAACAGACCACGCGCCGAACGACGCAAAGGCCGAAACCCCACCAACCTCCTTCCCCTAGCCCGCCCGCCGTTCACAATGGTGAGAGCCCGGCCCGCGACAGGCGCGAGGCGCGAGGCGCGAGGCGCGAGGCGCGGGCCGCGGGGTGCGGGCGCGGGGCGCGGGGCGGGAGACAACGCACGAGGGCCCGGCACACCGGCCGGGCCCTCGAAGCGAACTGCGAAACGCTCCCGCGGAAGCGCTGGCTACATCATCCCGCCCATGTCAGGCATGCCGCCGCCAGCGCCGCCGCCGCCGTCCTTCTCGGGGATCTCGGCCACGATCGCCTCGGTGGTGAGGATGTTCTTGGCGATCGAAGCCGCGTTCTGGAGCGCCGAGCGGGTCACCATCGCCGGGTCGATGACGCCGGCCGCGGTGAGGTCGACGATCTCGCCGGTCGCCGCGTTGAGCCCGTGGCCCTTCTTGGCCTTGCGCACGTCGTTGACCACGACCGAGCCCTCGAGGCCCGAGTTGAACGCGATCTGGCGAACCGGCTCCTCGAGCGCCCGCAGGACGATCCGGGCGCCGGTGCGCTCGTCGTCGTCCGCGAAGGCGTCGGGCGAGACCGCCTTGGCCGCCTCCAGCAGGGCAACGCCGCCGCCGGGCACGATGCCCTCCTCGAGCGCCGCGCGGGTGGCCTGCAGCGCGTCCTCGACGCGGTGCTTCTTCTCCTTCATCTCGGTCTCGGTGGCCGCGCCGACCTTGACGACGGCGACGCCGCCCGAGAGCTTGGCCAGCCGCTCCTGCAGCTTCTCGCGGTCGAAGTCCGAGTCGGTGTCCTCGATCTCCGCCTTGATCTGCTTGATGCGGCCCTTGATCGCCTCGGCGTCACCGCCGCCGTCGATGATCGTGGTGTTGTCCTTGGCCACCACGACGCGGCGCGCGCGGCCGAGCTGGGACAGCTGGGTGTTCTCCAGCTTGAGCCCCATCTCCTCGGTGATCACCTCGCCGCCGGTGAGGATCGCGATGTCCTCGAGCATGCGCTTGCGGCGATCGCCGAAGCCCGGCGCCTTGACGGCCACGCCGGTGAAGGTGCCGCGCAGCTTGTTGACCACCAGCGTCGCGAGCGACTCGCCCTCGACGTCCTCGGCGATGATCAGCAGCGGCTTGCCCGACTGGATGACCTGCTCGAGCACCGGCAGCACGTCGCGGACCGAGCCGATCTTCTGGTTGGCGATGAGGATATAGGGGTCCTCGAGGACGGCCTCCATGCGGTCCTGGTCGGTGACCATGTAGGGCGAGATGTAGCCCTTGTCGAACTGCATGCCCTCGGTGAACTCGAGGTCCATGCCGAACGTCTGGCCCTCCTCGACGTTGACCACGCCGTCCTTGCCGACCTTCTCGATCGCGTCGGCGATCACGTCGCCGATCTCATCGTCGCCGGCGGAGATGGTCGCCACGCGGGCGATCTGCTCCTTGCCGGAGATCTCGGTCGACTGCTTCTCGATCGAGGCCACGACCGCGTCGACCGCGCCCTCGATGCCGCGCTTGAGCGACAGCGGGTTGGCGCCGGCGGCCACGTTCTTCAGCCCCTCGCGGACGATCGCCTGGGCGAGCACGGTCGCGGTGGTGGTGCCGTCGCCCGCGACGTCGTTGGTCGCCGTGGCGACCTCGCGCACGAGCTGGGCGCCCTGGTTCTCGAAGACGTCCTCGACCTCGATCTCACGCGCGATCGTGACGCCGTCGTTGGTGATGGTCGGCGCGCCGAACTTCTTGTCGAGCACGACGTAGCGACCCTTCGGGCCGAGCGTCACCTTGACCGCGTTGGCCACGGCGTCTACCCCCGCCTCGAGCGCCTTGCGCGCGTCGGAGTCGTACTTCAGTTCCTTGTGTGCCATATCTGGTTGTTTCTCCTTGACGTTTAGCCAGAGACCTTGGCCAGCACGTCGGACTCGCGCAGGACCAGCAGGTCCTCGCCGTCCACCTTGATCTCCGTGCCGCCGTACTTGCTGTAGAGGACCTCGTCGCCCTCACCGACGTCGAGCGGAATGCGCTTCTCGCCCTCGTCGTCCCAGCGGCCGTCGCCCACGGCGACGACCTTGCCCTTCTGAGGCTTCTCCTTCGCCGTGTCGGGGAGCACGAGGCCGCTGGCCGTCGTCTCCTCCTCCTCGATCGCCTGCACGATCACGCGATCGCCCAAGGGCTTGAGCTTCATGTGCAACAACCTCCAGGTCGGGAGCGTCGGGGGACCTTGGCACTCTCTAGGTGCGAGTGCCAAGCCACTGGATTGGGACTATATGACGCGAGAGGGGGAAGTCAAGGGCGCGTTGGCACTCTCTTTACAGGAGTGCCATCCGCCGCTGCGGTAAGGGCCCGCAGCAGCGCCTCCAGCGTCTGCGCGGCCGCCTCGAACCGCTCGGGCCCGACCGCCTCGCCGTACTCGCGCTCGATCTCCGCGATCACGCGCTGGCCCGTGCGCATCGCGTCCCAGCCCGCGTCCGTGAGGCAGATGAGCTTCGCGCGCGCGTCGTCCGGGTCCGGCCTGCGTTCGACGATGCCGATTCGCTGCAGGTCGTCGACCAGCTCGGACATGGCAGGAAGGGTCATCCGCGCTTGGGCGGCGAGGTCGGTGAGCCTCGATCCCTCCGCCTTGATGTAGGCGGTCACGTGCGTGTGCGGCACTCGCGCGTCCTCGAGCCCCGCGGCGACGAGGCGATCGAAGAGCTCGGTCTGGAACAGGCGCGTGAGCTGGGCCAGGAGCTGGCCGATATGGAGGCGGTGTTCCGGAGGGTTTGACAAAAAGCTTTGGTAGCCTAAGCTTAGGGAGCCTAACTTTCCAATCCCAGTCTACCCCGCCGCACGCTCGTACGGCGGGTCGAGGGGAATCCACCATGAGCCAAGCTGTACGAGAGAGCCACGGCCAGCGTGCGGGCGCGGCCACGAGCGACCAGCAGCTCGAGAGCCGCGGCCGGCGTGCGGGCGCCGCCACGAGCGACCAGCAGCTCGAGAGCCGCGGCCGGCGTGCGGGCGCCGCCACGAGCGACCAGCAGCTCGAGAGCCGCGGCCGGCGTGCGGGCGCCGCCACGAGCGACCAGCAACTCGAGAGCCACGGCCGGCGTGCGGGCACCCCGCGGCGGGAGATCCACAACCCGCGCACCGGGCAGACCATGCGCTTCCTCCTCACGGCGGCCGACACCGACGGGGCGCTGCTGCGGATCCACACAACCAACCCGCCGACTGCCGTTGCCGAGCCGGTCCATGTCCACCCGCGACAGGAGTCGCGCGCCGAGGTGATCTCCGGCGCGCTCCGGTTCACGGTGGCCGGCCGAGACCAGACGCTCGGCCCGGGCGAAGCGATCACGATCCCGGCCGGCATGCCGCACCACTTCGTCAACGACGGCGACGAGGAGGCCGTCTCGGTCCAGGAGTTCCGCCCTGCGCTGCGTACTCAAGAGCTCTTCGAGACGCTGTTCGACCTCGCCGGCCGCGGCGAGCTGGACGAGCAGGGGAGGCCCTCGCTCCTGCGCGTGGCGGTCCTCGGCCCGGCGTTCGCCGACGAGATCCGACTGGCCAGCCCGCCGTGGCCGGTGCAGCGCGTGGCCTTTGCGATCCTCAGGCCCCTCGCGCGCGTACGCGGCTACTAGCCCTCGGCGGCGACCACGTCGACCAGCCCGCCCCTCGCGGGCGCGAGCACGATGCCGCGCCGGGTGACCGGCTCGGCGCGGGGATCCGGGGCCCGCAGGGTCAGCTTGCGCAGCATCGTGGCCATCACGACCCGCATCTCCATCTGCGCGAAGGCGGCGCCCAGGCAGCGCCGGCCGCCGCCCCCGAACGGCAGCCAGCCGTAGGTGGGCGGCTTGACGTCGAGGAAGCGCTCGGGCAGGAAGCGGTGGGGCTCGGGATAGAGGTCGGGGCGGCGGTTGACCACGTGGATGTTGGGGGCGAGGATCGTGTCGGCGGGCACGGTCAGCCCGTCGAGCTCGAAGGGCACGGCCGCCTGGCGGCTGGTCAGGGGCAGCACCGGCCGCAGGCGCAGCGTCTCGTTCACGGTCGCGTCGACGTAGCGGCGCTCGCCGGCCGCCACTTCGTCGCGCAGGCGCTCGTGCACCTCGGGATGTCGCAGGATCCGCTCGAAGGCCCAGGCCAGCGACGTCGCGGTCGTCTCGTGCCCGGCCCCGAGCATCGTGACCAGCTCGTCGCGCAGCTCACGGTCGCTCATCGGGTTCCCGTCCTCGTCGCGCGCTCCGAGCAGCAGCGAGAGGATGTCGTCGCGCTGGTCGAGCCCCGGGTCGCGCCGGCGCTCCTCGATCTCCGCGTAGAGCAGGTCGTCCATCCGCTGCAGCGCGCGGCCGAAGCGGGTGAAGCGCCTGAGCGGGTCCCTGCCGGTGTAGCCGGAGACGAACGCCCGCAGCGTCCCCTGGATCATCTCGAAGATGCGCGGGATCAGCGCCTTGAGCTCCTCCGCGCGCGCGCCGCGCTCCACGCCGAAGATCGCGCGCGCGATGACCTCGAGCGTGATCGCCTGCATGTGGGTCTGGAGCACGAGCCGGTCGCCCGCCCGCCAGCCCGCGATCCGCTCGCGCGTGACCCGCTCGACGATGCCCTCGTAGGCGGCCATGCGCTCGCCGTGGAACGGCGGCAGCAGCAGCCGCCGCGCACGCAGGTGCTCGGCCCCGTCGAGCAGGAGGATCGAGCGCGCGCCCACGAACGGCTCGAGCACGGCGTTGCTGCGGCCGCCCAGCAGTACGTCGTCGGGCGCGGTGAAGACGCGCTTGCAGTCGTCGGGATCGGCGAGCAGCACGAGCGTGCCGATATCGATGAAGCGGATCGTCACCCGCGGCCCGTGGCGCGCGTGCAGCTCTCGCAGCCACGGCTGCGGGCGGATCAGGTAGCGCAGTCCCTGCGTGAAGGGCGAGCTGCTCGGCCCGGGAGGCAATCCCACCGGCGCGGTGGCGGGTGCATGCCCCGCGACCACCGCCGGCGCAGCCATCAGTTCTGCGTCCCGCCCGTCCCGCGGATGCGCTCGTGCAGCGAGGGCGGGTTCTCGATGATCTGAGAGAAGCGCACGACCGTCACCGTATCGGTCATCTCGACCTTCTTGCCGTAGATCTGCTCGAGGAAGTGGACCATCTCCTCGATGCGGCGAAACTCGGGGTTGTCGTGCTCGATGTCGCGCGGGGAGAGGTCCTTCACGCGCTTGACCTCGACGGAGTCGATGACGGCCAGGAAGATCTTCTCGCGCGGGGAGTGCTGGTAGCCGATCGTCACCAGCACCGAGTCGTTCTTGCGGTACTTGGTCGACTTGTCGCCCAGCCGGATGGTGGCGGTCTTGCGGCCGCGCTTGAGCTGGTCGGCGAACACCGACGAGTAGAAGTTGAGCACGCGCACGAGCCGGGCGCAGCCTACCGACAGCGCCGCCCGAAGGGCCGTCCGCGCACCCGGCGCGGGGCGGCGCCCGCCCTCGTTCACCGCGTTCGCCGACGAGGCCAACCGGGTGACGATCGCCGGGAGCGCCTAAGCGGGCCGCTCGCGGTCGCGGCTCAGCCGCGCGATGGCCCGCTTGACCATCTCGCGCTCGCCGCGGTAGGTCAGCGCGCGCGGGGCCTCCTCGAGCGGCACCCAGCGCGCCTCCTCGATCTCGTCGTCGTGGTCGGCGACGTCCCCCTCGCGGTACTCGAACAGGTAGAACGACACGACCTTGAGGATCCGCCGGCCCGAGCGCTGGTACCAGTAGCGCACGTCGCCGAGCTTCTCGACCAGCTCGCCGCTGACGCCCGCCTCCTCGCGGACCTCGCGGGCCGCGGCCTCGAGCGGCGACTCGCCGTCGTCGGGGTGCCCCTTGGGGAGCGCCAGGACCTTGGACCTGTCGGCCGCCCGCCGCGTCGGCACCACGACCGCGACCTCGCGCCCGTCACGGACCATCACCCCTCCCGCCGAGAACTCCTGGCCGCGATCGGAATCAGCCATCCATCTAGTACACGTAGCGCTGGAGGCCGTCGACGTCGTGGACGACGATCCGACCGCGGCCCTGGGTGACCACCCCCGCACGCTCGAGCACGGCGAGGAAACGGCTCGCGGACTCGCGCGAGGAGCCGGCGAGCTGCGCGACCTCGGCCTGCGTGGCGGTCACGACGACGTCGCCGGCCGTCGCCGGTTGCTTGCTCGCGCTCTCCGCGAGCTGCGCCAGCACCGTCGCCACGCGGCTCTGCACGGTCTGGAACGACTGGCGCGAGATGCGCTCGTTGGCGTCGCGCAGGCGCCGGCCCAGCGCCACGATCAGCTTGATCGCGATGTCCTCGTGCTGGCGCAGGAAGCGGCGCATGTCGGCCGCCAGAAGCGCGATCAGCTCGACGTGCTCGAGCGTCTCGACGGTCGCCGACCGGGTCTCGTCGTCGAACATCGCGAGCTCGCCGAAGATGTCTCCGGGCCCGAACTGCGCGAGCGTGATGCTGCGCCCGTCGGGGTGCTCACGGATCGCGCGGCAGCGGCCGTCGCGCACGACGTAGCAGGTGTCGCTGCGGTCGCCCTCGCGGAACACGACCTCGTGGGGCCCCATCTGCCGCGGGACCGCCACCTCGGCCACGCGTGCGAGGTCCTCGGCGGCGAGCGCCTCGAACACCCCCACGTTGCCGAGCAGCGCGACCGTCTCCTCCGTCGTCGCCACGCGGCGAGATTACAGGGCGTCGAGGGCGGCCTCGCGCCGCCGGCGGCGCAGCGCCCGCGCGCTCGCGGCTCGCGCGGTAGAGCGCCTCGACGCGGGAGTGTGCGTCGTCGCTCCCCACGGCGATCGCCAGTGCCTGGCTCACATTGGTGACTACGTCCCGGGTACGGGGATCATCACAGCCCGCCCTCGGTACAGTCCGGCGCCGTGCCCGTTCTCCGCATCCGGCAGGCCGCGTGCGCTCTGCTCCTGCTGATGCTCGGTCTCGTGGCCGCCGCCGTGCCGGCTTCGGCGGCCGGCGGCGACGACAACCTGTGGGCGACGGTCAACGTCTGCAGCCCACCCGACCAGCCGGGCGTCTTCGGGGTTCGCGGCTCGATGCCGGGCACGGGCAAGAAGGGCGACATGTACATGCGCTTCCGGGTCCAGTGGTACAAGCCGAGCGCCAAGCGCTGGCGCACGTTGCGCGGCGACGACACCGACACGGGCTTCGTTCGCGTGGGCTCCTCGCGCTACAACGTGCGCCAGTCCGGCGCCTCGTTCCCCTTCGTGGTGCCGCCGAAGGAAGGGCGGCTGCGCCTGCGCGGCCTCGTGCTGTTCGAGTGGCGCGCCAAGGGCAAGGTGATCCGCAGCGCCAAGCGGATCACCGAGGCCGGCCACAAGAGCGTGGCCGGCGCCGATCCCAAGGGCTACAGCGCGCGCCGCTGCGTGCTGCGCTGAGCGCCGGCCGGCGCGAACAGGCGAGGTTCGTTCGTGATGATCGCGCTCACGCCGAGCGCTTCGAGCCTGCTCATCTGCACTGCGTCGTCGACCGTCCAGGCGTAGAGCTCGCCACCCGCGTCGCGAACGGCGTCGACGAGTCGTGGGGATACCAGGCGCCAGTAGGCCATCACGGCGTCGATCTCTCGGCGGCGCAGAGCGCGCGCCGCGCGCGCCGGGAGTGCGCGCTTCATCGCCTGCAGGGCCCACAGCGCCGGAAGCAGCGTGAGCCGCGACGAGGTCCAGTCGCGCCGCACGCGCGGCACCGACCAGCCCAGCCGCAGACCCGGCTCGACGGCGCGGATCCGTGCGAGCCCTTCGCGGTCCATCGAGGACACCAGCGTGCGGTCGATCAGGTTCCGGGCCCGGAGCTCGTCGACGACGCGCACCTCATAGCCGGGGAGCTTGAGGTCTATGTCGAGCTCGAGGCCGTCGAGGCTCTGTTCCGTCAGAAGATCGAGGCCCTCGTCGAGCGTGAGCGAAGGGCGTCGCCCGGCCTCGTCGTAGTCGTGCGCGAGCAGCAGGCGCCCCGAGCCGTCCGGCCGCTCTGAGAGCACGTCGAGCTCGAGCATGTCGATGTCCGCCGCGGCGAGGAGGCCCGCTGCCAGTAGCTCCACGCCGTCATGGGCGACGCGCTTCAGCGCTGGCAACCCGGGCACCAGTAGGTGACGCGGTTGTCGTCGCCCTGGCCGCGGGCGCGGATGCGCTCGCCGCAGCGCGGGCACGGCCGGCCCCGGCGGCCGTAGATCCGCCGCTGGCGATCCTGCTGGCCGGTAGCGGCGGACTCCTGCATGGGCGGCCGGATGAGCTCGACCAGCTTCAGCGCCTCCTCGTCGTCGACGTCGGCGACCGCCCGCCACGGGTCGATCGCTGCCAGCCAGCAGCCCTCGACCTTCCACAGGTTCCCGATCCCGGCGAGGTTGCGCTGGTCGAGCAGCGCGTCGCCGATCGCCCGCGTGGGGTCGTCCTGGCGCAGGCGCGCGAGGAAGCGGCGAGCGTCGAACTCGGGAGCCAGCACGTCGGGCCCCAGCGCCGCGAGGCGCTGGTCGAACCGCGTGCGCGACTCGCTGACGAGCTCGAGCACGGGCCCGTCGAATTGCACCACCTCGTGGCCGCGCGCCCGCAGCACCAGCCACGCCCGCTTCGGCGACCGCCGCCAGCGCCGCCCCCGCTCATAGACGGCCCACGCACCGGTCATGCGCAGGTGCGAGTGCAGCGTGAGGTCGCCCTCGAAGCGCACGAACAGGTGCTTGCCGTGGGCGTCGATCGCGCGGACCTCGCGCCCGCTCAGCCGCTCGGGCCAGCGGTCAATCGCATGCCGCGGATGCGGGGCGACGATCTCGTCGGGGACCACGCCCTCGAGCACCGGCCGCATGCGGCGCGCCGCGTAGAGGATCGTGTCGCCCTCCGGCATCAGCGCACACCGGCCGGCTCGCGCTCGGGCTCGCCCGACGCCTCGCCTCCGCGCAGCACGTGGGCGCCCCCGCGCGCGGTCGACGGCCACCAGATCCGGTCGCCGATCAGCTCGATTGCGGCGGGGACCATGATCGTGCGCACGACGAAGGTGTCCAGGAGGATCCCGAGCGCGACCATGAAGCCGAGATCGAAGGTGAAGGTGACCGGCAGCGTCATCAGCACCGAGAAGGTCCCTGCGAGGATGATGCCGGCGCTGGTGATGACCGGTCCGGTCGCGCCGATCGCCACCAGCGTGCCCTCGCGCGTGCCGTGGCGGCGTGCCTCCTCGCGCACGCGGCTCATCAGGAAGATCGTGTAGTCGATTCCCAGCGCGACGAGGAAGATGTAGGCGAAGGTCGGGATCGACGTGTCGACGCCCGCGTCGCCAACGACGAAGCGGATGAACAGCATCGAGAGGCCGAGCGTCCCGAAGAAGGAGACGATCACGGTCGCTATCAGCACGAGCGGGGCGACCACCGCCTCGAGCAGGATGCCCAGGATGATCGCGATCACCGCCAGCGAGATGGGAACGATCAGCTTCAGGTCGCGCTTCGTCGAGCGGTCGAAGTCGTACTGGATCGCGGTGCCGCCCCCGACCAGGCCGTGCACGCCGGGGCCCAAGTTCTCTATCGCCGCTCGCACCCGCGGTACGACGTCGAGCGCGCGCGACCTGTAGGGGTCGGTTCGCAGCACGACCTGCAGCGACGCCAGGCGCCCGTCCCGCGAGCGCCCGGCCGCCCGCACCGAGGCCACCCCGCGGACCGCGGCAAGCCTGCGCTGTGCCGCGATCACGTCGGCCGCGGTCACCGTCCCGTCGGAGCGCTCGACGAGCGCTGTCATGGGCGACAGGGCGCCCGGCGGCAGCGCGCGCTCGAGAACCCTGAAGCCGTCCACGCTCTCGGTCGGCTTCTTGAAGAAGGTCGTGGTGCTGTAGTCGACGCGGAAGGCGAGCAGCCCGAGCGCGCCGGCCGCGAACAGCGCCACGGTCGCGGCCAGGGCCGCCCCCGGGCGCTTGAGCACGACGTCGCCCGTCCGCCGCCACCAGCCTCGGGTCTCCACGGCGGGCGCGCCGGGGGAGTAGGCGATCGGCCGCCGGCGCGGCCAGAAGGCGCGCCGACCGCCCACCGTGAGCAGCGCGGGCAGCAGCGTCAGCCCCGCGAGCATCACGGTCGCCACGCCGATCGCTGCCACCGGCCCCAGCGAGTGCACCGATCCCGTCTCGGCGAAGAGCAGCACGAGCATCGCCAGCGAGACCGTCATCCCGCTGGCGAAGATCGCCGGGCCCACGCGCTGGACGGCCCGCGCCATAGCGTCGTGCTTGTCCTCGAAGCGCCGCAGCTCCTCGCGGTAGCGGGACACGAGCAGCAGGCAGTAGTCGGTCCCGACGCCGAACATCAGCACGACGAGGATGCTGGTCGCGCTGCTCGAGACGGTGGCGCCGGATTTGGCGTAGAGGTAGATCAGGCCCTGGGCGATCGCGTACGAGATCCCGACGACGACCAGCGGGATCACGGCGATCACGGGCGAGCGGTAGATCGCCCCGAGCAGCACGAGGACGAGCAGCACTGTCGCCACCAGTAGCTTGGTGTCGATCGAACCGAAGACCTCGTCCTGGTCGGCGCTGAAGCCCAGTCCGCCCGTGACGTAGACGTTCAGGCCGCCCGCTCCGTGGCCGGTGATCTTTCGCAGCCGCTTGCCCCATTCGGCGGACTTGTCGAAGTTCTGCGGGACGCTGAGCGAGGTGTAGGCCACCTCCCCGCCGGGCGCGATGAGCCCGGGCGGCGACTCGGGCTGGAAGGGAACGGCCGGCTGGCCCACGACGGGGAGCGCGCGGGTGGCGCGCGCGGCGTCGGCGGCGATCTTGCGCCGGTCCGCGGCCGTCAGGCCCCCACGCCGCCGGTAGACGATGATCGCGTTGTCGGTCTCGCCACTCGGGAAGCGGTGCTTGAGCAGTCGCACGACCTCGGTGGACTGCGCGCCGGAGGGAAGGAAGCTCTCGGTCTGGTCCTTGGTCTGATCGCCGAGCTTGCCGCCCAGCGGCGCGAGGGCGAACAGCAGAACGATCCAGGCCGCGATGACGAGCCACTTCGTCCGGCGGCCGGCGACAAGCGCGGCAAGCCTTCTCACGGCGACATCATCGCTCAGGCGCTGAGCGTCAGGCGCCGTGGCCCCTGGCGGAAGCCGAGCTCGACCAGGCGGTCGTGCAGGTCGGATCCGTGGACCGGCTCGCCGTCGACGCGCTCCAGCCCGATACGGCGGATGCGCCCGTTGCGCACGGCGCCGGCCAGCGCCTCGAGGGCGGGGTCGAGCCGCGCATCGTCGCCCTCCACCAGCGTCACCAGTCCGCGCCCCGACCGCTCCAGGTGAAGCACGGGCTCGGCCCCGACCAGCACGACGTACGCGCCGGCGACGCGCTGGGGCGCGCGCCGCTCGGAGTCGCGCTTGGGCCAGGGAAGGGCGGCGCCGTAGGGTTGCGCCGGGTCGGTGGCGGCGAGCACGACCGGCTTCGCAGCATCGTCGTCGCGCTGCGAGCGCAGGCGCTCGACCGCCCCGGGCAGCGCGAACTGCGCGCCGCCCAACCCCTCGACGAAGTAGCCGCGCCGCGCGCTCCCGAGCGTCTCGAGTTGCGACAGTGCGTCGTAGAGCACCGAGAAGCCTCCGCGGACGCCCTCGGCCAGCACCTGCTCGCGGGTGAGGATGCCGTAGCGCTCGAGCAGCAGCTCGGCCTGCGCGCGGCGCTGCTCGGAGGGGTCGGGCGCCGGCTCGAGCAGCGGCGCGGTCAGCGACCAACGCCCCTGGACCTGGGCGCTCGCCGCGCCGCGCCTGCCGGCGAAGCGGCGGCCGGCGCGCGCCCGCCGCTGCTGTTCGCGCTGGGCGCGGGCGAGCGTCAGGCGCGGAGCGCGTAGCGGAGCCCAGGCGTCGTTGGTCACCTCGCCGGCCCACGCGAGATCCCAGAGCGCCTCCTGCAACTCCTCGGGGGCGAGCTCGACTGTGACCAGCAGGTCGGTGAAGAAGGCGGCGCCCTGGGCGAGGCGCTCGCGCACCGCCTCGTGCGCCGGCTCGGACGGCGGGTCGCCCGCCCGGGGAGCGGCGCCGAGCAGGGCGAGGTCGTCGCGGAAGTAGAGCGCCACGCGGCCGGAGTTGCGACCGAGGGCGCCCGCGCCCAGCCACACCAGCTCGCCGCTCGCGCACAGCTGGTCGAGCCACGTCGGCGAATAGGCGCCGACGCGGCGCGGCAGGACGTCGCGCTCCCACACCTCGGCAGGCAGCGCCAGGCCCTGGAGCGGCACGAGCACCTCGCGCAGCCGGTCCACGCCGGCGCCCGAGGCGGGGTGGCGATCGACGCCCTGCCAGGCGGTGAGGAAGGCGGCGAACGCACGCTGGTCGGCCGGCTCGATCTCCTTGCGCAGCACCGCCAGCGAGGCGCGGCGCAGCCGCCGCAGGACCTCGGGGTCACACCACTCGCGCTCACTGCCGCCCGGGCGCAGCTCGCCGCGCACGAGCTCGCCCGCCCGCTCGAGCGCCTCGAGCCCCGCCGTCGGGCGCAGCCCGTAGCGATCGCGCAGCTCGCCTGTCGTGAAGGGCCCGTGCGAGCGCGCGTGGCGGCGCAGCAGCCGCTCGAGCGCGCCGGGCACGTCCTCGACGAAGACGGCGGGCAGACCTCCGGGCGGGACGGCGCCCAGCGCGTCGCGGTAGAGACCGGCGTCCTCGGCGGCGATCCAGCGCGGCTCGCCGGCGATCCGCACGCTCGTCGCACGCCGCTCGGCGTCGAGCGTCTGCAGCATCGCGGCGGTGTCCACGCCCGGCAGGACGCGCTCGGCGACCTCGGAGTCGTTGAGGTCACCAACGCGGCGCAGCACGTCGTGCAGCGCGTCGCGGTTGCCGGCGCGCGTGCGCTCGGACCGGTGCTGCAGGTCGGCCTCGACCTGCTCGAGCGCGCCCGGATCGATCAGCTCGCGCAGCTCCTCCTGGCCGAGTAGCTCGCGCAGCAGGTCGCGGTCGAGCGACAGTGCGGCCGCGCGCCGCTCGGCGTTGGGCGTGTCGCCCTCGTACATGTACGTCGCGACGTAGTCGAAGAGCAGCGAGGAGGCGAACGGCGACGCCGTCTTCGTCTCGACCTCGACCAGCGACAGCTCGCGCCGGTGCAGCTTGGTCAGCAGCTCCACCAGGCCGGGGACGTCGAGCACGTCGCGCAGGCACTCGCGGTAGGTCTCGAGGATGATCGGGAACTGGGCGTAGCGCTTGGCCACCTCGAGCAGGGTCTGGGACTTCAGCCGCTGCTGCCACAGGGGCGTGCGCTTGCCCGGCCGCGCGCGCGGGATCAGCAGCGCGCGGCCGGCGTTCTCGCGGAAGCGCGCGCCGAACAGCGCCGAGGCGCTCAGCTCGGCGACGATCAGCTCCTCGAGCTCGTCGGGCTCGACCATCACCAGCTCGGCGCCCGGCGGCTCGTCGGCGTCGGGGAGGTGGACGATGATCCCGTCGTCGGACCAGATCGCGTCCGACTCCAGGCCGAAGCGGTCGCGGATGCGGGCCGAGAGGGCGAGCCCCCAGGCGGCGTGCACGCGCCCGCCATACGGGGAGAGGACGCACAGGCGCCAGTCTCCGATCTCGTCGCGGAAGCGCTCCACGACCAGCGTGCGGTCCGAGGGCACGACGCGCGTGGCCTCCTCCTGCTCGCGCAGGAAGTCGAGCAGGTTGCGCGCGGCGCGCTCGTCGAGGTCGTAGTCGCGCTCGAGCTCCTCGACCGTGCCGCCGACGGCCTCGCGCGCGAAGGCGCCGATCGCCTCGCCGAGCTCCTTCGGGCGGCCGACGCCGTCGCCCTTCCAGAACGGCACCGCGCCCGGGGCACCGGGAGCCGGCGTGACGACCACGCGATCGCGCCCGATCTCCTCGATGCGCCAGGTCGACGCGCCGAGCAGGAAGGTCTGGCCGGGGCGGGCCTCGTAGACCATCTCCTCGTCGAGCTCGCCGACGCGCCGGCCGTCGGGCAGCGTGACCGCGAACAGGCCGCGATCGGGGATCGTGCCCGCGTTCGTGATCGCGAGCTGGCGCGCGCCCTTGCGCGCGCGGAGCGTGCCGCCGACCCGATCCCAGACGATGCGGGCGCGCAGCTCGCCGAACTCCGCCGACGGGTAGCGGCCGTCGAGCATGTCGAGGACGTTCTCGAGCAGCTTTCGCGGGAGCTCGGAGAAGGAGTGCGTGCGCGTGGCGAGCGCGAAGAGGTCGTCGACCGGCACGTCGTCGACCGCGGCCATGGCGACGATCTGCTGGGCGAGCACGTCGAGCGGATTGCGCGGCACGACGGTCGGCTCGATGAGCCCTTCGCGCATGCGCCGCGCGACGACCGCCGACTCGAGCAGGTCGGCGCGGAACTTCGGGAAGATCCGGCCCTTGCTCGTGTCGCCCACCTTGTGCCCGGCGCGGCCGATGCGCTGCAGGCCGCGCGACACCGACTTGGGCGACTCGACCTGGAGCACGAGGTCCACGGCGCCCATGTCGATGCCGAGCTCGAGGCTCGAGGTGGCGACCAGGCAGGGGAGCTCGCCCGACTTGAGCAGCTCCTCGACCACGGCGCGCTCCTCGCGGGCGAGCGATCCGTGGTGGGCGCGAGCGATCTCGCGGGGAGGGCCGCCCGCCGCGCTCTCCGCATCCTCCTTCGCAGCCAGCTCGTTCAACCTCAGCGCCAGCCGCTCGGCCGCCCGGCGGTTGTTCACGAAGACGAGCGTCGAGTGGTGCTCGCGCACCAGTCGCAGCAGCTCAGGGTAGATCGCGGGCCAGATCGAGCGGCGGGTGGCTTCGCCGCGGTTCGCGGGGGCGAGGTCGGGCTCGACCGAGTCGTCGAGCTCCACCATCGACTCGACCGGCACGTGGATCTTCAGGTCGAGCGGCTTACGGATGCCCGCGTCGACGATCGTGCAGCGGCGGCGCGGGCCGACGAGGAAGCGGCCGACCTCCTCGAGCGGGTTCTGGGTCGCGCTCAACCCGATGCGCTGCAGCGGGCGCTCCGCCAGCGCCTCGAGTCGCTCCAGAGTCAGCGCCAGGTGCGCGCCGCGTTTGGTCGCCGCGACCGCGTGGATCTCGTCGACGATCACCCACTCGGCCCCGCGCAGCATCTCGCGCGCCTGCGAGGTGAGGATCAGGTACAGCGACTCCGGAGTGGTGACCAACACGTCGGGCGGATTGCGGCGCATCTGCATGCGCTCCGCCTGCGGGGTGTCGCCGGTTCGGATCGCCACGCGCACGCCTCCGGCTGGGTGGGCCGATATTCCCCGCAGCGGCGCGCGAAGGTTTCTCTCGACGTCATAGGCGAGCGCCTTGAGCGGCGAGACGTAGACCAGCCGCGTGCGACGCCCAGTCTCGGGGGACGGCCCCGCCCCGTCGCTCTCGGGCAGCGGGTCGGCCGCGAGCCGGTCGAGGCCCCACAGGAACGCGGCCAGCGTCTTGCCCGAGCCGGTCGGCGCGCTGATCAGCACGTGCTCGCCGGTGGCGATCGCGGGCCACGCCAGCTCCTGCGCAGGCGTCGGCGCCGCGAACGCGCCCTCGAACCACTCTCGGACCGCGGGAGTGAAGGCGGAGAGCGGCATCGAGGAGAGCTTAGGAAGCGCGCGCGAAATTGCACGGGCGGCCGGAGCGGGCCGGCATCGGGCGAGGCCGGGATGCCTACGGTGTAGGTTCGGCGCGTGCGAGGAGCGGTGGTGTTCGTGCTCGTGTGCACCGCGTTTGCGGGCGTCGTGCCGGCCGCGGCCGGCACGACGGAGCGGGTCTCCTATGACCGCTACTCGCTGCGCATCGACGGCCGCCGCGTCGTGCTCAACTCCGGCGAGGTGCATCCCTCGCGGATCCCCGAGCCACGCGCGTGGCCCGACGTGCTCGCCCGGCTGCGCGCGGCGGGGCTGAACGCGATCTCGATCTACGTGCCCTGGAGCTATCACGAGCCCGCCCCGGGCCGCTACCGCTGGAGCGGGCGCTACGACGTCGAGCGCTTCCTGGCCGAGGCGCGCGACGCGGGGCTCTACGTCGTCGTGCGCCCCGGTCCCTACGCGAACGCGGAGCTGGACGGTGGCGGGTTTCCCTCCTGGTTGCTCGGGCGTCCGGGCGTGCTGCGCTCCACTGACCCGCGCTACACGCGGGCCTGGAAGGCGTGGTTCGCCTCGGCGCTGCCGCGCGTGGCGCGCTGGCAGATCGGAGGCGCCCGCCGCGGGACGGTCATCGCGCTGCAGATCGAGAACGAGTTCAGCGCCTCCGGCGCCGGCCCCGACGCATACATGCGCGACCTGTACGCGACCGCGCGCGCCGACGGGATCCGTGTGCCGATCCTCGACAACGACCAGGCGCTCGCCGCGCGCTTCCGCGACATCGTCGACCTCTACGGCTTCGACTCCTACCCCTACGGGTTCCTCTGCTGCCCGCGCTGGGGCGAGCAGACGTTCGCCGCGCTGGACCGCATCGAGGCCGCACTGCCCCCCTCGGGCCGGCGCTCGCCGATCTACCTGCCCGAGGTCCAGGGCGGCGTGATCGACCTGTCGGGCGAGGCTGGCGAGCGCAACACGGAGCGGCTCTACCGCGCCCTGGCCGGCTACGGCACCGCACAGGACCTGACGCTGCTCGGGCAGGGCACGACGATGATCGGCCGCTACATGGTCTACGGCGGGACGTCGTGGGGTTACCTCCCGTTCCCTCCGCTGGGGTCGAGCTACGACTACGCCGCCCCGGTGCGCGAGTGGACCGGCCTGGGCCCGCGCTTCGACGAGCTGCGGCGTGTGAGCGGCGAGATCGCGGTGGCGGGATCGTCGCTTGCGGCGACGCTTCCGGATCCGGCGGCGGTGACGAGCGACGTGCCCGCGGCTCGGGCACCGACGGCGAAGCCGTCGGTCCGCGTGCGCCGCTCACTGGTCGACGGGGCCCTGCACGTCTTCCTCCGCGGCAGCGACACCATGGCGCTCGCGCCGCGGCTGCGGATCGGCTCGCTCACGACGCCGCCCGTGCCGCTGCCGGCACGATCGGCGCGCTACCTGCTCGCTCGCGCGCGCGTCCGCGGCTGGTCGATCGGTTGGACGACGGCCGAGGCGATGCTCGCCACACGGCGCGCGCTCGTGCTGTTCGGCGACCGCGGCCGGCGTTACGCGGCGCTCCTGAACGGAAGGCGCGTCGACTTCATCCCCTCGCGCTCGCCGCGCGCGATCTCGATGCCGGGCGGGCGCACGCTCGTGGTCGTCGATCGCGACGCCGCGGCGCGGACGTGGCTCGCTTCGGGGCGCGTCGTGATCGGGCCGGCGCTCGTGACCCCGGGCCGTGTACTAACCGCGCGTGCGACGACCGCGTACGTCCTCGAAGGAGGCAAGCTGCGCGCGGCGCGGCTCCCCGGTCCTCCGCGCCCGGGCGCCCTGAGGCTCCCGTCGCTCGCGCGCTGGCGCTTCGCCGCCGAATCGCCCGAGCGCGTGGCCTCGTTCGACGACCGCGGCTGGCGACCGGCGGACAGGCAGGCGACCACGAACCGCATCCAGCCGCTCACCAGCCCGGTGCTCGACGCCGACGCCTACCGCGCCCCAACGGGCTACGTCTGGTACCGCGGCCGCTTCAGCGGCGCGGCGACCGGCGTCTGCCTCGAGGGCCGCCACCGCTACTCGGTATGGCTGAACGGCCGCCCGCTGGGCTCGGTGACGAGCGCCGCGGACATGGCGAGTGACGCACTGGGCCTGGGCGCCGTGAGCCAGCCCGCGCGCCTGCGCTTCCCCGCCGGCGCCGTCCGGGCATCCGGGACCAACGTGCTCGCCGTGCTCACCGACGACTGGGGTCACTCGGAGGACGCGTTCGTCAACTTCGGCGCCAAGACGCCGCGCGGGCTGATCTCCGCCGCGCTCGACCGCGGCGCCGGCGCGAGCTGCGGCTTTCGGGACGCCGGCGCGGAGATGGCGGTCGCGCCGCCGGCGCCGCCGTCGGGCGGGATCGCCTGGCGGATCCGCGGCGGCGCCTCGACGCACTACCCGAACGCGTCGGGACTGTTCGGCGAGCGCGAGGGCTGGTACCGGCCCGGCTTCGACGACCGCCGCTGGAAGAGGGTGGAGCTGCCCGACCGCGGTCGCCTCGGCGCAGGCGAGGTGGGCTGGTACCGGACCGGCTTCCGGCTGCGCCTGCCGCGCGGCGTGCGGGCGGCGCTCGGCATCGAGCTGCCCGGCGCCGCGCCGGCCGAGCTGTTCCTCAACGGCGTCCACGTCGCCCGCGTCGGCCGCGATCGCTCCACGCGCTTCGTGCTCGGGCCGGGGCTGGTACGCACAGACGGCCGGCGCAACGTGCTCGCGCTCGCGCGCTGGGCCTTCACCGGCGCGGGCGCCGTCGGCCGCCCGCGCCTGTTCGCCTACTCGACCGAGCGATCGGTGAGGCTTCCTCAGTAGGCCACGGAGGGGAGCCACGCGCCGCGCGGCTCGCAGTAGGAGCCCAGCGCCATCAGCGCCATCGGCTTGACCGTGCGCAGGCCGCCGGCCAGGCACCACTGGTGCAGCTCGGCGTCGCGCAGCGGCACGAGGAAGGTCAGCGGCTCGTGGGCGAGCGCACTGGCGCCGCTGAGGAGCGCGCGCAGGTCGGCGCTCGACTCGGCGACGGCGTGGCCGCGCTGCCACCAGCTCAGCGTTGTCGTGTAGGCCACCAGGCGCCCGTCGCGCTCGGCGACGACGGCCGGAAGGCCACCGCGCAGGGCCACGGCCACCTCGGCGTCGCGCGGCTGGCCGTGGACGCGGAGGCACAGGTCGCTGCACGCGGCCAGGTCGCGGTCGGCCATGGCCCGTACGTGAGTTTGCGCCGCGTCCGGAGGCTGGGCCGGCGGCCGGCCCTGGAACAGCGCCAGCGGCTCCTTGAGCTCGAAGCCCAGCGACGCGTACAGCGACAGCGAGGTCATGTTGAACAGGTCCTGGGTCAGCCGCAGGCCCGCTCCGCCGCTCCCCTCCTCGATCACGCCCTCCATCAGCGCCCGGCCCACTCCGCTGCCCTGCCCGCGGGGAAGGACGCCGACCGGGCCGATCCCCCGGATGGGATCGGCGATGTTGACGAACGCGGCGCCGATGATCTCGCGCCCCCGCTGGGCAACCACGCCGCGGTAGGGCGGGGCGGACAGGAGCGTGCGCGCCAGTCCGACCCCGTACTGCACCGACGGGAAGTCGGACGCGTAGCCGTGACGCAGGGCGACCTCGCTGAACGCTTCATGAAGCACGCGCCCGACGGCGTCGGCGTCGCCCGGCCTCCCGGCGCGCGTCACCGTGCGGGTCGCGGCGCGCGCGCGGCTCACCGCGCCGCCCTCGAGTGTCGCGCTCGGCCGCCCCCGCTCTGCGCGCCGGCGAGCTCCCTCGCACGTGCGAACACATCGTCGAGCATCGGCTCGGTGAGCTTGCCCGTGAACGTGTTCTGCTGGCTGACGTGGAAGCAGCCGAGCAGCGTGAAGCGCTCGCCCGGCAGCTCCGCACCGTGCGCGAAGTGCGGACGCGGGCTCGGCGCGGGCTCTCCGAGCGCGGCGCGGATCCGCAGCGCCGCGTCCCACGCGAAGGCCCCGAGGCAAACCACCACGCGAACCGTGCTCAGCAGCTCGAGCTCGCGCACCGCGTAGGGCAGGCACGCGTCGCGCTCGGCGGGAGTCGGTCGATTCGCGGGGGGTGCGCAGCGCACCGCGGCGGCGATGAAGCAGTCCTCGAGCTCGAGTCCGTCATCGCGCGCGATCGACGTCGGTTGGTTCGCGAAGCCGGCGCGGTACAGCGCGGCGAAGAGCCAGTCGCCGGAGCGATCGCCGGTGAAGATCCGCCCCGTGCGGTTGCCGCCGTGTGCCGCCGGGGCCAATCCGAGCACGTACACCCGCGCACGCGAATCGCCGAAGCCGGGCAGCGGGCGCCCCCAGTACTGCTCGCCGGCGAACGCGGCGCGCTTGGTGCGCGCGACCTCCTCACGCCAGGCGACCAGGCGCGGGCAGCGAGCGCACTCGACGACCTCGGCTTCGAGCTCGTCGAGCGTGGCCGCGTGCGCGGCGACGGTCACCGCGGCGCCTGGCTCAGCACGCCGAGCATCAGGCGCTCGATGACGGGCTCGAGCGCGCGGATGTCGTCGGGGCGTCCGAGGCGTACCTGCCGCGAAGCGAGCTCGGCGATCGCGCCGACCACCGCGAAGGCGTCGTCGGGGGTGGCGAAACGCGGCATCGCGCCGCGCTCGGCGGCGGCCTGGTTCTCCAGCAGCACGACCTGAGCGAAGGCCGCGAGGATCGCGTCGCGTCGCTCGGCCGCCTCCGGGCCGGCGCCGATGATCTCGACCAGCAGCGTCTGCGACTCGTCGGGGTGGGTCGCCACGGCTTCGAGGAATGCCGCGATCCCGGCCCGCAGACGGCCCTCGGAGTCGCGGCCGGCCGAACGCGCCGCGCTCGCCATCTCGGCCAGGACGAAGTCCCGCGCGCGGTCGAAGCACGCCAGGATGCACTCCTCCTTGTTGGCGAAGTGCTCGTAGAAGGTCGCCTTGGACATGCCGGCCTCGCGGCTGATCGCCTCGGCGCTGGCGTCGGCGTAGCCGAGCCGTGCGAAGACCCGGGCCGCGGCGTCGAGCAGACGCGTCCGCTGGACCTCGAGGCGCACCTCGAGCGGCGGCGCGTGGCGGCCGCGCGGCGCGGCGGAGCTCGTGCCTGCATCCATGGTCGTGCGCCGAGTGTAATGTCGCGCCGGTGCGTCCGGTCCCGGCCCTGGTGTGTGCGCTGCTGGTCGCCGCGCTCGGAGGTTGCGGAGCCGGGGACGCAACCGACCGTTTTCCGGGGCGGTCGGAAAGGGATGTTGCCGGCACCGTGGAGCGCTTCGGCACCGCGGTGCGCAACGGCGACACGGCGGAGATCTGCTCGACGTTGCTCGCACGCTCGATCACCGCGCGTCTGGGCACGCGCTGCCCGGCGCGCATCGTGCCCGCCCTGCGCGCCGTCAACGACCCGCGCCTGGACGTGGCCTCGGTCAGCGTGCGCGGCACGACCGCGCACGCCACCGTTGTCGCCGGCACCGCCGAGCCGCCGCGCAGCGGCGAGCTCGACCTCGCCCTGCAGAGCGGGCGCTGGGTGATCACGGGCGTCGGCCCGCTGCCGCCGCGCGCGGGCTGAGAGCGGTCAGCCCCCGGCGCGCGCCCCCGGCATGCCGCTCAGCCCCCCAACGCGCGCCCGTACTGGCGCTCGTAGTAGGCGCGGTAGTCGCCCGAGCGGATCGGCTCCCACCACCACTCGTTGTCGCGGTACCAGTCAACCGTCCGCCCGAGGCCGTCGCCGAAGCGCACCTGCGCCTCCCAGCCCAGGCCTCGCAGCTTCTCGGACGCGAGGCTGTAGCGGCGGTCGTGGCCGAGGCGGTCCGGCACGTAGTCGATCAGCGACTCGTCGCGACCGCACAGCTCGAGGATGCGGTGCACGACCTCGATGTTGGGCGCCTCGTCGGGGCCTCCGCAGTTGTAGGCCTCGCCGGGCGCCCCACGCTCCAGCACGGTGCCGATCCCGCGCCCGAAGTCCTCGACGAAGATCCAGTTGCGCACGTTCATCCCGTCGCCGTAGACCGGCAGCCGGTCGCCGTGGAGCGCGTTGAGGACCATCAGCGGGATCAGCTTCTCCGGGTACTGGAAGGGGCCGTAGTTGTTCGAGCCGCGCGTAATCGACGCCTCGAGCCCGTAGGTGTGGAAGTAGGAGGCCACGAGCAGGTCCGCACCGGTCTTGGTCGCGCTGTAGGGCGAGGACGGATCCAGCGGCGAGCTCTCGGTGAACGAGCCCTCGTCGATCGAGCCGTAGACCTCGTCGGTGGAGACCTGCACGTAGCGCAGCCCGCGCTCGCGGGCGGCCTCGAGCAGCGTGTAGGTGCCGCGCATGTTGGTCTCGAGGAACGCCAGCGGACCGGAGATCGAGCGGTCGACGTGCGTCTCGGCCGCGAAGTTCACGATCGCCTCGCGGTCCTCGACGGCCTCGGCGACGGCGTCGGCGTCCTCGATCGCGGCGTGCACGAAGCGGAAGCCGGCCTGCTCCTCGACGTCGCGCAGGTTCTCCCGCCGGCCTGCGTACGTGAGCTTGTCAAGGACGGTGACGTCGTCGCCGTGGTCGCGAATACGCAGGCGCGCGAAGTGCGACCCGATGAACCCGGCCCCGCCGCACACCAGCAGCTTCATCCCGCCGTCTCCTCCCACTCGGGACGCCTCACTGCGCCGCCACCTCGCGCTCGGTCAGGTAGGCGGCCAGCCCCTCGCGCCAGTCGGGCAGCTGCACGCCATCCTCGCGCGCGCTCGCCAGCACGCTGTACGCCGGTCGTGGCGCGGGCCGGTTCAGCTCGGCGGTCGTCCACGGCGTCACGGTCACGTCGAGCCCCGCCTGCTCGAAGATCTCGACCGCGAACCCGTGCCACGAGCAGCCGCCCCCGGCCGCGGCGTGGTGGATGCCCTGCGTGTCCGAGGCGGCGAGGTCGAGCAGCGCGGTGGCGAGGTGGCCGGTATAGGTGGGGCAGCCGATCTGGTCGTTGACGACCTTCACCTCGTCGCGCTCGGCGCCCACGCGCAGCATGGTCTCGACGAAGTTCTTGCCGCCGGCGCCGAAAAGCCACGACGACCGTGCGATCACCTGGTCGCCGCCCGCCTCGGTCACCGCCCGTTCGCCGGCGAGCTTGGAGCGGCCGTAGGCCGAGAGCGGCCCGACCGGATCGCTCTCCACGTACGGGGCGCGGCCCTGCCCGTCGAACACGTAGTCGCTCGACACGTGGACCAGGCGGGCGCCCGCAGCCGCCGCCTCGCGCGCCACGTTGCCGGCTCCCTCGCCGTTGATCGCCGTCGCCGCCGCCTCCTCGTCCTCCGCTCCGTCCACGTCGGTCCACGCGGCGCAGTTGATGACCACGTCGGGCCTGGACTCCCGGATCGCCCTCGCGACCGCGTCCGCGTCGGCGATGTCGAGCTGGCCGTGGTCGAGCGCGTCGACCTCGTCGCCGCGCTCGCGCGCCGCGCGGGCAACGTCGCGCCCGAGCATGCCGCCCGCGCCCGTGATCAGCACGCGCATGGTCAGAGGATCCCGATCTCGCTGTTGTCGCCGACCATGAAGCGGTGGGCCCGGGGCTGGCGGGGATGGCGGTAGATGCGCACGTTGCGGCCCAGCAGGCTCGACTCCATGCGGCCGGCCAGGTCGGCGATCCGGCAGCCGGCGAGCAGGATCGAGTGCTCGAGCTCGGCGTTGGAGATAGTGCAGTTCTCGCCGATCGCGGTGTAGGGGCCGACGTACGCGTCGGTGAGCTTCGCGCCGGCGCCGACGATCGCAGGGCCGCGCACCGTCGAGCGCACCAGGCGCGCGCCGGCCTCGACCACGACGCGCCCGTCGACCTGCGAGTCGTCGAGCTCGCCGTCCATGCGCGCTTCGATGGTGTCGAGGATCAGCCGGTTGGCCTCGAGCATGTCCTCCAGGCGCCCGGTGTCCTTCCACCAGCCGCGCACGACGTGCGGCTCGACGCGCTGGCCCTCGTCGACCAGGTGCTGGATCGCGTCGGTGATCTCGAGCTCGCCGCGCGCGCTCGGCTCGATCGCTCGCGCGGCGTCGTGGATACCGGGCGTGAACATGTACACGCCGACCAGCGCGAGATCGGTCGCCGGCTCGCGCGGCTTCTCCTGCAGGCGCACGACGCGCTCGCCGTTGAGCTCGGCGACCCCGTAGTGCTCGGGGTCGGGCACCGGGGTGAGCAGGATGAGGGCGTCCGGCTTATTGCGCCGGAAGTTCGCGACGAGCTCGTCGATGCCGCCCTGGAGCAGGTTGTCGCCGAGGTACATCACGAACGGGGAGTCGCCGAGGAAGTCCTCGGCGGTCAGGACGGCGTGGGCGAGGCCGGCGGGCTCGTCCTGGACGATGTAGCTGATCCGCACCCCGAAGCGCGAGCCGTCGCCGACGACGGCGCGGATCTCGTCGCCGGTCTCGGGCGCGATGATGATCCCGATCTCGCCGATCCCGGCGCCGGCCATCGCCTCGATGCCGTAGAACAGCACGGGCTTGTTGGCCACCGGCACGAGCTGCTTGGCCGAGGTATGGGTGATCGGGCGCAACCGCGTCCCGCGGCCGCCCGACAGGATCAGTCCCTTTAGCTCCTGCATTCGGGCAGCGGAGGGTAAAGGAACGGCTCGGGCGGCGGGCGGCGAGGCGGGCCGGATGGGAGCCGCTCGGCGCGCAGGGCGCCTACGCGCCGGCGAGCCGGACGGCGAGCGTCCCGCGGGCGGCGCGGCTGCCGCGGAGCCACAGTCTGACGCTGCGGCCCTTGCCGCGGGAGACCGTCACCCCGCTGGTGAGAGCCAGGCTGCGCAGCGGGCGGCCGTGCACGCCGACGACGATCGTGCGGCGTCCGATCAGCCTGCGTCCCACCGGTCTGCCGTTCACGCGTGCGTGCAGCGTGGCGGCGCCGGTGACCCGCACACCCCCCGGGAGCCGTACGACGAGGCTCTTGGCGCCCCGGCGCGGCGTCGTGAGGCGCAGGCCCACCTTGAGCCGCCCCTTGCGCGCCGAGGCGGCGACGCGCGACCGGCCGGCGCGCGAAAGCGGCCGCCCGTCGAGCTTCCAGGCGCTCTTGACGCGGACGCCGAGCCGCTGGAGCGCCGTCGGAGCGACGTCCACGACCTTCGGTTGCTTGACCGCGGCGCCGAGCCCGGGTCCAGCGCCGATCACGAAGGACGTGATCTCGAGCGGCGTCTGGGTGAAGTGGCTGACGGGTGACGGCACGTCCAGGTTCTTCTGCCCGTGGTCCGTGGTGACCAGGATCGTCCAGCTCTCGAACGGGTAGCTCGGCCGGCTGCGGACCGCTCGCAGGACCTGCCCGATCCGCGCGTCGGTCGTCGTGATCGAGTCGCGGTAGGTGGGGGTGGCCGATCCGGCCAGATGGGCCGCCTCGTCCACCAGCCCGAAGTAGACGAAGCTGAGGTCCGCGACGCCCCGCCGGAGAAAGCTCTTCGCCGCGTTCGTCACCGCGACGTCGCCCGCGTCCCAGAGCTCGAGGCGCTCCACGTCCACGCTGGTGGCGAAGCGTTCGTCCGTCGGACCGAAGATCGGCCCCCCGTTCCGGGGGAGGCCGAGGTTGGCCCAGTCGGCCGCGAGATAGGTGTCGAGCCGCGGCTTCGCGCGCTGCGCCCTCGTGAGGAAGTCCAGGTACCCGTTCTTGGTCGCCTGCTTCGGGTCCATGTTGAGCTTCGACCCGTCCACGCCGTGCTTGTCCGGCCAGACGCCGCTGGCGATCGAGGACCAGCCGACCTCGCTCAGCGTGATGACGCTCGGCCCGTATTCGAGGCGCGACGGCCGTCCGAAGCCCTGACGCGCGAGCCGCGCGAGGTTCGGCGCGCGCCCCTGGCGCATGGCGTCACGGAGCAGATCCCAGCGCGTGCCGTCGGTGCCGATGACGAGCACCTTGTCCAGGTTCGTCGCCGCGGGCTTCTGCGCGAGCGCCGGGGTCGCCCCGATCGCGAGGACGGCCAGGGCGATAACCAGGGTCCGCATCTTCAAGGAAACGTACTGGCTAGAGCTCGCGGCCGTTCCCCTTCGCGGCCTGCTTCGCGTGCGTTGCCGAGAAGCCGAGCTGGCCGCGGCTGGTCACGAGCTCCGGGAGGGACGCCCTAGTAGACCCCTTCGGCCAGCTTCCGGTGGTCCCAGGTGGCCCGGGGGCCGGTCTCGATGAACTCCAGGCCCACCCGTTTGGGTGCCTGCGCGGCGACCATGTCGCGGAGGTCGTCCGCCTCCGCGCCCGTATAGCGGGCGAAGATCTCCAGGCCGAGCGCGGTGACGGCCTCCGGATCGCGGTGCAGGCGGACCTCGGTGCGGAGCATCACGCCGTGCAGCTCCTGGTACTGCACGCCTTCCTCGACCTGCAGCGTCGCCCGCGGATCACGCTCGAGGTTGCGCGCCTTCTGGGACTTCGCGTAGGTCCAGCCCCACAGCCGCCCTTCGCGCAGCACGTACCAGAGCGGCATCAGGTGGGGAAAGCCGTCGCGACCGTTCGTGGCGCACACCATCACGCGCTGCTCGTCGAGGAACGCGAGCACCTCCTCGTCGCTCATGCGGATCTGGTCGCGGCGGCTCACGGGCGGGACGCGGTCGCGGTCTTAGCGTCGCGGCGGCTCACGGGCGGGCCGGGTCGCGGTCGTCGGGGCGCGGCTGCTCAAGTACGCACGGCGCGCAGGCGCTCGGCCGCGGCGCGGATCGCCTCGCGGGCGTCGGCGGGCTCGAGGACCGCGGCGTCGCCTGCCTCGCGCAGGACCTCGCGGACGAGCCAGTCGGTGCCCGCGAAGGAGAGCTCGACCACGACGGCGCCGTCGGGAAGCTCGATCGCCGCGCCGCGCTCCTCGGCGACCCACCGGGCTCGCTCGGGCGAGACCCACAGCCGGGCCGTGCGCGAGGCCGGCAGCTCGCCGGTGCGCGGCCAGCCGTCGAGGTCGGCCACCGGGTCGACCTCGGGGCGGGGCTCGAAGTGCGCACGCGTGACCTTGGCGTCGCGCACGCGGTCGAGGCGGAAGTGGCGCACGTCGTCGCGCGAGGGGTCGAAGGCGACGACGTACCAGCCCTCGCGGCCGTTCATCAGCGCGTAGGGCTCGACGCGCCGCTCGCTGAACGTGTCCTCGGCCTCCTTGTAGTAGTCGAGGTCGATCATGCGCCTCTCGACGATTGCGCGTGACACCAACCGCGCGACGTAGGAGTCGTCGCCGGCGGCGCTCGCGACCTGCAGGCCCTCGTGCGCCGGGTCCTCGCCGAGCGCCTCGACCACCTTCTCGCGCGCCGAGCTGAGCGACCCGGCGGGGATGTGCTCGCCGATCAGGTCGATCGCCGCCACGAGTGCCTTGGCCTCGATGGGCAGCAGCCGCGCCGGCCGCGCGAAGTGGTCTGAGTAGGCGTCGGGGTCGACCTCGATGTGGCCGTCGTCGGTCAGCTCCGCGTAGAGCACGTATGAGCCCGCGCCGAAGTTGACGACGTTGAGGACCTGCACGTCCTCGCGCAGCTCAGGGAGCGTCATCTGCAGACGCTCGAGCACCTCGTCGACCGGCACGCGCCGGCCCTCGCGCCCGGCCTCGATGAGGATCGAGGCGAGCGTGACCAGCCGGGCGAAGCGCTCGGGGCGGATCGCCGCCTCGCCGCGGCCGTCGCCGTTGGTTTCCAGCGCCGCGGGCGGAGCGGCGCCGAGCACCGGCCTGATCGTCGTCTCCGGCAGCTCGGGCGGCTCGCCGGAGTGGCGCTCCACGAGCACCTCGACGCGCTCGGCGAGCTCGTCGACGAGCTCGGGCGGGCCGAGCAGGCGCGCGTTCTCGCCCAGCGAGAGCACCCACGCGATCAGCAGCCGCGGGTTTGCGTACTGGGTGCGGAAGACCTCGTCCTCGAACTCCCCGTAACGGCCGAAGTGGCGCTCGACCTGCCACGCGATGCGCTCGGAGATCCACACCTCGGCGGTGTCGACCGGGTCGCCGAGCTGCCATTCGATGCGGTTCGAGTAGCCGCGCGGGTCGAACTCGTCGGAGCCGGGGCGGTGGAAGTCGTGCTCCGCCTTGGTCGCGTACGCGACCTTGCCACGGATCCGCGACAGCCGGAACACGCGGATCGCGCCGCGCTCGTGGCTGAGGCCGACGAGGTAGAACTGGCCGCCCTGGTACAGGAGCTGGTAGGGGTCCACCCGCCGGGCCCCGAGCGCGTCGCGCTGCATCGTGTAGTAGTCGAAGGTGATCGTCTTGCGGCGGTGGATGGCGGTCTCGATCTTCGAGAGGCGCTGGGAGAGCTCGTGGCCGCCGGCCGACCCGGTCAGCCCGAGCGCGACGCCGCGCTGGTCGGGCGCCCGATGGGGGCTGGGCCGTCCCCATGAGAGCTGCTGGAGAGCGAGCCGCAGCGGCTCGGCGTAGGCGAATTCCCCGTCGAGCAGCGAGAGCGCGGTCTGCAGCGCCGCCAGCTCGTCGTCGGTGAAGGCGATCGCGGGCAGGTAGTAGTTCTCGGGCGGGAGCGAGTAGGTCTCCTGCTCGTCGACCGGCCGCTCGACGCGCAGCGCGATCCCGAGCGACTCGAGCTCGGCGCGATCGGCGTAGAAGCGGCGCGCGAACGCGTCCTCGTTCATGCCGCTGTAGCCCTCGACGGTCTGGCGGATCTCGAGTGCCGTCACCGGACGCCGCTCAGCCATCAGGTAGGAGATCAGCGACAGCTGGCGGACGAGCTTCTCGGTGTCCTTGGCCACGAGGGCAGTGTAGGTCCGGGTCGCGGCCCAGCGGCGAAACCAGGCCGCAAAGTGCGAAAGCCGCAACCGAAAGCCGCAACGTATGAGCGTGCCCTCCGTTCCAGTTCGGTGGGATGACGAGGACGCGCGCGCACCTGCTGGCCGTCTCCGTATCGGTCGCCGGGCTCGCGGCCGCCCCTGCGTCGGGCGGCGCGGCGTCGCGCGACGCCGACCCGGTGGTGGTGACCGGCGCGCAGGCTCCGGCGCTCGCGGGAGCGGACCCGGGGCGTGTGGTGGCCTTCCGGCGAGGGGGCTCGGGCTGGGAGCAGGTCCCGGTCCAGGTCGACGAGCGCGCGGTGGTCAACCTGGGGCAGATCTACGGCCCGGCGGGTGGGAGCCGGACGTCGGCGCTCGTCTACACCGACCCGCAGACCTTCACCGGCGCCGATCCCGATCCGACGGTGGACGCGAACGACGAGCTCGCGCTCATGTGGCGCGACACGGGTGCGCGCGCGCCGTCGGGTGCCGCGCCGCCGCCGGGTGTCCGCGCCGGATCCGCCGTCGAGCTTGCGCTCCAGGACCCACTCGACGCGGAGAAGCGCTGGGCCTACCTGTACGAGGCAACCGACCCTAGCCTCGATCAGGGCGCGGGCAAGCGTTACGTGGACTACCGCTTCGCGCTGCGCTCCGGCGACTATCGGACGACCTACAAGCTCGGCTCCGGACCGAACCCCGAGGACTCGACGGTGCGCACGGCGTCCTACTCGGCGCGCTTCCCGGATCGCTGGGTCCAGGACGAGCTGCGCGTCACCGCCGGCGGCGCTACGGGCGCCGACCTGCTCGACCGTCAGACCGAGCAGTACGCGCCGACCGAGTGCGGGATCAGCGAGGCGAGCTTCTCCGGCGGCGAAGGAGCGTTCATCGCCAACAAGACCGGCCCCGTGCGCGCCATCCGCTCGTACTTCGGCGCCAACAGCGGGCCATACGTACAACGCGACAACGTCTTCTACGACGCGCGCGAGGAGGTCCGGACCTACCTGCGGGTGCACTCGATCGGAGGCGCGATGGACCTGCTCGACTACAGCCCCGCGGCGGTCGGCATGACCTATCGCAACTCGCTCAACCCGCAGGGCGTGACGGTCGACGGGATGCCCGACCAGATCGCGACAGGCCTCCCGGGCTGGGAGCAGGTCACGGGTGCACAGGGCACGCTGACCAGCGTGTTCCGCATCGACCGCCTGCCGGCGGGAGTCACGGTCACCGGCTACTACGCCGACCAGCGCGCACCCGACGCAGGCGTGCTGAGGCTCTGCACCGGCGACGCCGACGCGCTTGCCCTCAGCGGACCATGCTTCAACTCGTCGATTCCCAACACCGATCCGAGCATCGGGGCCGCCCAGCCATTCGAGACCACGCGCGTGATCTACGCCGATCCGCCGGGTGGCGGGGCACAGCTCGCCCAGGCGCGCGCCGCGGGCGCCCGCGATCCGGTCCGCGTCGACGGCGCCTCGGCCGGCACGCTGCCCTCCACCTCGGTCGGCTCGGGTCGCTGCGTGTCGAGCGCGCCCCCGCTGCCGTCGGCGCCCGCGAGGCCGGTGCGCAGCGGCGTGCGATTCGATCGCAAGGGCCGGCTTCGGATCCAACTCGAATGCCCGGCCTCCGTCGCGCCGGCCAAGTGCAGGGGTCGCATCAAGGCGACGGCGCTGCTGCGCGTGCGCAAGCGGGGAGGCAAGATTCGGAAACGGCGCGTCTACCTCGGCAAGGCCTCGTACATCATCGGAGGGAACGCACGCGGCGGAGCGATCATCCGACCTTCTCGCTCTGACCGGCGGGCGATGGGCTCGCGCTCGCGGGTCCGCGTCGAGCTCCTCACCAGCGCCGCGGGTTCGACTGACCCGCCCAAGAAGCTAAAGCTGACGGTGCGGCGCCCGTAGGGGGCGCCCTACGCTGCCGGTGGGCGCTACGCCCGCGGCGGCCCCTACGCCGCCGCGCGGTCCTCGCTCGGCTGGGCGAAGTAGGCGCCCGTGCCGATCGCGCGGTCGAAGCTCGACCAGCGCTGGCCGTCGGCGAGCTCCTTCTCGAGGCGGTCGAAGCTGCCCAGGCGGCCGCCCAGGTTGTCGACCATGTGCACGAGCGTCGCCTCGCGCGTGCACGGGACCACCGGGCTTCCATGCTCCAGCGTGCCGTGGTGGGAGAGGATGATGTGCAGCACGGCCTGGGCGAGCTCCGGCGGGAAGTCCTCCAGGCGCTCGACCTCACGCCGGATCCGGAAGTAGCCGAGCGGGATCTCGCCCTGGAGGCGGCCGGCGTCGGTAAGGTCGATGGCCAGGCCCTCGGCGGCGTAGGCCTCGAGCTTGCCGATGTCGTGCAGCAGCGCGCCGGTCACGGCCACGTCGCGGTCGATGCCCGGGAAGGTCGCCGAGATCGCGCTCACCGCTTGGGCGACCGACAACGAGTGCTCGAGCAGGCCGTGGCGGTAGGCCTGGTGGTAGTGCTTGGCCGCCGGAGCGGTGCGGTATTCCGCCCAGAGCTCCGAGCGCTCGCCGAGTACGCGGTCGAGTAAACGCTGGAGCCAGGGGTTGCGCACCGTGGCCAGCAGCTCGCGCAGGTCGGCCTCCATCGACGCGACCGACCGCGGCGGGCCGTCGAGCACGTCGCCGGCAGCGAACTCGCCGTCGCGCGCCGGCCGGATGGCGGCGACGACGAGCTGCGGCCCGTAGCGCTGGTGCACGGCGAAGCGCCCGCACACCCACACCACGCGACCCGCGCGCGCGACGGGGGCGATCTCCTCCGCGCCCTCCCACGCCACCGCGGCGATCGTGCCCGTCCGGTCGCCAAGCGTCAGCCGCAGGTACTCGCCGCCGTCGCGGCGGCGGCGAAGCTCGGCCTCGCGCACGAGCACCACCTGCTCGACGTCACACGGCTCTCGGAGGTCGCGCAGCAGCATGCGATCGAAGGTAGAGCCGCTCGCGGACGGACCGCGCGGATTTGCGGGGAGATTGCGCGGTCTCGTGCGTATAGGCTCGTCCTATGGATCGAAGCGCGCTGATCACCGGCGGAACGGGCGGGCTCGGCTCCGCCGTTACGAAACGCTTCCTCGACGACGGCTGGCGCGTGGTGGTCCCCTGGGTGGTCGAGCGCGAGCTCGAGCGCGTCGAGCGCCGGGATGGGCTCGAGCTCCAACAGGCCGACCTCTCCGATCCGGGAGCTGTCGGCGCTGTCGTCGAGCGCGCCGCCGGCGAGCGCGATGTCCCGCTGCGCGCGGTGGTCAACCTCGTCGGCGGCTACTTCGCGGGCCCGCGCGTGCACGAGACCGAGCTCGAGGACTTCGAGCGCCAGGTCGCGCTCAACCTGCGCCCGACCTTCCTCGTGACGCGCGCCGCGCTGCCCCACCTGGTCGCCGCGGGCGGCGGCGCGGTCGTCTGCATGGGCACGCGGGCGGCCGTCAGCCCGTTCAGGGGCGCGGCGGCCTACGCCGCCTCCAAGGCGGCGGTCATCGCCTTCGCCCAGGCCGTCGCCGTCGACTACCGCGACGACGGCGTCCGGGCCAACGCGCTGCTGCCCTCGGTCATCGACACGCCGGCCAACCGTGCCGGGATGCCGAGCGCCGACCACTCCAAGTGGGTGGCGCCCGAGACCATCGCCGCCACGATCGCGTTCCTGTGCTCCGACGAGGGAGCGGCGACCAGCGGAGCGGCGATCCCGGTCTACGGGCGCGCGTAGGCGAGCGCTCGCCCACGGCGGCCCAGCCGCTCTGGAAGCACTCGCTACGGTGGCCGGATGGAGCGTAAGTGGTGGACGTTGATCGCCGTCTGCACCGCGACGTTCATGCTGCTGCTCGACATCACGGTGGTGAACGTCGCGCTGCCGGACATCCAGCGCTCGCTCGATGCCACCTTCAGCGAGCTGCAGTGGGTGGTCGACGCCTACGCGCTCATGCTCGCCGCGTTGCTGCTGACCGCGGGCGTGCTCGGCGACCTGCTCGGGCGCAGGCGCGTGTTCGGGGTCGGGTTCGGGCTCTTCACCTTCGCCTCGCTGCTCTGCGGCCTGGCCCCGAGCGCGGTCACGCTCGACATCTTCCGCGGCCTTCAGGGCGTCGGCGGGGCGATCATGTTCGCCACCTCGCTCGCGCTGATCGCCCAGGAGTTCCAGGGCCCCGAGCGCGCGACCGCCTTCGGCGCCTGGGGCGCGACGGTGGGCGGCGCGGTAGCCGTCGGGCCGCTGATCGGCGGCGTGCTGACCGAGACGCTGGGTTGGGAGTGGATCTTCTTCGTGAACGTGCCGGTGGGAATCGTCGCCATCTGGCTGACCTTCACCAAGCTCCGCGACGTGCGCGCGCCTCACCCCGGCGGCATCGACTGGGGCGGGACCGTCACGTTCTCCGGGGCGCTCTTCGCGCTCGTATTCGCGCTGATCCGCGCCAACGCGGAGGGCTGGGGCAGCACGCTGATCGTCGGCCTGTTCACTCTCTCGGCCGTGCTGCTGGCCGCCTTCATCGTGATCGAGCTCAGGCGCCCGGAGCCCATGTTCGACCTCACGTTGTTCCGCAAGCCGACTTTCGTCGGCGCCTCGATCGCCGCTTTCTCGCTGTCGGCTTCGATGTTCGCGATGTTCCTCTACCTCACGCTCTACATCCAGGACGTGCTCGGCTTCTCGCCGCTCGAGGCGGGGGTGCGCTTCCTTCCGATCACCCTCCTGTCGTTCGTGGTGTCGCCGATCGCCGGGAAGCTGTCGGAGCGACTGCCCGTGCGCGGCTTCCTGGGTGGCGGGCTGACGCTGGTCGGCGTGGGGCTGCTGCTCATGCACGGCGTTCACTTCAACTCGAAGTGGACGGAGCTCCTGCCCGGCTTCGTGCTCTGCGGAGTTGGAATCGGGCTGGTGAACCCGCCGCTCGCCTCCACTGCCATCGGCGTCGTCGAGCCCGTGCGCAGCGGCATGGCGTCGGGGATCAACACCACCTTCCGCCAGGTCGGCATCGCGACCGGCATCGCCGCGCTGGGCGCCGTGTTCCAGCACCAGGTGGCCACGGTGCTCGCCCAGCGCCTGGCCGGCACGCCCGGCGCGGGCCGCGTCAACCAGCTGGCCGAGGCCGTGGCCGGAGGCGGCGCTCAGGCGGTCGTCCAGCGCGTTCCACCGGGGGCGCGTGCGAGGGTCTCCGATGCCTCGCGGGCGGCCTTCATCTCGGGGTTCAACAGGATCCTGGTGATCGGAGCGATCGTCGCCTTCGTCGGCGCCGTGCTCTCGTTCGCGCTCGTGCGCCGCCGCGACTTCGTCACGGTCGGCGAGCCCGCCCCCGCGGCCGCCTGACCGCTCCCGGCCGCGTCCATTCAGGCCGGCCCTTCGCGCCCACGTCCGTCCACACGCCGAATACGCTTGGTGTGGGAGCCGACCGGGTGCCGAGCAAGTTGCGAGCCCCGGCCGTACGTTGGTTGCAACGAGAGGAGTCGCAGGCGTGCAGCCACTGTTCGAGCATCGGCGTGAGTTCGCGGGTTACGGGACGCGGGTGCTCGAGCTCGAGGGCGACGGACCCCCGCTGGTCCTGCTGCACGGATGGGCGGACAGCGCGGACACGTGGCGGCTCGTGCTCGACCGGCTCGGTCGGGCCGGCCGCCGCGCCGTCGCCGTCGACTTGCCGGGCTTCGGCGAGGCCGACCACCTGGACCCCGACGGCTCGGTCATGGGCCAGCTCGACGCCTTCGCGGAGGAGGCCGTCGCCTACGTGGCCGACGGCGGTCCTCCCGTCCTGGCCGGCAACTCGCTGGGCGGCGCCGTCGGACTGCGGATGGCCGCCGTGGGAGCGACCGAGCTGTCCGGTGTCGTGCCGATCGCCCCCGCCGGCCTCGGCATGCCGCGCTGGTTCGAGATCATCGAGCGCGACCCGTTGGTGCGACGCGTGCTCGCGCTGCCCACGCCCGTGCCCGAGGCGATCGTGCGCACCCTCGTCGGCCGCGCCTACCGCGTGCTCGCCTTCGCGCAGCCCGGCAACGCGAGCAACGAGGTGGTCTCGGCCTTCACCGGGCACCACCGCCATCAGGCGGCAATGGGCCGCTACCTGGACACGGCGCGGCGGATGCTTCCCGAGCTGAACCGCGGCTTCGACCTCGACGCGATCCGCTGCCCGGTGCTGCTCGTGTGGGGCGACCACGACCGCATGGTCTCCCACCGAGGCGCGGAGCGGGTCGCCGCAGCCCTGCCCTCGACCCGTGTCGAGATCCTCGAGGGCATCGGCCACTGCCCCCAGATCGAGGCGTCCGAGCGAGTGGTCGAGCTGCTGCTCGAGTTCCCCGCGCCGGGCGGTGTGAGCGGCGGATCCTGAGGCCTCGGCGGGCCGAACGGCGGGCGACGAGCGGGAGGGTTCGAAAAGCCGCGCCCGCTGCGGGCCACGCGCCTCGAGCGCCGGCGCGTCCGCCTCAGGGACCCGTTGCCGGAGCGGCGTCGGCCTGCGCCTCGGGCAGGGTCTCGCGCGCGCTTGAGAGCGCTCGCCACGGCGACCACGATCCGAACTGCGCCGCGAGGATCGCGAGCGACACGATCAGGCCCGAGACCAGCAGCACCGCCCCCGTGCCGAAGGCGAAGGCGGTGATCTGGGCGATGTCGACCGTGCGGTCGCTGAGCTGGACCAGGCCGTAGGACAGCAGCAGGAGCTTGACGCCGCTGCTGGCGGGGGCGATCGGGATCACACGCGTCCCGCCCTGCGCGGCCATCACGAGCGTCACGGTCGCGAGCGTGACCGGCAGCCCGAAGGCCGCCATGAGGGCGGCGAGCGAGCCGAACCGGATCAGCCGTCCCAGTGCCTGCCAGCTCGCGACGCCGGTGACGAAGCGCCGCGGGCTGCGTAGGATCGCGAGCCCGCGCGCCGCGCGCTGGAGGAACCCACGCACGCGCGCGCCGAACAGCCGCCACAGGACCACGGCGACGAGCACGAGTCCGCCCGCGATCGCCGCGAACCGGAGCGGATGGGCCACCAGCGTCGAGACGTCGAGCGAGGGCAGCTCGGACGAGCTTCCCGGAACCGGCAGCAGCCCGAGGCTCAGCGCCCAGATCACCAGCGCCGCGCCGCACAGCGTCTCGAACAGCGTCTCGGGGACGAACGTCGCCGCCAGCGTTGCGTAGCTGCTGTTCGGGATCCGCCGGTGAAGCAACGCGAGCTTGACGACGTCGCCGCCCCGTGCGGGCAGCACCCCGTTGAGGCCGGCGCCGGCGAAGTAGGCGGTCTCCACGTCGCGCAGCCGCAGGCTCGTCGCGTGCGGGTGAGCGGCGCGCAGGATCGTCAGCCACCCGCGCTGGCGCACCGCATTGGCCGCGAAGCTCAGCGCGACGCCGAGGCAGAGCAGCGGCACGTTGACCTGCGAGCCCTGGTCGGCGAGCACGCCCGCCGCGTGCACGGCAGCGCGCCATGCGGATTCGAGGCGGTCGATCAGGCCCATGCAATGAGGTTAAGCCCCTGTCAGCGCGGCGCGACCAGGAGCGTCTGGGCGGCGCGCCCGATGCGTCCGCGTTCGTCCCACAGCGCCGTGTCGGTGAGGCCGATGCCGCTGGGCAGCGGCACGGTGACTGCGTCGAGGCCGATCCACTCGCCCTCCGCGGGTCGCGCGAGGTGCACGCTCAGGTCGCAGTTGATGAACAGGAAGCTGCGCCAGTCCAGCGCAGCGCTGACGCCGTTGCCGGAGTCGGCCGCGACCAGCGTGCGCTGCAGCGGGGTTGGAGTCTCGCCGGCGACGAGCGGCACGCGCATCCGTATCCAGACGGTGGCCGGCCCGGCCTCGAGGAACGCCCCGCGTACGAAGCGGTAATCCATCGCGGCGTGGTAGCCGAGCGCCTCGCCGGTGGGAAAGAACGGCACGTCCCGGCCCTCCTGCGGGCCCGGAGGCGGCGGATCGTCGTCGGGCGGAAGCTGCGGGAGCTCGAGCTTCGTCGTGCGCAGCCGCCAGGCCGACGCCCGCATCAGCGGCGTCCCGTCGGAGGCGAGCGCCAGCGTCCCTTCGAGGAGCTCGACGCTGCGACCCGGGCGGACCACGCGCGCCGTCGCCACGAGCGCGTCGATCGGAACCGGGCGGAGGATCTCGATGGTGACACGCCCGACCTGCGTCCCCGCCCGGGGCTCGCAGCGTTCGAGCGCCCGCGCGAGCACTCCCGCCGGTGGACCCGCGTGCTGGCTGCCGCGATCCCACGGCCCCCGCGTGAGCTCGCCGGCGACGAGCGCGCCGTCATGCTGCTCGCTGTAGAAAGCGTCGGCCACCGGCGAAGGTGATACAAGACCGCTGCGTGCGCCGCCGCCGATCCAGCCGCGCCATCCACTGGCTCGCGTGGTTCGCGGCGCTCAATCTCCTCTGGCTGGTCTTCATCAGCGCGTTCGATCTCGCCGAGACGGTGCTCGGCCTGGTCGCCTCCGCGATCGCGGCGACGGCGGCGTCGGCGGTGCGCGAGACGCGGCTGGTGCGCTTCCGCCCGCGGGCGCGGTGGATCCTCGGCGGCTGGCGGCTGCCGTGGCGGACGCTCGTCGAGACCGGGCTGGTGCTGCGCGTGCTGTGGCTGCGGGTCGTCCGCGGGCGACCGATCGCGGGGCGCTTCGTCGTCCAGCCGCTGCGCCCGGGGCACGACCCTGAGCGTGCGGAGGCCCGTCGCGCGCTGTTCACGATCGGCGCCTCGATCGCGCCCAACACCTACGTCGTCGGGATCGACCAGGAGGCGGGGGCCGCGCTCCTGCACGAGCTCGTGCCCGAGCGCGCGCGGCCCGAGCCATGAACCCCTGGCTGCTCGCCGCCATCGTGCTGCTGGCCTCGCTGGCCCCGCTGTTCGTGCTGTGCGTGTACGCGGAGGCGCCGATCGGCGTGGTCGCGCTCGAACTGGCGGGCACGATCGTGACGGTCGTGCTGCTGCTCATCGCGCAGGGCACCCACCGCCAGCCGTTCTTCGATCTCGCCCTGGTCTCCGCGGTGCTCTCGTTCGCCGGCGGCCTGGCCTTCGCGCGCTTCCTCGAGCGGTGGGAGTGACGAGCGTCCTGGTGTGGGCGCTGGTCGGCGCCGCCGTGATGCTGCAGGTCGCATCGATCTTGGGCCTCCTGCTCGCGCGTGACGTCTTCGACCGCCTGCACTTCACCGGGCCGGCGTCGTCCGTGGCACCGGCGTGCGTCGCGCTCGCGGTGGTCATCGACGAGGGCCCGTTCTCCCAGGCCGGGCTCAAGTCGGTGCTGACCGCGCTGCTGCTCGTGCTGCTCAACGGGATCCTCGTGCACGCGACGGCACGCGCGCTGCGCGTGCGCGCCCGAGGGCACTGGAGCGTGGCGCCCGAGGAGCGGCCAGAGGCGCAGCGATGACCACGGCCCTGCAGGCCGTCTCGCTCGGCCTCGTCGCGCTCGGGGCATGGGCGGTCGTCGCCGCGCGAGACCCGCTGCGCCAAGCGGTGGTAGCGAGCCTCTACGGCCTCACGCTCGGCGTGCTGTTCTTCGCCTTCGCCGCCCCCGACGTGGCGCTTTCGAACATCGTCGTCGGCTCCGTCGCGCTACCCACGATCATCCTGCTGGCGCTCGCCAAGGTCCGCGGCGAGAGCGCCGCGCGCGCGGAACGGGCGGACGCGCGGGAGGAGGAGTTGTGAGCCCCGGGCGGGAGGCACCACCGCCGCGGCGGCCGGGCGAGCTCAGCTTCGCGGCGCGCAAGCGGCTGTTCCTGGTCGCCGCCGCCGGCCTCGGAGTGTTCCTGCTGTGGGGCCTGCACGGGCTGCCGGACTTCGGCCACTACCACGGCCCCTACGGGCTGATCCTCGACAAGGTGGCGGTGCCCGAGCGCCACGCCACCGCGGTCGTCACCGCGATCAACTTCGACTACCGCGGCTTCGACACGCTCGGCGAGGAGTTCATCCTCTTCGCCGCCGTGCTCGGCCTCGCGCTGCTCCTGCGCGAGACGCGCGAGGAGGAGATCGGGCCGCCCGACGACGCCATAGGCGGGCGCCGCGCGCCCCCCTCGAGCTCGGCCGTGCGGGCGACCACGGTCGCGCTCGTCCCGGTCACCGTGCTGCTGTCGGTGTACGTGACCGCTCACGGCCAGCTCACGCCCGGCGGCGGCTTCCAGGGCGGGGTGGTCGCCGCTTCGGCGCTGCTGCTCGTGTTCCTGGGCGGGGAGTACGTGGCCCTGGAGCGCGTCCGGCCCTTGAAGCTGGTCGAGCTCGCCAAGGCCTGCGGGGCCGGTGCCTTCGTGCTGATCGGGATCGGGGGCCTGATCTTCTCGGGCGCCTTCCTCCAGAACTTCCTGCCCCTGGGCAAGACCGGCGAGCTGGTCTCGGCCGGGACGATCCCGCTGCTCAGCGTCGCCGTGGGCTTCGAGGTCGCGGGAGGGCTCGTACTGCTGATCTCCGAGTTCCTCGAGCAGACGATCGTCGTGCGGCGCCGCCGCGACGCGCAGGCGCGGCGGCCGGAGGGCGGCGCATGAGCTTCGCGCCCTACGTGGTCGCGGCCTGGATCCTGCTCGTCGGGCTCTGGGGCGTCATCACGAGCCGCCACCTGATCCACCTGGTCATCTGCCTGTCGGTCGTCCAGTCCTCGACCTACGTCCTGCTGCTCGCGATCGGCTATCGCAACGGCGGCGCGGCGCCCGTGTTCATCGACATCCCGACGACGCAAAAGGCCGTGGACCCCGTGGTCCAGGCGCTGACGCTCACCGACATCGTCGTCGGCGCGACGGTCACGGCGCTGCTGCTCGCGATCGCGGTCCAGGCGCACAAGCGCTTCGGGACGCTCGATCCCGACGAGCTCGACCCGCTGCGCGACTGATGGGCGCCGTCGCGCCGCTGGCCGTCGCCGGCCCGTTCCTGGTCGCGGCCGCGATCGCCGCGGCGCTGCCGCTCAGCCGGCGCCGCATCGACCTGGTCGCGATCGTGACCTCCGCGGCGGTCGCCGTGTTCTGCGCGTTCCTGCTCGCCGACGCCGCGGGCGACGACCACACGGTCGTCGTCTCCTGGCTCGGCGGCTGGGAGCCCCGCGGCGGAGTCGCGCTGGGGATCTCGCTCGCCTTCGACCGCATCGGCGCCGGGATCGCGCTGCTCGCCGCGGTGCTGGTCACCGCCGCGCTGATCTTCGCGTGGCGCTTCTTCGATGCGGTCGGGGCGATCTTCCACGCGATGATGCTCGTGTTCCTCGGTGCGATGTGCGGCTTCGCGCTGACGGGCGACCTCTTCAACCTGTTCGTCTTCTTCGAGCTGATGAGCGTGTCCGCCTACGCGATGACCGCCTACCGCATCGAGGAGTCCGCGCCGCTGCAGGGAGCGCTCACCTTCGCGGTGTCCAACAGCGTCGGGGCGGTGCTGATCCTGTTCGGGATCGCGCTCCTGTACGGGCGCACCGGGGCCCTAAACCTCGCGCAGGCGGGCCAGGCGCTCGCCGCCGGGCCGGCCGACGGGCTCGTGATCTGCTCGTTCGCGCTGATCTGCGCGGGCTTCTTCGTCAAGGCGGCGATCGTGCCCTTCCACTTCTGGCTCGGCGACGCGTACGCGGTCGCGCCAACGCCGGCGTGCGTCGTCTTCTCCGGGGTCATGAGCGACCTGGGCATCTACGCCGTCGCGCGCATCTACTGGACGGTGTTCGAGGGCCCGCTGTCCGCGCACGCGGATGCGCTGCGGGCGATCCTCGTCGGTGCGGGCTGCATCACGGCGCTGGTCGGAGGGGTGATGTGCCTGGCCCAGCTCCATCTCAAGCGACTGCTCGCCTTCGTGACCATCAGCCAGATCGGCATCGTCCTGATCGGGGTCGGCCTCCTGACACCCGCCGGACTCGCGGGGGCCGCGCTCTTCGGAGCGGCCGACGGGCTCCTGCGCGCCGGGCTCTTCGTCCTCTTCGGCGCGGTCCTGCACCGCATCGGCGAGATCCACGAGGGCAACCTGTGCGGGCGCGGGACCGAGCTGCCGTGGCCGGCCGCGGCGCTGCTGGTGGCGGGTGCGCTCGGGCTCGCGGCGCTGCCTCCGCTGGGCGCCTACGCGGGCAAGGGGGTGCTCGACCACGCGCTCGAGCACGCCGGCTACGGCTGGGTCGTGGCGGTGGTGGTGGCCGCGACGATCCTCACCTCGGGCTCGCTGCTGCGCGCTGCCGGGCGCATCTTCCTCGGCTGGGGGCCGCTGCCGCCCCAGCGCTTCTCGCGCTGGCGGGAGGAGGACGAGACCTCGGGCGGCCACGGTTTCACGCCGCCGGTGATGCTGCTGGCCGGCGGCGCGCTGGTCGTGGCCGGGCTCGTGTTCGGGCTCGTGCCCACCGTGCTGCACGGAGTGCAGGACGCGGCCGCGAGCTTCAGCGACCGCGCGGCCTACGCCGCGACGGTCCTGCACGGGGCATCGCCGGAGCCGCGGGCGACGGAGACGGCGCCGCTCGAGCTGCCCGCGCTGCTGGTCGGACTCGGCACCGCAGCGGGGGCGCTGCTGCTGGCCGCGATCGCGCTGGCGCGTCCCCGCAGCCCGCTGCCAATGGCCGTCAATCGCCCGGTCGGGGTCGCGTTCTTCCGCCTGCGCCGGCTGCACAGCGGCCAGGTCGGCGACTACGTCGCGTGGCTCACCGTGGGCGTGGCGGTGTTCGGCGGGCTGCTGGCCTGGCAGGTGGGCTGAGCGCTCAGCTCGGCCGCGTAGCGGCGGATGAGCTGCTCCGCCCGGCGGCCCTGCTCCTCCTCGAGGCGGATGTGCGAGTGGCGGCCGAGCGAGCGCGGGCTCACCCCGATCTCCCGCAGCGTCGCCGCGTGCGAGAGCAGGGCGACGGCGGCGAGCTCGCGCGTCTCGAGGCGCCAGGGCCAGCGCTCGTGGCCGCTGGGCTCCGGCGCTTCGGACACGACGTCCTCGACCGCGAAGAGGCGGCCCTCGCCGAACGCGGCCGCCGAGCCGGCGGCGTACACGATCAGCCGATCGCCCCTGCGGATGGCCGGCTGCCGCGGGAACAGCGAGCCATTGCCGTGCTCGGCGCGCCAGGCGCCGTAGCGCGCGCGCCAGCGATCGTCGACGAAGGGCCTTGCGGCCGTGCCGGCGACTTTGAGCCAATAGCGGCGAGGGGACGCCGGCGGGCCGGAGCGGCGCTCGCTCGGGCTCACGCCGGCGCGAACCGCGCGGCCATCGGCGGGCGCTCCTCGACCAGCCTTTCCAAAAGCGGCTCGGCGCGACCCTCGCGCGCGACCCTGCTCATCACGGCGGCGAGCACCGCGCGCGCCATGGGCGCGAGCTCCTCGAGGGACTGATGGCGGTTCTGCCGCACCTCGAGGTCGACCTGCGCCATCGCGTCGAGGCCCGCCGCCCGCCAGGCGTCGATCAGGAGCGCGACGTCGACCCCGTAGCCGGTGACGAAGGGCAGCCTCTCGAGCAGCGACCGCCGCGCGGCGACCTCGCCCGCCAGGGGCTGGCGGAACGCCGTCAGCTCGGGATAGAACAGCTCGAGCGCCGGCCGCGCCGTAAGCTCGGTGACGCGGCCGCCGCCATCCGGGAGGTCGACGCCCTCGAGCCGGAACGGGCGCCTGTAATGGGCCTTCGCGAACTCCACGCCGGGCAGGCACGCGACCGCGCCGATCAGGCCGCAGGCGAAGTGCTCTCCGAAGTGCCCGGAGTCCGCGTCGAGGAAGCAGACGATCTCGCCGCGGGCGGCGGCCAGGCCGCGCCACATCGCGTCGCCCTTGCCGCGCACCGGCCCGTACTCCGGGCACAGCGAGGACTGGTCGCGCACGTCGGCTCCGAGCGCCGCGGCGATCTCGCCCGTTACGTCGCTGGAGTCGTCGAGTACGAGCACCTCGTCGACCGCGCCGGCCGCCCGCAGCGGAATCAGTCGCTCGAGGATCGGCCCGATCGTCGCCGCCTCGTTGCGGGCGGGCAGGCAGACCGAGACGGTCTCGCGGCGCTCGGCCGCAACCCGGGCGGTCGAAAACTGCGTGTGGTGCACTGAGTGGCGCGGGGTCACGCAGGCAGGATGGCAGCCGACGAGCCCAGGCACCTATGATCCGGTCCGCCAATGACCGCTGGTCCGGACTTCTGGGCTCTGGGACCCGAGACCAGGGGCGTGTTGCTCGGGCTGCTGCCTGACGACTGGTCCTTCGAAGGCAAGCGCCTCCTGGACTTCGGCTGTGGCCCTGGTAGGACTTTGCGCCTCTTCCTGGAGGAGGCGCGCTCGGCGGAGCTCTGGGGAGCGGACGTCGACGCCCCGAGTGTCGAGGTGCTCGAGCGCGAGTTCTGCCCGCCCCTGCACGCGCTTCGTTGCGGCGTCGACCCGCCGCTCGGGCTTGAGCACGGGTCCTTCGATCTCATCTGGGCGATCTCGGTCTTCACCCACCTCGCCGACAACTCGCTCCCGTGGCTCGTGGAGCTCCACCGGCTGCTCAAGCCAGGCGGCCGGTTGATCGCCACCTACGTCGGCCGCTGGAACTCCGAGTTCGCCGCCGACGAGCCGTGGGACGAGGACCGCATCGGGATGAACGTCCTTCGCCACAACCATCCGTGGGACCGCGGCGGCCCGACCGTCCTCATGTCGGACTGGTGGGTGCGCGCCCACTGGGGGCGGGCCTTCGAGATCCTCGAGATCGCGCCGCGGATCCACAACATGAGCTGGGCGTCAATGCGAAAGCGCGACGTCGAGGTATCCGTCGAGGAGCTCGAGCGGCCCGAGGACGATCCGCGCGAGCTGCGCGCCGCCGAGCACAACCTGCGTCAGGTGCGGCGCGAGCTCGAGTTCGATCAGGCGCTTGCCGCCGAGATGCTCAAGGCCGTTCGCGACGCCGTGCGCGACGAGTACGAGCAGTCTTCGAGCTGGCGGCTCACGCGGCCGCTGCGCGGGGTCGCGAGAGCGACGCGAGCGCTGCGCGCGAGACGGTCGGGCTGACCCGGCCGCTAGACGCGGTCGATCGCGAGGCGCACGCCGAACACGTTGAGCATGTGCGGCAGCGGGCGGTCGGGATCCAGCGAGGGAGAGAGCAGCCTCGCGCGCCGACCCGAAAGCAGCTCGGCGAGCACCGCGGTGCCGATCAGCACGGCGAGGTTCGCGCCCGGGCAGCCCTGTGGCCCGTGACTCAGATGGTTGAACTTCCACTGCTTCGCGGCGTCGCCCTCGGTCCACTCCTCGGGCGCGAAGCGGTCCGCGTAGGGGACGCGCTCGCGGTCGCGGTGGTGGAAGGTGTTGGGGATCATCACCTGCGTCCCCGCCGGCACCCGCGCCCCGTCCCATACGAGCTCGACCAGCGTCTCGCGGGACAGCAGAGGCGTGGTCGGCCACAGGCGCATGGCCTCCTCGAGGCAGGCCGCGAGGTAGCGCAGGCCCGCGATGTCCGAGGCCTTGGGCGCCCCGTCACGCACCGCGTCGAGCTCCGCCTCGACGGTGTCGCGCTGCTTCGGATGGCTCATGATCGCCGCGAGTGCTCGCAGGACGTTGGCGCTCAGCGTGTCCTGCATCGCGAACAGCCAGTGCGGGACCTGCCCCTCGACGCGCGTGTCGCCATCGTGAGGCGCCCGGGCGATGCGCGCCACGAGGCTTCCGCGCTCGGCGGCGGCGACGTAGGAACGGATGCGGGCCATGAACCGCTCGAGCTGCGGCGGGCGCGCGGAGGGCAGCGAGTTGGCGGCCGACATCAGCTGGGCGAGCAGATCGGAGAGCTCCTCGTCGTCGCGCGCCGCGTCGCCGAGAACCACGCGGCGGACGATTCGCCGGAAGGCGCCGTGCAGGCCGTCGTAGTCGAGGGGCTCGTCGGGGAGGAGCGCGACCTCCTCGCGCGCGACGGCCACGAAGCGCTCGCCCTGCCGGTGGACCCGGCGCGCGCTGTCGAGGACGGACTCGCTGAAGCGGCGCCGGTTCGCCCACAACTCTCCGCGCGAGATCGTCAGCGCGTCGGGCTGGAAGGCGCTCATGCCGCGCCGCTTGGCCTCGGGGTCGGCGGCGAAGGGATGGGGAGCACCCTCGAGCACCTTGTGGATGTCCTGCACCTCGAGCAGCAGCAGGACGCGGTCGGCCATCACCCGGATCCACACGGGACCGGGCCCGTGGCGGCGCCGCAGCCGGGCGATCAGGCGCACGGCGCGGCCGTCGACGTCGAGTCGTGTCGCAACCCCGACGGGCCCCGGCCGGCGCCGGAACAGGCCCTGCACGGCGTTGGGCACGACCACCGTCTGGTTGAACTGCACGCTCTCGGCGAGCGAGGCGCTCGGCAGCTCCTTCGCCATCAGGCGCCCGGCCGGTGCGGGCTCAGCCGACCTTGCGCCAGGGCGCGAAGCCGTTCTCGACTCCCTCGAGCGCCGGCGCGAGCTCCGGGTGGTGTCGCAGCAGGACGTCGACCATCGTGTTGCCCTCGACCCACTCCAGGCCCTCGGGCGTGTAGACCTCGGGCGTGTAGTCGTTGGTGAAGAAGCGGTCGCTCTTCAGGCGCCGCGAAGCCATCAGGATGAAGATCCGGAACGCGGTGTCGCTGAAGCCGAAGCCCTTCGGCGGCGTCTCGCCCAGCAGGCCGACCTGCAGGTCGATGCTGTCGATCTCGCCGTCGTAGACCTCGCGGATCTGCTCGTTCCACTCCGGGTTGGAAGTCAAGTCGTCGAAGCTCTTCACGCGCGGCTTGCGCAGCTTCTCGCGGAAGTCGTTGTAGCGCGGCACGCCGCGCTCGCGGTCGCGCAGGATGTCGATCGTGCCGATGTCGACGCGGTCGCCGTCCATCCGGGTCAGGTTCTGCAGCGCTCGCGGGTGGTTGTGGAGCGTGATCGCCCCGGGGTGGGAGGTCCCGAAGGTGTAGATGAGGTCGGACCAGCCGATCTCGTCGATCGTGCTGCGCGTGGCGCGGCCCTGGATGTCGGTGAACTCGTTCTCGCCGACCCGGGCGTCCGTGCGGTGCGAGCGCCACTCCCACTCGTCGGGGATAAGGGGGTGCAGCCGGTAGACGGAGGCGAACTCCTCGGTGATCGAGTAGGGAGCGGCGTGGTGCTCCTGCTCGCCGCCGACGATCCCGAAGATCGCCTCCAGCGCGTCGACGCGCGGGACGCGCTTCTTGGCCCAGGACGGCAGCATCCCGTACCAGTTGGCGTTCATCGCGGTCTTGAGCACGGGAGTCGCGAGGATCCCGGGCGTCCACTCGACGGTGTGGATCTTGGCCATCAGCGCGGAGTTGACGAGGCGTGCCGTGAGGAACAGGTGCTCGTCGTCCCAGGTGGGATGAAGCGCGCGCAGGTAGTCGCAGATCGAGTTGTGCTCCTTGACGAACAGCGTGTGCAGCATCGACGTGCCGACCCAGTAGTTGTCGCTGAAGCCGGTGAGATCGACGCCTTCGAGCTTGGGGTCGTCCTCGGCGGGGAGACGGCCGTCCTCGACGATCATCTTGCCGTCCTCGCCCGTGCGCAGGTGCCGGCAGCGCTCCTCGTCGGAGCCGTAGATCTGCGACCCGTCCCACCAGTGGGTGACCGTGTTGACGTAGGCCGAGGCCATCTGCTTCTGGTCGGCTTCGGGGTCGCGCGTGCGACGCACCCGCATCGTGTCGCCGCCCCACGAGTCGCCCGGCTCGAGCGGGACGTCGATGTGGTCCTGCGGGTTGTTGTCGCCGTGGCTGAACCAGTCGTGGTTCTCGAACTGGATCCACGCGCCGGCCAGCACGTTCAGCGTCGTCGCGGGCTTGAAGGTGTCGCGGTTGAGCAGCTTGGTGCTGACCGTGCGCGGGCTGGGGCTGAGCAGCCGCGGCGGCTTCTCGGGGATCGTGACCCCGAGCGGGTGGTTACGGCCGAAGCGCACGTTGGCCTTGCCCATCTCGGGATGGGCGGGGTCGTTCATGGAGCCGTCGTAGGTGCGGTGCTTGGGCACCTCCTCGACCGTGACCGCGGCCTTGCCGTTGGAGCCGCCGTCGCGTCCGGCGGCGCGCGCCTCGTCCTCCGGGCTCGTGTCGTAGAGGTTGGCCTCGCGCAGCTCGTCGCGGAAGGCGCGCAGGTTCAGCGCAGCGAGCGGCCGCGGCAAGGTGTGCCACTCGCGAAACCGGTTGACCTGGTGCCAGATCGCCTCGTTAGCCTTGACCAGTCGCTGGTTCATCGCGCCCCTCCCGTTTCGACCGCTTCAGCCGCTCTCTTGCGGGCCCCTTCGTCGACCGCCGCCCGCGGCCCTTGTGACGGACCGCACGCTTGGACCCTAGCCTTTTTGGCGATGGCAGGGCAACCACCGCGAGCCGCTTCATGAGGTCACGCACGCCGGCCCGGCGCTCGTGGGCCGCGGTGGCGCTCGGCCTGGCCGTCGCCGGTGGGATCACGGCGGTCGACATCGGCCACGGCCAGCCCGAAATCCTGATCGGGACGGTCGTGCTCGCGCCCTTCATCGCGGCGATGGTGGGAGGGGTCCGCGAGGTCGCCGGGGTGGCGGTGACGGCCGCCGTCGTGGTCCTTTTGAGCCCGTTGTGGGACGAGAACTTCGACGACCTCGGCTACCTCCTGCGCATCGCGGTCGTGATGGTCGGCGGGGCGGTGTCGGTGCTCGCGGCCCTGGGGCGCGCACGCGGCGAGCGCACCCAGCAGCGTTTCGGGCTGCTGACCGAGATGGCCGAGGTGACCGACGCCAGCCCCGGCCTGCGCGAGACGGTCGAACGCGTCGGCGAGGTCGTCGTGCCGAAGTTCGCCGACCTGTGCCTGCTCGACCTCGCGGCGGGCGGAGAGGTCCGCCGCCTGGTCGTGCGGGCGAGCGGGCCCCGCGCACCTGTGGTGGAGGCGGCGCTGCTGCGCAGCCGGCCGCTGCGCGACGCCGCAGGCGTCGAGCTCGCCGAGACCGCCATGCGCGGCGAGGAGCTGCTGTTCGAGGAGGCCCCGAGCGGGATCTTCAGCGCTGCCGCGCGCGACGAGGACGACCGGGCGCTGCTCGCCTCGCTGAGGCCGTGCTCGTGCATCGTCATGCCGCTGCGCGCGCGCGGGCGCCAGCTCGGCGCGATGAAGCTGTTCACGCTCGTCGCCTCGCGGCGCCGCTACGGGCCTGACGAGCTGCGCTTCGCGCGCGTGCTCTCCGGGCGCGCGGCGCTGGCGCTGGACAGCACGGGCCTCAACCGCGAGCTCGCGGACCTCGAGCGCCAGCTCGAGATCGCCCTGGACGGACTGGCCGAGGCGGTCACCGTGATGGACGGCGAGGGCCGCCAGGTGTACGCCAACCCCGCCGCAGTAGAGCTGCTGGGGCTCGACTCGGCCGAGGATCTCTACAAGGCGCGCCCGGGTGAGGTGATGGCGCGCTTCGACGTCTACGACGAGGCCGGACGCGCGATCTCCTACGGCGACCTGCCCGCAGCGCGCGTGCTCGCCGGCGAGACCGACGTCGAGCCGCTGGTCGTCCGCAACGTCGTCAGGGCGACGGGCGAGGAGCGCTGGCTGGTCAACAAGATCTCGCCGGTGGTCGACGCCGACGGGCGCGTCCTGCGTGTGGTCAACGTCATCGAGGACGTCACCCAGATCAAGCGCGCCGAGCGCGACAGCCGCCTGCTGTCAGAGGCCAGCGACGTCCTGGCGTCCTCGATGGACTACGAGCACACGCTGCGGCGGGTGACCGAGATCGCGGTCCCCGAGCTCGCCGACTGGTGCTCGCTCGCGATGCACGAGCGCGGCGGCGCCCTGGAGGAGGTGGCGGTCGCGCACTCCGGCGCCGACCGTGAGGAGCGGCCCGAAGGGCCGGAGCTCGTCGTCCCGATCGTGGTGGCCGGTCGCGAGCTGGGGGCGCTGACGCTGGTGAGCGTCGAGCCCGGGCACCGCTTCGACAAGGCCGACGTCGAGCTCGCCGAGGAGCTCGGGCGCCGGGTCGGCGTCGCGGTGGCGAACGCGCGCATCAACACCGAGCGCTCCGCGATCGCGGACGCCCTGCAGCGCGGCCTGCGCCCGCCCGAGGTCGTCCCGCTGCCCGGCTGGTCGGCGGCCACGCTCTACCGGCCCGCCGGCGAGCTCAACGAGGTCGGCGGCGACTTCTACGAGCTGTTCGAGGCTCCGGGCGGGTTCATGGTCGTGATCGGCGACGTGGTCGGGCAGGGGGCCGAGGCCGCGACGCTCACCGCGCTCGCGCGCTTCACACTGCGGACGGCCGGCGAGCTCACCGGCGATCCTGTCACCGCCGCGGGCAAGCTCAACGAGGCGCTGACGAGCGAGTCCGAGCTGTCGCTGTGCACGGCGCTGTGCGGGCACGTCGCCGAGCGCGACGACGGCGGCGCGGAGCTGCAGGTCGTCAACTGCGGGCATCCGCTGCCGCTGCTCGTCCGCGACGGCCGCGTCATCGAGGTCGGCGATCACGGCACGATGGCCGGCGCCTTCGGCGACGAGACCTGGACGGCGGCGCGGATCGAGCTGCAGCCGGGCGACACGCTCGTCCTCTACACGGACGGGGTGACCGACACGGTGGGCGAGGGCGAGCGCTTCGAGGAGGAGCGCCTGACGCGCTGCCTGGTCGAGGGACCGAAGGAGCCGGCGGCGCTCGTGGCCAACCTCGACCGTACGCTGGCGGCCTTCGCCCGCGGCCCCCAGCGCGACGACACGGCGGTCCTGGCGCTGCGCCTCGCGGGCGCGCCGGTGCCGGCCGCACACTAGGCGTACGGCAGCGCTTCCCGCACCCCGGCGATCTCGAGCACGCGCCGAACGGCGTCCGAGCCACGCGTCACGCGCGCGTCCCAGCCCGCACGCGCGTCGCGGCCCAGCGCGACCAGCAGCTTGATCCCGGACGAGTCCATGAACGTGAGCGCGTCGACGTCGAGCAGCACGGCGACGTCGCGCTCGCGCAGCGCTTCCAGGCGCTCGCGCACCGGCTCGACCGTCGCAACGTCGAGCTCGCCGCTGAGCGAGACGACCACGCGACCGTTCTCCTCGCGCTCGTCGATCTCGAACTGCTCGGGCTCTGTGGACACAGCCGCAGCCTAAGGCGTTCTTCGCGCCCGCGCGCGCTTGACCACCGGGAGTACCATTCTCATCAAGCACTCATCGTTGCGGAGGCTCATGGAGGGGAAGGCGCGAAGGACGCGGATGCTCGTGGCCGTCCTGGCCGCGGCCGGGCTGTCTTCCGCTGCGCCCGCCGGCGCGGTCACCGTCGGCACCGAGACTCAGCTGCGCACCGCCTTCGCGAACGCGGCCGAGGCGTCGATCTCGCTGTCGGGCAACATCACCCTGAGCAACTGCGCGGCGAGCGCCGGCGACCTCGACCGCAACAGCGCCACGGCGCTGACGGTGCACGGCAACGGACACACCATCAACCAGACCTGCAGCCAGGAGCGCGTCGTCCAGCAGTCGGGGTCGGGCAAGCTGACGCTCGACGACATCGCCGTCACCGGCGGCGAGGCGATGAACGGCGGCGGTGTCTACGTAGACCCCAATCGCTCCGCGCTGATCACCGACGCGACGATCGAGGGCAACGACGCCTTCACCGGTGGGGGCGGCATGGTCGTCGACGACGGTGCGGTGGTCACCGTGCGGCGGACGACGATCGAGGGCAACAACGCGGTCGGAGCCTTCGGCGGCGGCGCGCTCAACACCGGCACGCTGCTCGTCTTCGACTCGCTCGTGGCGGGCAACGACTCCAACCGCGTCGGAGGGATCGACAACGGCTCCCCGAGCGCCGTGCTCACCCTGCGCAACACCACCCTGAGCGGCAACACGGCGCACTCGAACGAGGCGGGCGTGGGCGGCATGCGGAACATCGGCTTCGCGTTCCTGAACAACACCACGATCACCCAGAACACCGGCGTCGGCAACAACCCGGCCAGCTTCCGCGGCGGGGGACTGCTCACGACCGCCGGCGCGACGAGCGTCGTCAAGAACAGCATCATCGCCGGCAACGACGGCGGCACCGGCCCCGACGACTGCGTCGGGGCGCTCACGTCCGACAGCCGCTACGACCTGATCGGCGACACGACGGGCTGCACGCTGCCGCCTTCGACGACGACCTTCGAGCTCAACGTGAGCGCCCAGCTCGGCGCGCTTGCGTTCAACGGCGGCCAGACCCGCAACCACCTTCCGTCGCCGAGCAGCCCCGCGGTGGACGCGGGCTACCCGTTCCCGCCCGGCGGCCCGGCGGCCGACTCCTGTGAGGCCGCCGACCAGCGCGGGATCCCGCGGCTGCTGTGCGACATGGGAGCCGTCGAGCGGCAGGTCACCGTGCCCTCGACGTTGACCGTCAACACCACGGCGGACGCGGCCGACGCCGTTCCCGGTAACGCGAGTTGCGCGACCGCCTCTGGCTTCTGCTCGCTGCGCGCGGCCGTGCAGGAGTCAAACCGCCTGCCCGGGACGCAGGTCATCAGCCTTCCCTCGGGCACCTACGGCCTGGCGATCCCGCCGGCGAGCGAGGGCGGCTTCGACCCGGCGGCGGCGGGCGACCTGGACCTGCTCGACGACGTCTTCGTCGCGGGCAGCGGGGCCACACGGCCGACCGTCGACGCCAACGATCTCAGCCGCGGCTTCGACGTCGCCCCCGGTGTCAGCGCCGCCATGACCACACTGCGGGTCGTCGACGGCACCGACGCCGGCGGCGGCGGCGTGCGGGTGACGTCCGCATCGCTCTCGCTCGGCAACGTGCACGTCGTGGGCAACACCTCCAACGCCGCGGGCGGGGGCATCTCCGTGGGCGGCCTGGGCTCGTCGCTGAACCTGACCAACTCCGAGGTGAGCGCCAACAGCGCGCCGTTCTTCGGCGGCAGCGGAGGCGGGATCGACGCCACTGGCGCGCTGTCGATCTCCGGCTCGCAGGTGTCCCTCAACCACGCCGCCGGCGCCGGCGGCGGCGTGCGCGCGACGGGCTCGGTGGCGGTGGTGCAGAGCACGGTGGCCGGCAACCAGGCCACGGGCTCGATCCTCGCCAACGGCGGCGGGATCAGCGCCCTGGGCCTCGTGCTCCTCGAGAGCACGGTGGCGGGCAACAGCGCCGCGGCGCAGGGCGGCGGAGTGTTCGGCAGCGGCGCGATCTTCAACTCGACGGTGTCGGGCAACACTTCGGCGACCAACGGGGGTGGCCTGTCGACGAGTGGCTCGCTGGGCCTGCTGTCGGTCACCGTCGCCGGCAACACCGCGACGAACGGGGGCAACGGGCTGCACCGCTTCGGGTCGGGCTCGGAGCTGCGGCTGCGCAACACGATCCTGGCCGACCCCGGCGCGGCCGAATGCGCCGGGCTCTCGCCCGTCTCGGACGGGCACAACATCTCGCGCGATGCCTCGTGTGGCCTCGCGGGCGCCGGGGACCTGGAGTCGACCAACGCCCTGCTGGGGCCGCTGGCCGGCAACGGCGGCCCCACCGCCACGCGCCTCCCGCAGGCTGCGAGCCCGGCGGTCAATGCCGCAAGCGCCGGGCTGGCCTTCGACCAGCGCGGCGTGCCACGTCCGCTGGGTCCCGCGCCCGACATCGGCGCGGTCGAGCGCGGCTAGAGCCGCTAGCCGGCGCCGTAGGTCGCGGTGTAGGTCGCGTCGCCCGAGGCGGTGATGTCGTGGCTCTGGGCGCCGCCATCAGACCATGAGCCGAACGTGTAGTTGGTGCCCCCGAGCGTCTGGGGCGAGGGCGCGCTGAGCGTGTTGCGCGAGCCGAGGATCACCGTCTGCGTGAAGGGCGTGGTCAGGCTCGAGCTGTTGACGCCGATGTTGAGGCCGGACGGCGAGGAGTTGAAGGTCAGCGCCGCGGTCTTCGGATCGACGTTGACGCTCTTGGTGTCCTGCAGCCCGCCCGAGTCGGTCACCGTCAGCTTGAGCTCGATGTAGGACGGATACTCGTGGTCGGGAGCGGTGAACGAGCCGCTGTCGACGCCGGGGAAGTCCTGCACCGGGTGCGTGTGGCAGTTCGACGGGCAGTGGTGCAGGATGATCGACCACGAGAACGCCGAGGGCGGCAGCGTCCCGTCCTCCGCGTCGGTGGCCGTGCCGCTGAAGTTGATCGCGTCGCCCACCTTCCACGTCAGGGTCGGGGCGGGCGACGTGATGTTGGCGATCGGCGCCGTGTTGCCTGGCGTGACCTTGACCGTGGTGGTGTCCGTCGCGCCCGAGCGGTCCGTGACCTTGAGCCCGACGTTGTAGGTGCCGCCCTGGGTGTAGGTCTTCGTCGGCGAGGCCGCCGTCGAGTCGTTGTAGGCGCCGTCGCCGTCGAGGTCCCAGGCGTAGGTGAGAGTGTCACCCGGGTCCGGGTCGCTGGAGGCCGAGCCGTCGAACTGGACGGTCAGCGGGACGCTCCCGGTGGTCGGATTCGCCGTGGCCAGCGCACGCGGCGGCTGGTTGCCGGCGAAGTACTGGATGCGACGGATCGTGCCGCCGTCGAAGTCGACGTAGAAGAGGTCGTTGCCGGGCCCGATCTGCAGGTCGACCGGGTTTGCGGCATCGGCCGCGAAGACCTTGATCGCGCTCGTCGACGGCAGCGTCCCGCCGTTGCGCTCCATGGCCCAGATGCAGTTGCGCGAGTGGTCGGCGAAGAACAGCGCGCCGTCGTACTCCGAGGGATAGCTTCCGCCTGCGTTGTGGAAGGCGAGCCCGGTCACCGACGACGAGCCCACGGGACAGGATTCGTTCACGACCTTGGCCTGGTGGTTGTAGGTGTAGTAGGGGGCGGTCACCGCGCCGGGCTGGTTGTAGAGCGCGTTGCACTGGTTCAGCCCGGTTGGGGCGTAGCCCCCCTGCGGTCCGCCGCCCTCGTAGCAGGGCCAGCCGAAGTTCTGCACCGGGTTGAACGACGTGACGCGGTTGATCTCCTCCCAGTCGCCCCAGCCGACGTCGCCGACCCACGGCTCACTGGTGCCCGGGCGGATCGTGAAGCGGAACGGGTTGCGGAAGCCGTAGGCCACGATGCGCCGGGCGTTGGCGTCGGAGCTCGAGGCCATCGGGTTGTCGGGGAGCCCGTCGCCCGTGTTCGGGTCCAGGCGCATCAGGGTCCCGTCGAGCGACCGCGGCTCGCCGGCGGGCCGGCCCGGGCTCTGGGCGCGCAGGGCACCGCCCTCGGCGGTCGGCGGCGACAACTGGGTGTTCGGGGCTCCCGTCGGCGGGTCCGCGCACGGGTTGCCCGCGACCTGGCCGTAGTCGACGCCCGTGAACGAGGCGCCGTCGCCCGCGCTCGCGTACAGCGCGCCGTCGGCGCCGAAGTTGAGCGATCCGACCGAGTGGCTGGGGAACTGCTGGCACCAGCTGTTGATCAGGACCTTCTCGGAGCTCATGGTGTCGCCCGAGGCCGTCAGGCGCGACAGGCGTGAGCTGATCACGCAGCCGTCGGTGGTCGGCCCCGGCGGCGTCGGGCACGGGTCCGAGGTCGCGCCGGCCGTGCCCCACCGCGGGGCGGTGCCGCCGACCGGCGCGTCGTAGGAGTAGAGGACGTAGACGTAGGGCTTGGTCGGGAACTGCGGGTCGAGCGCGAGCCCGAGCAGCCCCCTGTCCCAGAAGTTGTAGGTGCTCGTACGGAGGTCCGCGAAGGTGGTCGGCGAGGGGTCGGAGAGCGAGTCGAAGACCTTGATCAGGCCGCTCTTCTCGGCGACGAAAACGCGGCCGTCGGACGCGAACCGGACGGCCGTGGGCTGCGTCAGGCCCGTGAACACCGCCGTGTCGCGGAAGCGCGATGGCAGCGTCTCGGAGGCGACGGTCTTGAAGGTCACGTCGCCGTAGCACACGATCCCCGCGCCCTGGTCTATGCACATGCGGTAGTGGTAGACGGTCTGGGGGCTCAGGCCTCCGATCGTCTCCGACACGCTCCGCTCGGCGTTTCCCGAGCCGCCGTCGCGGTGGGGCGTCTCGTCGCCGTAGGACTTCGTGGTGCCGTACTGGAACCAGTAGGTCGTCGGCTTGCCACCCGGAGAGATGACGCCGTTCAGCGTCGCCCCGTTGTCGACGACGTTGGTCGCCGGGTCGGTGGTCGCGCAACCCGCCAGGACGAGACAGGCCAGGGCGGCGAGGACGGCGGCCGCCGCCAGTCCCCTGCGGCCCTGTCCGCCGCCCTCCGCTGGTCTCGCTCGACGCAAGGTGATCCCGCCGTACCTAACGTCGCGCGCGGGGGCGCCTTTCTGCCGAACGCGTTCCACCCGAGGAGACCTGCCAAGCCGCACCAAGGCACTCAATTGTGACGGAAAGCTGCGCGTCGTGCAGCGGGGCCGGTCACGGGAGCTCGTCCTCGCCGACCGCCGATCTCGGTCGGCTGACCGTCAGCGCCGCTTCGCGCGCTCCCAGGTCTGCAGGTAGGCCTCGGCGGAACGGAACAGCACCCCGAGCGCGCGTCTGCCCCGTGGGCGTCGCTCGACGTTCGCCAGCAGGTCGGGGAGCAGGCCGTAGTGCGCCACGCCGTCGGTGTTGATGTCGAAGCTGCGCGTGCCGGTGCGCTGGCGCGTGAAGCGCATGCCGCCGGCGAACGCGCGGAACGGATAGCGCAGCGGATCGCTCCCGGCGCGCGGGTCGGGGCCGGGCAGCGCCGCGAAGCCTCCGGTGTCGGTGGCGAGCCCCACGGCGGGCACTCGGTCCGGGCTGTAGCGCCGGAAGGCGAGGACCTTGCCCGGCAGCCTGGCGGCGGCGTCGATCGTCGCCGACGCGAACCCTCCGACGGCATACAGGCGCCGCAGCTCCGACGCGCTCCAGGCGCCGCCGGTGCCGGTATGGCTGGAGACGAGCGGGTAGCGCCGCCGCTCGGCGATCGAGAGCACCCCCTCGCGCGCCCACTCGCTGAGGTGGTCGACCTCGATCAGCATGTGCGCGTCCATGAGCCGCCGGACCGCGTAGGCGCCCAGCCTCGTCAGCCCTCTGGCGTTGCACTCGCGCCTGCCGGGAGCGACGATCTCGCCCTGGCCGGGCTGCGGGCAGGGCCCGGTGGTGAACGGGTCCCCGGTCTGCCGGCGGTTGAGGATGTCGATCAGCGCTCCCTTGCCGCCACCCTCCAGCGCGGCGCCGGCGAGCGCGTTGTCGACCCAGTGGGCGACGAACATGGTGCGCACGCCGAGGCGCCGCATGCGCGCGATGCCGCGGTCGATGGCCGCCCGATCGCAGTTCGGCTGCCCGTTGCGCTCGCTGCAGCCGAACGGGTCGGAGGACTCGACGCCGATGATCACCGCGAGCTTGCCGCGCTCGATCACGCGCCTCGCCGCGGCCGGCCCGTACACCAGCCGGAACCAGCCCCGCCCGCGCCCGCCGCTCTGGGCGTCGACGTAGTCCTGTAGCTCCCGCAGCCGCCTGACCTCGGTCGCGATCGTCGCGGTCTCTTCGCACGGGTGCGCGCGCCGCGGCACGATCCCGCACAGCGGCTCGTCCTCGACGGTCTGCGCGACCACCAGCCGCAGGCCACCCAGCCACGCGCGCTGGAGCCAGCGGTAGTAGATCTGCTGGTGCGTGTAGGTGTCGTAGCGCGGCCAGCCGGCGAAGCTCGGCCACCCGTGCGTGTCATGGGTGCCGGTCGCCATCCCCGCACGGAGCAGGTTGCCCACCAGGTCGAGGCCGCCGTCGAAGCCGTGGACCTCCGCGTCGAGGCCGAGCGCCCTGGTGATGCCGAAGCGATCGAAGCTCGTGCCCGAGATGACCAGGCCGCCGGCGCGCAGGTCTGCGGTCACGTGCAGATGCGGGTCCGCGAACCCGACCACGGTGCCGTCGCGGCGCGTCGGGGCGAACGGCGTTCCCGTGGCGCCCAGGGCGGCCTCCGGATAGCGGCGGCACCCCCGCGCGGGAGCGACGCGGATGCGGCCCGCGGTGCCCGCCGGCGCGGTGACGAGCGCCCGCAGGCTCGGGTCGACAGCGAGCACGCGGCCGGTTGCGGTGGAGCGCACAGCGACGAACCCGCCGGAGCGCCGCCCGATGGACCACTCGGCTGCCGAGTCGGGCACGCGAGCACGGGTCGTCGCGGCGCCCGGCCCCGCGCGCAGAAGCTTCCTGCCGGTGTCGTACAGGAGGTAGGCGCCCGGGCGTGTGGGCTTGAGATAGAAGCGCCCCGCGCCATCGAGGCTGACGCAGCGGTTGGCGAGCACGACGTTCGGCGAGCCCCGGGCGCGAGCCGGTCCGCCGCCGCCGAGCAACGCCACGACCGCGATCGCGGCCAGCGCGCCGGCGGCGCGACGACGGGCCCTCGCTCCCATGGGCGAAGGATAAGCGGCGGGTCTTCAGCCGGTGACGGGCTCGATCCGCGCCGGCACGTGCTTGTGCCAGGGCGTGCCGGCGAAGGAATCGCGCCAGTCCGAGGACGTGAGCGCGTTCGGGGCGACCCCCGCCACGCGGGTCTCGCCGTCGGCAGCGGTGAAGTCGAGCCCGTAGCCGTTCGGCAGCGACGCGTGCCCGGCGAGCATGACGTCGCTGACCTCGACCGTGGCCTCGGCGCTGCCGCGGACGGTCGTGATCCGCGCCCGGCCGCCGTCGGCGAGCCCGAGGCGCCGCGCGTCGGCCGCGCAGACGCGCAGCGCCCCGTCCGCGTCGCGCTTGCGCCAGTCGGGATTGCGGAAGATGTCGTTCGCGGTGTAGGAGCGCCGCTCGCCGACCGAGAGGACGACCGGGTACTCGCCATCCGTGAGGCCCGGCTGTGCGCCTTCCAGCGCGGCCAGCTCTGAGAGCATCTCCGGGATCTCGAGGGCGATGCGCTTGTCGGGATGGGTGATGTAGCGGAAGTCGTCCTCGTACTCGTCGAGCGTGAACGTGACCCCGGAGCGCCCCTCGAGGATCGCGTCGAAGAGCGCGTCGCCGTCCGCATGGCCGGCGCGCCGGACGGCGCCGGGGTTGGTCATCGCGCACCTCTGCGCGAGGCCCCACAGCGCCGCGGCGCCCGCGAGGCCCTCCGGCAGCGTCGGGCCGAGCGTGTCATACAGGACGTAGGGGAGCACCTTGGCCAGCGCGGGATCGGCCGCGGTGGCCGCCATCAGCGCCTGCGCGTAGGCCGCCCGGCTCTCGCGCGCGGCAGCGCGCAAGGGCTCGAGCTTCGCGTCGTCCACCACCCCGAGGGCACGAACGAGCCGCGCCCAGATCTCGGGCTCGGGCAACGTCCCGGGCAGCGGGTCCATCAGCGCGTGGCGCAGGTGGAACGTGTTGCGCGGGAACTCGAGGTTGAAGAACGTCGCCTCGGGCTTCTCGAACTGGCTCGCGGCCGGCAGGACGTAGTCGGCGAGGCGCGCGGTCTCGGTCATCGCGACGTCCACGACGACGAGCAGCTCGAGCGCCTCGAACGCCTCGCGGAAACGCCGCGAGTCGGCGAGCGAGTGTGCCGGGTTGCTGCTCTCGACGATCATCGCGCGGAAGCGCTCGGGATGGTCGGAGAGGATCTCGTCGGGGATCACGTTGCACGGGGTCAGGCCGCCGATCACCGGCGCGCCGGTGACCGGCGTGCGGCCCACCCGGCCCCGGCGGAACAGGGGGCCCATCCACGAGTGCAGGTGCTGGCCGCCGGGCTTGGCGAAGTTGCCGGTGAGGATCCAGAGCAGCTTGTTCAGGTACGAGCTCAGCGTGCTGTTCGGAGCCTGCTGGATGCCCAGGTCCTCGAACACCGCGGCGCTCTGTGCGCCGGCGATGCGCCGGGCGGCGGCGCGGATGAGCGCCTCGTCGACGCCGCAGCGCTGCGCGTAGTCGGCGATCGGCACCGCGCCGAGCGCTGCCAGAACCGGCTCGGCGCCGTTCACGTGCTCGGCGAGGAAGTCGTGGTCCACGAGCCCCTCCTGGACCAGCGTCGCCGCCAGCGCGGCCAGGCACCATGCGTCCGCGCCCGGGCGCACGCGCAGGTGGAAGTCGGCGAGCTTGGCAGTGTCCGTCAGGACCGGGTCGATGACGATCATCGACCGCTGCGGGTCCTTGGCGATCTCCTTGAGCACCAGCCGCGCGCGGGGAAAGCTCTGCGACATCCACGGGTTCTTGCCGACGAACACCGCGACCTCGGCGTGCTCGAACTCGCCGCGGGTGTGGCCGCCGTAGAGCTGCGCATCGACCCATGCCTCGCCCGTCTTCTCCTGTGCCAGCGCGCTCGACCGGAACGTCGAGCCGAGCGCCTTCAGGAACGCGCCGCTGTACGCGCCGCCGAGGTGGTTGCCCTGCCCGCCGCCGCCGTAGTAGAAGATCGACTGCCCGCCGTGCTCGTCGCGGATGCGGGCGAAGCCGGCCGCGATCTCGGCGATCGCCTCCTCCCAGTCGACCTCCTCATGGCTGCCGTCGGCGCGCCGGCGCATCGGCGAGGTGAGGCGGTGCGGGCCGTTCTGGTAGTGGTCGAGGCGCATCGCCTTGTTGCACGTGTACCCGCGCGAGCCGGGGTGCGCCTTGTCGCCTCGGATCCGCTGCAGAGTGCGCCCCTCGAGCTGGACCTCGATGCCGCAGTTGCACTCGCAGAGGATGCACGCGGTGGGCTGCCAATCGCTCGTCATGCGCTATGTATGACAATACACATAATCGACGCCTTTGCGCTGGAGGCGTCCGCTACGGGGCTAGGCGCGGTCACGGTCGGACCCGGTAGCCGAGCAGGCGTCCGATCGTGGAAAGCAGGGTCTCGCCGGTGCGCTGGACGGCGCCGGCGCTGAGTTGCATAGGGCGGTGGTCGACCAGGACCATCGCCCCGTAGACGAGGGTGCGGGGTGTCATGCGAGCGCTCAGCTTTCCGGACGTGCTCAGCCGGTCGAGGTCCTCGATGTATTCCTGGAAGTCGAGCGCCGGGACGTGCACGTCGCGGAACCGAACCGTCTCTCTGGATCGGTTCTTCAAGGTGTGCACGGTGTCGGGCGGGATCGTCAGCGTCTCCCCGGGGCCGAGCACGCGCCAGTCATCCTCCACCTGCACGGAGAGCTCGCCGTCCACCACCGTCCAGCTCTCCTGCTGGTCGGGGTGGGTGTGGCGAGGCGGCCGCATGGCGTCGGGGGCCATCGTGATCTCGAACTCCATGCGGGCGCCGCCGCTGTCAGCGCGGGACTCGATCACCTCGAAGCTGCTGCCGTCGGGCATCTTCAGGATGTGGATGGCGGAGTGGTCGTTCAAGATGCTCCCTTCGATGAGTGAGTGCCGGCCTCCGATGCCTCGGACCACGCCCTGAAGGCGGTGTCCAGAGAATCGATCAAGCGCGCATAGGTGGCGTCCAAGGAGCGCGGTAGTCCGAACCCGCCGACCGCCTCGAGACTCACGAAGCCATGAATCACGGCGCGCAGCGAGCGGATCGCGTCGATCGCATCGTTTAGGGAGCGCTCGCCCAGCCGAGTAGCTGCCGCCCGGCGGTCCAGGAGCTCACCGAACTGGTTCGAGTCGCCCGTGATCCCGTAGCCGGCCAGGGCGGCCAGGAAGATGGCGAGGACAGCTTCGTTTGCGGCGACCAGCTCGGCGTCGTCGGGAGCCGGGCCGCGGACGCTGGCCGAGTATCGCCCCGGGTGGGCGCCGGCGTAGTCGCGGACCGCGTTGGCGATCGCGTGCAGAGCGTCACGGCCTGCCCGACCGACTGCCGCCGTGGACGTGGCGACGGTCAGCTCGCGAACGCCCAGCAACGCGAGGTCGCGCTTCAACGCCTCCACCCCGCCCATGTGCTTGTAGAGGCTTGGAACAGTGACACCACAGCGCTGCGCTACGGCGGCCAGGGTCAGTTGCTCGAGCCCGATCTCGTCTGCCACCGCGGCCGCTTCGGCGACCACGCGCTGGTGTGTCAGGCCGGCCCGCGGCATGGTCCGGTCACCACGTGGCTCGCCGATCAGGCGACCGGGGGTGCGGCGCCGATCTGCTGGAAGAACTCCAGGTTGTTGAGCTCGTCCCAGTGCTCGACCAGCTGGTCGTCTGACACGCGCCAGATGTCGATCGAATGCATCTCGATCTCAGCCCCGCTCGCGGGGATGCCGAGGAACTCGCCGGTGTGGCGGCCGCGGTAGGTGTAGCGCCCGACGACGCTGTCGCCGGCGTCGAGTATGTCGTCGACCTCGACCCGGAAGTCGTCGAAGGCGTCCAGGAAGGCGCTGAAGATCGCGATCGCACCGTCCTTGCCGGGGGGCGCGTAGCGGTTGTGGTTGACGTACGCGGGATGCAGCAGCGCGGCAAAGGCGTCGAGGTCGTGCTGCGTGAGCGTCTGCGCGAAGCGCTGAGCGAGCTGACGGTTGGCAGTCATCGATTGCCTCCTTCAGGGGATCGACGAGCGAGGACGAGAGTGGGGGCTAAGTCCATTAGCCAGAACACTAACGCACTTTGCCAAATGCGCAAGTCGAAGCGACGGCGAGCCACATCGACCCGACCCTCGGGACGGCCAGGATCAGGGGCTCAGCGCTACCGCGGCCTCGGGCGTGGCGACGCGGAAGGTGAGGCTCTCGCCGAGGTAGAGCTCGACGGTCTCGGCGTCGTGGCGGTCGTAGCCGATCGAGAGGTCCTCGCCGACCTCGAGCAGGAAGTCGCCGCCGCGCTGGCTCACGACCACGGCGCCCTCGACGCCGGGCGCCCACACGAGCGGCCCACCGATGATCTTGCGCAGGTGGTCGAGCAGCGGGTAGCCACCGTGCTCGCTGGTCTCGAGCACGCGGGTGTGGGCCTCGGGCCCCAGTGCGAGCCCGTACGGACCGCCGACGCCGGCGTGCAGCAGCGCGTCGACCGCGCGGGCCACGTGGTTCGGATACGTCGCGCAGTCGTCGCCGAGCGCGATCGGGTCGTGCGTCGACAGCTCCGCTATTCCGTCGATGCCGGCCGCCTGCCAGCCGTGGAACACGGCGCGGTTCTCGGCGGTCGCGATCTGATGGGCCGCGTCGTCGAGAGCGTCGAGGTCGACGTCCTCGGCTCCGCGGTCGGCGTCGCGCAACTCGGCGCGCGACACGGAGAACGGCGCTCGCAGCTCGGCAACCGCCAGCACGCGGCGCTGCTCGGCGGTCACGCCCTCGACCGGCGCGTCGCCGAGCGCCACCGTGCGCCCGAGGTTCGTCGCCGAGTACTCCCAACCGTGCGGACCGCCGAAGTCGACCAGCTTGCGGGCGGCGAGCGCGGGCGCCAGGCGCTCGCGGGCCTCGTCGTCGATGAGCCTCCAGCTCGCCTCGGTGATCGGCGCGTGCTCGCGCAGGAGATGGTTCATGACCGCGCCTCGCGCATGCTGCCGATGCCGAGCGAGGTGCTGCCGGAGAGCGGCGCGCCTCGAGCGGCGGCCCCTTCGACGGCCTCCTCCTCGGCCTCCTCCCCGTGCTCCACGATGTCGCCGGACTGGAACAGGATGCCCTCGGCGATCTCGCGCCACAGCGGGGTGCGGCGCAACAGGAACTCGAGGTCCATGCAGAAGTGCTTGAACTCCTCGCCCTGCGCGTCGCGCATGATCGCGGTCGCCTGGCGGTCGCGCTCGACGGCGATGCGCTGCTCGTACCAGCCGATCGCCTCGGCCTCCTCGGTCAACGACGCGCACATGCGCGCGAAGGTCCGCGTCTCGTCAGGCAGCTCGTCGGGTGGCTCGTGGTACTGGTCGAATCCCATGGCTTCCATCTTCGCGCATGTCACCCTTGGTCGGCCATGAGGTCCCCTGCGCCGTGGTGACGTCCGAGGAAATCGGCCGCGTCGCCCTCTTTTCAAGTCTCGACCCGCCCCAGCGTGAGCAGCTCTCCCGCGTGGCGGCCGACGTCAGCCTCGTGGCGGGCGAGTATGCGGCGCACGAGGGCGCCGACCGCGCGCTGTTCGCGGTGCTCGAGGGCCGCATCGAGCCGGTCAGCCTCGTCGACGGGATCGAGCGGGTCCTCGGCGAGCGTCTGGAGGGAGACATCTTCGGCGAGGTGCCGATTGTCCTCGGGACCGTGTTCCCGGTGGGGTTTCGCGCGGCCGAGGCGTCGCGGGTCATGCGCATCGAGCCTCGCGACTACCACGCCGTGGCCGCCGTCGCCCCGGGCCTCGCCGAGGAGCTCGGCACTCTCGCGGCGCATCGCATGGGCGGCATGCGCGGGCTCCAAGGGCTGGCCGCGGAGCCGCCGCCGCCGCGCGCGATCGTGATCGGGCAGCGGTGGGATGCGACGTGCGGAGAGCTGCGGCGGTTCCTGGACCGCAACCAGGTGACGTTCAAGTGGCTGACGCCCGACAATCCCGATGCGGAGGAGGAGTGGGGCGGTCGCCTGCCGCCGCAGCCCGACTTGCCGGCGATCCGGGTCCTCGGCGGCAAGACGGTGGTTCGCCCACACCTCCGCAGGCTCGCCGAGCTGCTCGACCTCGGCACCGAGCCGGCCGCCGCGGAGTACGACACGGTGATCGTCGGCGCCGGCCCGGCAGGTCTCGCCGCGGCCGTGTACGGAGCATCGGAGGGGCTGCGGACGATCGTGATCGAGCGCGAGGCGCCGGGCGGCCAGGCGGGCACGTCGTCGCGGATCGAGAACTACCTCGGCTTCCCGTCGGGCGTGTCGGGGGACGAGCTCGCGAGCCGCGCGCTGCGCCAGGCGCGAAGGCTGGGCGCCGAGATCCTCGTCACGCGGTCGATCCAGCGCATAGATGCCGCGGCCCGCGAAGTCCACCTCGACGGCGGTGACGTCCTCGGGGCGCGGACGATCGTCCTCGCCTGCGGCGTCTCGTGGCGGCAGCTGTCGATCGAAGGGCTCTCGCGCCTCGCGGGCAAGGGCATCTCCTACGGGGCGGCGCGCAGCGAGGCGCCGAACACCCACGGCCTCGACGTCCACATCGTCGGCGCGGGCAACTCGGCGGGCCAGGCGGCGCTGTTCTTCTCCACACACGCGCGGAGCGTCACGATCCTCTGCCGCGGCGACGCGCTCGAGAAGAGCATGTCGCGCTATCTCGTCGACCAGCTCGCGACGCGGCGCAACATCCGCACGATGCTCGGCGTGCAGGTGGCGGCGGTGGACGGCGAGCTCTCGCTCGAGGCGATCGACGTCCGCTCGTCTTCGACGGGAGGCACGACCAGGCTGGAGTCGGGCGGCCTGTTCATCTTCATAGGTGCGGACGCGCAGACGGACTGGCTTCCACCGGAGATCGCGCTCGACGGTCTCGGCTACGTGCTGACGGGATCGGAGATGCGCGCCTCTGGGCGCTGGCCTCTCGACCGGGATCCCTACCTACTGGAGACGAGCGTTCCCGGCATCTTCGCCTGCGGCGACGTGCGGTTCGGCCCGGTGAAGCGCGTGGCCGCCGCCGTCGGCGAGGGCAGCATGGCGATCGCCTTCGTCCACCAGTTCCTCAAGGACGCGGGCGCGCGCGAGGCCGGGCCCGCCGGGTAGCCAGTCCCCCTCCGCGGCTCAGCGCGCCCCCTTGGCCAGTCCCGGTCCGGGGCGCACGGTGGTGTTGTAGTAGCTCAGCGGCTCGCCGCAGCGGTCGCACAGCAGGTGGTCGTCGGGCCGGCCGCCGCAATCGCGGTGCTCGATCACGCGGGGGGCGCCGGTCGGCTCGGGGTAATGGGCGTCGCCCCAGCGCAGCAGGTGCGTGATCACCGGGAACAGCTCGCGGCCCTTGGCGGTGGCGCGGTACTCGTAGCGGGTCGGACGCTCCTGATATGGCACCCGCTTCAGCACCCCCTCGTCGGCCAGGCGCTGCAGCCGCGTGGTCAACACGCTGCGCGTGATGCCCAGCTCCTCCAGCAGGTCGTCGAAGCGGCGGACGCCCAGCATCACGCTGCGCAGAATCAGCAGCGACCAGCGCTCGCCGACCACTTCGAGCGAGCGGGCGATCGAGCACGTCTGGGTGGCGTAGTCGCGTTTCAGCACGTACGCGAATACCCGCCGGCGCGCCGCGTCCACTCAGTGAGTTGCTTCATCGAACTTGCGATGCTACCGTTCCTACTGAGTTCGATCAAGCGACTTACTGGAGACGAGCGCATGTCGGCAAGCAACGGGTCCCGCTGGCTGGGTAGGGAAGTGGTGATCGTGGAGGCGGCGCGGACGCCGATCGGCCGCGGGCACAACGCCAAGGGCTGGTTCAGGGACGTCCATCCCAACGAGCTGCTCGGCGCCACCTACCGCGCGGTCGTCGAGCGCGCGGGCATCCCGCCCGAGCTGGTCGAGGACGTGGTCGCCGGCGCCGTCTCGCAGGCCGGCGAGCAGTCCAACAACATCGCGCGCAACGCCTGGCTGCAGGCCGGGCTGCCGGTGACGACGCCCGCCTCGACCGTCGATCGCCAGTGCGGCTCGGGCCAGCAGGCAGTGTCGTTCGCGGCAGGCCTGATCGCCGCCGGCGTGCACGACGTGATGATCGGCGCCGGCGTGGAGCACATGGGGCGCGTCCCGATGGGCTCGAACGTCGCCCATGCCGAGGAGTTCGGAACGCCGTTCCCGCCCGAGCTGATGGAGCGCTACGAGCTAGTGCCGCAGGGCATCTCCGCCGAGTTGATCGCGGCGAAGTGGGAGGTCCCGCGCTCCGAGCAGGACGCGCTCGGGCTGCGTTCGCACCAGCTCGCGGCGCGCGCGACCGACGAGGGCCGCTTCGAGCGCGAGATCGTCCCGATCGGGGCCGACGGCGAGCTGCGCGCGAGCGACCAGGGCATCCGCCGCGACACGAGCCTCGAGCAACTCGCATCGCTGAAGCCCGCATTCAAGGAGGACGGCACCGTCACCGCGGGCAACTCGTCGCAGCTCTCCGACGGCGCCGCTGCGGTACTCCTGATGTCGCGCGAGAAGGCGGACGAGCTCGGCTTGAAGCCGCGGGCGCGGATCTTCGACGCGACGACCGTCGGCGTCGACCCGGTGATGATGCTGACGGGCCCGATCCCGGCCACCCAGACGCTGCTGCGGCGCAACGGCATCGCGATCGCGGACCTCGACCTGATCGAGATCAACGAGGCGTTCGCCGCGGTCGTCGCCGCGTGGCGCCGCGAGCTCGAGCCCGACATGGACCGCGTGAACGTCAACGGCGGGGCGCTGGCGCTCGGGCACCCGCTTGGCTCGTCGGGCGCCAGGCTGATCACCACCCTGGTCCACGAGCTCGAGCGCTCCGACGGAGAGCTTGGCCTCGTGACCATGTGCACGGCGGGCGGCACGGGCACGGGCACGCTCCTCCAACGGGTCTGAGGAGGAGGGACCCGGGTCCGCGCACGGCTAGCTGGGGCTCACGCCGCGCGTAGACTGAGCGCTCCATGGCGGTCCGGGCGTTCCTGCTCGTGGTTGTCGGCATCTGCGTTGCGGGGGGCGTGCCGGCGGCCGCGGACGCGCGCGTGTGCGTCGACTTCAGCCAGGCGAACGCCGACTTCGAGGCCTACGGGCCCACCGACGTCAACGTGCAGGCCGGCAACGGCCGGGTGACGGTGAACGAGAACGCCGCGGGCACGCTCACCGTCTTCAAGTCTCCGAACCCGAGCCTCTACAACCTCGTCAAGTACTTCGCCGTAAAGCGCGACGCCTCCGGACGAGTCGAGGTGGAGTACCCGAACGAGGGGAGCTTCGCGGGCATCCGCTACACGACGCGCAGCGGCGCGACGGGTTTCTCGTGGCTGCGCGACTGGCGCTCGAGCCAGCGCTACGACTCGACGGACACGCCGGTGCCGGTCACGACGTACCGCTCGCCGCAGCGGCTGGGCCTGACCGTCACGAACCTCGACCTGGCGCCACCAGGCAAGGACCGGTTCGTGCGCGAGTTCTGGGTGTCGCGCTCGCGCCGCTCGCCGGTGCGATCGGCGAGCCTCGTCTACTTCGAGAACTTCAATCCGGTCGCGACGCACATTCCGCTCGCCCCGCTCAGCGACTGGTGCACGGTTGCCAGCACCGACCAGCACGCGGCCTACGACGCGCGTGCGGGCGCGATCGTCAACTGGTGGGCGGGGGTCGATCAGGCCACCGGGAAGGCCGCGTCCATCGCCGTCGCGTTCGGGTTCGCCGGGGCGGACGCCGCGCATCAGGTGGGCGAGGACGCCTACGACCCGAGCGCGACGGCCGGCGGACCGCCCGATCCCTACCTCCAGGCCAGCCGGGCGCCGCACCGGCTGGGCGGGGACCGCGCCGCCGACGGGCAGACGACCGGTGCACTCGAGCAGCGACTGCGCTTCGACCGGCGCGGCCAAGCCGAGGCGCGGATGACGATCGCCGCCGGACGCGACGGCCCCCGGGCCCTCGCGGCGCTCACGGCCGGTCGCCGGGTGGGATTCGCCGAGCAGCAGGGGGCGGTGCGACGCGACTGGCGCCGCTTTGAGTCGCGCACCCGCCTGCCCGCGAGCGACGAGGACCGGGTGACCGAGGTCGCCAAGCGGTCCATCATCTCCGTGCGCCTGGCGCGCGTCGCCGAGACCGGCGCGATCGTCGCGTCCGCGAACACCCAGGGGCCCTACGGTGAGGACTGGATCCGCGACGGCGCGTTCATCAACCGGCTGCTCGACACCAACGGCCTCACGGACTGGGTCACGCAGCACAACCTCTTCTACGCCCGCGTGCAGGCGTCGCCGCAGAACCCGAGCGACCTGCGGCCGATGGGGAACTGGGCGATGGCGTCGTACTTCGACGGGATCGACGGGGCGCCGATCCCGTGGGAGATCGACGAGACCGGCCTCGGCAGCTGGACGCTCTTCGACCACGTCCGCTACCTGCGCGGCGCGGCTGCCCGCCGCTACCTCGCTGCGGTGTACCCGGCGATCGCGCGCGCCGCGGGCTTCCTCACCGTGTGCGAGGACCGGACGAACGGGCTCCAGTGCCCTGCCAACGAGGACGACAACTACACCAAGAGCCAGACCCTCCACGGGGCGGGGCCCGTCGAGCTGGGGCTCCGGTCGGCGATCGCCGCCGCGGCCGCGGTCGGGGACCGCAGCCCGCGCGTGACCCAGTGGAGGCGGCGGCTCGCCCGCCTGCGCGCGGCGGTCGCCGCGCTCTACGACCCCGCGACGAGGTCGTACCGCACCGGCGGTTCGGCTTCGAACGCGTACCTCGTCGATTACGGCGACGGCGGCTGGCTCCTGTGGCCCGTGCACTTCAAGTCGTACCGCAGCCCGACGATGGTGGGTGAGGCCGACGCTGTCTACGCCGCGATGCGCCGGTCGCTCGCCGCGCCGCGAGGGCAGTATGAGGCCAAGGCACTGCTCGCGCTCGGTCATGCCTGGAAGCCGCTGAGCCGCGCCCGCCGGCGTGCGCTCCAGCGCACCCTCGGCTACATCGCGCGCGCCCTCACCACGCCGACCGGCCTCATCGGAGAGTCCTGGGAACGTCTCCCGAACCGGCGAAAGCCGATCCCCGTGCAGGACCAGCCACACGTCTGGGAGCACTCGCTCTTCTACCTGGCCGCGCTGCAGATCGACGGGAGCCGCCGCTACCGGTTCGGGTCGGCGGGATTCTATGCCCGCGCGTGCGCGCGCGGCGCGGCGCCACGCCGCGCCTGCTAGCGCTCATCTCGCCGTGTTGACGCCTCGGCGAGGGTCCGCGAGTGATCCAACGCGCGCCGCAGTATCCGGGAGACCTGCATCTGTGAGACGCCGATCTGAGCGCGTTGCCCGCGTTCGCGTGTCGCTCGCCCTAGCATCACGGACTTGGTCGACTACTTGGGCATCGCCGACCGGAGCTGGCCGGTTCTCGGGCCGGTGATGCGCGGTCATGCCGCCGTCTACCGCGCGACGGGTGGGCGGATCGGTCAGCGTATGCCGGGCCTGCCGTCGCTGCTGCTGCTCGATCATGTGGGCGCCAAGACGGGAAAGCGGCGGACGACCCCCCTCGTCTACATGCCCGACGGCGACGACTTCGTCGTCGTCGCCTCCAAGGGCGGATTTCCGCACGACCCCGGCTGGCTGCACAACCTTCGGGCCCACCCCGACACCGAGGTCCAGATCGGCCGCCGACGAATCCACGTGCGCGCGAAGGAGGCCACCGACGACGAGCGCCGGACGATCTGGCCCCGGGCCATCGAGCACAACCCGCACTGGGGCCGGTATCAGCGACGAACAGATCGCCGTATCCCGGTCGTGATCCTGCGGCCCGTGCCGTAGAGGCAAAGTCGCCCGGGCGCCGTAACGCCCTAGGCTGTCGGCATGGGTGAGGATCGCGGGTCGCTGCCGGTGAGGGCCGCATCGCAGGTTGCCTCCCGATTGACTGCGCCGGGAGGGCGTCCCAGCGAGAAGAAGCTGCGCGACGCCGTTGACGGCAAGGTCGCGCTGGTGACCGGCGCTTCGTACGGAATCGGTGAGGCGACGGCCCGCAAGCTCGCCTCGGCGGGCGCGACCGTCCTGCTCGTCGCGCGCTCGGGCGAAAGGCTCGGAGAGCTGGAGCGCGAGATATCGCATGTAGGCGGCAGGGCGTTCGCCTGCCCGACCGACCTGTCCGACCCCGAGCTCGTGGAGACTCTGGCGGCGGAGGTCCTGGAGCGGCACGACCACGTCGATTTCCTGGTCAACAATGCCGGCAAGTCGATCCGGCGCTCGATCGCGCTCTCCTACGAGCGCTTCCACGACTTCGAGCGCACGATCGCGATCAACTACCTGGGGCCGGTCAGGCTCGTGCTCGGCCTGCTGCCGTCGATGCGGGCGCGCGGGCACGGCCACATCGTCAACGTCTCGACGGCCGGAGTCCGCATGCCGCCGGCGCCGCGCTGGTCGGCGTACGTCGCCTCCAAGAGCGCGTTTGACGTATTCATCCGCACCGTCGCCCTCGAGGCGGCCGCCGACGGTGTCACCGTCAGCTCGGTCTACATGCCGCTCGTCCACACGAGGATGAGCGCCCCGACTCCGGCCTTCCGCTACGTGCCCGGGCTGAGCGCCGGCGACGCCGCCGACCTCGTCTCCAAGGCGATCGCCGAGCGGCCAAAGGTCATCAGCCCCTGGTGGGTGAGCGCCGTGGAGGCGGGCTCCGCGGTCACCCGCCGCCCCTGGGAGACCGCGATGGGAATCTGGAACCGGATGAGCGGCGACACCGCGAGCGCCGCCGGCCGGGCGGGTCTCCCCGAGCCCTGACGTGCGCGCTCGGTCAGGCGTGGCGGGGGCGGCGCCGCGGCGATCGACTGAGCCTGGCCTCGACCCCGCACGCCGCGGGCGGTGGGGCCGCGCTTTCACTCGATCTTCACGATCTCGTCGGCCCCGCTGGAAGGCTTACACCGGCGAACGATCTCGGATCCCGATCAGGCAGGAGCTCACGTTCTGATAACGCGGTGCGCAGGTCCCGGCGGGATGTTCACATCGTGCGCGTCGCGCGCTGCTAGGCCGGTAGGCACGCGGAACAGGTGGTGACGGACAGCTTGACAGCGACTGCAGCCTCGCCGCCCTATCGGCGGCTCCGAGCCCTGCGCGAAGCGGTCGCGGACGACGGTCGCCAGCTCTTCGAGCAATGGCGACCACGAATCACGCGACAGGCCTTCGAGCCGAGCGCCCTGAATCTCGCCCGCTACGTCGCACTTCGCCGGCATGAGCTGCGCGACCTCCAACTCGCGCTGATGCCGTGGGGGCTGTCGTCGCTCGGGCGCTGTGAAGCGCGCGTGCTCGAGAACCTCGATGCCGTGATCGCGACAGCGGCGGCCCTGGCCTCACCAGGGGAAACGCTCGACCGTCCGAGCTCGGAGGAGTTCTTCCGTGGACATGAACTGCTACGGCTCCACACGGAGGCGGCCCTCGGGCCGGCCCCCGCCAGCCGCATCGGGCGCATCATGGTCACGCTGCCGACCGAGGCGGCGACGGAATACCCGCTGGTTCGGGACCTTGTGGCGCGGGGCATGGATGTCGCACGCATCAACTGCGCTCATGACGACGCCGACGCGTGGGCCGCGATGGTCGCGCATGTTCGTCGCGCCCGCGCGGGCGCGGGACGAGCGTGCCGGGTGTGCATGGACATCAGCGGTCCGCGCAGTCGGACCGGGGCGGTGGCGGTCGCCGCCGACCCGGGACGGCTCCACGTCGGCGATCGCGTGCTCATGACCGCCACGCCAGCGCCGCCGCGAACCGACGTGCCTGCCTGGTTCGAGTGTTCGCTCGCCCAGGCGGTCGAGCAGGTGCAGCCCGGGCAGGGCGTCTGGATCGACGAGGGCAAGCTCGGTGCGCTCGTTGAGCGAAAGGTCGACCGCGGCGCGCTACTGCGCGTCACCCAGGCACGGGCGAAGGGAGAGCGCCTCAAGGCCGACAAGGGGCTCAACTTCCCCGACACCGAGCTCCAGGTCGACCCGCTGACCGAGAAGGATCTGCGAGACCTCGATGTCGTCGCACGCCACGCCGACATGGTCGGCTACTCATTCGTACAACGGGCCAGCGACATCGCCCTGCTGCAGCGCGAGCTCGCAGCCCGCGCCGAGCGGCTGGAGCAGATCGCTCTGGTGGCGAAGATCGAGACGCAACTCGCGATCCGCAACCTTCCCGAGTTGATCGTGCAGGGGGCGGGATCGCAACCGATGGCCGTCATGATCGCGCGCGGCGACCTGGCCGTCGAGGTCGGGCCACGCCGCCTCGGTGAGCTGCAGGAGGAGATCCTATGGCTGTGCGAGGCCGCGCACGTGCCGGTCATCTGGGCCACGCAGGTCCTCGACAAGTTCGTACATAGGGGCGTGCAAAACCGCGCCGAGATCACCGATGCCGCGATGGCCGGCCGCGCCGAGTGCGTGCTGCTCAATAAGGGACCGTACGCCGCCGACGCAATAACTCTCCTCGACGAGGTCCTCGCGGCAATGGAGGGCCACCAGTACAAAAAGGCGTCCCGCATGCGCGCACTGCGCGCATGGTGACCGACGATCGCCGTAAGCGCGCCGGGCCTAGAGCCGGGGCGCTTGGCGCTCATGGCGAGACCCGGACTCGAACCGGGGCAGACCTCGCCAGATGCGTTGATTGGCGTCCTTCCTGTTCATGACGAGCTCGGAGAGCCGCTCCCGCGCTTGAGCATGCGCTCGCGCATCATGTCCAGGTCTTGGTCGGAGAACTCGAACGACGCCGGGTTTGTGCTCTCGATGAAGTCGATGAGCACGCGGGCGAAGCGCACGGGCTGCTCGATGTGGGGGAAGTGGCCGGCATCGTCGAAGATCTCCATACGGCTGCCCGGCATGCTGCGATGGGCGACCGCGGCGTGCTCGACGGGGATGAGTGGATCCCGGCGACCCCAGATGATCAGCGTGGGGATCATCTGTGCCAGGTAGAGCCGGTCGGTCGCGTTCACTCGCTGCCCCGCGCGGTCGATGACCGCGCGTAGCGTGTGCAGGAACGCGCGACGCGCCTCGGAGTCGCTCAGCGAGGCATAGCCGCGGGCGATCTCGGCCAGGTCGTGGCCGAGCTCCAACCCCAGGCGGCCCAGTGCGTCACCGATCGCCTCGCCCACCGCGTGCAGGCGCGAGTGAGCGATAAGCGGCAGGACCAGCTCGGACCCCGGGATCGTCGCCGCTCGCAGCAGCAGGTGGACCTCCGGGCCGAGCCCGCCGCTGTCGACGAGGACGAGGCGCTCGCAGAACACGGGGTACTCGTAGGAGAACTGCATGGCGATGCCGCCACCCAGCGAATGGCCGACCACGGTCGCCCGTCGATGCCCGAGCACGATGAGCAGGTCGCGGAGGCTGACCGCGTAGGCGCCCAGCGAGTAGTCGCCCCGTGGCTTGGCCGATTGGCCATGGCCCAAGAGGTCGGGCGCAAGGACCGTGTAGCGGTCGGCCAGCTGCGGAATGATCTCGTTCCACTGGCGAGAGTCGCCGGTGATCCCGTGAATGAGCAGGACGACCGGTCCCTCACCGGCCGTCCGGTAGGTCACGCGGTGGCCATGGAGGATGGCCTCCCCGACGCGCGGCTCAAGATTCCCCGCCCGTGGGCCGGCGCTGCGGCGGGTCGACAACCCCGGCGTGGGTCGCGCCCGGCGCGATGACCCGGAGGCGCGGGATGGCACGGCGCGCTGCGAGCCTCCAGAGCCCTGTGACGGAGCGGATCGGGATGATGCCACGGGCGGGTGCGTCGGGCCCGACATCAGGACGCCTCCGGATCTATGAGCACTTCGTATCGCTCGCCTTGTTGATGCTCTCGGAGGCAGTGGCGACCGCCTTGACTCCGGTGGCCACGCCCGCCAACTGCGACTCCAGTTGCTTCACGCCGCCGCTCGCGAGTACCTTGACGTCGCCCGGATCCTAGTCTGCCTGCTCAGGTCGCTGCGGTCGGAACAGTACTGCGGCTCATGGTTCTCGCGCAACGGCACATGGCGCGCCAGTGGTGACTTCCGGCGGGCCGTCTGGGGTCCCATCGAGTGACCCATGACAGACAAGGAGGCATCCATGACGGCCCACAGCGTCAGCACCGAGGAGGCGACGAGGGTCGGTGAGCTGATCGGCATCGTCTGGTCGTCAGCGAGCTTCGACGTCGAGCAGTTCCGCGCGGGGATGGAGGTCGAGCTCGAGCACGGCGTCCGCGATCCCGCGACCGACGTGACTGGCGACGACCCGATCATCACGGGCAAGATCGCCCTCGCCCACCTCAACGAGTTCCCGGACTACTACACGCGCCTGAAGCGGATGGAGCACGAGGCCGAGCGCGAGTGGCGCCAGGGCCGGGGCGGCCGCGACGAGGCGGATGGATGAGCGAGCTCGCTCGCCCTCGCAGTGAGCGCACCATGTCCTAGACGGCTCGTGGGGCTACCGGGAGGAGGTGGGGGATGCGATCGGGCCCCGCGCTCGTGTCACCTCGGCCGGGGCGCCCTCCATCGCTGGGGCCTCGTCGCGGGGGTGGGCGCGGTACCAGCGCGCGTAGCGCTCGGCGAGCGGGGCGGCGGTGAGGCCGTGGGCGAAGACCGAGACTGCCACGGTCAGATAGGTCGCAAGCACGATCGTCTGCTCCTGGGGAAGCCGGGACTCCTCGATCACGATCAGCGCGAACACGATCGAGGCGAGGCCGCGGGGACCGAACCAGCCGAGGAAACCCAGCGTCGGTACCTGCGCACGCGAGCGCCACATCGCGATCGCGACGGGCAGCATCCGCACGATCGTGAGGCTGAGCAGCGCGTACAGGACGAGCTTCCAGCTCAGATCACCGAGCGCCGGCCCGAGCAGGATCGCTCCGAAGAGCAGGAAGGTGACGCCGTTGAGCACGCCCCCGACCTCCTCGGTCAGCAGGTTCAGGTTGCCGGGATCGCGCCCGAGCAGCGCGCGAAACACGATGCCCGCAACGAATGCCGCTATGAACCCGGATCCGTCCAGCGCGCTCGCCGTGCCGTAGGCGAGCGCCGCTCCCGCGGCCGGGATCACCTGCCGCCACGGACCCGTGATCAGATCCCTGCGGCCCGCCTGGATGACGATGACGGCGATCAACAGCCCGGCCGCCACCCCTCCAATCGCTCCGTAGCCGATCTCCTCGAGCACCAGGGTCGCGGCCCTGCGGCCGCTCGAGATATTGGACTCCACATCAGCCGCCGCGACGGCGGCGAACAGCAGCGGCACGCAGATGCCGTCGTTGAGACCACTCTCGATGTTCAGGCCCTGGCGGATCCGCGCCGGGACACTCGGCTCGGTGACCACCGCCTGCCCGAGTGCGGCGTCGGTCGGCGCCAGGATCACACCCAGGATCAGCGCCTCGCCGATCGTCAGCTGATCGAAGATCGCGGCCGCCGCCAACGCGCCGAGAGCGATAGTCAGCGGCAGGCCGAAACCGAGCAGGCGCAGCGGCACGCCGACCTCGCGACGAAGCTCTCGGAGATCGATGCGCGACGCATCGGCGAACAACACGAGCGCCAGCGTTGCCTCCGCCAGCGCCCGCACGGTCGAGCTCCCGCTCGATAGATCGACGCCGTCGAGCACCCGCGGGCCGACTAGCAGCCCGATCGTGACGAACAGCATCGCCGGTGTGACCGGCGTCCCCGACAGCCGACGCGACACCGCGGCAACCGCGAGCAGCGCGAGCGCGACGATCGCAAGCGCCCACTCCACTCAAAGCCTCCCGAGCATGCGACTACGACGATATTCGGCTGGACGGGCGGTGCTCTGGGGCGGCCCTCCAGCGGTGTCGAGCCCCCAAGCTTGCTGGCGCGGGCGCTGGGAACGCACCGTTCCCAGCGCAAGGCGAGGACGCTCGCGCTCTGAGGTCTCGCGGATCGCCCAGGGCCTCGACGGGCAGGTCGAGGCGTTCAGGACCAGACCGCTGGAGGGTCGCTACCCCTACCTGTTCCTCGACGGCAAGGTGGAGAAGGTCCGCGACGGCGGCCGGGTGGTGCGCAAGTGCGTGGTGATCGCGCACGGCGTGCACGACAGCGGACGGCGCGAGGTGATCGGTCTCGACGTCGGCGAGGCAGAGACCGAGGCCTTCTGGCGGACGTTCCTCAGAGGGCTGGTGAAGCGCGGCCTGCTCGGCGTGCAGCTCGCGATCTCCGATGCCCACCCCGGGCTGAAGGCGGCGATCGCGCAAGTGCTTGGCTGCCCCTGGCAGCGCTGCACGGTCCACTTCCTGCGCGACTGCCTCGGCCACGCGCGCAGAGAGCAGCAGCCGATGCTCGCGGCGCTGATCCGTCCGATCTTCAACCAGGACAACAAGGCGGCGGCACGCGACCGGCTGTCGGAGGCGATCGCGGCGCTGGAGATGCCATCACATTCAGGGGCAGCCTGGCCGTGCCCGCGGCGCCTCGACCACAGGCGGGACCACGCAGAGCAGGCTGGAGCGGATCGAGGAGCGCCGAGGGCGAAACCGATCGCGCGTTTCATCCCGTTTGGATCATGCGATCCGGCGGAATGAGCGTATAGGTTCGTGCGCAACGCAAAGGCGACGGAGCAGCGTTCCTCCCCGCCCTGGGCCTCCGGAGGTAGACGATGAGCCAGCCCGATCGAAGCAAGCTCCCGATCCGCACGCCGTCGTTCGGGGGCGCGACCCAGCGGACGCTCGACGGCTCGCAACCGGACTGGGAAGCGATCGGTCACGTCGAGCCTCCCGACGGTGCGCCGAATGTCCTGCTGGTGCTGATCGACGACGCCGGCTTCGGCAACCCCGCGACCTTCGGCGGGCCGATCGACACGCCCAACTACACGCGGATCGCGGAGGAGGGCCTGCGCTACAACCGCTTCCACGTCACCGCGCTGTGCTCGCCGACGCGGGCGGCGCTTCTCACCGGTCGCAACAGCCACGCGGTCGGTGTCGGCTCTGTCGGCGAGTTCTCGACGGGGTTCCCGGGCTATACGGGCTTCGTCCCGGACGACTGTGTTCCCTTCCCGAGGATCCTGCGGGACAACGGGTACAGCACCGCCGCGTTCGGCAAGTGGCACCTGACGCCGGACGGCCAGCAGGGCCCCGCCGGCCCCTTCGACCGCTGGCCCGTCGGCTGGGGGTTCGACTACTTCTACGGGTTCCTCGGCGGGGAATCGGGGCAGTGGGACCCGTGTCTGGCGGAGAACCAGAAGGTCATCGGCACTCCCGACGCCTATTACGACAACGACGAGGATGACCCCTACTACCTGCCCGATGACATGGGGGACAAGACGATCGAATGGCTGCACGCGATCCGGGCGCAGGACGCGAAGAAGCCCTTCTTCGCCTACTTCGCCACCGGCTGCAGCCACGCTCCCCACCACGTCTCCGAGGCATGGGCCGAGAAGTACAAGGGCAAGTTCGACCAGGGCTGGGACAAGCTGCGCGAGGAGACCTTCGCGAGGCAGAAGGAGCTGGGGGTCATACCTCCGGACGCGGAGCTCACCGAACGCGACGAGGCCTTCCCGGCTTGGGAGGACGTCCCCGACAAGCTCAAGACGTACTACGCCCGCCAGATGGAGGTCTACGCCGGCTACTCCGAGAACGCCGACTACAACGTCGGCCGGGTGATCGACGCGATCGACGAGCTCGGCGAGCTGGACAACACGCTCGTGCTCTGGGTATGGGGCGACAACGGCGCCAGCATGGAGGGGACGATCACGGGTTCGTTCAACGAGCTGACGATGCAGAACGGCATCCCGCTGACCGACGAGATGCAGCTCCAGCTCGCCGAGCGCTACGGCGGGATCGAGGCGTGGGGGAACCAGATGATGGTGCCCCACTACTCGGCGGCCTGGGCCTGGGCCGGCAACACACCGTTCAAGTGGGGAAAGCAGGTGGGCTCGCACCTCGGCGGAACGCGCAATCCACTCGTGGTCCATTGGCCGGAGTCGATCACGGAACGCGGCGCCCTGAGGACGCACTTCACGCACGTCACCGACGTCGGTCCGACGATCCTCGACATCGCGGGAATCCCGATGCCGACCCACATCGACGGGATCGAGCAGCAGCCCATGCACGGCGCGACCTTCGCCGACTCGCTGACGGACGCTAACGCTCCAGAGCGCCACACCCAGCAGTACTTCGAGACGATCGGCAACCGGGCGATGTACAAGGACGGCTGGTGGCTCTCGATGAGGACCGAGCGCATTCCCTGGGTGATCACGCCGGAGGCGTTGAAGCCCTACACGCCTGGCGTTTGGGACCCCGATCAGGACCCCGTCGAGCTCTACTACCTGCCCGACGACTTCACCCAGGCGAACGATCTCGCCGCGGACAACCCCGAGAAGGTGAAGGAGCTCAAGGAGCTCTTCTGGGCCGAGGCCGAGAAGTACAAGGTGCTGCCGCTGCTGGCAATGCTCGCGCCATTCTTCGGCATCGTGCCCCCTCTCCCCGAGATCGCAAAGCAAGAGTTCCGCGGCGATGTGCAGAACGTCCTTTCGGGGATGATCCCGCGGATCTACAACCACTCCTACGCGATCAGCGCAGACCTCGTGATCCCGCCGGGCGGGGCCGAAGGGGTGATCGTCGCCGAGGCCGACCATATGGGCGGGTTCTCGCTGTTCGTCGACGGCGGCAAGCTGACGCACACCTACTCGATGATGGGCGTGTTCGTCTTCCGCCAGCAGGCCGAGGAGTCCCTTCCCGAGGGCGAGGTGACGGTGCGAATGGAGTTCGCCGCCGACGAGGCCAAGCCGGCCACGGGCGGTGAGGTGACGCTGTTCATCGATGACCGGCCGGTCGGCAAGGGCCGGATGGATCACACGGTGCCGATCCGCTTCTCCGGCTATTCGGGAATGGACATCGGCCGCGACAACGGCGGTGTGGTCGACCTAGGCTACGAGGACAGGAAGCCGTTCGCGTTCACCGGCACCATCAAGAAGGTCGTCTTCGATGTCAATCCACACGAGTCGACCGAGGAGGCGCATGAGCTCCACAAGGCAATGCGCCACGGGGACACGGCGCACGCGATCTCGGCGTGATCGTGGCGACTCTGCAAGGAGGTTCCGATGAAGCGCCATGACACGATCGACGTCCTGATCGGCGGCTACCTGTCGAAGGACGCCGCCGAGGAGGACTACAACGCGGTACTGAACTGCGGCGCCCACCTGCAGGGAATGGCGCTGGTCGCGAAGGACCTGGAAGGCAACCTATCGGTCGAGGAAACCGATCACATGGTTCGCGAGGGGGCCGAGGGCCTGGGCGCCGTCGGGTTCGCCGTTGGGCTGTTTGCACCGCCGTTGCTCGCCGCCACCGCGATCGGCGCCGCGATGGGCGCAGGCGGCGGCAAGCTGCTTCATGACAAGACCGCCGACAAGCTCGGCGAGCAGGCCGGAGCGACGATCCCGCTCGGCGGCGCCGGCCTGATCGTCGCCTACTCACACTCCGAAGCCGAGAAGGTCGAACCCGCCGTGACCCGCGCCGTGGAGAAAGCCCTCGGCGAGGCCGAGGGGAGCCACGTCAAGGCCCTCAAGGGCGCGCTCGCCGACGCTCAGCAGAAGATGGCCGAACGCCCCGCTGACTAGCCCCGACAGGTCCAGACGGGAATCGCATCCGCGGCTTCCCGGGGATCCTGCTAGCGCGGCGCCAAAGTCCTCGTTTTTGCGGTTGGCGTGTCGGTCAGCCTTATATCGATCGTCGCCGTGATCCTGATGTTGTTCTCGAAGCGGGCGCGAGTGAACGGTCCGATGTTCCTGAACGGACGGTCCGTTGGCGCCCCAAGGTTCCGTCGAAGTGGGTCAGCTGCTTATCTAAAGCGTCCGGGGCCGCGGTCCTCGCGCCGGTCGCCTCGGTCGTCGCGGCGATCCGAGCGACGGTCGTGACCGTGCTTCACGACTGCAGCGGTGCCGACGACCGCCGCGGTCCGCGCGACCGGTCGACCACCGAGTACTCCTCGCCTGCCTCTACGTCCTGGGCCAAGCGGCATGTCAGGCTCCTTCCTCTTCGGTTGCCTCTTCTTCCGCTTCGATGGCGGCCAATAGTGCCTGGGTCGGGATGCGGCCGTCGGCGATCAGCTGGCCACCCGACCGTCGCACAGCGGAGGCAAACGGCCCGGCCCAGGTGTTCTCGAAGACCAGCACCGCCGCGAGGTTGCCTGGCTCCAGAACCTTGCCGATCTCTTCGACATCTTCCTCGGCGAGCAACAACGCGAGGTCCGCCTCGAAGGCACGCAGCTGCCCCAGATTGCTCTCGTCGACCTCGTGCAACTCATCGACCGCCACCGACCCGTCGAGATCCTTGCTCATGATCAACAGATCCAGCACGCGCACCAGCCCGCGGTCGACTAAAGACGTCAACTCCGCCGCCATCTCACCGGAGAAGTTGGCCCTGTCCGCCGGAAACTCGACCACCAGGTAGTCGACCGGCCCAAGTACATCAGGGTTGTTGCCTTCCATTCTCGCTCCTGTCCCCGTTTCGAAGCCGCGGATCGCGCCCGCTGCGCCTTCCGCGTATGTCCGCACGCACCAGTCTGCGAGCGCCGGCGACGACAGTCATCGTCCGGATCGGGTGATGCGGCCGCCAGAAGACGGCGCGGGCATTTGCGGCGTCGTCCGCCCCCAAGCGCCAGAGGAGCGCATCCGCGCCCGCACTCGACGAGCTGGACCCCACGGACGACACCCTCATCAAGTGGACCGGCCGCCAGCCCGACGGTCCGCGCGGACCTGCTGGGCGACCGTGTGGATCGATTCGACGCCGCCGAACCGTCCGGCCGACGGCGAGACGAGAGCGACGGCGCTGGCGGACGAGTCGTCCTGCTGCGTCCCGAGTGGGCGTGTCCGACCCGCGCCCGGCGTGCTCGCTACCACTCGCAAGAAAGCCTTCGGGTCACGCTGAGCGCGGCACCCTCTCCCATGGGAAGCAGTGGCAGGAGGTTCGCGTGATACTGGGCGGAAGGATGTCGCGCGAGAACGTGGATCTGGTCGCGCTCATGTACGAGGCCTTCAACCGCCGTGACCTCGATGCCCTGCTCGTGCTCATGCACAAGGAGGTCGAGATCGAGCCGCGTCTCGGAGCGCTGGAGGGCGACTACCGCGGCCACGACGGAGTACGCCTGTGGTGGAGCAACCTCCTCGAGTGCCTCCCCGACTACGCTGCTGAAATCGGCGAGCTCCAGGGTTTTGGAGAGATGACGCTCGCACGGATCCGGGGGCGGGCGCGCGGCGCGGCCAGCACCACGCCTGTCGTCGAAACATGGTGGCAGTCGATCAGGTGGCGCGACGGAAGGTGCATCTGGTGGCGCAACTTCGCAACGAAATCCGAGGCCCTCGAGACCGTCCAATTGGGGGCGCGATGAGCATCGAAATGATTCAGGTCGGTGCGCTGAGCGTCCGCTTCCTGGTTGAGGCGGCCGATTCGAACGAAAGCGCGAGCGTCTTCGAGTGCTTCGTTCCGGCCGACAGCATGATGCCGGTGCCGCACAGTCACGACGCGTTCGAGGAGACGATCTACGGGCTCGAGGGCGTCACCACCTGGACGGTTGACGGCAGGCCGCTGGATATTCGGCCCGGGGAGGCCATCTGCATACCCCGCGGCGCGGTCCATGGGTTCGATAACCACGGGGCCGAGGACTCCAAGTTCCTCGCGATCTCCAGCCCTGGCCTGATGACGCCCGGCTACTTCCGCGAGATCCACGAGGCGCTGGCCTCGACGGGCCCGCCGGACCGGGCGAAGATCGCGGAGATCATGCGCCGGCACGGCCTGACGCCGGCGCCACCGCCCGGCTGACACGCCTCCGACATCGAGCCTGGATGGCGAGACGAAGTCTCGCCATCGCGAGCGGTCGGATCGGCGGGTCTGACCTCGATGGCGCGAGGGGGCAGTGCTTGGCACGCCCCCTCGCCGGCAGCGACCGTCAGACGCGTCGAGGCACCGCCTCGCATGGCGAGACCCGGACTCGAACCGGGGACACCACGATTTTCAGTCGTGTGCTCTACCAGCTGAGCTATCTCGCCCCGCGCGGAGGGTAGCGCGACTCAGCGGCGCGGTTCGGAGCGTTCGATCGCCGCCAGGATGCGCTCCGCAAAGGCTGTGACACGCTCGGGCGGGAAGCGCTTGGGGTCGGTCAGGACGAGCCTTCCCGACTCCTCGGCGAGGTTGAGGATCATGCGCGCGGTCAGGTCCGGCTCGAGGTCGGCGGGGCCGCCGCGGCGCTGCAGTCCCCACTCGACGAGGGTGAGGATCTGCTCGAGCAGCTTCGCGCGGTTGCGCTCGACCTGGCGGCGCACGATGTCCGGCGTGCCCTGGACCGGGAACAGGATCAGGCGCCAGGTCTGTGGGTGCTCGGTGACGTTGGCCAGGAAGGCCTCGAGCCCCTCGACGACGATGCGGTCGGGGTCGCGCTCGTCGGGCTGGGGCGGCACGATCGCGGCGAGCTGGCCCAGCGCGCGCTGCTCCTCGCGCCGGAAGAGCGCCGCGAGCAGCAGCGCGAGGTTGGCGAACGCGCCGTACACGACCGGCCGCGTGACGCCGGCGCGCCGCGCGATCGCTTCCATCGAGACCGCCTCATAGCCCTCCTCGGTGATGATCGCGAGCGTGGAGTCCAGCAACTGCTCGCGGCGCTCAGCCGGAGGAAGGCGCGGAGCGTACGGCCGCCTACGGGAGCGGACTGCCACAGGCGGAGGTTGACACGCGGAGCCTCCTGGGTAAAGCTACGCCATTGTAGTTACGGTGGTGTAGCAAGCGACCGGGAGCGGACCACGTGCGAGCAGGCTACTCGCAGCACAGAGCAGCGGCCGCCGGAGTGCAGGCGCGCGGGGGACGGGCAGGGCCATGATCCTCTGCCGCTTCCTCAACGGCCCCGGCCGGCGGCGCCGCCATACCAGTCGTCGCGTGAGATCGCGGACGTGCTCTCTCCGCGCTATCGCGGTCGACGCGCGCACTCGAGGGGCTGATGCCGGGCTTCATAGCCGCACGGTGCCGGTCGAAGGCCGGCATCGGCTTGAAGGCTCGAAACCGGAACGCCTGACGCCCGCGATCGGCCCGCGCGCGCTCGAAGCCCAGCGCATCGAGCCGCGCCCCGAACGTGTCCGGATCGACAAGGTTGAGCGTGTCGCCGACATGGATCGCCTTGAACAGCAGGCCGCCGCCGATGCTGTCGCTCCCGGCGAGCACGCCGCCGGGGCGGAGCACGCGCGCGGCCTCGCCGAGCGCACGGTCCTGCAGCTCGCGCGAGGGGATGTGGTGGAGCATCGTGAAGCACACGACGGCCGAGAAACGGCCGTCCTCGAACGGCATTCGCGTGGCGTCGCCCTCGGTGACCGAGACACGGTCGCCGAGCTGCGCGCGCAGCCGCCGGCAGTAGCCCGGGTCGAGCTCGAGCACGCTCAGAGCGGCCGGCCGCTGCGCGAGCACGCTCGTGGTCGCGCCGAACCCGGGCCCGAACTCGAGCACGTCGTCGCCGAGCTCCAGCGAGCCGACCGCCCACGGCACGAGCTCGCGCTCGACGCTGCGAGCCCACCAGCGCGACGAGCAGACGACGTTGTGGACGCGGTTCATCGCGCGGACGCGACGCGCCGGAGCCGCTCGCTGGTTGAATCGCTCGGATGCACGAGACCGCCGAAGACCTCTCCGCTGTGCAGAACCTGATCGATCGTAGCTACGCCGAGGCCGGCCCCCATCTGCTGAGGATCCACACGCCCGAGCGACGCCTCACCGCCGAGCAGGTGGCGGAGCGGCTGACGGGGATGTGCCTGCTCGCGCTCGCCACGGTGTCCTCCGACGGTCGGCCGATCGTCGGGCCCGTCGACGGGATCTTCTACCGCGGCGCTTTCCACTTCGGGTCGGCGCCGGACTCGGTGCGCTTCCGTCACATCCGCGCGCGTCCGCAGGTCAGCGCCACTCACCTGCCCGGCGAGGAGCTGGCGGTCACCGTGCACGGTCGCGCGACCGAGGTCCCGATCGAGGGCGGCTTCCGGGAGACACTGCTCGAGATCTACCTCCCCCGCTACGGCGCCGGCTGGGAGACCGACTTCCTGGACTCCGGCCCCGTCTATGCCCGCATAGACGCCGAGCGTATGTTCACGTTCGCGATGGCCGCATAGATCGGCCGGGCAGCCCGAGCGCGCGCGCCTGCTCTTCCGCCTGCAGGCAGAGGAGCGCGGGATCACGACCTCGGGCTGAGGCTCGCGAGCATCCGCGCCTGCAGCTCGCGCGCGCCGGCCTTGGACAGCGGCTCGTTGAGGTTGCCGCACTTGGGCGACTGGACGCACGAGGGGCAGCCCGAGCGGCACGGGCACTCGGCGATCAGCCGGTGGGCGTCCTCGACCAGCTCCTCGAAGCGCGTGAAGCCCTGGCGGGTGATGCCCACGCCGCCCGCGTGGCCGTCGTAGATGAAGATCGTCGGCCCGCCCGTCTGGGGGTGGGCGTTGGTGGACAGCCCGCCGATGTCCCAGCGGTCGCACATCGCGAGCAGCGGCAGCACAGCGATCTGGGCGTGCTCGGTGGCGTGCAGCGCACCGAGCAGCGCCTCGAGCGGGACGCTCGAGCCGAGCAGCGACGCGCCGGTCTCGTACCACAGTGCCTGCGTCTCGAACGTCGTCTCCGGCAGCTCGAGCGCGGTGAAGTCGATCGTCTGGTGATCCGAAGTGGCCTTGCGCTGATAGCCGAGCACCTGCTCGCTGACGCTCACGCGCCCGAACGACAGCGTCACGCCCACTGCCTCGCGGCGGTCGAGCAGCGTCTCGATCCAGGTCTCGGTCTCGCGCCGCGGCTGCGTGTACCAGTCGCCGTCGAAGGGCGCGATCAGCGCGCGGCGCTGATCGAGGTCGAGCTCCTTCACCTCGTAGGCGCGCCCCATGTGCAGGTACACCGCACCCTCGTGCACCGACGAGTACGCGCGCGAGGCCTCGAGCGTGCCCAGCAGCTCGCCCGAGGCGACGTCGATCAGCGCGAAGGTCTCGGGCGAGCTCGAGCGAAGCGAGACGCGCGCGGCCGGATACTCCTCGGGCCGGCGCAGGACGAAGGTCCCGCCGCGCTCGCGCAGCTCGCCCGCCGCGACCAGGCGCTCGGCGTAGGCGCGCCAGCGCGGCCCGAGCGGCTCGGCGTCGGAAGCGGCCAGCGGGCCCTCGTGCGCCGCGCACAGCAGATGCGCGAGGTGGATGTGCTCGTTCTCGTGGTCGAGGATCGCCGCCTCGACGGGCCGCTCGAGGAACTCGTCGGGATGGCGGCAGAAGAACTGATCGAGCGCGTCCTCGCCGGCGATGTAGACCTGGAGCCCGCGACCGCGCCGGCCGGCGCGGCCCCACATCTGGCGCAGCGAGGCGACCGTCCCCGGGAACGTGACGCAGATCGCGGCGTCGAGCGCGCCGATGTCGATGCCGAGCTCGAGCGCGTCGGTGGCCACCACGCCGAGCAGCTCGCCGTCGACCAGGCGGCGCTCGAGCTCGCGCCGCTGCCCCGGCGTGTACCCCGCCCGGTAGGGGGCGATGCGCTCTGCGAGCGCGGCTTCCCCCTCCGACCGTAGCCGCGCGGCGGCCTGGCGGGCGATCAGCTCGACCGCCTTGCGCGACTTCATGAAGCAGATCGTTCGCGAGCCCTGAGCGACAAGCTCGCACAGCAGGTCGGCGGCCTCGATCAGCGGTGAACGGCGCGTCCCAAGGTCCTCGTCGAGCAGCGGTGGGTTCCAGATCGCGGTCTTGCGCACCGCCTTGGGCGAGCCGTCGCGCTCGACGAGCGCGATCGGCTCCAGGCCCGTGAGCCGCTCGGCGAGCTCGACCGGGTTGGCGATCGTGGCCGAGGCGAGCAGGAAGCGCGGCGCGGTGCCGTAAGCGGCCGCCACACGCCGCAGCCGCCGCAGGACGTTGGCCACGTGCGAGCCGAACACGCCGCGATAGACGTGCGCCTCGTCGACCACGACAACGGCGAGGTTGGCGAACAGGTCCGCCCACGCGCGGTGGTTGGGGAGGATCCCGACGTGCAGCATGTCAGGATTGGTGAGGACCACGTTCGCGCGCCGGCGGATCTGGGCGCGCTCGGGCTGGGGCGTGTCGCCGTCGTAGATCGCGGGGCGCACGAGGCGCGTCAGGCCGAGAGCGTTGAGCGCGCGCGCCTGGTCCTGCGCGAGCGCCTTGGTGGGATAGAGGTACAGCGCACGCGCGCGGCGGTCGCTGCACAGCACGTCGAGCGCGGGCAGGTTGAAGCACAGCGATTTCCCGGACGCGGTGCCGGTCGTGACGATCGTCGGGCCCGCGGTGGCCGCCTCGAGCGCGTCACGCTGGTGCGCGTAGAGCTGCTCGATCCCCGCCGCGCGCAATGCCGCCAGCAGCTGTGGATGAAGGTCGGCCGGCAGGTCCGACAGCACCGCCCGCCGCGCCGGCGAGCGCTCCTCGACGACCAGGCGGCCGTCGCCGCGGCCGGCTTCGAGCAGCGCATCCCAGGGGTCGATCTCGCGCGTGACGGCCATCACCCCGATGCTACGCTCGCCGCCGCGATGGCCGCGTTCGCGTGACTCTGGGCTGCGTCTACTGCGACCTCGACGGCACGCTGCTCGGCCGCGGGGCGTCGCTCGTGCACGACGGCGAGGGCCGTTTCTCGCTGCTCGGCGTGCGCGCCGTGGAGGCGTGCTCACGCGCGGAGGTGGAGCTGGTCCTCTACTCGGGCCGGCGTCGCGCGCAGGTCAACGAGGACGCGCGCCTGCTCGGCCAGCGCGCCTACATCTTCGAGGCCGGCGCCGGGCTGGTCGTCGACGGCGAGCTCGAATGGCTCACCGGCCACCTCGTCCCGACGCCGGAGCAGACGATCCACGCCCAGATCGAGGAGGTTGGGGCGCCCGCGCTGCTGCTCGACCGCTACGCCGGCCGCCTGGAGTACCACTCGCCCTGGCACGTGGACCGCGAGGTGTCACACCTCTTCCGTGGCCTGGTCGACGCGCTCGAAGCCGACGCGTTGCTTGCCGAGCACGGCCTCGGGCACCTGCGCCTGGTCGACAACGGCAACGTCGCCCACCGCGAGTACCTGACCGGCCTCGACCAGACGCGCGCCTACCACCTGGTCCCGGCGGCGGCGTCCAAGGCACGCGCGGTCGGGCGCCACATGCAGGTGCGCGGCTACGCACGCGAGCAGTGCATCGCGATCGGCGACTCGCGCGAGGACCTCGGGGCGGCGGGCGCGGTCGACACGTTCTGGCTCGTGGCCAACGCCGTGCAGCGCGACCCCACCATCTCCGAGGCCCTGCGCGAGCACCCGAACGCGCGCATCGCCGAGGCCTCGTACGGGGAGGGCGTCTACGAAGCCGTGATCACGACGCTGGCCGAGCGCCGCTAGCCGCGCCCGCGGTCACGCCGGAACCAGGACCGCACGCGCTCCCACAGCCGCCTCCAGCGGCCGGCCTTCCAGCGCGCCGGCGGGGGCACCGTGGTGCGCACGAGCTCGACCCAGTCGTCGAGCGGCAGCTCGCCGGCGATCAGGCGCGCGAGCGCGGCGCTCACCGGCGCCTCGACCTTCGCGCGGTCCAGCGCCCGCGCGAGCAGCGGGACCGACTCCAGCGCCTCGACCGCCTGGCCGATCCGCGCCGGGATCTCCGCCGCCGGCACGCCTGCCGCCAGCAGCTCGCCGGCCCGGCGGTTGCGGCTCTGGGGCGCGAGCGCCGTCGCGACGAGGTCGCCGGTCCCGGCGAGGCCGATGAGCGACTCCGGCCTGCCGCCGAGCCCCGCGGTGTAGCGCCAGACCTCGGCGAAGATGTGCCCGGCGGCGGCGCCCGCGGCGTTGAGGCCCTGCGCCTCGGTCGCGCCCGACGCGAGCGCCGCGGCGTTCTTGGCCGCGCCGGCGAGCTCGACGCCGATCGGGTCGTTCGAGACCTCGCACACGACTCCCGCGCGCTCGAACACGCTCGCGACGCTTCGCGCCAGATGCTCGCTGGCCGAGGCCGCCACCAGCCCGGCGCCCGCGCCGACCATTTCCTGGGCGTGGGCCGGCCCGCCCACGCACGCCACGCGTTCGGGCGGAAAGGCGCGCACGAGCATCAGCGTGGGAGCCACGCCGTCGGGAGGGACGAGTCCCTTGGCCAGCGACACGATCGAAGCGCCGGCCGGAAGCTCCGCGGTCGCGAGGCCGGCGATGACCTCGTCCAGGCCGCGGGACGGGATGCCGAGGAAGATCAGGTCGGCGCGCGCGAGTCCGGCCTCGATGGTCTCGACCCGAAGCTCGCGCGGCAAAGCGACGCCCGGCAGGTAGGCCCGGTTCTCGCGCTCCCCGGACAGCGCCCGCGCCTGCTCCCCGGTGCGTGTCTGGAGCGTCGTGCGCAGCCCGCCGCGCGCCAGCAGCACGGCGACCGCGGTGCCGAACGACCCCGCGCCGACGACGACCGCTCGGCGTGGGGCGCGCTCGGCCACGGGCGCAGGCTATTGGGCGCGCGCCACCACACGACCGGCCGCCTGCTCGATCTCCTCCAGCGAGCCGGCCTCCTCGAGCGCCTCGATGTCGAGCATGCGCTGCTCGAACGACCCGAGCGCGTTGACGCCCACCACGGCGTGGCAGGGGACGCCGGCCTGGCGGCAGCGCACCGCGACCTCGCCGACCGCCTTGCCCTGCAGGGTCTGGGAGTCGATGCGCCCCTCGCCGGTGATGACTTCGTGCGACGCTCGCATGCTCGCGTCGAAGCCCAGCGCGTCGAGCACGAACGCCGCGCCCGGCACCAGCACCGCGCCGACCCCTGCCCACAGGCCGCCCGAGAGGCCGCCCCCGCAGCCGGTCAGCGGGCGGCCGCGGGGATCGCGGGGCAACCGCGCAGCGAGCTCGCGCAGCCGCCGCGTCAGTCGCCTGATTGCCTCGGGGTCCGCGCCCTTCTGCGGCGCGAAGACCTCGGCGGCGCGCTCGAACGGCGTGCGCACGTCGCACAGCACCACCAGCCGCGCGCCCCCGAGCCCGCCGCCATCCTCGATCGCCGCGAGTGCGCCCGCGCCGCCGTCCGTCGTCGCGCTGCCTCCCGCCGCCAGCAGCACCTCGGCCGCGCCGGCGGCCACGGCGGCGAGGATCAGCTCGCCCGTCCCGCGCGTGCTGGCCGCTTCCGACACCAATTCCTTCGGAATCGGTGCCGGCTCCTCCGCGCGCACGAGATGAATTCCGGACGCCTGCGCGGTCTCTACCACCGCCGTGACGCCATCGTCGAGCAGTCCAAACCCGGCCTGCACCGGCCGCCCGAGCGGATCGCTCACCTCTGCGCCGGCGGTCTCTCCGCCCAGCGCGAGCACCAGCCCCTCCATCGTCCCCTCGCCGCCGTCGGCGATCGGCAGCGCAACCGCGCGCCGGCCGGCCGCCTCGACCCCGCGCGCCAGAGCGGCCGCGACCTGGGCAGCGCGGAACGTCCCCTTGAACGAGTCCGGGGCGCACAGGACAGGGCGCTCGTCGATCATCTAGGCATGGCGAATGCCGACCACATCATGCTCGAGGCGGCCGGGCGCGAGGTGCGCCTGTCCAACCCGGGAAAGGTCTACTTCCCCGGGGCCGGCTGGACCAAGCTCGACCTGTGCCGCTACTACCTCGACGTGGCGGACGCGGCCGTGGTCCACCTGCGCGACCGGCCCACCGTGATGAAGCGCTTCGTGAAGGGGATCGAGCAGGAGCCGATCTGGCAGAAGCGCGTGCCGCAGCGGATCCCCGCGTGGCTGCAGACGGCCACCGTCGCCTTCCCCAGCGGGCGCACGGCGGAGGAGCTCGTGGCCCAGGACGCGGCCCATCTCGTGTGGGCCGTCAACCTCGGCGTGATCGACTTCAACCCGTGGCCGGCGCGCCGCGACGACATCGATCACCCGGACGAGCTGCGCGTCGACCTCGACCCGACGCCCGAGGCGTCGTGGGACGACGTGCGCCGGGTCGCGATGGTGGTTCGCGACGTGCTCGAGGAGCACGAGCTGCGAGGCTGGCCCAAGACCTCGGGGTCGCGGGGGATCCACGTCAACGTGCGCATCGAGCGTCGCTGGACGTTCACCGAGGTCCGCCGCGCGGCGCTGGCCCTGGCGCGCGAGGTGGAGCGCCGCTCGCCGCTGGCCACCAGCAGGTGGTGGAAGGAGGAGCGCCACGGCGTGTTCGTCGACTACAACCAGAACGCGCGCGACCGCACCGTCGCCTCGGCGTGGTCGGTGCGCCCGACGCCCGACGCGCGCGTGTCCTGCCCGCTGGAATGGGACGAGGTGCCGGTCGCGGAAGCGGCGGAGCTGCGGATCGACACCGTCCCGGATCGCCTGCGCGATCGCGGCGATCCCGCCGCGGAGATCGACGCTCACGCCGGCTCGCTCGATGCCCTCCACGCGCTCGCCGACCGCGACGAGCACGAGGGCCTGGGCGACGCGCCGTGGCCGCCGCACTTCGCCAAGCAGCGCGCAGAGCCCAAGCGCATGCAGCCGAGCCGCGACGCCGGCCGCCCGAAGCAGCGCGGGCGCGCCGGCGACCCCCAGCCCGGCGGTCCGCCCACGCGCCAGGGGCCGCGCAGGCCGCCCGGTGCGCGCGCGGCACGGACCGGGCAGGGCCTTCCGGACGAGTTCGACGACTGAGCTCTCAGCTGAACAGCTGGTCGATCGTGCACTCGCGCGGCGGCTTGTCCTCGCGCCAGCGGACGACCTTTGCGCCGTGGCGGATGCGGCGGCCTGACACGTGGTCAAACGTGACCTCGACGACGAGCTCGGGGCGCAATGAGATCCATTCGAGCTCGCGGCCGCTGTCCCAGCGGCTCGGGTCGCCGCGGCCGCGCTCGCCGGTCTCGTAGGGCTCGAGCTGGCCGACGAGCTCGCGCTTCTGCTTGGCCGTGAACCCCGAGGTATGGCCAACGACGGCCAGATCGTCGCCGTCGTAGAGCGCGAGGATCAGCGAGCCGACCGTCCCTTCGGCTTTGCCCGGCCGCCAGCCGAGGACCACCGCGTCGATCGTCCGCACGCGCTTGACCTTGACCATCCCGCGGCGCTCGCCGGGGCAGTAGGGCGCGTCGAGCTCCTTGGCGATCACGCCCTCGGCGGTGCGCAGCCAGCCCTCCGCGTCGGCTCGATCGCGGACCGCCGGCGTCAGCTCGACCGGGGCGCTCACGAGCTGTTCGAGGCGCTCGCGCCGGACGCTGTAGGGCTCCTCGAGCGTCAGCTCGTCCGCCCGCGCGAGCAGGTCGAAGGCGATGAACTTGGCCGGCGTCTGCTCGGCGAGCATGCGGATGCGCGACTCCGCCGGGTGGATGCGCTGGCCCAGGGCGTCGAAGTCGGGCTGGCCGTCGGCGTCCTCGACCACGATCTCGCCGTCGAGCACGTAGCGCCCGGGGTAGAAGCGCAGCTCGGGGAAGTAGCGCGTGAGCGGGCGACCGTTGCGCGATTGCAGCGTGACCTCGTCGCCGTCGACGAAGGCGATCGCGCGAAAGCCGTCCCACTTGGGCTCGTAGGCCCAGCGGTCGCCATCGGGAAGCTCGGCCCGCGAGCGCGCGAGCTGCGGGGCGACGGGCGGTGAGAGGGGAAGCGCCACGAGCCGGAGACTCTACGTGCTGAACGGGCGGGGGCGCGGCCGGCGCGGCCGGGGCCAGTACGATCGTTGGGGATGGCCGCAGACCATGCCACCGCCGCCGAGGAGGAGTACCTGCAGACCCTGTTCTGGCTCCAGGAGGCGGGCTTGCCGATGACCGGAGCGAACGTCGCGCGGGCCATGCAGCTCTCGGCGCCCACCGTCCACGAGATGGTCGGCCGCCTGGAGCGCGACGGCTACATCACGCGCGATGCCGACAAGGCGATCGCGTTCACCCCCGACGGTCGTGACCACGCGGAGTCGATCGTCAGCCGCCACCGCCTGATCGAGCGCTTCCTGACCGACGTGGTCGGCGTGCCCTGGGACGACGTCCACGAGGAGGCCGAGCACCTCGAGCACGCGATGTCGCCGCGCTTCGAGGCCTACGTGCGCGCGTCGGTGGGGGAGGCCGAGACGTGCCCCCACGGGCACCCGATCAAGCCCGGCCGCCGCATCGAGGGCGTGCCGCTGGCCGACGTCGCCGAGGGTGCCAAGGTGCGTGTTCTGCGGTTCGAGAACGAGGCCGAGGACGTCCTGCACTACCTCAAGGAAGTCGGCCTGGCGCCCGGGCTCGAGGGTCGCGTCATGCGCAGCTCCGAGGACGAGGTGGGCGTCGAGCTGGAGGCCGGCGAGTCGGTCGTGACGCGCAGCGTCGCGGAGACGGTCTCGGTGCGCGCCGACCCCTCGCCGCCGCCGCGCACCGCGCTGCCCGAGCAGCTGGTGCTGGGCAAGGACCGCTACGGCCGCTGAGTTGGGGCACCGGCCGTCCCGGCCGGTGCGGTGGGGCTGGTCGCGGCGTCTGAGGTCGCGGCGCCTGAGGTCGCGGCGCCTGAGGTCGCGGCGCCCCCGGTGCCTGCGGCCGGGTCGCTCCCGCCGCCGTCGCGGCCGCCGCCCCCCCGGCGTCCGAGCCGGACCCAGAGCGCGGCCAGCCGGCGCTCCGCTCGGCGACCGCGCCTCCGTCGCGGCCGCTCCCGCCCTCCGGCGGCGAGCGGTCGCGGCCGCCCGAACCGGCCGGCTGCGGATCGCGGTCGTCGCTGCTGGGCCGCTCGTACCCCGCCGCCTGCGCCGGCGGGCCGGCCCCTTCGCCGCTCGGGTTCCACGCGTAGTCGCCGCCGTCCGCCCCGGTCGGATCAGACGATCCCGGAGCCGCCCCGGCGCCGGGTGCGTCGGCTGCGGGGGCGGTCGCCGCGGCGCTCGACGCGATGGGCCTGGTGGCGACCAGCGCCGAGCCGCTGCGCGCCGGTGTCGCCGCTACCGCCGCCCGCCGGGGGCCGCTCGTCGCGGGTCGCTGCTGTGAGCCGGCCACGCCGGCGGACGGACGATCGTGGTTGGCCGCGTGGTCGATGTTCTCGACGCCGGCGGTCGCGCACACCGCGGCGGCGCAGAACACGGCCAGCTTGACGGCCTCGCCGCCCGCGCTTCCCTTTCCGATCGCGGCGGCCAAGACCGCCGCCCGGCCTCCGCGGCCGGCGAGCAACACCGCCAGCAGCTTCGCCGCGCCGGGCGGCGCGAGCGAGCGCAGTGCGCGCCGATCGTCCCGCAGGGCGCCGCGGAACTCGCGGCAGCCGTCGCACGAGCGCAGGTGGCGCCTGACCTCTGCGGGTCGCCGCCGGCCGTCGAGCTCGGCGGCCAGGTGGTCGCGGACGGCGCCGCAGGTCAACGAGCCCCGCCGCGCTTCGCGCAACGAGATGCGCGCGCGGGCGATCAGGCCGCTGACCGAGCGCTCGGTGAGGTGCAGCGTGCGCCCGATCTCGACGTAGGAGTAGCCACCCAGCTCGCGCATCAGCAGCGCCGAGCGCTGCCGCTCGGGGAGCTGGCCCAGGGCGCCGACGAGCTCGTTCAGGTCGGCACGGGCGCCCGCCGAAGGCTCGGCGCTGCGCGTGGGCTCGGGCCGCAGGTCGTGCGGCGTCGGGTGCGGGGTCTCGCGCCGCCCGCGCACGATGTCGATCGAGGAGTTGCGCGCGACGCGCGCGAGCCACGCCGGGACGTTGTCCGGTGCGCTCGCCCGCAGCCCGGTCGTCGCCGCCGCCCACACCTCCTGCATGGCGTCCTTCGCGTCCTCGGGCGAGCCGAGCACGCCGAGGCAGACCGCGTAGATGCGCGACTGGTGCCGGCGGTAGAGGGCGGCGAAGGCCTGCTCGTCGCCGGCCCGGAAGCGCTCGACCAGGGCCGCGTCGGAGCGCAGCACGCGCCAGCCGGTGCGTCCCAGCTTCGCGCCGCGTCCGGGGAGTGTCGTCGCCGCTGCTTCCACGTCAGGCGATGATCGCGTGCGCGGAGACGACGAACGCCGGTTGCGCAAGCGCGGCCTCGGCTGCGCCGTCGGGAAGGACCAGGACCTCGACGCGGTCGCCGGCCCGCAGGTCGGCGAGCGACGCGCCGGCGCCGTCGCGGAAGATCGCGGTCTCGGGGTCGGTCGTGAAGGTCATGCGAGCGTCGTGGCCGTCATACGCGCTGCGCCCGGCGTTGCGCGGCCGGACGATGGCGGTGATCGTTCCCGCGCCCGCGGCGACGGCGAGGATCGTGCCTCGGAAGCTGTCGAAGTCGACGCCGAAGGCCGGTGACCTGGCCACGCGCGCGAGCGGGTAGCCCAGGAGCCAGGCCGACCCCGCGACGGCGAGCGTGGTGGCCAGCGCGGCTATGAGGAGCGGTCGCACGAGGAGTGCTCACCTCCGGGTGATGGGGGCTCGCGGCGCGGGGGTCCGCGCGCTCCTTCCTTAGTCGCGCCGGACCGCGGGATCTGCGCATCCGATCGCAAGCTACGGCGCTTACTTAGGGGAACGCTAAGAGCCGCTTTCTCACCCTGCTCACAATCTGCGGCCGGAGACTGGCCGCCATGCCCGCTCCGCAGACCGCTCCCCAGGTCGAGGTCGTGGTCCCCGTCCACAACGAGCAGGCGGCGCTCGAAGCGTCCATCCGCCGCCTGCACCGCTTCCTGTCGGAGAGCTTCCCGTTCAGCTGGCGCGTGGTGATCGCCGACAACGCGAGCTCCGACGCGACGCCGGCGCTCGCCGACCGGCTGGCCGCCGAGCTGGAGGGCGTGGCCGTCGTGCACCTGCCGGCCAAGGGCCGCGGGCGCGCGCTGCGCGCCTCCTGGTCGGCGAGCCGCGCCGAGGTGAGCTGCTACATGGACGTCGACCTGTCGACCGATCTGCGCGGCCTGCTGCCGCTCGTGGCGCCGCTGCTGTCGGGCCACAGCGACCTCGCGATCGGCACGCGCCTGGCCAACGGCGCGCACGTGGTCCGGGGCGCCAAGCGCGAGCTCATCTCCCGCGCTTACAACCGCCTGCTGCACGCGCTGCTGCGGACGCGCTTCTCCGACGCCCAGTGCGGCTTCAAGGCGGGGCGGACGGAGGTCCTGCGCGAGCTGTTGCCCGACGTGCGTGACGAGGCATGGTTCTTCGACACCGAGCTGCTGGTCGTCGCGCAGCGGCGCGGGCTGCGCATCCACGAGCTTCCCGTCGACTGGGTCGACGACCCGGACTCGCGCGTGGAGATCGTCCCTACCGCGCTCGCCGACCTGCGCGGCGTCGGCCGGCTGATCGCCGACAGCCGCATCACGCGCTTCGCCGTTGTGGGCGTCGCCTCGACGCTCGCCTACGCGGTGCTCTACCTCGCGCTCGTGGGCACCCTGGCACAGACCGGCGCCAACGCCGCGGCGCTGGCGCTGACCGCGCTGGGGAACACCGCCGCCAACCGGCGCCTGACCTTCGGGATGCGCGGGCCGGCCGGCCTGGCGCGCCAGCTCGCGCTGGGTACGGTCGTCTACGCGATCACCCTCGGGCTGACGCTGGGCGCGGTCGCGGTCCTGCACGGGCTCGTCGCCCGGCCGTCGTCCGGCGCCGAGCTCGCAGTGCTCACGGTCGCGAGCACCGGCGCGACGGTCACGCGCTACTTCGCCCTTCGCTCGTGGGTCTTCGTGCACCGAGCCCACCGCACGGCGTCGCCCCCCGAGCTTCCAAGCCGCCGGCCCCCATCGCCGGCCGACCTCACAGCCACCGATGGAGGTACCCGATGAGCCAGTCAGCCGTCGCCGTTCGGGGCGCCGTCCCAGTTGATGACCGGCGCGCCCGGCCGCTCGCCGCGCGCCGGTTCCTTCCTCGTCCCGAGCTCGGAGCGCTGCTCGTGCTCGCGGCCGTGCTCTACCTGTGGGCGCTGAGCAGCAACGGCTGGGCCAACGAGTACTACTCGGCCGCCGTCCGCTCGATGGCCTCGAGCTGGCACGCGTTCCTCTACGGCTCCTTCGACGTCGGCGGGCTGATGACGGTCGACAAGCCGCCGCTCGCGCTGTGGGTGCAGGCGCTCTCGGTGCGCGTGTTCGGCTTCCACCCGCTCAGCATCCTCGTGCCCCAGGCGCTCATGGGGATGGCGACCGTCGCGCTCGTTTACGACTTCACTCGGCGGCGCTGGGGCAGGATCGCCGGCTTCGCCGCGGGTCTCGTGCTCGCCCTGACGCCGATCTCGGTGGCGATCTTCCGCCACAACAATCCCGATGCTCTGCTGATCCTGTGCTGCGTCGGCGCGCTGTGGGCGCTCGTGCGCGGCCTCGAGGACGGCCGCACCCGCTGGCTCGTCCTGGCCGGCGTGTGCATCGGCCTGGGCTTCGAGGCGAAGATGGCGGTCGCCCTGATGGTCATCCCCGGCCTGGCCGCGGCGTGGCTGTGGGTCGCTCCGCGCGGCCGGCTCGCCGCGCTGCGCCAGCTCCTGTGCGGCGGTGCGGCCATGGTGGTCGTGGGCGGGGCGTGGCCGGCGCTGATGGCGCTCACTCCCGCCGCGGACCGCCCGTGGATCGCGGGCACGAGCGACAACAGCATCTTCTCGCTGATCTTCGGCTACAACGGGCTCGGCCGCCTGAGCGGGCAGTCCGGTGGGCCCCAGGGCATCGGCGGGGGAGGCGGGCCGGGCGGCGGCCCGGGTGGCGGCCCCGGGGCGGGCCGTTCGGCGGCTCCGCCGGGCCGCTTCGGCTGTTCAACGCCAGCCTCGGCGGTCAGGCCGCCTGGCTGCTCGGCTTCGCCGCGGTGGCCCTGGTCGCCGGCCTCATCGCCACCCGCCTGCGCCGTCGCGACGCGCGCACGGGCTGGCTGATCGCGATCGGCGGCGCGTTCGCCGTGACCGCCGTCTCGTTCAGCTTCGCGCGCGGGATCTTCCACCCCTACTACAGCTCGCTGCTGGCCCCGTTCACCGCTGCGCTGGTCGGCGCGGGCGTGGGCCAGGTCGTGGCTGCCGGCAAGACGGCGCGGATCGTCGGAGCCGCGGCGATCGTCGCGGGCGTCGTGACCGAGCTGATGGTGCTCGCGCACATCGACAGCGGGCTGGGCTGGGTCACGCCGCTGCTGCTGGTCGCGGCCGCCGCGGCGATCGTGATGGTCTACACGCACGACGCGCGCTGGCGGCTCCCCGTCCTGGTTGTCGCTCTGGCGGCGCTGCTGGCCGCGCCGGGGGCGTGGGCGTTTCAGACGCTCGGGCACGCCACCCAGGGCACCTTCCCCGCGGGCGGACCGGCCTCGGCGGCGTTCGGCGGCGGCCCCGGAGGCCCTCCGGGCGCCTTCCGAGGCGGCGGCGGCGCGCCCCCGTTCGCCCCGGGCGGAGCGGCCCCGCCAGCGGCCGGATCGCAGTCCGGCGCGACGGGCGCCGCCACCAGAGCAGCGCCGGCGGGCGCGCTGCCGCTCCCGTCCGGCGCGGCCGCGTCCGGCGCACCGCCGCTCCCGACCGCAGCGACCGGCAACGCCCCCGGCGGCGCCCGCTTCGCTGCACCGGGCGGCGCCGGCGGCGGACCGTTCGGCGACGATGGCTCGCTGGCGAAGGTCGTCGCCTACGTACGCCGCAACGGCGGCGGAACGATCGCGACCTCGAGCCAGTCCGGAGCCGCGAGCGAGGTCATCGCGGGCGCCAACGTCGCCGGCCTCGGCGGCTTCTCCGGCCGTGAGACGCAGGTGAGCGCCACCTGGCTCGCGCAGGCGATCCGCGACGGGCGCATCCGCTGGGTGCTGACCGGCGGGAGCGGCCCGGGCGGCCCGCCCGGCGCGGCGGACAACCGCGTCGGCAGCCGCACCGTGATGTCGCTGGTCCAGAGCAGCTGCCGCAAGGCCCCGCTCTCGACCACCTCCGGCGGGCTCTACGACTGCAGCGGGCGCGCCTCGGCGTTGCTCGCGGCCGCGCGCGGCAACGCGTAGCCGACTCGCGCAGAGCGAACCCAGCGCTCAGACGGAGCTAAACGTTTCCCAACATAAGCAGGGGACCCTTGTTGCATGGCCGTCGCCACGCCAGCAACAGGCCGGCTGCCGGAGATTCGACGACGGCGCGTCCCCGCGCCCGCGCCGTCGTCGTTCGCCGCGGTCGACATCGTCGTGCCGGTCTTCAACGAGAAGGCGGTGCTCGAGGCCTCGGTCCGCCGGCTGCACGACTTCCTGTGCCGCAGCTTCCCGTTCTCGTGGCGGATCGTGATCGCCGACAACGCCAGCACCGACGGCACGCTCCGTCTCGCGCGCCGGCTCGCGGTGGAGCTCGACGGCGTCGAGGTCCTGCATCTCGACGAGAAGGGCCGCGGGCGGGCGCTGCGCGCCGCATGGTCGCGGAGCACCGCCGACGTCGCCTGCTACATGGACGTCGACCTCTCGACAGACCTGCGCGCTCTGCTGCCGCTGGTCGCGCCGCTCGTCTCGGGCCACAGCGACCTGGCGATCGGCAGTCGTCTCACCTACGGCGCGCGCGTGCGCCGCAGCGCGAAGCGCGAGCTGATCTCGCGCTCCTACAACCGCCTCCTGCAGCTCGCCGTGCACGCGCGCTTCCGCGACGCGCAGTGCGGGTTCAAGGCCGGCCGCGTGGAGGTCCTGCGCGAGCTGCTCCCGGAGATCCGCGACGAGAGCTGGTTCTTCGACACCGAGCTGCTGACGCTCGCCCAGCGCCGCGGGCTGCGCACGGTCGAGCTGCCGGTCGACTGGGTCGAGGACACCGACTCGCGCGTCGACATCGTGAACACCGCGCTCGCCGACCTGCGCGGCGTCGGGCGCCTGCTGGCCGCAAGCCCCGTGGCCCGCTTCCTCGCCGTCGGCGTGCTCTCGACGCTCGCCTATGCGCTGCTCTACCTGCTGCTGCGCGGACCGCTCCCCGGCGGTGCCGCGAACGCGATCGCGCTCGCGGCGACCGCGGTCGGCAACACCCTGGCCAACCGGCACCTGACCTTCGGCCTGCGCGGCTCCGAGGGCCTCGTGCGCCAGCTCCTGCTCGGCGGGCTGGTCTACGTCATCACGCTCGCGCTCACCGACGGGGCGCTGGCCGTCCTGCACGATCTGGTCGCACGCCCCTCCGTCGCGCTCGAGGTGCTGGTCCTCACCACCGCCAGCACGTGCGCGACCGTGACGCGCTACGTCGCGCTGCGCTCCTGGGTGTTCGCGCGCACCGCGTCGGCGAGCCGCGCGACGCCCTCCTCGATCTGCGCCACCGTCACCCCCGAGTAGGCCAACCGGAGGGTGTTCTCGCCCCCCTCGAGCAGGAAGTCCGTGCCCTTCACGATCGCGACCCCGCGCTCCTGGGCGGCCTCGAAGATGCGGTGGACGTCCGCGTCCTCGGGAAGCTCGACCCACAGGAAGTAGCCGCCCTGGGGCGGTACGAAGCGCGCCTCGGGCAGCTCGCGGGCGAGCGCGGCGACGAGTGCGCTCGAGCGCTCGTGCAACGCCGCCTTGACGGTCTCGATCGACCGTTCGAGCGCCCCCGAGCGGCAGAACTGGTTGACGATCGACTGGCTGACCATGCTCGGCGAGATGTAGGTGTTGGTGGCCAGCTTGCGCACGGTGGCGATCAGCTCGGGCGGGCCGACGAGGTACCCCACGCGGATCCCCGGGCACACGGTCTTGGAGAACGACGACGCGTAGACCACGCGCTCGGAGCGGTCGAGCTCGAGCATGCGCGGCAGCGTCTCGCCCTCGAAGCGCAGCGCGACGTAGGGGTCGTCCTCGAACACCACGAAGTCGTACTCGTCGGCCAGCGCCAGCAGCCGCTCGCGCTTGGCCCGCGAGAGCGTGTGCCCGGCGGGGTTCTGGAAGTTGGGGATGATGTGCGCGAGCTTGGGCCGCAGGCTGTCGGCCAGCAGGCGCTCGACGGCGTCGACGTCGATCCCGTCGGGTTCGAGCTCGACCGCGGTCACCGCGGCGCCGCGCCCGCGCAGCGAGAGCAGCGTGCGGTCGTAGGTCGGCTTCTCGACGATCACGCCGTCGCCGGGCTCGACCAGCACGTCGAACAGGAACGCGTCGGCCTGCATCGAGCCGTTGGTGACGAGCACGCGCTCGGGCTCGGTGCCGTGCTGCTCGGCGATCCACTCGCGCAGCGGCGGATAGCCGATCGCGGTCCCGTAGGAGAACGAGCCCGCCGGGTCCTCGCTGAACGCGCGCTGCGCCGCATCGCGCAGCCCCTCGACGTCGACGATGTCGAGCGACGGCGCGCCGCGGGCGAAGGAGATCGGCTTGTCGGCGGCGGCCACGCCCCGAGCTTAGCGGCGGGCACCGAGGTCGCGAGGAGAGCTGCTCAGCCGGACTTCTGGGAGCTGCGGACGGCGGCCCGGACGTCGGCCGGCAAAGCCGTGGAGCGGGTCGGAGTCAGCCGCACGGCCGTCGAGGTCGCGGCGCTGCTGGTCGCGCTGGTGAACCACCAGCCCTCGGGCCGCGCCATACGGTTGCCGGACGTGTCCGTGGCGGTGTCCTCGACGCGCGCGTCGTAGCTCGTGCCGGGCTGAAGCGGCGCGTTGGGCTTGAAGATCATCGCGTTGCCGTACCAACCGAAGGTCCCGGCCACGGGCGCGCTGTCGCTGTTGCGCCTCAGCGAGAAGGCGGCCTGCGCGGAAGCGTGGTTCATGGGCTTGTTGAAGCCGGCGATGATCGGGGCGTTCGAGCCCACGCCGGAGCTCCCGGAGGGCGGCGAGACGTAGTGGGCGATCGGTCCCACCGCCGTCGTGAACCTCCACGTCAACGGGTTCGCCAGCGGCTTGCCGGTCTTGTCCTTCGCCGCGCTCGTGAGCGTTGCCGTGTACTGGGTGCCCGGCTGGAACAGCAGGGAGCCCGGCCGGAAGCCGACCAGCGTGTCGTTGAAGAACCACGTGTAGGTGCCGGCGACCGGCGCGCCGTCGCTCGTCCGCTTGACGGTCAGGGCCGCCTGCGTGCTGGCGCGGTCCATCGGCCGGTCGAACACCGCCAGCACGGAGGCGTCCGGGTAGACGCCGGTCTCGCCGTCGCGCGGGGATACGACGTTCAGCACCGGCCCGCCGGCGGTGATGAACTTCCAGGTCTTCGGGTTCTGGAGCGCGTTCCCGGATGCGTCACGCGCGGCGCCCGACATGCTCGCCGTGTACTGCGTACCGGCCGCGAGCGGCGCGCTTGACTTGAAGATCAGCGCGTTGCCGTACCAGCCGAACATGCCGGCCACCGATGCGCCGTCGCTCGTGCGCCTGAGCGAGAAAGCGGCCTGGGTCGCCGGCTTGTCCATCGCCTTGTTGAAGAACGCGATCACGTACGTGTCGGTGGCGACCTGAGTCTTGTCCCCGGCCGGATACAGCGGCTCGAGGATCGGCCCGGGCGGGGTGTCGGTCGTGATCCGCCCGATCTTGCCCGGCTCCGTGAACCACAGCGCCCCGCCCGGGCCCGAGGTGATCGCACCGCCCGTCGCGACGTACTCGGTGATCGTCCCACCCGGCGTGATGCGGGCGATCTTGGACAGCGTCGGCGAGTAGAAATCGGGAATCTCGCTGAACCACACCGCCCCGTCCGAGCCGCCGGTGATGCCCTCGGGGAACGGGAGCGCCCGGGAGGCCGGGAAGGCGGTAGCGGAGCCCGCGGTGGTCATTCGCCCGATGCCGATCTGGCTGGGGACGCCGTCCCCGACCTGCTCGGCGATCTGGTACCAGAGCGCGCCGTCCGGGCCCGCGGCGAGGTTCCAGGCGGATCCCACGGTCTTGCCGGGAGGCAGCGCGATCGGGAACGACGTGAACGATCCGCTCGTCGTCAGGCGGCCGAGCCGCGGGCCGAGGTTGAGCCAGAGGGCACCGTCCGACCCGGCCACGATCTGCGCTCCGGCGGAAGCGTTGAACTCGGTGACACTGCCGCCGGTCGTCATACGTCCGACCTTGCTGCCGAGCGTGTACCAGAGCGCGCCGTCGGGGCCGTCGACGATGTCCCCGGCGGTGCCTGAGATCGGGATCTCGGTGACGCTGCCGCCGGTGGTGATGCGCCCGAGCTTCGCGCCATTCTCGGTGAACCACAGAGCGCCGTCCGAGCCGGCGACGATCTCGCTCGGGGACGCATTGGCGGTCGGCAGGGCGAACTCGGTGACGGTGCCGCTGGGGGTGATGCGGGCGACCTTGTGGGCGGAGGGCTCGGTGAACCAGACGTTGCCGTCCGGCCCCGCCGTGATGTCGGCGGAGTAGTCCGCGCCGAGCCCCGGCGCCGGGAACTCCGTGACCCCCGCGCCCGCGACGCCCGGAACCCCAAGCGCCAGCAGGACAGCCAGCACCGCCACCCACGCGCTCCTCATCTTCCCAGCACACCACGGCGCCGGGAGGGCGTCAAGCGCCTACGCGCGCACCCCGCCGAGGATCTCGACCGCGATCTCCGCGACCTCGGTCGGCGTTCGGCCGACGCGCACGCCCTTGGCCTCGAGCGCCTCGGCCTTGGCCGCCGCCGTGCCCTTTGAGCCCGACACGATCGCCCCCGCGTGGCCCATCGTCTTGCCCGGCGGGGCGGTGAAGCCGGCGATGTAGCCGACGACCGGCTTGGTCACGTTCCCGGCGATGTAGTCGGCCGTGCGCTCCTCCTCGTCGCCGCCGATCTCGCCGCACATCACGATCAGCTCGGTCTGGGGATCGTCCTCGAACAGCGCGATCACGTCGATGAACGAGGAGCCGACGATCGGGTCGCCGCCGATGCCGACGATCGACGAGTTGCCGAAGCCGCCCTGGGCGATCTCGTTGCCGATCTGGTAGGTCAGCGTGCCCGAGCGCGACACCACGCCCACGTTGCCCTCGGAGAAGAACGCGGCGGGGATGATGCCCACGTTGGCCTTGCCGGGCGAGAGCACGCCCGGGCAGTTGGGGCCGATAAGGCGCGTGGCGCCGGTGCGGCGCAGGTGCGTGTAGACGCGCAGCATGTCGTGCGCGGGGATGCCCTCGGTGATGCACACGACGAGCTCGATGCCGGCATCGGCGGCCTCGAGCACGGAGTCGGCCGCGAACGGGGCGGGGACGAAGACCATCGCCGTGTTCGCCCCCTGCTCGGCGACCGCATTCCTGAACGTGTCGAACACCGGCACGCCCTCCACGTCCTGCCCGCCCTTCCCGGGGGTCACGCCGGCGACCACGTTCGTGCCGTAGCGCCGGTTGTTGAGCGCGTGGAAGCTGCCCTCGCGCCCGGTCATGCCGGACACGGCGAGGCGCGTCTCGGGGCCGACGAGGATGCTCACGCCGGCGCCCCCGCCTTGGCCAGCTCCACGACCCTTGCGGCGGCGCCGAGCATCGTCTTCTCGACGTGGACGCCGTCCAGGTCGGCCTCGGCCAGCAGCCGGCGCCCCTCCTCGTCGTTGGTCCCGTCCAGCCGCACGACGAACGGGACCTTCACGTCGATCTGGCCGAAGGCCTCGATCAGCCCGCGCGCGACCTCGTCGCAGCGCGTGATGCCGCCGAAGATGTTGAACAGCACGGCACGCACCTTCGGATCGGAGAGGATCACCTCGACCGCGTCGACGATCGCCTCTGCCTTCGAGCCGCCGCCCGCGTCGAGGAAGTTCGCGGGCGCGCCGCCGGCCTGGGCGACGACGTCGAGCGTCGACATCACGAGGCCTGCGCCGTTGCCGAGGATGCCGATGTCGCCGTCCAGTTTCACGTACGTCAAATCGCGTTCGCGCGCCATGCGCTCCTGCGGGTCCTCGGCCGAGACGTCGCGCAGCCCCGCATTGTCGGCATGGCGGAACAGCGAGTTGCCGTCGAGCGTGACCTTGGCGTCGAGCGCGCCGACCTCGCGTCCACCGGCTTCGCCGGCGGAGCCTGAAGTGACTACGAGCGGGTTGACCTCGACGAGCATCGCCTCCTCGGCCACGAACGCGTCGTACAGGCGTGTCAGGAATGCGGTGATCGGGCGCACCAGGTCGGAGTCGACGCCGGACTCGAAGCACAGGCGGCGCCCGTGGAAGGCCTGGAAGCCGAGCAGCGGGTCGACGTGCAGGCGGGCGATCGCCTCGGGCTCGGATTCGGCCACCTCCTCGATGTCCATCCCGCCCTTGGTCGAGAGCATCACGAGCGGCGCCCGCGCCGAACGGTCGAAGACGATCGAGGCGTACAGCTCCGCCGCGATGTCGGAGGCGCGCTCGATCCACACCTGGTGCACCTTCAGGCCGCGAATGTCCATGCCGAGGATCGCCTCGGCGTGCTCGCGCGCCTCGCCCGAGTCCTTGGCGAGCTTGATGCCGCCGGCCTTGCCGCGGCCCCCGATCTGGACCTGGGCCTTGACCACGCACGGGTACCCGATGCGGTCGGCCGCGGCGATCGCCTCCTCCACGCCCGACGCCACCTCGCCGGCGGGAACCGGGATGCCGTGACGGGCGAAGAGTTGCTTGCCCTGGTACTCGAGCAGGTCCATGCGGGGCGGGAAATCTACAATGCCCCCGCTGATGCCGCTGCCCAAGGACCCAAAGTTCGTCACCTTCGACGTCTACGGCACCCTCATCGACTGGGAGGAGGGCATCTACCAGGCGTTCTCCAGGGAGGCGGAAAAGGACGGATTCACGATCGACCGCGACGTGCTGATCCCGCTCTTCCACCAGACCGAGCGCGAGATACAGAGCGGCTCCTACGAGCTCTACGCCGAGGTGCTGCGGCGCACGGCGGTGCAGATCGCGAAGGAGATCGGCTGGCCGCTGGAGCCCTCGCGCTCGGGCTTCCTGCCCGACTCGGTCGAGAGCTGGAAGCCCTTCAAGGAGACCAACCCCGCGCTCGAGAAGCTGGGCAAGCGGTTCAGCCTCGGCCTGCTCTCGAACATCGACGACAAGCTCCTGGGCCAGACCCGCCGCCACATCCCGGTCGACTTCGACCTCGTCGTCACCGCCCAGCAGGTGCGCTCCTACAAGCCCGACCCCGCCCACTTCAAGGAGTGCGAGCGGCGCATCGGCGGCAAGCGCGGCTGGGTCCACGTCGCCGCGAGCTATCACCACGACGTCGAGCCGTGCCTCAAGCTCAAGGTCCCGGTGATCTGGGTCAATCGCGCCAAGGAGGAGCTCGAGCAGGGCGCCAAGAAGCCGACCGCCGAGGTCACGAACCTGCGCGAGGCGGTCAAGCTGCTGGGCTCATGAGTGGGGCGCGCCGGCGCCCGGCGGCGGCCGGGCTCCGCGGCTGAGCCGTGCGCGCGGCCGCCGTCCACCCCGACGTGGTCGTGGTGGAGAGCGAGGTCTGGCAGACGAACTGCGTCGTGGTGCGCGGCGGGCCCGACGAGGCGTTCGTGATCGACTCGCCCGTGCTGCCCGCAGAGCTCGAGGCGCTGCCCGAGCTGTGCAGGCAATCGGGCTTCGCGGTCCGCGGGCTGCTCGCGACGCACGCCGACTGGGACCATCTGCTGGGCCCGCTCGCGTTTCCCGAGGCCGCGCTGGGCGTGGGCGAGGCGACGGCGCGCCGCCTGGCCGCCGAGCCCGGGGCCGCGCAGCGAGCGATGCGAGCCTGGGACGAGGAGCACTACGTGCGCCGTGAGCGCCCGCTCGCACTCGGCGCGGTGCAGGAGCTGCCGGTGCCGGGCCACCTCGAGGTCGCGGAGCGGCCGCTCGAGCTGCACCCCGCCGACGGCCACACCGCCGACGGCACCGCGGTGCTCGCGCCATGGGCCGATCTGCTGTGCTGCGGCGACTACGTCTCGCCGGTGGAGATCCCGATGCTGTCCGAGGGCGGCTCGCTGCCGGCCTACCGCGAGACGCTCGAGCGCCTGCACGCGCTCGCCGGACGCGCCCGGACCGTCGTCCCCGGGCACGGGGAGATCCTCGACCGCCCGCGCGCGCTGGAGCTCATCGGCGAGGACCTCGCCTACCTGGAAGCCCTGGAACGCGAGGGAAAGCGCGCCCCGCTCCCTGCCGGCCGCCGCACCGCCGCCCAGCGCCGCATCCACGCGGCGAACGTGGAGCGGGTGGCGGGGCCGCACGAATCCGCGAGGTAGCGCGGACGAACCGCATCGACGAAGGGGAGGAGGGCTGGCGAGGAGGGGCGGCCGCCTAGTCCAGCCGGCGGCCCAGGAAGAGGTCGCGGGCCGGTGGTTCGCTCTTGCTCGACGGCGAGAAGCCCATGCGCTCGTAGAGGCGCAGGGCCGCGTGGTTGGACTCGGAGGTGTCGAGCTCGACGCGGCGGCAGCCGCGCTCGGACGCTCGCTCGAGCGCGGCCTGCACCAGCGCGGCTCCCAGGCCGCGGCCGCGCGCCGCCTCGGCGACGTAGAGGTCCTCGAGCCAGCAGTCCTCGGCGGCGGTCCACGCCGACCAGCGGTAGCGCAGCTGGCACACGCCCGCGGGCGGGGCGTCGTCGTCGGGCGCGCCCAGGAGGAACTCCGTCGCGCGGTCCTCGAGCAGCCGCTCGACGCTCGCCAGGATCGCGTTGTCCGAGGGCCAGTCGTGGCCGTTGTGGTCACGGAACTCGATTATCAACCGAGCGACGATCTCGGCCTCGGCAGGGCCGGCGAGCCACACGGGAGGTGCCATCCGCGCCAGCGTACGCGCCGGATCGGAGAGCAGCGCAAGCTCGGCCCAAACCTGCCCGTTGTTACCAACGAGGCCGTCCAGGCCGAACCCCGAACCGGAGGAAACGGATGCTGAAGTCCGCCGCGCGGCGCGTGATGCCTGTGTCGGTCTACCTGAAGCGCCATCCGCTCGAGCCCCAACTGGAATGGGGAAGGCTCGAGGAGTACGTCACGGCGATCCGCCAGCGCGACGAGGTCGACGGCGCCGTGCTCGAGGTGGGCTGCTTCCGCGGCGCCACGACCGCCGTCGCCTGCCGTGCCATGCGCGAGCACGGCGTCTACAAGCGCTACGTCTGCCTCGACACCTTCGAGGGCTTCCCCTCCGACCAGTTCGCCTCGGACCTCGAGCACGGCACTCCCGAGAGCTTCCGGGAGGGCTTCGCCGAGAACCCGCGCCTGATGTTCGACCGCACCATGCGTCACCTCGGCCTCGAGATCGAGTCCATCCAGGCCGACATCTGCACGCTTGACCCGGACCGGCTCCCGGAGCGCGTCGCCGTGTGCCTGATGGACGTCGACCTCGCCGTCCCGATCCGCGCGGGGCTGGAGAAAGTACGGCCGAGGCTCGCCGAGGGCGGTGTGATCCTCGTCGACGACTGCGAGGAGGCAACCGACTGGAAGGCCGCGCGCGTCGGCTACCGGCAGTTCGTCCGCGACCAGGACCTGCCCGAGCGCTACACGCCCTCGGGCCTCGGCATCGTCCTGAGCTGAGCGACCACGGCCTTGGCCGAGAGCAGGTCCAGGTCGGCGCGGTCGACGAGGTCCTCGGCGCTCATGGTGGCGTCGAGCTGCGCCGCTCCGAGCGACACTCCGACCGGGTGTCCGTCGGGCGTCGTGCAGCGGCCCGCGACCGCCTTGCCCAGCCGCTCGCGCATAACGCCGGCGCCGCCGATGTCGATGTCGGCCAGGATCGCGAACTCGTCACCGCCCCAGCGGAAGCACGCGTCGCGCCCGCGCAGCAGCTCGCGCAGCACGTCGGCGACCTTGCGCAGGCAGTCGTCGCCCTCCAGGTGGCCCCAGCGGTCGTTGATCTCCTTGAAGCCGTCGAGGTCGGCGAGGATCAGGCTCAGGTTCGCGCCGCTGCGGCGAGCACGCGCGACCGAGCTCTCGAGCGCCTCGTCGAACGCGCGACGGTTCCCCAGCCTCGTCAGCGGGTCGGCGAGCGCCAGCGCGGCGGCCTCGTGCCGCGCCCGCGTGAGACCCAGTCGCTGGATGCGCACGCGCGTGGTGAAGGCCATCGCGACGAACCCCAGCCCGCCCCAGATGATCAGGTAGCCCACCGTCTGGGCGGCGAGCACGGAGCTCCAGCCCTCGTAGGCGAGCGGGGCCGAGACCGCGGCGACGAAGACGACCAGGTAGGCCAGCACACGCCGCGGTGGGTGGACCGCGGCGGTGTAGAGCACCGAGGGAAGGAAGAGCTGGGGGTAGGGCGAGTTGCTGCCGCCGAGCCATACCAGCACCGTCACGAGCGCCAGCGCGCAGTAGCTCGAGATCAGCAGCTCGTCGGCCGACACCCGCTGCGGCCGTCTCAGCAGCCGCATCGCCAGGGCGATCGCCGCGACCGTGCTGAAGGCCACCACCAGCCAGCCCCAGGCGCCGACCGGGGAGTCCGTGGGCGGTGCGAGCGGAACCAGCACGGCGGCCACGGCGAGCGACAGCAGGTAGAGGATCCCGCCCAGCCGCTTGGCAATCGCGAGGTCGGCGACCGCGTAGAAGTCGCGCGAGGAGCCGCGCAGGGCGTCGCCGAGGACAGTCCGGACACGCTTCACCGACCCCATACTGAAGATATCGGCGGCGCTGCTCATGGCTTGAGATCTCCTACTGGATAACGGCCAGAGTATCGCCCGTGGCCACCGACGCTCCGACCGAGATAGGCAGCTCGGCAACCGTTCCCGCCTTGTGAGCCGTGATCTCGTTCTCCATCTTCATGGCCTCGACCACGGCGATCAGCGCGCCCTCGTCGACCGCGGCGCCCTGCTCCACCGCGACCTTGAGCACCGTCCCCTGGATCGGGGACACCAGCGCGTCGGCGCCGCCGCCCGCCGCGCCGCCGCCGGCGCGCTCGCGGCGCCGGGGCTTCGTCGCGGCGGCGCCTGGCAGAGCGCCGTTGACCGCCGGGGCGGCGCCCGCCGGCGGCCCGATCACCTTGACCTCGAAGCGGCGCCCCGAGACCTCGACCGTGTAGTCCTGCGCCACCGTTGCGGCCTCGTCCTCGCCGTCGTCGGCCTGCGCCTCGGGCTTGGGGAAGGCGAGCCGCTTGAGCCACTCGCGATCCTCGACGAGATCGCGGCAGGTCTCCCCCCGCGCCCACTGCTCGGAGGCGAGCAGCGCCTGGTGGAACGGGATCAGGGTCTTGAGCTCCGTGACGTGGTACTCGCCCAGCGCGCGCAGCATGCGCCGCGTCGCGTGCTCGCGGTCGCGCCCCCAGGTGATGAGCTTGGCCACCATCGGGTCGTACATCGGCGAGATCTCGGAGCCGGGACCGACGCCCGAGTCCACGCGCACGCCGGGACCCGCCGGCTCGCGGTACTCGCCGATCCGCCCGGGGGCCGGGGCGAAGTTCTTGGACGCGTCCTCCGCGTTGATCCGGCACTCGATCGCGTGCCCGCGCAGCTCGACGTCCTCCTGGGCGAAGGAGAGCGGCTCGCCGTCGGCGACCCGGATCCCCTCGGCCACGATGTCGATGCCGGTCGTCTCCTCAGTGACGCAGTGCTCGACCTGTACGCGCGTGTTCATCTCGAGGAAGAAGTACTCGCCGTCCTGGAGCAGGCCCTCGACCGTCCCGGCGCCTCGGTAGTCGACGGCCGCGGCGGCGTCGGTGGCGATCTTGCCGATCCGCTCGCGCAGCGCCTCGTCCACCGCCGGCGCCGGCGACTCCTCGATCAGCTTCTGGTGGCGGCGCTGGACCGAGCAGTCGCGCTCGCCGAGGTGTACGACCGCCCCGTGCGAATCCGCGAGCACCTGGACCTCGACGTGCCGCGGATCGGGCAGGTAGCGCTCGAGGTAGACGGTCGCGTCGCCGAAGAACTTCTCGCCCTCCCGCGCCGCGCCCTCGAACGCCTTCTCGAGCTCCTCCTCGGCCAGCGCCACGCGGAAGCCCTTGCCGCCGCCGCCACCGGCGGCCTTGACCGCGACCGGGTAGCCGATCGTCTCCTCGATCACCGCGCGGGCGTCGTCGAGCGTCGCGACCGGCTCGGTCGTGCCGGGCACGATCGGGACGCCCGCCTTGTCCATCAGCTCGCGCGCGCGGGTCTTCGATCCCATCGCCTCGATCGCCGCCGCCGGCGGGCCGATGAACGTGATCCCGGCCTCTTCGCACGCGGCGGCGAAAGCGGCGTTCTCGGCCAGGAAGCCGTAGCCGGGATGGATCGCCTCGGCCCCCGACTGGCGTGCGGCGTCGAGGATCTTGTCGATCACCAGGTAGGACTCGGCCGCGGGGCCCGGACCGAGCAGGTAGGCCTCGTCGGCGCGCTGGACGTGCAGGGCATCGCGGTCGAGCTCTGAGTAGACGGCCACGCTCGCGACCCCGAGCTCCTCCAATGCGCGGATCACGCGAACGGCGATCTCGCCGCGGTTGGCGACCAGGACCTTGGAGAACATCGGAGCGGAACTGTAGGCGACCGCTCACCGAAGCGGCCGGCCCGCGCCCGTGGTCGCGACGCCCGCGATCGTCTAGGGTCGGCGCGTGGGGCCGGGGGTAGCGGGTGCCGGTGGGACGGTGAGGGCGCGGGTCCTCGCGCTCGTGCTGCTGACCGCGCTCGGCCTCGTCGCGGCGCCTTCCGCGCGGGCGGCAGGCGGGCTGCGGCCGTGCCCCAAGTCCGGCGAGCCGTTGGAGTGCGGCACCGTGCGGGTCCCGCTCGATCCCGCGGGAGCGATTCCGGGGACGGTCGCGCTGCACGTCGAGCGCCTGCCCGCCGAGGAGCCGTCGCGCGGCGCGGTGCTGGCGCTCGCCGGCGGCCCCGGCCAATCGGCCTCGTCCGTGCGCGACTCGTTCGAGGAGATCGTGCCCCTCGACCGGGACCTCGTGATCCTCGACCAGCGCGGCACGGGGCGCTCGGGCGCGCTGCGCTGCCCCGAGCTCGAACGCTCGCTGGGCCTGGCCGAGATGCGCTCGGACGCGGAGATCTGTGCCGAGCGCCTCGGGCCCGCGCGCGGCCTCTACACCACGCGCGAGTCGGTCGCGGACATCGAGGCGGTGCGCCGCGCGCTCGGCATCGACCGGCTGGAGCTCGCCGGCGTCTCCTACGGCACCAAGGTCGCGCAGGCCTATGCGTCCGCGCATCCCGACCATGTGGAGAGGCTGCTGCTCGACTCCGTGGTGCCGGCCGTGGAGGACGACCCGTTCCTGACCGACTCGATGACGGCCGCCGGACGCGTGCTGCGCGCCGCCTGCACCGGGCCCTGCCCGTCCTACACCCGTGACCCCGGCGCCGACCTGCGCACGCTCATCGACCGGATGGGGGCGGGGCCGCTCCGGGGCGCCTACGTCGACGCGCGCGGACGCCGGCGGCCCGCGGCGGTCGGGAGGCTCGACCTGTTCAGCCTGCTGCTGGCGGGCGACTTCGAGCCCGGCGAGCGCGCCGAGCTGCTCGCGGCGCTCGCCGGCGCCGTGCGCGGCGACGTCGCGCCGCTCGAGCGCCTCAAGCGCTCCGTGCTCGGCGGAGCCGACCTGGCGGCCGAGCCGCGGCGCGCCTTCAGCGTCGCCGCCTTCGCCGCGACCACCTGCGAGGAGGGACCGATGCCGTGGCCGCGCGGCGCAGCCGTCGGGCAGCGGCGCCCGCTCGAGCTGGCGGCCGCCGCGCTGCGGCCGGTCGACGCCTTCGCGCCCTTCGACCGCGACACGATCCTGGCCCAGTCCTCGATGTGCGAGCGCTGGCCGACGGCGAGCGCCCCGCCGCCCGCGACCGCGCCCGCCGCCCCTGTGCCGACGCTGCTGCTCGAAGGCGACGCCGACGTCCGCACCCCGATCGAGTCCGCGAGCCGGGTGACGACCGGCAGCCCGACGGCGCGCCTCGTCGTCGCGCCGGGGGGCCACGACGTCAGCTCGCGGGGGTGCGGCATGCGACTGGCCAGGCGCTTCCTCGCCGGCAGCAGCGCCGGCGCCTGCACGGCGGTGGAGCGAAGCTTCGACCGGCAGCCGGAAGCCGCGCCGCTGGCTCCGTTGAGCCTGGGTGACGTGAGCCCGGCGAGGAGGCTGAAGGGACTTCCGGGTCGCACGCTGGCGGCGGTCGTCCTCACCCTCGGCGACACCCTCGACCAGGGCGCGGCCGGTCTCTTCGCCGCGCTGTTCGGGGACGCCGAGACCGTGCGCGGTGGTGGCCTTCGGGGCGGCTCGTGGGTCCTGCGCTTCGGTTCGCGCGGGCTGCGGCTGGGCCTCGATCGCGACGAGTACGTCCCGGGCGTGCGCCTGAGCGGGGGCGGGACCTTCGATGAGGACCCGGTCCTGCGCCTGAAGGTGACGGGCGCTGCCGCGGCGCGCGGCACCGTCGTGCTCGATTCGACGGGTGCGCGCGGATGCCTGGGCGGGCGGCGCTTCGCGCTTCGCCCCGGCGACGTGGCGCCGAACGCGCGCAGGCTGGAGCGGATGGCGCGGCGGCTGCTGCTGGCGCGCCGCGCCGCGGTGCGCGGCCGGCAGCCCCCGCCGGCGTGGTTGCCGGCGCGCGCGCTGCGCTAGGGCGGGCCGAGCAGCCCGCGCTCGCGCAGGGCCTCGAGCGCTTCGCGCACGGCGGGCTCGACGGCGTCGCCCGCGGCCGCTGCCTGCTCGAGGCGCTCGAGCAGCTGCGTCCATGTTGAAGCGAGCTCATCGCCGGTCTGCGCTCCGCCCGCACGCGCCGCAGTCACCATGCCGGCGCCCACGGTCTCGTTCGATGCCTCGTCGATGAGGATGAAGGCGCCGGTCGCGCGGTTCTCGCGGTAGGGATCGGTCATCAGCGGCGCCGAGGTGCGCAGCTGCACGCGGCCGATGTCGTTGAGCGACAGCTCGGTCGCCGAGCGGTCGCGATGCATGGTCTCGACGTCGATGCGGTGGCGCACGTCGACGACGCCGGCGCGGACCGTGCGCGTGGTGTGCTTGAGCGCGTAGCGGGAGCCGGCGCGCAGGGGGAGCTCGTGCATCCAGCACACGTGCGCCTCCAGCTCGCGCGTGACCTGCGGGCGGTTCGTCGTGCGGCAGACCATCGCGCCGCGCGAGACGTCGAGGTCGTCCTCGAGGCGGACGGTCACCGACTGCGGCGAGAAGGCCTCGCTCAGCGGGCCGTCGAGCGTGTCGATGGCGGCCACGCGCGAGCAGCGCCCGGCGGGCAGGACGACGACCTCGTCGCCCACGCGCAGCACGCCGCTGGCCATCTGGCCCGCGTAGCCGCGGTAGTCGTGGTGCTCCTCGCGCATCGGGCGCACCACGTACTGGACCGGGAAGCGCGCGTCGATCAGGTTGCGATCGGAAGCGATGTGGACGTGCTCGAGGTGATAGAGCAGCGGCGGGCCCTCGTACCACGGCGTGCGCTCGGAGCGGTCGACGACGTTGTCGCCGTGCAGCGCCGAGACCGGGATGAAGGTCACGTCGGTGACCTCGAGCTTGGCCGCGAAGGCGGTGAACTCCTCGACGACGGCGTCGAACGCCTCCTGGGAGAAGTCGACGAGGTCCATCTTGTTGACGCACACGACGATGTGCCGGATGCCGAGCAGCGAGGAGATGAAGGCGTGGCGGCGGCTCTGTCGCAGCAGGCCGTTGCGGGCGTCGACGAGGATCAGCGACAGGTCGGCGGTCGATGCGCCGGTGACCATGTTGCGCGTGTAGTCCTCGTGGCCCGGGGTGTCGGCGATGATGAACGAGCGCCGTGGGGTCGCGAAGTAGCGGTAGGCGACGTCGATCGTGATGCCCTGCTCGCGCTCGGCGCGCAGGCCGTCGGTCAGCAGTGCCAGGTTCACGTAGCCGTCGCCGCGCCGCTCCGAGGTCTCGCGCACGTGCGCGAGCTGGTCCTCGAAGATCGACTTCGAGTCGTAGAGCAGGCGCCCGATCAGCGTCGACTTGCCGTCGTCGACGGAACCCGCGGTCGCGAACCGCAGGAGGTCGGCCGGGCGCTCGTCGACCGTGTCCAGCTCCGGCGCGGTTCCGGCGAGCGACGGCATCAGAAGTAGCCCTCGCGCTTGCGATCCTCCATCGCCGCCTCGCTGGTGCGGTCGTCGGCGCGCGTCTCCCCGCGCTCGGTCACGCGCGTGGCGGCGATCTCGGCCACCACCTCGGGCAGCGTGGCGGCGGTCGACTCGACGGCGCCCGTCACCGCCATGTCACCCACAGTCCGGTAGCGCACCGAGGCGGTGAACGGTGCCTCGCCGTCAAGTAGCTCGACGAACGGGGAGAGCGCGTAGAGCATCCCGTCGCGGCGGAAGACCTCGCGCTCGTGCGCGAAGTAGATCGGCGGCAGCTCGAGCCGCTCGGCCGCGATGTAGCGCCAGACATCGAGCTCGGTCCAGTTCGAGATCGGGAACACGCGCACCTGCTCGCCCTTGCGGATGCGGCCGTTGTAGAGACTCCAGAGCTCGGGCCGCTGGCGCTTGGGATCCCACTGGCCGAGGTCGTCGCGGAACGAGAACACGCGCTCCTTGGCCCGCGCGCGCTCCTCGTCGCGCCGAGCGCCGCCGAACGCGGCCTCGAAGCCGTGCTCGGAGATGGCGTCGAGCAGCGTGACGGTCTGCAGGCGGTTGCGCGAGGCGCGCGGTCCGGTCTCCTCGACGGCGCGGCCGCGGTCGATCGAGTCCTGCACGGTGGCGACGATCAGGCGCTCACCGAGCTCGGCCACGCGCCGGTCGCGGAACTCGATCACCTCCGGGAAGTTGTGCCCGGTGTCGACGTGCATGATCGGGAACGGGAAGCCCGCCGGCCGGAACGCCTTCTCCGCCAGGCGCAGCAGCACGATCGAGTCCTTGCCGCCGCTGAACAGCAGGACCGGGCGCTCGAGCTCGGCCGCGACCTCGCGCATGATGTGGACCGCCTCGGCTTCGAGCGTGCGCAGGTGGTTGAGCTCGTAGGCCGCCGGCCCCGTCTTGCGGGTGTCCATTCTCAGCCGCCTTCGGACGCCGGCAGCGCGGGCTCTGGGGAGCGGCGCGCGAGCCGCGGCCGGCGGCCGAAGTGAAGCGCCGCTGCCAGTATCCCCAGCGCGACCGGCACCGCGACGATCAGGGCCACGGGCACGGGCGCCCCGGCCTTGTTGAGCAACCCGAGCGCCGAGGCGATCAGGACGATCCCGAGCGTCGGGCGAAGTCCGCTCTCGGGCATGCGCGTGGATAGGTTGGCGCCCAGCCACACACCCGGGACGGAGCCGAGCAGGATCGTCCCCGCCAGCCCGAGGTCGACGTTGCCCGAGACGAAGTGCGCCGCGCCGGCGACCCACAGGAGGATCGCGGCGTGGAAGACGTCGGTGCCGACCACGCGCCGGGGCCGCAGGCGGAAGAGCACGATCAGCCCGACGGCGATCAGCGTCCCGCTGCCGGCCGAGGTGACGCCGAGCACGAAGCCGACGGTCAGCCCCAGGACGCAGGCGGCGAGCTTGTGTCGTGTCTCGAGCGGGGCGATCGTGTCGCGCTCGCGCGCGAGCACCTTGGGCAGGAACAGCGCGCGGGCGAGCACCAGCACGCCGGTGAGCGCGAGCGCGGCGGCCACCGCCGCGAGCACCCAGGTGTCGATCTCGTCGCCGTAGGCCGCGTGCAGGCGGTCTAGGACCACGACGCCGCCGAGCGCCCCGGGGATCGAGCCCGTGCCCAGCCACAGCGCGAGGCCCATGTCGACCGTGCCCTTGCGCAGGTGCCGGTAGCCACCGACGGTCTTGGTCACCGCGGCGTAGGCGAGGTCGGTGCCGATCGCGACCACGGGCTTGATGCCGAAGACCAGGATCAGCAGCGGCGTCATCAGCGAGCCGCCGCCCATCCCCGTCGTGCCCACCAGCAGCCCGACGCCGAAGCCGAACAGGATCAGCAGAGGGTCCATGCCCTCAGGCTACGTGCAGCCCGCACTCCGTCTTGTCCGAGCCGGCCCAGCGGCCCTCGCGGCCGCTGCCCGGAAGCGTGCACGGCTCGCAGCCGATCGAGTCGTAGCCGCGGTCGTGCAGGGAGTTGTAGGGCAGCTCGTGCTCGTGCACGTAGCGCCACACGTCCTCGTTGCTCCAGGCCGCCAGCGGGTTGTACTTCGCGATCGAGCGCGCGGCGTCCCAGTCGACCGGCTTGACGGCCGCTCGCGTGCTCGCCTGCTCGCGGCGCACGCCCGTGATCCAGGCGTCGACGCCGCTCAGCGCGCGCTCGAGCGCCGCCACCTTGGCGGCGCTGCAGCAGTTCTCTGCGCTCCAGTCCCCGAGCGCGTCGTGGACCTCGACCTTGAGGTCCCAGCGCTCCTCGAACGCGCGCCAGGTCGACAGTGTCTCGGGGAAGAGCACGCCGGTGTCGATGGTGAACACCCGCGCTTCGGGTTCGATGTCGGTCAACAGATCTACGAGCACCGACTCCTCCTTCTGGAAGGAGCAGGCCAGCACGAGGCTGGGGTGGTGGCGCTCGACGGCGAGCGCGAGCGTCTCGCGCGCCTCCTCGAGGCAGCGTTCTCCTAGACCGCGCACTCGCCCTCTCCGCGGATGACCTGGAAGGGCTCCTTGCGGCTCCAGTCGATGAAGTGCTCCATCGACTCGAGGCTGAACTCGACGGGCAGCGAGAGCTCGCGCACCAGGTCCTCGAACTCCTTGGTCCCGACACGCTCGACGAACGCGTTGAAGCTCTCGCCGTCCTCGCGCTGTGACTCGTAGTGGCGCAGCCAGCGCTCGACGGCCTCGGGCACGCGCTTGGACGGCAGACGCAGCTTGAGCCGCTGGCCGTAGCCGACCTCGCCCTGCTCGTATGTCCCTGCGAGGTGGGGGATGTAAGCCGGGATCGTGTGCTCGCCGACCTTGATCGACGCGCCGTAGAAGCCGATGTTCGCGATGTGGTGCTGCCCGCAGCCGTTGGGGCAGCCGCTCATCTTGATCTTGATCTTGCCGGTGAGCGGGTCGTCGATCCCCATCGCCTCGACGCGCTCCTGGACGGCGGCGTTGAGCCCCATCGAGCTCGTGATGCCGAGCTTGCACGAGTCGGTGCCGGGGCAGGAGACGACGTCGGTGACCGAGCGCGGCCCGGGATCGCCCAGGCCAAGCTCGCGCAGGCGCAGCCACACGTCGTAGACCGCCTCGTCGCGCACCCAGCGCAGGACGAGGTTCTGCTGGACGGTGGTGCGGGCGTAGCCGCCGCTGTAGTCGCGCATGATCTGCCCGACCCCGCGAAGCTGCTCCGGCGTCAGGTCACCACGCGTGATTTTCACCTCGACCGTCGAGAACCCTGCCTGGCGCTGGGCCTGCACGTTCGCCTGCGCGAATCGGTCGAAGCCGCTTCGGTCCCCGATCAAACGGCTATCGCCGTTCGGTGCCCGGCTCGTGGGGGAGACCGGCGGCGCCGGCGCTCCGCGCTCCTCGTCATGGTCGAAGCTCAGCGCGTCGACGGCGAAGTCGCGCTCGGCGACCCAGTCGCCCTTCAGCTCTTCCTCGACCTGCATGCGCAGCTCGTCGATGCCGTACTTGTCGACGAACACCTTGATGCGCGCGCGGGCACGGTTGGCCCGCAGCCATTCCTGGCGGTCGAAGATTCGGAACACCGCCTCGGAGACCTTGAGGTACTCGCCGTCATCGGCGCCGACGAACTCGTACAGGGTCGGCGCGATGCGCGGCATGATCGAGGTGCCGCCGCCGACGCGCAGCTCGAATCCGCGGCGGCCGTCCTTCACGCGGGGGATGAACCCGATGTCGTGGATGCCGGTGATCGCACGGTCCTCGTCGGTGGCCGTGAACGCCGTCTTCACCTTCCTGGGCATCAGCTGCGTGGTCGGGTGGCGCACGAAGTAGCGGATGTAGGCGCCGGCGTAGGGCGTGGGGTCGAAGAGCTCGCCCTCGGTGACGCCCGCCCACGGGTCGCCGGTGACGTTGCGGACCGTGTTGCCGCAGCCCTCGCGGCTGGAGAGCCCGGCATCGGCGATCTCGCGGATCAGCTTGGCCGCGTCGGGCAGCGGCACGTGGTGCATCTGGATGTTCTGGCGCGTGGTGATGTGCGCCTTGTTCAGCGGCACGTACTTCTCGACCACGTCCGCGAAGGCGTCGACCTGTTCCGGGGTGATGCCGCCGAAGGGAAGCTTCACGCGGATCATCTGGCGCTCGGCCTGGCGCTGGCCGTAGACGCCCTGCTTGAGCCGGAAGCCGATGAACTGCTCCTCGGTCTGCTGCCCGTCGAGGAAGCGACCGGCCTCGGTGTCGAAGTCGTCGAACTCCTGCTCGAGGATCGGGATCACGTGCCCCGGGACGTTCTCGACGATCTCGGGGTTCTCGAGCGACCCCTTGCGTCCCTTGCCGCGAACCGTGCTCGGCCGGCTCTCGATCGCGGATGGCTCCATGCGGCGGTGTCTCCCTTGGGTTGCGTGCAGCAGGCGGCGCGAGGGCCGGCGGCCGAATATAGCAATGCCGATTGGCTTTTCCTGGTTTACGCCCGCGTCCGGGGAGCGGGCGGGGGTCGGCCCTCAGCCCCAGGGATGGGGGTCGCCCCACGGCGACGGGCCGTCGGGCTCGCGGCCGACGCCCTCGTACAGCGCCGCGCGCTGCCACGGGTTGCGGGCGGGCGCGGGCTCGCCCGGCGGCGGCGCGGTGTCGCGCAGGAAGCGCTCGAGTGCCGCGACGACCGCCGCCGCCTCCTCCTGGGAGGCGGCTGGGGCGACGAGGCGGAGCTCGGGGCGGCGGTTCACGCTCCGAAAGCTATCGTCCGCCCGTGCCGGAGATTCCCGTGCTCGACCACGACGCGGTGCTCGCCGCCGTCGACGAGCGGGCGGCGATCGCCGCCGTGGAGGAGGCGCTGCGGCGCCACCAGCGCGGCGAGTGGGTGATGCCGGCCAAGATCTACCTGCCCAGCCCGCCGTGGGGCGACTTCCGCGCGATGCCCGCCCTCGGGGCCGGCGTGGCGCTGCTCAAGTGGGTCACCTCGTTCCCGGGCAATCCGGAGCGCGGCCTTCCGACGGTGACAGGCGTGGTCTGCCTCTCGGACGCGCGCACGGGCGAGCCGCTCGCGTTGCTCGACGCACGCTCGCTCACGGCGCTGCGAACCGGCGCCGTGGCCGCCGTCGGCGCGCGCGCGCTCGCGCCGGAGGGCGCGCGCACGGTCGGGCTGATCGGCGCGGGGCTGCACGGCGCCTGGGCGGCCCGCTGCCTGGCCGCCGCCGGCTACGGGCCCGGCGTGTGCGTGGACCCGCGGGAACACGCGGCGCGCGCGCTCGCGGACGAGCTCGGCTGGCGGGCGGGCTCGCGCGAGGAGGCGCTCGCCTGCGACACGGTCTGCTGCGTCACTCCCGGCGCCGAGCCCGTCGTCGACGCCGGCGACCTGCGGCCCGGGCTGCACCTGACGATGCTCGGCGCCGACGGGCCGGGGAAGGCCGAGGCCACCCCCGGAGCCGTCGCGTCGTGCGCGCTGTTCTGCGACGAGTGGGAGCAGGCCTCCCACGGCGGGGAGCTGACCGGCGCGGTGAGTGAGGGCCTGGTCCGGCGTGAGCAGGTGACGGAGCTCGGCGCCGTGCTGTGCGGCGCGGCCCCGGGGCGGCCCGGGCCCGACGCGGTGACGCTGTTCGACTCGACCGGCCTGGCGATCCAGGATCTCGCCGTGGCGCTCGTCGCCTACGAGGCCTGGCGCGGGGGCGCGGTCGAGGCGCCCGCGATCGCGTTGTGACCGGGCGCGAACGCCTGCACGCAGGCGGCGAGGCCCAGCCGCCACTCGGGCAGCGGCGGCAGCTCGTCGCGGCAGCTCGCCAGTGCGAGGTTCCTCGCGGACCCCTCGACGACCCGGAGGGGGCCGGCTGCGGGCACCACGCGTGCGCGCGCCCGCGTCGCGCGCACCAGCGCGCGCGCGAAGCCCGCCTCCGTGCACGGCTCGCCCGCCCCGACGAGGTGGAAGACGCCGTAGGCGGGCCGGCGGAGGAGGCCCAACAGCGCGTCGGCGAGGTGGGTGACGAAGGTCGGCGTGCCCAGCGCGTAGTCGTCGGCCGCCACCTCGCCGCCGCGCGCCTGGTCGAGCATGCTCAGCATCCGGCCGTCGGGCTCGGGACCGTAGAGCCACGACGTGCGCACGATCGCGTGTCGCGGCCCGGCGATCGCGACCGCCTCCTCGGCGGCGAGCCGCAGCTCCCCCGCGCGCGTCGCGGGCTCGGGCGGATCGGACTCCAGGTAGGGCGCTGGCGACATGCCGTCGAAGACGTCGGGGCACGACAGGTGGATCATCAGCGCGGCGGCCCCGGCGGCCGCCCGCGCCAGGTTGCCGGCCGCCTCCGGATCGGGCTCCGAAGCACCCCTCGCCGAGCAGTCGACCACGGCGTCGGGGCGGATGGCGTCGAGCGCGTCCCGGCAGGAGTCGGGGTCGCCGGGGTGCAGGTCGGGCGCCGCGAGCTCCGACACTCCCCATGCGGCGCGCCGGAGCCGGTCCGACAGCACACGCGTCAGCGACGTGTCGGTCCCGGTGATGACGACGCGGTTCATCGGAGCCCTCAGGCGAGGGCCACCTCGGTGCCGGCGCCGATCCACACCCGCGATGCACGCGGCAGGGCGAAGCTGCGCAGCAGTCGCGCCTCCGGCCCGAGCACGCAGCCCGACAACCGCGAGGACAGGTGGAAGACCCCGGCACCGGCCATGACGATCGAGTCCTCGATCTCCGATCCTTCCACGCGCGCTCCGTCGCCGATCGCGGTGTACGGGCCGATGTAGGCGTCGGACAGCAGCGCGCCCGCGCCGATGACCGCGGGCCCACGGACGACCGTGCCCTGCAGCACGGCCTGCCGGCCCACCGCGACCCTGCCCTCGACGCGCACGTCCGAGCGCTCGTCCGTCTTCCACTGGCGGACCGGCAGCGCCTCCAGCACCGTCCGGTTCAGGCTCAGCAGCTCCATGGGGTCGCCTTCGCACGCCCACCAGCCGTGCTCGTCCGCCAGCTCGACCTTCCCGCCGTCCTCACGCACTGCCGCGAGCGCGGCCGACAGCTCGAGCTCGCCGCGCCACGACGGGACCACGCTTCCCAGCGCCTCGACGACGCTGGGCCGAAGGCAGCTGACGCCCCTGCGGTCGAGCGTGACCAGGGCGTCGGCGTCCGAGGCCTCGAAGCTCTCCAGCGTCTGCGCGAGCGGGCGATCGGAAAGTCCGGCGCCCGGGTGCACGATGACAGCGGCGTCGGCGAGCAGCGGCGCGGCCGCGTGGATGGCGTGCCCGGTGCCGAACCAGTCGAGTTGCTCGACGTGGGCGAGCTCCATCCCGAGCTCCGACCCGTCGCCGACAGCGTCGCGGATCGCCTCGCCGCTGCGGCGATCGGCGACCACCACGACGTCCGCCACGCCCGCGTCGCGCAGCCGCTCGAGCACGTGGACCAGGATCGGGCGGTTGGCCACCGGCAGCAGCTCGGGCGGGCCGCCTGCGGCCAGGGACAGAGGGATCGCGGCATCGCGACACCGGTGGCCGGCGAGCACCAGGCCTCTGAACGCAGACGTCATCCGAGTCAACAACGTCCGAAGGCGCCTCGCGCTCGCGCGCGATGCCCACCGGACCTCGGTTTCAGCGCTCTTTCAGGCTTCGCCGTCGAGGTCGGCCGTGCGCTCGGTCCCCCCGAGCCCGTTCAATGCGCCGGGCCCGAGGTCCTCGAGGTTGAAGTCGAGCTCCTCGCCGAAGTCACGCAGCATGCGCTTGGCCAGCGTCCGGTAGCGCCGCTGCGCCTCGCTGCGGCGACCGCGCTCGAGGCACACGGCGAGCAGCCGGCGCTGCACGTCGAGGTCGTAGGGGTCGAGATCGGCCAGGCGCGCGACGGCCCGTCCGACAGCGGCCAGATCGCCGTTGCGCCACGCGAGCCGCTCCAGCAACCGCACGGCGTCCGCCGCGCACTCGTGGAGACGGTCGCGCTCGGCGAAGGCCCACTCGGCGAACGGCTCGTCGGCCAGGAAGTCGTCGCCGTAGAGCTCGAGCGCGCTCTCGAGCTCGGCGGTGGCCGCGACCGGATCGGCGATCGCACGCGCCGCGGCGACGCGCCGCTCGAAGACGTCGGCGTCGATGTCGGCGTGGCGGCGGTCGAGCTTGTAGCCCCCGCGCGCGAACACGACGAAGCGCGACGGCTCGCCGCGCCCGCGGTCGGGCTCGAGCCTCGAGCGCAGCAGGTGCACGTAGTAGCGGACGTTGGCGATCGCGCGCCGCTCGGCTCGCGGCCACAGCGCCTCGGCGATCTCCTCGGGGTGCAGGATGCGATTGCGCTCGGCCAGCAGGAGCTTGAGCAGCTGGCCCGGCCGCTGCGAGAGCCACGGCCCCGAGAGTGTCCCTCCGGGCCCCTCGATCTGTAGGCGACCGAGGGTGGTGATGCGAAGCCGCGCGCCGCTCGGGCGCACCGCGCCGCCGCGCCGCTCGACCGGCCGCAGGTGCAGCACCACTCCATCGTCGTCGCGCATCGGGGCGGCGGTGACCCAGACCTCCGCGGTTCCGTTGATGGCCGCCAGCGGCGCGCGCGCCTCGGGCAGCTGGCGCCTGGCGGCCAGCGCCGCGCGCGTGAAGCACGGCTCGTCGGCCGCTTCCTCGACGTCGATCTCGGCGCGGTCGCAGCCCAGCAGCGAGCAGCACGTCTCGTCGTGCACGCGTGCGTCCTCCAGAGGCCGCCCGACGATGCGGTCGGCCTCCTCGTTGGAGGCGACGATCTTCCCCTCGCCGTCGGTGACGACGATGCCGTGCCGGCAGAAGTCGAAGACCTCGGCCGACAGCGCGCTCAGGTGGTCGCCCACGCGGCGATAGTTCCGTCGGCGCTCATCGCGCCAACGGGAGTCCTCGTCTTGCTTCTGCCAGGTTTGCTGCGGCTGCGTTGCCGTCATCGAGGTCCCCTCGCACCCGCCTTCCTTGTCGTGTGCGGCACGCCCAACCTATCAGGACGGCGAGCAGAATTGCAGCAATTCGCCGCGCGGGCAAGTTGCATGAGGGGCGCGGGCGAGTGACGTGAGGGGCGCGGGCGAGTGACGTGAGGGGCGCCGGCGAGTGATGTGAGGGGCGGCAGGCGAGGGGCGTGAGGCGCGGCCGGCGAGGGGCGTGACAGCGCGGCCGGGGCCGGCGTCGCGGGGCGGCGCCGGGGCGTGTGGGACCTCCTTTTTCGCACGAGTTTCACATCCAACTGCAAACCAACCGGCCCGCCAACCGGTGGCCAAACCGGGGTCCATACCTTCGCCGCTCGCTCCGCTCCCGAGCCCAACACGGAGGGAAAATGCTCCGGAATGCGACGGCCGTCAATCGGCCTGCGGCTGTTGAAAATCCTGCGTCTGCTGCGAAGACTCGCGCGCTGCCCCGGTCGGTTCCGGGCGCCTCCGCGGCGGGCTTCCGTCGCAAGCCGACGGTGGATGACGTGAACACCGATCGCACCCTGCGCAACGCGATTGCCGCGGCACAGCGTGGTGACCAGGACGCGATCCAGTACCTGTACCTGCGTTACAAGGACAACGTCTTCGGCTACGTCTGCAGCATCGTCCGCGACGACCACGACGCCGAGGACATCACGCAGATGGTGTTCACCAAGCTGATGCGGGCGATCCCCCGCTACGAGCTTCGCGGGGTGCCCTTCTCGGCGTGGATCCTGCGCATCGCGCGCAACCTCGCGCTCGACCATCTGCGGGCCAAGCGACCGATCCCGGTCGAGGAGGTCCGCGACCCCGAGGTCGGCCACGAGCCGCCGCAGCCGGTGCACAGCGCCTGGCACTCCGCGTTCGACGAGCTGCTCGAGGACCAGCAGAAGGTGGTCTTCCTGCGCCACGTCGTGGGGCTCACCCCGCCGGAGATCGCCGAGAAGCTGAACCGCAGCGAGGCGGCCGTCCACGGGCTTCACCATCGCGGCCGGCGCGCGCTGCAGTCGCACCTGATCGGCATGGGGTCCGCCCCGGCCGGGCGTGTCTGAGCGCCTGCTCGGGCGCCCGCGCGCAAGCGATCTACCTTCCGGCACGTTGCGTGTGACATGACGGTGAGAGAGCGAGCCGAGACTCCCCCGCACGGCGTCCTGAGCCGCAGCCGGCGCACTGCCGCACGGCCCGCGACAGCCCGCGCCGCCGCGTTCGGGCGCAGGGCGATCGACCTGATCGCCGGCTCCGTGCTGCTGGTGCTCCTGGCGCCGCTGCTGCTGGTGATCGCAATCGCCGTGCGGCTCGACTCGCCGGGTCCCGCGATCTACCGCCAGCGGCGCATCGGGCGCGGCGGGCGCCCCTTCGAGGTGAACAAGTTCCGCAGCATGCGCAGCGATGCGAACGCCTCCCGTCACCGTGACTACGTCGAGCAGCTGATCAATAATCGGCCGGAGGCCAACCCGCCCGAGAACGGTCTCTACAAGCTTGTAGTCGACGACCGCATCACCAGGGTGGGCCGCTTCCTGCGCGGCTGGAGCCTCGACGAGCTGCCGCAGCTGTGGAACGTCGTGCGCGGTGACATGTCACTGGTGGGGCCGCGACCTGTGATCCCGTACGAGGTCGAGCTCTACCCGGACTGGTACCACGAGCGATTTGCGGTGAAGCCCGGTCTCACCGGACTGTGGCAGGTGAGTGGACGGAGTGAGTGCACCTATGAGGAGATGATCGTGCTCGACCTCGAGTACGTCCGCCGGCGGACGCTGCCGCTCGACCTCACGATCCTGGCGCGTACCGTGTGGGTCGTGGTCACACGCCGCGGCGCGGCGTAGCGCGGCGTCAGTAGCGGAAGGGGAGCTCGTCCTCGATCTCGCTCAGGCGCGGCGCAGCCGCGTCGCGTGCGGAGGGGATGAGCTCGATCCCCTGCGGCCAGGCCACGCCGACGTCGGGGTCGTTGTAGGCGATCCCGCGCTCGATCGACTCGTCGTAGTAAGCCGAGCACTTGTACATCACGTCGGCGCCGTCACCGGTGACGCAGAAGCCGTGCGCGAAGCCGACGGGGACGTAGAGCTGATGCAGGTTCTCGTCGTCGAGCTCGAAGCCCTCCCACTCGCCGAACGCCGGTGACCCCCGGCGCAGGTCCACCACCACGTCGAGGATCGCGCCGCGTGCGCAGCGCACGAGCTTGGCCATGCCTGCACCGACCTGGAAGTGCATTCCGCGAACGATCCCGCGCGTGGAGCGCGAATGGTTGTCCTGCACGAACTCCTCCTCGATGCCGAGCTTCGCGAAGTCGTTCCGGCGATAGCTCTCGTGGAAGAAGCCGCGCTGGTCACCATGGACCGTCGGGCGCACGAGAACTGGTCCCTCGAGGCGGGTGTCGAGCCGTTCCACGGGCGCGAGCCTACTGCAAGTTGCCGGCGCCGCCGCTCGTTCCCTCAAGGGAGGCGATCACGCGCTTGACCCTTGCAGATCGAGCCCGCGACCGGGACAACAGCTTCGACGTTCTCCGCCTCGCGGCGGCGGCGCTGGTGCTCGTCTCCCACTCCTTCGTGGTGGTGGGCGGTGCCGAGCCGCGCGTCGGCGACTGGCCGCTGGGGACGCTCGGCGTGGAGATCTTCTTCGCGATCAGCGGCTTCCTGGTGGCGCGCAGCTGGCTCTCCCAGCCGCGGCTCCGCCCCTTCCTGGTGAAGCGCGCGCTGCGCATCGTCCCGGCGCTGGCCCTGTGCGTGCTGGTCTGCGCCTTCGTGCTCGGACCGGCGGTAACGGCCCTCACGCCCGGGAGCTACTTCAGCGTCTCGAGCACTTTCACCTACCCCATCGACAACCTGCTCGCGGTCGTCTCGGGCGGGACGCTGCACCACATCGCGCTCGACCTGCCCGGCGTGTTCGGCACCAACGCGAAGAGCGCGGTGAACCTCTCGCTGTGGACGCTGCCGATCGAGGTGCAGGCCTACGCGATGGTCGCGCTCGTCGGAATCGTGGGGCTGATGACCGGCGGCCTGCCCGCCCTGGTCATCGGCCTGTTCGCGCTCTCGGTCGCCCCGGCCGGGGTCACCGACCTGCCGGTGATCGGCCACGGGCTCGAGTTCGTGCGCGGCGGTCAGGGTGAGTCCGCACACCTGCTGGCGCTGTTCGCCGTCTCGGCGCTGTTCTACGTGCACCGGGCGCGGATCGTGCTTCGGGCCGACCTCGCGGCGCTCGCGCTGGCGCTGTTCGTGCTCTCGCTCGGAACTTCGCTCGAGCGCGTCGCGCTGCTGCTGACGATCCCGTACATGGTGCTCTTCCTGGCCTACCGGTCGTGGCCCGGGGTACGGCGGCTGACGCGTCACGCCGACGTCTCCTACGGCCTCTACCTGGCGGCCTTCCCGGTGCAGCAGTCGATCGTGCACGCGTGGGGAGGCGACCCGCCCTCCGCGCTCGTGGTGATCGCGATCGCTCTGCCCACCACCTACTTCCTCGCGCTGGGGTCCTGGTACCTGGTCGAGAAACGGGCCCTGCGGCTCAAGCGCGTGCTCGCGACGCGCCGCAGCCCCCGTCCGATGCCCACCCAGACCGCCGAGCCGAGCCCGGCGCCCATCAGGAGCTGAACATGACAACGGAGGTCGACATGGAGAACGACAAGCGGAGCACAGAGCTCCCGGGCCGCGACACCCGCGGCAACGGATTGGCCGAGCAGGCACCCGAGCCCGGGCGCCTGGTGCTGGTCACCGGCGGCGGCGGCTACATCGGCTCGGTGCTGGTGGGCAAGCTGCTCGCGCGCGGCTACGGGGTGCGCGTGCTGGACCGCCTCTACTGGGGCAAGCGGCCGCTCGAGGCATGCCTGGACCGGATCGAGCTCGTCGACGCCGACGTGCGCGACATGCCGGCCACGGCGCTGGACGGGGTCGATGCTGTGATCCACCTCGCGGGCCTCTCCAACGACCCGACGGCGGAGTACGACCCCGAGGCCAACTGGCAGATGAACGCCGTGGCGACCGAGGCGTTGGGTCGCGCGTGCCTGGAGCGCGAGGTCGAGCGGCTGGTGTTCGCGTCGTCGTGCTCGCTCTACGACGGGCTGCCCCCGGGCATGCACGACGAGCGCGCGCCCGTCTCCCCGGTCGGGGCCTACGCGACCTCCAAGCGCTACGCCGAGGAGCGGCTGCTCGAGCTCCGCGCCGACGGGCTCGGCCCGGTGATCCTGCGCAACGGCACGGTGTACGGCCACAGCCCGCGCATGCGCTTCGACCTCGTGGTCAACACGTTCGTCAAGGACGCGCTCGTCAACGGCCGCCTGCTGCTGCACGGCGGCGGCTGGATGTGGCGCCCGCTGGTCGACGTGCGCGACTGCGCCGACGCGATGATCGCCGTCATGGAGGCGCCGGACGAGCTCGTGGGGGGAGAGATCTTCAACGTCATGCACTCCAACTACCAGATTCGCGAGCTGGCGATGCTCGTCGCCGGCTCGGTGCAGCTGCTCGGGCGGACGGTCGAGCTGACGGAGATGGAGGCCCCCGCGCTGACCCGCGACTACGAGTGCTCGAACGCGAAGCTCTCGAGCCGCATCGGCTTCATCCCGAGCCGCTCGGTGGTCGAGGCGGTGGCCGACCTGCTCGCCCGGATCGACCCCATCGATCGCTCGCTGCTCACCGATCCGCGCCACTACAACATCCGCTGGCTCGAGCTGCTCCAGGAGGTGAGTCCCCGCATCGAGCAGTTCGGGTCGGTCCTGTGAGCGGGCTGGGATCGATCCTGGTCACCGGCGGCTCGGGCCAGCTCGGGTCGGACCTCGAGCTCCTGCTCGCCGACCGCTGCGAGCTCGCGGTGCGCTCGCACGCGGAGCTCGACGTGACCGACGCCGGCGCCCTGCGGCGGGCGTTCGATGACCTGGGCCCGCGGGTGCTGATCAACTGCGCGGCCTTCCACAACGTCGAGCAGTGCGAGCGGGAGGGCGAGCGCTCGTTCGAGGTGAACGCCGTCGCGGTCAAGGAGATGGCGGAGCTGTGCGCGCAGCACGGCACGCGCCTGGTGCACCTCAGCACCAACTACGTGTTCGACGGGGCACGCGACTTCGCCTACGCCGAACGCGACGTCCCCTCGCCCGAGAGCGTCTACGCGATCTCCAAGCTGGCCGGCGAGCACATGGCGCTCGCCTACGCGCCACAGGCGCTGGTGGTGCGCGCGGCCGGTCTGTACGGGCTGCACGGGAGCGTTTCCAAGGGCGGCAACTTCGTGACCCGCATGCTCGCCCGTGCGCGCGAGCAGGGCTCGCTGCAGATGGTCGCCGACCAGCGGCTGAGCCCCACGTTCACGGCGGATCTCGCGGCGGCGCTGGTCGAGGCGATCGAGGCGGAAACCGAGGGCATCGTGCACCTCACCGCTTCGGAGAGCTGCTCGTGGCACGAGTTCACCGTGGCGATCATGGAGCTCGCCGGCCTGGACGAGATCGAGGTCGCCGCCGCCGTCACCGAGCGCCCTCCCGGCGGCGCCCGGCGGCCGCTCAACGGCGTCCTCGCCCGCCCGCGCGCCGACGCGCTGGGGCTCACGCCGCTGCGCGACTGGCGCGACGCGCTCGAGGACTACATGAGCCGTGCCGGCCTGCTCGCCGCGGCGAGCGCTTAGGGCCACCGCGCGGCGCTCGGCCGGGCCGCGATGCGATTTCGGAAGGTCTAGCGGCGGATCGCTTGGCGGCCGCGGCCGAGCAGCGGCAGCGTGCGGTCGCGGCATTCGCCGGCGACCCGCCGCGCCAGCGCGAGCGGCCGCACGCCTGGATCGCTCAGGGCGTGCGGGTCCACGGCGCGCCGGCGCCTCAGTTGCAGGTCGAGCGTCTCGCCGCCGCGAACCGCGAAGGCCTCGGCGAGCGGGCGCGTCGCCGCCGCGGCGACGAGCGTCTCGTCCTCGAGCCGGCCGTGCTCCGGCGCCAGCTCGACCGCAACCTCCTCGACCCCCTCGGGAACGTCTAGCCGAGCGCGCCGCGCGAGCAGCTGCACCCGCAGCAGCGCGCCCTCGCGGCGGGTCTGGAAGCCGGTCCGCGCGATCTGCGCGAGCGAGCACCAGCGCGGTGCCGACAGGTCGTCGACCGCTGCGGCCGCCTCCTCGAGCACCGTCAATCCCCCAGCCAGGTCGCCGTGGTGGCCGTAGAGAACGAGCGGCTGGTCGAGGAACGCGCGCAGCACGAGCTCCGTCTCGTCGCGCTCGGTCAGCGGCGTGCGCAGCACGACAGGCAGGCCGCCGGCGACGATGCCGGCCGGCCGCCACCCGGTGAGCGGCCCGTCCCCCGGCGGGCTGGCGAGCCATGACGAGCCCGGCCCGCGAAGCCATGGATTCGGCCTGGTCATCGAGATCGCCTCGAAGCCGCAGGCCAGCAGGCCGCGCACCGTCGCGTGCGAGCACGACTCGTGCGGCGGCGCCATGACACGGTCCACGGCCAGGCCGGAGCGCCGCTCGAACGCGGCGATCCTGCGCAGCGCCTGAGCGGCGACGGCGATCGCCTCGCGCTCGTTCGCCGGCCGCCCGAGCTCGCGCGCCGTGTGGTCGTTGCCGTGCACGAGCAGCGAGAGCGCGTCCGGGCTGGAGCGCAGCAGCTTCACGGCCGACGGATGCGCGAAGCGGGCGTCGAGCGGGATGGTCGCCAGCGCGAGGTGGTAGCCGTGCGTGCGCGCGTGGCGAGCGACACGCGACAGGTCGGCGAAGCCGTAGGACGGCCAGTGCAGGTTGGGGTCGTCGAGCAGCAGCGCGGCGCGCGCCGGCGGAGGGCGCCAGGCGATCTCGGCCGTGACCGCGCGCAGGAGGTGCACGATCGGCAGCAGCGCCATGCAACGCCCGCTCGCCAGCCGCTCGCGCAGCGCCTCGCGCTCGCCGAGCTCGAGCGGCGCGGCGGCTGCGACGTCGAGCGATCCCGACCTGATCCACACCGCCTCGCCGCCGTGGGTCGCGAGGACGGAGCCGGACTCGACGCCGGCGGGCGCCGCCGGCGCGCCGATGCGGTCGTCGCGCAGCGTACGTCCGCGCAGGCGCCGATCGAGCTCGGGCGTCGCCGCGAGCGAGACCAGGCCGGCCGAGCCGGCCGAAGCCGGCTCCGGGGCGAGCACGGCGAGCGCGGGCAGGCCCGCGGCGCCCGCCTGCTCCGCAGGGCTCCATCGCGCCGAAGGAGATCAGCGCGTCGAGCCCGCGCAGCTCCCCCGCGGCGCGCTGCTCGAAGACCACCGGGAAGGCGCGCTCGAGCGCGGCCAGCAGCCGCGGCCGGCGCTGGGCGTCGGGGCCGACGACGCCGACGCGCTTGGCGCTCACGCGCGCGTCAGTGGTCGCAGCCGGCTGTAGAACCGGCGCAGCTCGGTTGTGCGGCCCAATGGCACCCCGCAGCGTGCGACCGGCACCGCCGGGTTGCCCTGCACCATCGTCAGCGGCGGGACCGAGGTCGTGACCACGCTGCCGGCGGTCACGACCGCGCCGCGGCCGACGGTCACGTGGGGCAGGATGATGCTGCCCGGGCCGATGAAGACATCGTCCTCGATGCGCACCGAGGCGCGGTCCTCGTCGGCGCGCTCACCCTGCTGGTGGGCGACGATCGTGGTCCGCATGCCGATGTCCACGCCGTTGCCGATCTCGACCAGGTGCGGGTACGCGGTCTCGATCATCACCGCGGTGCCGATGAAGCAGCCCTCGCCGATCTTGACCCCGCGCATCCGGTGCAGGCGCACGCGCGTGCCCTCGGCGCCCGGGCCGTGGAGCGCGAGCAGGGCGAGGAGCCGCCGGCGCGCGCCGGCGAGCGTGGGCTCGTGCCTCACACCGCCTCCCGCAGGGCGCCGGCGGACGCCTGGGCCGCGACGTGGCGGGTGAGCGGTCCGACGGTGGTGAGCTGCTCGGGGTCGAGCGTCTCGAAGTCGAGCTCGATGCCGAGCTCGCGCTCGAGATCCACCACGAGCTCGAGGAAGCCGAGCGAGTCCATCACCCCCGCGCTGCGGAGGTCGAGGGCGTCCGTCAGCTGCCCCGGAGCGATGCCGGCGGCCGCCAGCCGGTCCGCGCAGGAGGCCTCGATCAGGCCGCGGACGTGCTCGGCTCCGAGGCCGTTGCCGTTGTGATGGCCGTTGTCCACGGTCAAGTAACGCCGGGCTGGGTGGAAGGCTTGCGGCCCGCTCAGGGCCCCAGTCGGTAGACGCTGTACGCGCGCGCCGGGTTGGTGCCGCCCTGCGGCGGTGCCGACCCGCCGAAGCGTGCGACGGGCGGCCCGTCACGCCGGATGTAGGCGGCCAGCAGGCGGTTGTAGTCGACCCCGAACGAGCGCGCGCTGTAGCCCTGGAAGCTGTGCCGGCCGACAACAGCGACCGGCACGCCCTCGCGCCGCAGGCGCGCCACCGCGCCGCGCTCGTCGGCCACCGAGTCGAGCAGCCCCGGCAGGAACATCACGTCGTAGAGCGCGGGCGCGCGGTCGCTCATGAAGGGGAGGCCTCCGTCGGCGGGCAGCGCGAGGATCGGCTCGCCGGGCCTGGTGTCGCGGCGCACGAAGTCGAGCGTCGGCTGCAGCGCCTGGGCGGCCTGCGCGTTGGTCATGAACGTGCCGCGCGCGGTGTGGACCGCCGTGTTCTGGTCCGGGTAGAGCGCGACCAGCGCGTACGCCGCCAGCCCGAGCGCCACGGCGCCCAGCGCTCCGAGCACGGCCGGGCGCGCGGCCGGCCAGCGGTCGGCCAGGCGCTGGTGCAGGAGCGCGAGCAGCAGCACGAGCGGGGGCGCGTAGTAGGGCGCGTAGGACGCCTCGGTGGTGAAGGCGTCGTAGGCGCGCAGGCCGAGCGCCGCGGCGGCGGCGATCAGCGCCAGATCGCATGCCCACGAGCGCGACAGCGGCGGTCCCTCGCCGCGCACGAAGCGCACCAGCGCGTAGACCGCGGCGGCGAAGCCGAGCGCCGGCAGCCAGCTCATGCCGATCAGCAGGTGGCGGCACTCCTCCTGGACCATGGAGCGGGCATCGGGGAACACGCCGAGCACGCGCCACGCGGCGGCGAGGACGAGCAGCGCGGCGGCGACCGCCGCCAGCGGCCACAGCTCGAGCACGCGCCGCGGGCCGGTGCGGTCGCTGCGCGCGAAGCGCACGCAGGCCGCGACCAGGCCTGCGAGCAGCCCGGCGTAGACCGCCGCCCGGGCGAGCGTCGAGGCGACGCTCGCGACGTCGAACGGCGCCCACGTCTTCTGCGCGCCGAAGTGCGAGACGCGCAGGAAGTCGACGGGCCACAGGTTCTCGAAGAACAACACGTGGGCTCCGGCCCCCGCAGCGAAGATCGCGAGCACGCCGCCGGCAAGCGCAACCGCGGGGAGCGCCAGCCTCGGGACCCCGCGCAGCGCGGCGCGCGCACCGCGGTCGCGCGACCGGCCGACCAGGAAGGCGGCGCAGGTGAGCGCCGCGATCGCCGCGTACTCCGGACGCGTCAGGCAGACGACGCCGCCTGCCAGCCCGGCGAGGACCAGCCGGTCGCGCGCCAGCGCGAGCAGCATCAGGAGCAGGAAGAGGATCCCGAACGTCGCCGAGTTGGTGTGCGGCAGCACGAAGTTGTAGGACGTCCCGGAGAAGCCGATCGCGGCCACCACGGCCGTGGCCAGGCAGGACGTGAGGGCGGGCAGGAAGCTGCGCGCGAGCGCGTAGAAGGCGGCGAGGATCGCCGCCGCCTGGATCAGCCCGAAGGCGAACACGGTCGTGAAGCTCGTGCCGAACAGCTCGAACGCGCCGGCCAGCGAGTACACCCCGACCGGGCCGTAGAAGTAGCGGACGTCCTGGTAGGCCACCGCGCCGTGGGCGATGCGGTCGGCCGCGGTGAGCTCGGCGCCCGCGTCGATGGCGGGCACGCCCCAGCGGCGCCAGGTGAGCGCGGCGAGCGCGATGAACAGCAGCGACAGGACCGCGACGGCGCGCGCGTCGGCGTTGGCGAGCACTCCGCGGCGCGCGGCGATGGCGGGCCGCGCGACCCGCGCGGCCGGTGCGGCGCCGCTCATGCCGACGCGGGGCGCACGGCGCCCACCAGCAGCCTCACCTGACGCGCCGCCAGGCGCGAGGTGGCGGCGGCGTACAGCGCGCTGCCCAGGACGACGGCCAGCACGGCGCCCCCCAGGCCGGGCACGGCGCTGCCCACGGCGGCACCGGTCCCGTAGGCGGCGGCCGCCACGCCCGCGAAGCGCAGCCCGTCCCGTGCCAGCTCGCGCACGAGGCCGCCGCACTCGCGACCGGCGCCGGCGACCAGCAGGACGGCCGCGAACGCGGACGGGACCACGAACAGGGCGGCGACGACGCCGTCGACGCCGAGCAGGGCGCCGCCGATCGCTGTGACCGCCACGTCGAGCACGACCAGCGGCAGCGCGAGCGCGTTGACCAGCCTGGCGCGCCCGAGGGCGAACATCGCCGGCAGCAGGAGGTTGACCAGCAGCGCCGCCACCGTCCACGGGCACAGCAGCGCGGCGAACACGCGCAGCTGGTCGACCTGGGCGGCGTCCAGACTGGACGGGAACAGCGCGCCGATGAGCGCCGCTCCGCCGGCGATCAGCGCGGCGAGCGCGGGAGCCACGAGCATCATCGCGTAGCGGAAGCCGGCGGGCACGGTGTCGGCGATGACCTCGCGCCAGTCGGCCAGCACCCCGCGGCGCATGTCGGCCACGCGCGACATCCCGAGCGCGAAGCCGGTCCCCGCGACCAGGTAGCTGGCGTACAGGTAGGCGTAGGACAGGACGGTCGCGTCGCCCGCCTCGTAGCGGCTCGCGAAGGCGACGGTGACGAGGTAGAGCGCGTTGAACGCGAGGTACACCGCGGTGCTTCCGAGCACCAGGGCCACGCAGCGCGCGACCCCGTGCGCCGACAGGCGCCGCCTGGTCGTCCCGGCGCTCGCGCCGGCGCCGCCGCGCAGGCCCCACAGCATCAGCGCGCAGGTCACGGCGGCCATCGCCAGCATCGACCAGCCGAGCGACAGCTCGCCGGCTGACGAGGAGACACCGAGATAGACGGCGATCCCGGCGAGCGCGCCCGCGATGTAGGCGAGCGCGATGTGGTCGAAACGGTCCTGCACGGCGAGCAGCGTCGCCGCGCCCGCCGCCCACAGCTGGAGCACCATCGCGCCGCCCAGTACGCGCAGCGCATCCGCGGTCACCGCCTGCGCGTGGGCGTCAAGCCCGGGAGCCAGGGCCTTGGCCGAAAGCGAGGCGAGCGGGAGCGTGAGCACGGCCACCGGGATCGAGATCGCCAGCAGCGTGGCCGCGAGCTCGCTCGGCGTGAGCCTGGGACGGTCGCCGACGAGCAGCGGCGCCGAGGTGACGCGGATGCTCTGGCTGAAGATCCCGAAGGTCGCGTAGAGGGCGAAGGCGGCGAAGAACCCGTCAGTGCGTTCGTTGACCCCGAACGAGCTGAGGTAGAGCACGGCCTGGAGTCCCGAGGCGGCGGCCATCGCGAACGCCGAGGCGGCCATCGCCACTCCCGCGTGCGCGTGCTTGGCCTTCAGGGCGTCTTTGTGGCCTCCCGCATCAGTGGTCGCGGCGGTGCTCGGCTCGTCTCCCTCGGCCCGGCCGCCGTCGCGGGGCTCGAGGGTCGCGGTGGTTGCGCTCATGTGGGACCCAACGGTCCGGGGACACAAGAACGTACGTGCGCGGTCCGTTCCGTGAAGGCGATGGCCGGTGCGGGAAACACCACGTTGCAAAGCGGCTTCGAGGCGTCGGTCGCTCGTTTCGGCGAGCGCCCGGCGCTTCAGGTCGCCTCGCAGAAGCTCACCTACCGCCAGCTCCACGAGCGCGCGGCGGCGCTGGGGGCGACGATCCAGGCGCGGGCGCCCGCGGGCGCCCCGCCGCTCACGGCGGTGCTCGCGTCGCGCAGCAGCACGGCCTTCGCGGCGGTGCTGGGCTCGCTCCTGGCCGGGCACGGATACGTGCCGCTGAACCCGCGCTTCCCGGCCGATCGTTGCCGCGACATGCTGGTCCGCGCCGGCTGCCGGACGCTGATCGTGGACGGAGCGGCGAGCGACCGCCTCGATGCGCTGCTCGAGGGCATGGAGGACCCGCCCGCGGTGATCTCGCCCGACGACCACGGCGAGCGGCTCGAGCGCGCCGCCGCCCTGAAGCCGGTGACGGTCGCACCCGACGCGATCGCCTACCTGCTCTTCACGTCGGGCAGCACCGGCCGCCCGAAGGGCGTGGGCGTCACGCACGGAAACGTGCGCGCCTTCATCGAGACGATCGCCGAGCGCTACGGGATAGACGAGCGCGACCGCTGCTCGCAGACCTTCGACCTGACCTTCGACCTGTCGGTGTTCGACATGTTCGTCGCCTGGGAGCGCGGCGCTTGCCTGTGCTGCCCGTCCGAGCGCGAGCTGATGGCGCCCGGGTCCTTCATCCGCCGCGCGGGCCTGACGGTCTGGTTCTCGGTTCCCTCCACGGGCGCGTTCATGCGCAAGCTCGGGATGCTCAAGCCCGACAGCTATCCATCGCTGCGCTGGAGCCTGTTCTGCGGCGAGCCGCTGCCCGACGAGGTCGCGCGCAAGTGGGCCGCGGCCGCTCCGAATTCGACGGTGGAGAACCTCTACGGTCCGACCGAGGCGACGATCGCCTGCACCGCTCAGCCCTTCGACCCCGATCGCCCGCGCGAGCTGAGCGTCAACGGCATCGTGCCGATCGGCGAGCCGCTCGGCGACATGAGCGCGCTGGTCGTCGACGAGCACCTGCGCGAGGTCGCCCCGGGCGGGGACGGCGAGCTGCTCGTCGCCGGTCCGCAGGTGACGCCGGGCTACTGGCACGACCCCGAGCGCACCGCCGCCGCCTTCGTGGTGCCGCCGGGCCGCGACGCCGTCCACTACCGCACCGGCGACCGCGTGCGGCGCCCGAGCAACGGCGGCCCGCTCGCCTACCTCGGCCGCGTCGACCACCAGATCAAGGTCCTCGGGCACCGCGTCGAGCTCGGCGAGATCGAGGCGGCGCTGCGCGAGGAGTCGGGCATCGACGCGGCGATCGCCGTGGGCTGGCCGGTCACGGCGAGCGGCGCGGGCGGCATCGTGGCCTTCCTCGGCGACCTCGACGTCGACGTCGAGACCCTGCGCGCCGCGCTGGCTGCCCGCCTGCCCGAGTACATGGTCCCGCGCAGGGTGCTGTTGCTGGAGGAGCTGCCGCTCAACGCCAACGGCAAGTTCGACCGCAGGGCGCTGCTCGCAAGCCTCGAGCCACCGCCGGCGCCCGCCGCGCGCGTAGCTTGAGCGACGCGCTTCTCAGCGAGCGCCCCGCGCGGCACGTCCGCGTTCTCACCCTCAACCGTCCGGACCGGCTCAACGCGATGAACGCCGAGCTGTGCGAGGCGCTCCACGCTGCGCTCGCGGACATCCGCCTCGACCGGTCGTGCCGCGCGGTGGTCCTGACGGGGGCGGGGCGGGGCTTCTGCGCCGGCGTGGATCTGGGCGGCTACGGCGAAGCCCCGGGCAACGACGGCTCGGACGCCACACGCGACTCGCTCGGCCGCCAGGAGCACATGTCGCGGCTGATCCTGCGACTGCGCGACACGCCGCAGCCGGTGATCGCCGCTGTGAACGGGCCGGCGGCCGGCTTCGGGCTGTCGCTCGCGCTGGGCAGCGACATCCGCTTCGCCGCGCGCAGCGCGGTGTTCCGCGCCGCGTTCCTCAACATCGGCGTGTCCAACTGCGACATGGGGCTGAGCTGGCTGCTGCCGCATCTGGTCGGCGCCTCGCGGGCGCACGAGCTGATGCTGACCATGCGCCGCGTCGACGCCGAGGAGGCCGAGCGCATCGGCCTGACGGCCGGGACGGCCGATGACGGCGCGGTGGTCGACCGCGCGCTAGAGGCCGCCGGTGAGATCGCCGCGCTCTCGCCGTGGGGGGTGCGCCTGACCAAGCAGGGCATGTGGACGGCGCTCGAGCTTCCTTCTTTGCGCGCCGCGATCGAGTACGAGGACCGCCAGCAGATCATGGCGATCCACTCGCCTGCGGTCGCGGAGGCCGTGTCCGCCTTCCTCGAGAAGCGCCCGGCCGAGTTCGCGGACTGAGCTCCGCTACCAGGTGTCGATGAAGCGGTGCCCGCGGGCCGGCTCGGTCTCGAGGCGGGCCGCCTGCAGTGTCGAGGCGATCAAACCGCGCGTCTCGGCCGGATCGATCACGTCGTCGAGCTCGAACAGCGTCGCCGCGTTCAGCGCCGCGGCGTTGCGCTCGGCGGCGGCGGTGAGGTCGCGTACGCGCTGCTCGCGCTCCGTCTCATCCGCGATCGCCTCGAGCTCCTTGCGGAAGCCGAGCCTGACGGCGCCCTCGAGGCCCATGGGGCCGAGGTGCGCCGTCGGCCAGGCGACCGTGAGCAGCGGCTCGTGCAGGCTGCCGGCCACCATCGCCTGCGCGCCGAGGCCGTAGCCGCGGCGCAGGACGACCGCGACGAACGGGACGCTCAGCGCCGCGCCCGTCACCAGTAGACGGCACGTGTGGCGCACGAGCGCCGTCTGCTCGGCCTTGGGCCCGACCATCATGCCCGGCGTGTCGACCAGCGACACGACGGGCAGCCCGAAGGCGTCGCAGAGCTGCATGAAGCGCGACGCCTTGTCGGCCGCGTCGCTGGTGATCGCCCCGGCCATGTGGCGGGTGTCGTTGGCGATGAAGCCGAGCGCCCGCCCCTCGATGCGGGCCAGCGCCGTGACCATCTCCGGGGCGTAGCGCTCCCGCAGGAAGGTGACCGAGCCCTCGTCGGCGAGGGTCTCGACGATCGGGCCGGGGTCGTAGGCGCGGCGCTGGCGCTCGGGCACGACCTCGCGCAGGCGCTCCTGATCGGGCGCGGTACCGGGCGGCGTGGCGCCCTGGAAGTAGGCGAGCAGCCGCTTGGTGACGGCGACCGCCTCGCGCTCGTCGGCGACGGCGACGTCGATCACGCCGTTGGAGGTCTGCATGTCCAGCGGGCCGACGTCGTCGGGGTCCACGCGGCCGAGCCCGCCGCCCTCGATCATCGCCGGGCCGCCCATCCCGAGCGAGACGTTCGCGGTCGCCACGATCAGGTCCGAGCACCCGGCGATCACCGCGTTGCCGGCGAAGCAGCGCCCGGCGACGACGGCGATCCGCGGCACGAGGCCCGACAGGTGCGCCCACAGGGCGAACGCGCGCGTGTCGAGCGCCGAGACCACCGGGTAATCGACGTCGCCCGGGCGCCCGCCGCCGCCCTCGGCGAAGAACACGGTCGGCAGGCGCATGCGCTCGATCAGCTCGAACAGCCGGTCCTTCTTGCGGTGGCCGAGCACGCCCTGCGTGCCGGCCAGCACCGTGTAGTCGTAGGAGAGCACCGCGCACGCGGCGCGCTCACCGAACAGCTCTCCGTTGACGCGCGCCGTTCCGGCCACGAGGCCGTCGGCCGGCGTGCGCGCGATCAGGTCCTCCAGGTCGCGGCGGCCGCGCTGGGCCGCGATCGCGAAGCGGCCGTACTCCACGAACGAGCCGCGGTCCACCAGGTCCTCGATGTTCTCCCGAGCCGTGCGTCCGCCGGCCGCGTGGCGGCGCTCGACCGCGTCGGGGCGCGCCTCGTCGCGCGTCAGGGCGCGGCGCTCGAGCACCTCCGCCAGGTCGCCGCGCTCCGTGCGCGTCTGGTCGCCCTCGGGCATGCGCGGCAGTAGATCAACTCGCGCGAGCGCCCGCGGCGACGGGCGCGCCGCTACGTGCCGGCGTTGTAGTGCGCGAGGACGGTCGCCGCCGGGAGCGCCTGGTTGTAGAGCGCGACCTCGTCGAGCGTGCCGTTGAGGTAGTTGGTCGAGGTCGCAAAGGCGCGCCCGAGGTAGAGGTCACGGGCTCCGGCGTAGATCACCCCGCCGTTGTAGACACGGTTCGCGCGCTCGACCCCGTCTATATAGACGCGAATGCGGCTTCCGTCGTAGGTCCCGACGATGTGATGCGTGGTGTTGGGCGAGACAGCCACCGAGCTCGTTGCCTGGGCCCCGGTGTTCGCCCTGCCCACGAAGAACAGGGGGCGGTTCGAGGAGTCGATCGCCAGCGAGAAGCCGTTGCTGAGGTCGAAGCTCGAGTCGGTCACCAGGAAGTGGTATCTGCCCGACGACTTCGTCGCGCTGGTGCGCACCCAGGCCTCGGCGCTGAACTGCGTCGGGGTGCCGAACGGCGACGGAGAGAGGTTGACGTAGTCGTTGGAGCCGTCGAAGAGGCGCGAGTTGTTCTGCTCGCCGGCGATCAAGGGAGTGGTAACGGTCGGGCCGTTGACGTAGCTGCCCGTGTTCCCGGACGTGGAGGAGTCGGCCGCGGTCGTGCCCGTGTCGGCCAGGCGCCAGTAGCCGCGGATCCCGGCCGTACTGAGCACCGCCGTGGCGTAGGCGCTGTTGACCGTCAGCGAGCGCGTGGTGGTGGCCGTTGCGGCGTTGCTGTCGGTCACCCGCAGCCCGATCGTGTAGGTGGCCGGGGTGTCAAACACCTTCGTGGCGCTGGAGGTCGTGCCTGTGTTCGTCTCGTAGGTGCCGTTGCCGTCGAGGTCCCACTCGTACTTGGCGATCGTGCCGTCCGGGTCGCTCGAGCCCGAGCCGTTGAAGGTCACCGTCTGGCGCGTGGCCGCGGGGCTCGGCGAGACGGTGAAGGACGCCGTCGGCGCGCGGTTGGTGACCGTCACGGTGCGCGTGGTGGTCGCCGTCGCGCCGTCGTCGTCGGTGATGCGCAGGCCGACCGTCCGATTACCCGGCGTCGCGTAGGTGGTAGACGTCGTCGCCGTCGTCCCGGTGTTGGTCTCGTAGCTGCCGTTGCCGTCGAGGTCCCACTCGTACTTGGCGATCGTGCCGTCGGAGTCGGTCGAGCCCGAGCCGTTGAAGCTCACGGCCTGGCCGCTGACGACCGGGTTCGGAGAGGCCGTGAATGAGGCCGCGGGCGCCTGGTTGACCACGACGGTCTTCGTCGTAGTGCTGGTCGCCCCCTTGTCGTCGGTGACCCGCAGGCCGACCGTCCGGTTGCCCGAGGTCGCGTAGGTGGTCGACGTCGTCGGCGTGGTGCCGGTGTCGGCCTCATAGCTGCCGTTGCCGTCGAGGTCCCACTCGTACTTCGCGAGCGTGCCGTCCGAGTCGGTCGAGCCCGAGCCGTTGAAGCTCACGCTCTGCCCGGGCGTCGCCGGGTTGGGCGAGGCGGTGAAGGAGGCGTTCGGCGGGTTGTTGAGCGTCGAGTTGTACTGCGACGAGACCTCCGCGGCCGACAGCACGCGGTCGTAGACGGCGAGCTCGTCCATCGTGCCGGCGCCGAACAGGGTCGTCCCCGACGGGGACAGCGCCGTCCCGCCGCGCGACATGAAGTACAGGCGCGAGTTGGCGAACGGTCCGGCTCCGATGCCGTTCGCGCTCTTGCTGAAGGCGACGGGCTGGCCGTCGACGTATGGCGTGATCTGCTGTCCCGCGGGCGCCGTGGAGTCGAACACGAGCGCGTAGTGGTGCCACTGGCCCGCGCTGGGCCGCGTGAACGAGGCGGTGTTGCGCGACGCGCCCTGCCCGAGGCCGAGCGTGAACGCGCCGCCGTTCTCCGGCGAGTTCGGGTCGACGAGGAAGCCGCCCGGGCCGTCGTTGTAGTTGGGCGTGAACTCGAGCGCGAGGTCGTCGTCGTTGGCGAACGCGTTCCACTTGAGCCAGAACTCGACCGTGAGCTGGCTGGTGTTGGAGAGGTTCACGTCGGCCGCTGCCGAGTCGTCGACGCCGTCGAAGCTGACCGCGGCGTCGGAGTCGCCGGCGACGGCGCCCGGGGCGCCCTGCGTGGCCCCGCCCGACAGCGTCGCCGGGCTTGCGCCCTTGCTGTCGGCCAGCGTCGAGCCGCCCGTGTCGCCCATGCGCCAGTAGTGCGCGAGGCCGCCGGTGGCGAGCACCTTCTGCGAGTACGTGGTCCCGGTGCCGTTTACGTACACGGGCACGGTGGTGGTGCCGGTCATGCCGTCGCCGTCGGTCACCCGCAGGCCGACCGGCACCTCGCCCACGGACGTGTAGGCCCTGGTCGCGGTCGGCGTCGTGCCGGTGTCGGTCTCGTAGGTCCCGTTGCCGTCGAGGTCCCACTCGTACTTGGCGATCGCGCCGTCGGGGTCACGCGAGGCGGAGGCGTCGAAGCTGACCGTCTGCCCGCTGGACGCCGGGTTCGGCGACGCCGTGAACGACGCCGTGGGCGGCTGCTGCGCCGGCACCACGCTGAGGGCGTGCGTCACCGTCGCCGGTGCGCCGTCGTCGTCGGTCACCCGCAGGCCGACCGTCACGTTTCCGGCGGTCGTGTAGGCCCTGGTCGCAGTCGGTGTCGTGCCGGTGTCGGTCTCGTAGGTGCCGTTGCCGTCGAGGTCCCACTCGTACCTGGCGATCGTGCCGTCGGGGTCGCTCGAGCCCGAGGCGTTGAAGGTCACGGTCCGCCCGATCACCGCCGGGTTGTCGCTGATCGTGAACGCGGCGCTGGGTGGCGCGTTCCCGATCGAGACGCTGCGCGTCGCCACGTCGGTGCCGTTGCTGTTGTCGTACACGCGCAGGTGCACGTCGACGTTCTGCGGGGTCGCGTAGCTCGTGGTCGCGCGCGGCGTCGTGCCGGTATCCGTCTCGTAGGTGCCGTTGCCGTCGAGGTCCCACTCGTACTTGACGATCGTCCCGTCGGGATCACTCGACGCCGATGCGTCGTAGGTGACGGTCTGGTTGGGCTTGGGCGCGCTCGGCGAGACCGTGAAGGTCGCGGCGGGCCGGCGGTTGGTGCCGTAGCTGCCGAAGTGCTCGGCGATCGTCGAGGCGCTCAGCGCGCGGTCGTAGATCGCGACGTCGTCGAGGTCGCCGCCGCCGAACAGCGCCGAGCACGCGCGCGACATGAAGTAGAGCGTCGAGTTCGCGAAGTTGCCGGTGCCGGCGCCGCTGTCGAGCTTGGAGTAGGCCACGGGCTGGCCGTCGACGTAGGGCGTGATCTGCTGCGCCGCGGGCTGCGTGCGGTCGAAGACGAACGCGTAGTGGTGCCACTGGGCCGCCGACGGGCGCGCGAAGAACACGTTGTTGCGCCCGGCGTCGGTGTCGATGCCGGCGCCGAAGCTGCCGCCGTTCTGGGGCGCGTTGGGATCGATCAGAAAGCCGCCCGCGTTGTTGTTGAAGTTCGGCGTGAACTCCATCGCCAGGCGGTCGTCGCCCGCGAACGCGTTCCAGCGCAGCCAGAACTCGACCGTCACGCGGTTGGTGCCGGACAGGTCGACATTCGACGCGCTCGCGCAGTCGTTCGCGGCGTCGAAGCGGGCCGCGGTGTTCGGGTCACCCGCGGGACCGCCGGGGACGCCCAGCGTCACCCCGCCCTGCGCCGTCGCCGGATTCGAGCCAGCACTGTCGGCCAGCGTGGTGCCGGAGGATTCGCCCAGGCGCCAGTAGTGGACCAGGCCCGGCGTGTCGAGCACGGTGTCGCCGTAGTTCGAGACGCCGAAGGCGTTGAGGGTCACCGGGATCGTGCTCGTCGCCGTTGCGCCGCTGTTGTCGGTGACGCGCAGCCCGACGTTCGTGGTCCCGGTAGTCGTGTACTGGCGCGACGTCGTCTTGGTCGTGCCGGTGTCGGTCTCGTAGGTGCCGTTGCCGTCGAGGTCCCACTCGTACCTGGCGATCGTGCCGTCGGGGTCGTTGGAGGCCGAGGCGTCGAAGTTCGTCGTCTGGCCCAGCACGGCCGGGTTGGGAGAGGCGCTGAAGGAGGCCGTTGGCGTCTGGTTGGAGATGACGGTCACGGTCTTGGTGGCGACGTCGGTCCCCGTCTGGTTGTCGGTCACGCGCAGGTGGACGTCCACCGGGCCCTCGTTGGCGTAGCTCTTGGTCGCCGTGGGCGTGGTGCCGGTGTTCGTCTCGTACGTGCCGTTGCCGTCGAGGTCCCACTCGTACTTGACGAGCGAGCCGTCGGGGTCGCTCGAGCCGGAGGCGTTGAAGGTGACAGTCTGGTTGGGCTTGACCGGGTTCGGCGTCGCGGTGAAGCTCGCGATCGGGCGCCGGTTGGTGCCGTAGCTGGCGGCGTGCTCGGCGATCGTGCTCGCGCTCAGCGCGCCGTTGTAGATCGCGAGCTCGTCCAGGTCGCCGTTCCCGAACAGCGCCTGGCACGCGCGCGACATGATGTAGAGCGTGTTGTTCGCGAACGGCCCGGCACCTGTGCCGCTGTCGAGCTTGGTGTAGCTCACGGCCTGGCCGTCGATGTAGGGCGTGATCTGCTGCGCGGCCGGCGCGCGAGGTGTCGAGCACGAACGCGTAGTGGTGCCAGACGTCGGGCGTCGGGCGGTTGAAGTAGGCCGTGTTGCGCGACGCGTTGCGGCCGATGCCGACGGCGAACTGGCCGCCGAGCTGCGGCGCGTTGGGATCGATGAGGAAGCCGCCGTCGAAGTCGTGGTAGCTCGGCGTGAACTCCATCGCCAGCCGGTCGTCGTTGGCGAACGTCCACTTGAGCCAGAACTCGACCGTCAGCTGCCGCGTGTTCGTGAGGTTGAGGTTGGTCGTCGCGCAGCCGTTGGAGCCGTCGAAGCGCGCGGCCGTGTTCGTGTCGCCGGCGGGCCCGCCGGGCACGCCGAGGGTGACGCCGCCCTGGGTGGTGGCCGGGTTTCCGCCGACGCTGTCCGCGAGCGTCGGGCCCGACGCCTCGCCCATGCGCCAGTAGTCGATCAGCCCCGGGGTGTCGAGCACCGCGTCGCCGTAGTTGCTCGTGCCGCCGGCGTTGACGGTCAGTGGCGAGGTGGTGGTCGCCGTCTTGCCCCCGTTGTCGGTCACCCTCAAGCCGATGTTGACGGTTCCGGTGGTGGAGAACGCGCGGGTGAGCGTGGGCGAGGAGCCGCCGTCGGTCTCGTAGGTGCCGTTGCCGTCGAGGTCCCACTCGTACCTGGCGATCGTCCCGTCGGGGTCGGCCGATCCGGAGCCGTCGAGCGTCACCGTCTGGCCGATGACGGCCGGATTGGGGTTGGCGGTGAACGCGGCGGACGGGGGCTGGTTGTCCAGGATCGTGACGGTCCGCACCGCGAAATCGGTCGCGCCGCCGTTATCGGTCACCTTCAGGCGCACGTCGACCGAGCCCTCGGCCGAGTAGGTCTTCGTCACGGTCGGGATCGTCCCGGTGTCGGTCTCGTAGGTGCCGTTGCCGTCGAGGTCCCACTGGTACTTGGTGATCGTGCCGTCCGGGTCACCGGAGTCCGAGCCGTCGAAGGTCACCGTCTGGCTGGTGCGTGCGGGGTTCGGCGAGAGCGTGAAGCTCGCGACGGGGGCGCGGTTGGAGCCCGGCGGATCGACGGTCACGCCGTCCGGCGTGTCGGGCTGCACGCCCATGTCGGAGAAGAGGTTGTAGGTGAACTGTTGGATGCGCGGGTCGACGTCGTCCGAGAGCGCGTCCGACCACTTCATCGTCCCGGCGTTGAACACGAGCGCGCCGCTCGGCGCGGTGTACTTGACCGCCCCGACCGTCCCCGGCTGACCCGGCGGCGGGGTGGTCGCGCGGTTGCGGCCCTCGTCCTGCAGCCAGCTGTTGTCGGTGGCGACCTGGACGTTCGTGGAGCTGATGCGCTTGACCCCGGAAGGCTCACGTGAGACGTACTGGGCCTGGGTCGGGATCGTGTCCCACTCCCAGCCCACGTAGCTGGTCCCGATGTTCGTGGTGGTGTTGGCCGAGATGCCCGTGTTGCGCCACAGGCGGTCGCCGGCGAACTCGTCGTTGGCGTTCGCGGGCGGGACGGTGACCGGGAAGAAGCGCGCGTCGTTGTCGCCCACGTACATGCTCCCGAAGAGCTGGTTCTCGGGCATGTCAGGGCCGACGCGGCCGCCGGTCGGCGCGGACGGATCGCCCGGCGGCGCGCCGTTGTCACGGAACGTCGTGGTGGAGTTCTGCGGATTGTCGTCGGCTGTTCCCGCCCGCCCGTCGGCGCCGAGCGCGTCGTCGGCGGTGCCCTCGATGCCGTCCGGCCCCCAGTCGTTGGCGCTGATCTGGCCCGAAGCGCCCGAGCCGCCGCCCTCGACGGTCTTGTAACAGACCAGCGTCTGGCCGCCGTCCTCGTAGCGGACCTTCCAGTAGGCGGTGTTGCCGCTGAACGAGGCGATGTTGACGCCGGCGTCGCGCGCGGCCTTGAAGCCGTTGAACTCCTCGAGCGACCAGTACTCGGAGTGCCCCGAGACGACGAGCGCGTCGTGCTGGAGCAGCTTGCTGGGGTCGGCCTGGACCGCGGTGCTGTCGCTGTAGGAGACGTCGTAGCCCTGCTGCTCGAGCCAGGAGAGCAGGTTGAGGTCGGGCCCGAAGAGCCAGTTCTGGGAGGCGCCCGCCTGCGCCAGCGGGCGGTTGAACGAGACCTTGACCGCGCGGCCGGTCCCCGAGACGGTGTTGCCGCCGAGCGTCCCGAAGTACAGCGACTTACCGCCGAAGGTGTTGTAGGCCTGGTAGGTGGCGGTGGGGAGGACGTCGAGCAGCTTCGAGGGGGTGGCGCGGTTGTCGTCGCGCACGACGAACACGACCTGGTTCTGCTGGGTCCCGACCGTGAGCGTGACGAGGTAGACGCCCGACGTGGTCAGCGCCGACGATGGGATCGTGTAGGTCGGCTGCCAGTTGCCGCAGTCGACCTTGCCGGTGGTGGCATCCATCGCGCCGCACGTGTAGTCGTTGTTGACCGTCGCCGAGCCCGTGTTCACCAGGCGGCCGCCGGCGCCGCCGTAGTAGCCCATCCGGTAGACCGCGATGTCGACGGTCTTCGACGGGAAGGTCGGGGCGTTGCGGCCGATCTTCAGGACGGCGCTCTGGCCGACGTTGATGCTCGGCTTGGTGGTGAAGCCGCCGAGGTCGGGGTCGTAGTCCGGGATCTCCCACGCCGACGTCCCGGGCCCCTTGCAGTTGTTCTCGTTGACGACCGGGTTGGGGTTGGGGCAGCTGACGGCGGCGCTCGCGCGCGGCGCCTGCACGGCGGCGGACGTCGCCAGCAGGATGACCAGAAGGGCCGCGACGCTGTATCGGAGTGGAATGGCCATGCTTGAAGCGAGCGCCCGGTGTCGCTCAGGGAAAAGCAACGTGTCGCCGGCGCGCGAGCTTGCGCGAAGTCCGGTCAATCGGCCAGAGCGACGTGCAAAAGCCGCTCAAAGCGGGAATTCCAGCCGTTTTGAGCGATGAAAGCGCGCCTCTCGCCGGGTGCGGCGCGGCCCAGTGCGAGTGCGCGCTCGACCGCCGCCGGGAAGTCGCGAGCCCCCTCGGCCAGTTCGCAGCGCTCCGGCCAGACGCCGGTCACGCCCGGCAGGTCGGCGGCGGCCACGGGAAGCCCGGCGGCGAGGTACTCGTACAGCTTCAGGGGGCTCATGGCCTCGGTCAGGGGGGTTCGTGAGTGCGGGATCAGGCCCACGTCGGCGGCCGCGACGAGCCCCGGCAGCTGCCCTCGCGGGACGGGTGGCCTCAAGCTAACGTTGAGGGTTAGGTCGAGCGCCTTGTAGTGGTCGGGGTCGGGGCACTGGCCGGCCAGTACGACGGAGGCCTCCGGGAAGGCCTCGGCGACCGCCCGGACCTGCTCGACGTCGACGCGCTCGTCCAGGGTCCCGACGTACAGGAGGCGCGGCGAGGGCAGCGCCTCAAACCACTTCGGAGCGGGACCCGGCGCGAGCCACTCGGCGGGCTCGATCCCGTTCGGGATCAACTCGGTCGGTCCGCGGCCGCCGACTCGCCCGAGCGCGGCGGGCGTGACGCCGACGACCCGGTGCCCAGCCGCCCGCAGGCGCTCGAACGACGCGTCGATGCTCGGCTGCCAGGGTGCGAGCGGAGCCCAGGCCGCCATGTCGTCGAAGGCGTAGTGGGTCACGGTGCCGGCCCAGTCGAAGCGGGCGAAGCCGGCGATCAGCGGGTGCACGACGATCACCGCCGGCCGCTCCATGCCGAGGCCCGCGGCGGCGCGGCGGACGCCGCGCTCGTAGGCCAGGCACGACCGCTCGACGGCGGCGATCGCGGTCGGGTCGCTGCGCCGCAGCCTCAGGGGCTCGTGCAGGCGCCGGGTGGCCGAGGCGGGGAAGGGGGCGTCGCGGGGGCCCAGCGCGGAGCGTGCGAGCTTGGCCGGCGCCGAGCGGAACGGGTTGCAGACCAGCAGGCGCCCGACGCGCTCGGAACCGAGCAGGTGCAGGGTGAGCCGATCCTCGGAGTGGATGTGGGCGCGCCGGACCGCCCCGCTCCAGGACGTGTAGGACAGGATCAGGACGACGTCGCGGGGCGCCGAGAGCGTCGCGGCGGGGGCCGGGGCAGGCTCGGTGGCGGCCTCCATGCCAAGCCAACGCGATCCCGCGCCCGGTGCTTGCGGGCGCCGCAGCTCCCGCGGGGCCGCGGGCCATGCGCGCTCCCCTCCCGCGCCCTCCCTTCCCGCGCCCTCCCTTCCCGCGCCCTCCCCTGCCGCGCCCTCCCTTCCCGCGCGCGCAAGCCGGCCACGAGCGGGTTCGTTCTTGGCACAGGGCATGAGCGAACCCGTCCAAGACCCGGAGACCGACGAGCAGTACGCGTCCGCACGGCTCAAGCAGGCCGCGATCTCCGGGGTGCGCTGGCTCGCGCTCGGCCGGGTGAGCTCCGACGTCATGCAGTTCGCGGCCGCGATCGTCCTCGCCCGGCTCATCACGCCCGCCGAGTTCGGCCGTGCCGCGGTGGCGCTGATCCTGGTTCCGCTCGCGGCGATCCTCACCTTCGAGGGCTTCGGCAGCGCCCTGGTGCAGCGCAAGGAGGTCGAGCCCGAGCACATCGAGGCGGCCACGCTGGCGAGCATCGTCAGCGGCGCGGCGCTGAGCCTGCTCACGCTGCTCGCGGCGCCCACGCTGTTCGCCGCGGTGTTCGGTGCGCGGACCGCCGGCCTGATCGAGCTCGCCGCGCCGCTGTTCTTCATCGCGGGCCTCAGCACCGTGCCCCGCTCGGTCCTCTGGCGGCGGCTCGAGTTCCGCGCCGTGAGCCTGGTCGAGATCGCGTCGCTGATGATCGGCGCGCTGGCGTCGATCGCCTTCGCGCTGGGCGGAGCGGACGGCGAGGCGATCATCCTCGGTGCGGTCTGCGGCCAGGTGTGCGCGACCGCGGCCATGCTGGTGCTCGTGCGGCCGGTCGCCCCGCGCTGGCACCGTCGCCAGCTGCGCGAGATCCTGAGCTTCGGCGGCCCCGCCTCGGGCGCCGGGCTGCTCTACGTGGCGATCACCAACGTCGACTTCGCGATCCTCGCCGCTCGCCTGAGCGCCGCGCAGACCGGCTTCTACTGGCGCGCCTTCCAGATCGGCGTGGTCTACCAGGACAAGCTCAGCGGGATCATGATGCGGCTCGCGTTCCCGATCTACTCGCGGACCAAGGAACTGGCGGAGCTGCGGCGCCTGCACGAGCGCGCGACGCGCGTCCACGCCGCGGTCGTGGTGCCGCTGCTGGCCGTGCTGATCGTGGTCGCCCCGGTGCTGATCCCGTGGCTCTTCGGCCCGTCCTGGAAGCCGTCGGTGCTGCCCGCGCAGATCCTCGCGGTCGCCGGCATGATCGCCGCGGTGCTGACGGGCTACGCGCAGGTGATGCTCGCCGCCGGCCGGCCGCGCGCGCTGATGCGCTTCAACATGGGCGTGCTCGTCATGTACGCGGGGGCAGTGTGGTTCACCGCCGCGCAGGGCATCGTCGCCGTGGCGATCGCCGTCGTGGGCGTCTACGTGGTCCAGCTCGTGGTCGTCTACGGGATCCTCTTCCGCCGCGTGATCGGGATCCCGGTCGGCCGCATGGTCGCCGACCTCGCGCCCGCCGTCATCGGCTCGAGCGCGCTGATGGCGATCGGCTTCCCGCTCTGCGAGGCCCTGCGCGGGCTCGGCGTGCCCGCGCCGCTCGTCGTGGCGGCCGTGGCCGGCGCCGGCATCGCTGCTCACCTGCTCGTACTGCGTACGCTCTTCCCCGCTGTCTGGCACGACCTCACGACGCTCGTCCGCAGGGTGCTGCCGGAGCGCAGGCGCTCCACACGCGCACGGCCCGTGGTCCCGCAGGCGCCGGCCTAGCTGAGGCCGTTGCCGCGGGATCATCCGCGCTCGAACGCATCCCGTCGTCGACCGCCGTTCACGCGGCCTCGTCCGGCGCAGCCGATTGGGACTGCGCGCGGGCGCGGGCCTGCGCCGGCGCTCCGCTCAGCGGGTCGCGAGCTCTTCGGTGGAGCGCGGATCGACCGTCGAGGGGTCGATCGAGGTCGGCGGAGGCGCTCCGAAGGGCGGCTCGGAGCGGCCCACCAGCGCGCGCAGGGCGGCGCGCGCGGCGCCGCGGCGCTCGTCGGCCTCCGCTCCTCCGCCGGGCGTGACCGCGCGCAGCCCGTGGCGCGCGGCGACCGCCGCGACGTACGCGGCCCGGTGCGGCGCGGCGAAGTGCTTCTCGGCGTACAGCCGGCGGGCGTAGACGTCCTGGGCTACCAGGCGCGGCTTGACCCCCGCCTTGCCCGCGTGGTGGACGATCGTCATCGCCGGCGAGTGGACGATGCGCCAGCCCGCGCGCCGGATCCGCAGGCACAGGTCGGGCTCGTCGGAGAACAGGAAGAAGCGCTCGTCCATGAAGCCGGCGCCGCGCAGCGCCTCGCGGCGGGCGAGCATGTAGGCGCCGACGGTCCAGTCGCAGTCGCGCTCGCGCTCGTACTCCGCCAGGTCCAGGCGGCGCTCGCCCAGCCACGCCGGCCGCAGCGGCCAGCGCTCGGCCGTGAAGGCCTCGGCCACCGCGCGGGCCGCGTTGGGGAAACGGCGCATCGTGGGGTAGAGCTCGCCGTCGCCCGTGAGCTGCTTGACGCCCAGCAGGCCGATGTCCGGGCGGCGGTCGAGCATCTCGACCAGGGCGCCGAAGTCGCCGTCCACCACCTCGGTGTCGGGATTGAGGAACAGCACGTAGCGCGCCATCCGGGTCATCAGGGCACGATTGTTGGCGTGCGGGAAGCCGCGGTTGGGGCAGCGCACGACGCGCGCCTGGGGGAAGCGCTCGCGCACCAGCGCGCCGGTGCCGTCGCGCGACTCGTTGTCGACCACCACGACGTCGAGCCGCGCCGACCCGGCGTGCGCGTAGACCGTGGTCAGGCACGCTTCGAGCCAGTGCGCCTCGTTGGTGGAGACGATGATGATCGACAGGTCGTGGCGCTCGCTCGAGCTCATGCCGGCCTCTTCTGGGCGCGAGCGGTTACGACCGCGAGCGCCGCGACGAAGCAGAACAGGTAGGGGATCTGGGGCAGCGCCAGCGTGTCCATCAGCGCGCTGCCGAGCAGCAGCGCGACGAGGGCGGCGACGCACGCGACCCCGATCCGCGACGCTCCGGGGGCGCGGGCGCGCGCCAGCCGGCCGGCGACCCACAGACCCGACGCCAGCACGCCGAGGTAGGCGAGCATCCCCAGCACGCCAACGTTGACGAGCAGGGTCAGGTACTGGTTGTCGAGGATCCGGATCTTCTTCTGGTCAAAGCTCTCGTAGCCGCGGCCGAGCAGCAGGTGGTTGGCGACGTCGGGCTTGATCGCGTCGTAGTCCGAGACACGGTCCTTGGTCGTCAGCACGCCGGTGAGAGCCGAGGGCTTGAGCTGGTCGCCGACGCCGCCGATAGCCCCCGGGGCGGCGACATGGATGAGGGCGAACATCACCAGCCCCAGCGGCACGAGGCGAACCATCTGGCGCGGGCGGTAGGAGACGAGGACGACCAGCACGGCGATCGGCAGGACCAGGCTCGTCTTGCGCTGCGTGGCCAGCGCGGCGCCGAGCATCAGGGCGGAGGCGGTCCCGTAGGCGATCTTCGTCCGCCGCTCACGGCTGGCGAGCACGCCCGTGAGCGCGAACGGCAGCGCGACCGCCATCATCGTCGCCGGCGCGAGCGGGTGACTGCCCGGCCCAACGACGGTCAGGCGGCCGATCGAGTCGTACGTGCCGATGTCCGGCGGCGGCGTGGTGCCCGGCAGTAGCGCCCCGGTCCAGGTGTAGAACGCGTTGTAGCCGAAGCGGTACTCGACGAGGATGCCGACCGCGGTCACGCTCGCCAGGCCGACCATGAACGCGACGAAGCGCGAGACCTCCGACGGGCGGATCACCCGGATCGCCACCGCGAACAGCAGCCCGTAGGTGAACAGCAGCGAGAGCCGCTTGAACGCCGGGCTGAGCTCGCCGAGGCGGTCGAGCTGCTCGTAGTTCTGGAGCAGGCTGACGAGCGCGATCAGCGCGAACGCGCCCAGGGCCCAGTGGATCGGCCCGGCGCGGAACCGGCGTGTCTCGCTGCTCCCCACCATGACCAGCAGGCACAGGAACGAGAGGCCCACCAGCAGCGGCCGGTCGGGTGTCGCGTCGAGCGGCAGCGAGAACGGCAGGAGGACGTTGTCGAACGGGATCAGCCACAGCATCACCAGGAAGACCGCGATCCCCCACGGCAGGATCCGGGTCGTCCGCGGCCAGTCGCCGTCGGCCGTCGCCGCGCGCGTACGGACGCGCAGCGTGTGGCTGATCTCCTCGAGCGCCGGCCGCGGGTCGAGCGCGTGGCCGGGCGCTTCCACGACCCGGCCCGGCTGGGCGCTCACGACCGTGTGGAGGGGCGCCGCTCGCGCGCGGCTTCGGCTTCGAGGTCGATCTCGGCCTCGTGGCCCGACCCGTTGCCGTTGCCCCTCGCAGCAGGCGGTCCGCCGTTGCCCGCCGACACGTGGTGGCCCTTGGCCCTGCCGTTGCCGGGCACCACGACGCGCTCGGGATGCAGCTCACCGGTCAGCGAAGGCGGCACGTGCCCGTTGCCGTTGGCCGGTGACGGGCCTGCCTTCGTGAGGCGTTCGACCTCGTCGAGCACGCGCCAGTGCCTGGAGAGGCTGGGCGCGACCACGATGGCGATGCAGCCGACGATGAAGACCGCGAGGAACGTGAAGATCATCACGAGCTTGTTGTTGCCACCGCCGACCGTGCCTCCCTCGGGCGCTCCGAGCTCGCGCACGCGCGCACCGTCGGCCGGGAACGGCTGGCCGTCGGCCTGCAGCGCCGGCTTACCGCGCTGGCCGTCGAGCGTCGCGACGTAGCGCTGGAGGGTCGTGAACGAGGCCGCGGCGAGCTTCACCGCGTCGCCCGTGTTCGCCGCCTGCGAGTTGACGGTGATGATCGGGACGCCCTCCTGGGCGGAGAACACGAGCCGGTTGCGCGAGTTCTCCTTCATGACCTGGTCGGTGCGCTGCGGGGAGCTCTGCGGATCCGAGAAGTTGGTGCGCTGCGCGTCGGGGCTGAACGGACCGCTCAGCGAGATCGTGCGCGCCGGGATGCCCGAGAGCCGCGCGATGTCGTCGCGTGCCTGGAGGCTCGACAGGTACTGGGCGTAGATCCGCGCCCGGGCCGAGAGCGTCGTCAATGTTCCGTCGTCGGCGCCCGAGACGAGCGTCGACTTGGGCGAGTCGACGAGGATCTGGCTCGAGGCCGCGCCCAGCTGCAGCGAGCGCTTCTGGAACGAGGGGATCTTGTAGGCGGTCAGCAGCGCGGCGAACAGCGCGACCGCCGCTGCCACGCCGACCCACGCCTTGCGCTGCCACAGCTCTCTGAAGATGGCGACCAGTTCCATGCGTTCAATGGATCAACGGGCCGCCACGGGCCAACTTCTGCGCCCGGCGAGCCTTTCGCGCAACTCACCGCGGACGAAGCTGCGGAAGGCATCGTCCTCCACCCGGGCCTCGCGCCGGGCCCAGGCCCGGAGGTAGCCGAACAGGAAGGCGGCGCCGGACAGGCCCCAGGGCCGCGAGGCCGCGACCTTGAACGAGCGCAGCGCGACCCATCCCGGCCCGTAGTGCAGGATGTAGGCGCAGCGGCCGTGCCGCGCACGGCCGCGCAGGACGCCGTTGGCGGTCGCCAGCGGGCGGTGGTGGCGGGCCGGCAGGTCGCCGAACGAGCGCGTGGAGAAGCCCCGCATGCGGGCGTACGTCTCGTCGATCGTGTCCCAGCCCAGCCGCTCCTCGATGCCGCCGATCGCCTCGAAGCACTCGCGCGTGTAGAGCTTGAGCGCCCCGCGCACGTGGTAGTCGGGCACCCGCGCGGGGCGCCAGCCCGCGGCGCCCGGCTCGAGCAGCGTCCCGCCGCCCACGCCCAGCGTCGGCTCGGCGGCGAAGCGCCCGAGCAGCCGCTCGAGGTAATCGGGCTCGAGCTCGACGTCCCCGTCGAGCTTGCCGATGTGGGTGAACCACTCCAGGTCGATCCCCGCCAGCGCGCGGTTGAAGGCACGCGCCTCGGCCGCGAGCGCCAGCCCGTCGGCGCCGTTGCGCCCGCCGTTCTGGTCGATCCGCAGCACGCGCAGGAACGGAAGCTCCGATTCGAGCTCGCCCAGGAGCCGCGGCGTGTCGTCCTGCGAGCCGTCGTCGGCGACCAGCCACAGGTCGGGGCGCCGAGTCTGCGCCGCGATCGCGCGCGCGGTGCGCTCGATGTGGGGGGCCTCGTTGCGGGTTGGGGTGACCAGCAGCACGCGCACGCCGGAGGTCATGCGGCTGCCTCCTGGGCGCGACACAGGCCGTCGACGAGCTCGAGGTAGGAGGAGCGCTGCCGCGACCACGAGATCGTCTCCAGGCGCTCGCCGGCGCGCTGGGCGCGGGCCAGCGCGGCTGCCGGGTCGCGCACGCAGGCGGCGATCGCGCCGGTCAGCGAGAGCGCGGAGCCGGGCTCGAAGAAGAGGATCTCGTCGGAGGAGAAGTAGTGCTCGATCACCGGCAGCCGCGGCGCGACCACCGGGAGCCCCATGTGCACGTACTCCAGCAGCTTGACGGGGAGCAGCAGCTCGGTGAAGTCGTCTCGCAGGGTCGGCACGACCCCGAGGTGGGCGCGCTCGAGCTCGGCGGGGATCTGCTCGAGCGGCACCGGGCGGGGCGCCACGTCGACGCGACCCGGCGCGACCCGCGCGGCGAGCGCCGCGAGCTGCTCCTGGGTGTCGCCCGTCCCGCAGATCCGCAGCGAGACGTCGGGCAGCGAGCCGTTGAGATAGCCGACGCCCTCGACCAGGAGCTCGGCGCCGAAGCGGGGTGCCAGGCCGCCGTGGTAGAGCACCCGCACCGGTCCCCCGGTCGGGATCGGGCGCGGGTGGCGGCGGGGACCGAAGAGCCGCTCGTCGGGAGTGTTCATGACCACCACCGTGCGGCCGGCGCCGACGCCGCGGGCGTTGAGCACCTCGCGCGCCTCGTCGGTCACGGTCACGACCGCGTCGGCTACTGCGGCGCTCATGGCCTCCTCGGCGCGCAGCATGCGAAGGGCGCGATGGCCGGCGGGATAGCCGAAGCGCGTCGCGAAGAGCTCGGGAAAGGTGTCGTGGACATTGAGGATCACCGGTGTCCCGCGCAGCTTGGGCAGCAGCGCCGCCCACACCAGGAAGTCGGGCATGTTGTGGGCCTCGACCACGTCGAAGCGCTGGCGAGCGTCGAGCGCCGACACCTTGCAAAGTGCGCGCATGAAGAAGCCCGCGTACCCGCGCAGGTACGCGAGCGCCCCGGTGGCCGCCTTCTCGCGCGCGGCGGGGTGGATCCTGATGCGACCCGGGCCGACGCGAAGCTCGGAGCTGGGGCTCAGGCACACGAGCTCGACCTCGTCGCCGCGCTCGGCCAGCGCTCGCGCCTGGCGCTGGATCCGCGAGTCCACGTGGAAGTCCGAGTAGTGGATCATGCAGACCCGCAGGGGCGCGCGCCGCCGGGCGCCGTGGACCGTCGCGAGCGCGGCCACCGTCAGGCGGCGGCCGAGACGTCCGGAACCGCGAGGGTGACGGGTGTGCCGCCGTGGCGCAGCGAGTGCTCCGCGCTCTCGATGGCGCGCACGATCGCCAGGCCGAACTCCGCCGTGCAGCGGGGCTCCGAGCCGGTCGCGATCGCCCGGGCGAAGTCCTCGAGCTCCAGTGCGAGCGGCTCGGCGGCCTCGATCCGCGGCACGACGACGTCACCGCTGCGGTAGGTCAGCTGGTACTCGCCGAAGGTCGCGGGGGGCGTCTCGAAGTCCATGCCATGGTCGTAGATGCGGATGGACTCGTCGGACGCGGTGTCGTCGTAGGCCACCATGCGCTTGCTGCCCGCCACCAGCATGTGGCGCATCTTGCGCGGCGCGAGCCACGAGACCTGGACGTTGGCGGCGGTGCCTCCCTCGAACAGGAGCGAGAGGAAGGCGGTCTCGGGCACGTCGGCCTGGAACACGGTGCGGGCCGAGGTGGTGACCTGCACGATCTCCTGCTCGAGCCAGTAGCGCAGGATCGAGAGGTCGTGGGGGGCGAGGTCGCAGATCACGCCGTCGGGCTGGTACTTGCCGAGGTTCATCCGCGAGGAGGTGACGAAGTAGATCTCGCCGAGCTCGTCGTGCTCGATCAGCTCGCGGACCTTGTTGACGGCCGGGCTGTAGAGGAACGTGTGGCCCGGCATCAGCACGAGCCCGCCCTGCTCGGCCAGCTCGATGAGCTCGATCGCGTCGTCGGAGGCCGTGGCCAGCGGCTTCTCGACCAGCACGTGCTTGCCGGCCTCCAGCGCGCGCTTGGCGATCGCGTAGTGGGTACGGGGAGGAGTGGCGACGATGACCGCATCCACGTCGTCGCGCGCGAGCACGTGGTCGAGATTGCCCGAGATGGGCACGCCGGGAGCGCGGTGGCCGGCCTTCGCGGCCCGGCCGCGGTCACGCTCGCAAACCGCCGTGAGCGAGAGCTCGGGGCGCTCGACCACGTTGCGCACGAGGTTGGGTCCCCAGTAGCCATAACCCACGACCGCCACCCCGAGCGGCGCCGAGGGGGGGCGATCGACGAGCTGCGGCTTCCAGTGCCGGCTGCCGTTCTCCGAGTTCTGACCCACTGCCGGAGCAAACGGGCCGTGCCCGCGCGGGCTTTCGCAGGCACTCGACAAAAGTGTCAGTCGGGGTCGGGCGTTCGGTGGACGTGACCGCAACCCAACCCATCTCCACTGACTGGCCGCTTCCGTTCGTCGAGCTCGACAACGCCGATCCGGAGCTGCTCGCGGAGCTCATCGCGGTGGTCGCGGACGTCGCGCGGCGGGCCGCGTTCACGCTCGGCGAGGAGGTCGAGGCCTTCGAGCGCGAGTTCGCCGCCTACTGCGGCGCGCGGGAGGCCGTCGGCGTCTCCTCGGGTACCGAGGCGCTGGTCCTGGCCCTGCGCGCGCTCGAGATCGGTCCGGGCGACGAGGTCGTGGTGCCCGCCAACACCTTCATCGCCACCGCCGAGGCCGTGACGCTCGTGGGTGCGCGCCCGCGCGTGGTGGACGTGGACCCGGCCACGGGCCTGCTCACGCCGGCGCTCGTCGAGGAGGCGCTCGGCGCCCGGACCCGCTGCGTGATCCCGGTGCACCTGTACGGAGCGACCGCCGACGTGGAGGGGATCGTCGCCGTTGCCCGCCGGGCCGGCGTCGCGGTGGTCGAGGATGCCTGCCAGGCCCACGGCGCACAGATCGGCGATCGCCGCGCCGGCACGGTCGGCGACCTCGGCTGCTTCAGCTTCTACCCCACCAAGAACCTCGGCGGATGGGGGGACGGCGGTGCGGTGGTGACCTCGAACCCGGAGCTGGCGGGGCGCGTGCGGCTGCTGCGCAGCCACGGCGAGGGCCCGCACGAGCGCCATCGCCACCGTCTCCCTGGCAGCACCGCCCGGCTCGACGGGATCCAGGCGGCGGTGCTGCGGGTCAAGCTGCGCCGGCTGGAGCGGGCCAACGACGAGCGCCGGGCGCTGGGCGCCGAGATGACCGAGCGTCTCGCCGGCCTGCCGCTCGAGCTGCCGTCGGTGCCGCCCGGGGGCGACCATGTCTTCCACCTCTACGTCGTCCGAGCGCCCGGGCGCGACGAGCTGCGCGCGCGGCTGGCGGGCGAGCAGGTCCCCTCGGCGATCCACTACCCGGTGCCGATCCACCGCACCGAGGCCTACGAGTCGCTCGGGATGGGCCGCGGCAGCCTCCCCGTGGCCGAGCGGCTGGCCGGCGAGATCTGCTCGCTGCCGTTCTGGCCGGCGATGGGCGAGGCCGGCGTGGAGCGCGTCTGCACCGCCGTCGCGGCCGCCGTCGAGGGCTAGCGGCTTAGCCCTACGCGGCGGCGTTGCGGCCGGCGGCCGCTTCCCGGCCGCTCTCCCTCAGGGCCCGTACTTGCGGCTCGCGGGGGCCCAGCTCACGCCTTTGCCCGCGTCGGGTCCGGTCAGGATCCGGTAGTCGTCGCGGGCGGGGTCATTGAACGCGGGCGAGCAGCGGGTCGTGAAGCCCGTCCGCGGGAACGTCCTGAGCGGCCCGTCGCAGGCCAGGTTGCCGCTGGCCGAGTACGACGAGGAGGGGACGTACTGGTCGCTCTGGCCCGCCGGGGTCCCGTAGACCTGGTACAGGATGTTGTCGGTGAACGTCTCGCCGCCGGTCCACCCCGCGGCCTGCCACACCGACGCGTTGCCGGCGTTCCCGGTCGTCCAGACGGTGTTGTCGCTGAAGCGGAAGCCGGCGATCGGGCCGAAGACATCGACGATCGCCGGACCGCCGTTGCCGGCGCATAGGCTCGCCGGGACGCAGGGCGCGTTGTTGCGGACCATGAGGTTGTCGCGCACCACGACGCCGCGAACCGGCCCTAGGACCCCTTCGCCGCCGCCCGCGGTCTGGTCTTTGATGAAGAAGCCCTGGCAGCGGTTGTCGTGGAGGTAGTTTTGTTCGAAGTAGAGGCCGTCGCCGGTCCAGACGGTTTGGAGGCAGTCGGAGTGTTCGCCGTTTTCGCGGATGTTGGTGAACTCGTTGCCGATGATGCGTAGGCCGTAGGGGTCGGGGTCGGGGCCGTCGTGGTAGCGGTTGGCGCGGATGCCGTCTTCGCCGAAGGGGCCTTGGAACTTGTTGCCGATGATCGTGACGTCGTTGACGGTGGTGGTGGTGGTGGGGCCGGCGTTGACGCCGAAGTAGCCGCCGGTGATGAGGTTGTTCGCGATGGTGATGTGGTCTGAGCCGGGTTGGACGCGGATTTCGTCGCCGGCGACGCGGAAGCGTGCGAGCGTGAGGTTGCTGCCGTCGAGGCTGGCGCCGTTGAGGGTCGCTCGGCCGGGGTTCTGGGCTCGAACCGTGACCTCGGCGCCCTTGCGCGCCGACAGCGCGAGCCGCCCGTAGCTGCCGTCGGACAGGCACACCACGCTGCCCGCCGCGGCCGACGCGACCGCCGACTGCACCGCGCTCAGCGAACCCACGACCGTCGAACACGGCGCCAACCCACCACCGGACGAACCGCCACCGGACGAACCGCCACCGGACGAACCGCCACCGGACGAACCGCCACCGGACGAACCGCCACCCGACGAACCGCCACCGGAGGACCCGCCGCCGCCCGTCGAGCCGCCGCCCGAACCCGACCCGGCGACGAGCGGGTTGCGGCCGCTCAGGACCTCGAGGCCGTCGGGGATCCCGTCGCGGTCGGTGTCGGCGCGCCGCGGCGAAGTCTTGAAGCGACGCACCTCGGCGCCGTCGACCAGCCCGTCCTTGTCGGTGTCGCGCTTGCGCGGGTTGGTCTTGTACTTGCGGATCTCGCGCCAGTCGCTGAGCCCGTCCTTGTCGGTGTCGGCCTTGCGCGGGTTGGTCTTGTACTTGCGGATCTCCTTGCCGTCGGAGATCCGGTCGCGGTCGGTGTCCTTCCTGCGCGGGTTGGTCTTGAACTTGAGGACCTCCTTGCCGTCGGAGATCCCGTCGCCGTCGGTGTCCTTCCTGCTCGCTTTGGTCCGCGACTTCTTGGCCTCGTAGCGATCGCTGAGGCCGTCGCCGTCCTTGTCGCGCTTGCGCGACCACGCGGCCGTGGCGGGAAGGGCGAGCAGCAGCGCGATCGCGAGCAGGCCGGCGGTCAGTACACGAGCGCGCACAGCGCCACGGCGGTTTGCAGGACTAAGCTGCAACTGGACGTTCCTCCAACGGACTGTCTCCGCCGGCGACGGAGACGGGTCGGGCCGCGCACGACGGCTGCCGCCGAGCGCGATCGGGTCTGAGGCGGGGCTCAGAGTAGCGAACGGTCCAGCGCCCCGCGTCGCCGTCGGAGCGACGTCGAGCGGTCCGTCACGGACCGTAGTAGCGGTCCGCGACCCTCCAGTTCACGCCCTTGTACTTGTCCGCTCCGCTCAGGATCCGGTAATCCCCTTCCGACGGCTTGTGGAAGGCGGGGGAGCAGCGGGTCGTGAAGCCCGTCCGCGGGAACGTCTGAAGCGGGCCGTCGCAGGCAAGGTTGCCCGAGGCCAGGTACAGCGACGAGGGGACGTACTGGTCGCTCTGGCCCGGCGGCGTGCCGTAGACCTGGTACATGACGTTGTTCCGGATCACTTCGGCGCCGGCCCATCCTCGCCCCTGCCAGACCGACGCGCTTCCGACGCCAGGGGTCCAGACGGTGTTGTTGGTGAAGCGGAAGAACGAGATCGGACCGAATACGTCGACGATCGACGGGCCGCCGTTGCCGGCGCACAGGCTCGCAGGCACGCAGGGCGCGTTGTTGCGCAGGAACAGGTTGTTGGTCACGACCACGTTCAGGACCGGTCCGGTGACGCCGTCGGTGCCGCCCGCGGTCTGGTCCTTGATGAAGAAGCCCTGGCAGCGGTTGTCGTGCAGGTAGTTCTGGAGGAAGTACAGGCCGTCGCCGGTCCAGACCGTCTGCAGGCAGTCGGAGTGGTTGCCGTTCTCGCGGATGTTCGTGAACTCGTTGCCGACGATGAGCAGGCCGTAGGCGTCTGCGTCGGGGCCGTCGTGGTAGCGGTTGGCGCGGATCGCGTCCTCGCCGAAGGGGCCCTGGAACTTGTTGCCGAAGATCGTGACGTCGCTGACGGGAGTGGTGGTGGTCGGGCCGGCGTTGACGCCGAAGTAGCCGCCGGTGATGAGGTTGTTGGCGACCGTCATGTGATCCGACCCGGGCTCGATCGTCACCTCCTGGCCGACTACGCGAAAGCGCGCCAGCGTCAGATGGCTGCCGCTGAGGCTGGCGCCGGCGATCGTCACGCGACCGGGGTTCTGGGCGCGGATCGTGACCGTCGCGGACTTGCGCGCCGAGAGCGTCAGCTTCCCGTACGAGCCGTTCGCGACGCAGACGGTCGAACCGGGCGCGACGGAGGCGACGGCGGACTGCGCGTCGGAGACGCTGCTGACCACGCGCGCGCACGGCGCCGTGCGCGGCGGAGAGGCGCAACCGGCGAGCGCAACCGCGGATACCGCGATTGCGCCGGCGGCGATGACCCTGCGCAATCGCACGACGGCTTGGTTCCGCATGAAGGGCAAGCAACGTCGGGGTTGCCCGGACAACTTCCGGCCAACTCATATTGCGCCGAATTCCTTACAAGCGCTTAAGGAATCTCCCGCGGCCTGCGGCCGCCCGGGAAGCGCGCCTCAGTCCCGCGGGTGACGGCCGCCCGGGAAGGGGAAGGGCGCCTCGGTCCCGCGGGCGGGAGACCCGTGGGCGATCGCCCCCCGTCAGGGTCCGTAGCTCCGGCTCGCGGGCGCCCAGCTCACGCCCTTGCCCGCGTCGGGTCCGGTGAGGATCCGGTAGTCGTCGCGCGCCGGGTCGTTGAAGGCCGGCGAGCATCGCTTGAGGAAGCCGATCAGGGGGAAGGCGCTGAGCGGGCCGTCGCAGGCCAGGTTGCCCGTGGCGGAATAGGCGCTCGATGGGCGATAGGCGTCGTCCTGTCCGGAAGGGGTGGCGTAGGGCCGGTAGATCAGGTTGTCGGTGATCGTCTCGGGTCCGGTCCAGCCGTCGTTCTGCCACACCGCGGCGCCGCCCACGCCTTCGGGGGTCCAGACCGTGTTGTTGTCGAAGCGGAAGCCGGCGATCGGGCCGAAGATGTCGACGTAGCCGGGGCCGCCGTTGCCGGCGCAGATGCCGGCGGGGACGCAGTCGGCGTTGTTGCGCAGGAACAGGTTGTCGGTGACGACGACGTTGCTGACCGGGCCGATGACGCCCCACTGGCCGCCCGCCATCTGGTCCTTGATGAAGAAGCCCTGGCAGCGGTTGTCGTGGAGGTAGTTCTGCTCGAAGTCGAGGCCGTCGCCCGTGTAGACGGTCTGCAGGCAGTCGGAGTGCTCGCCGTTCTCGCGGATGTTCGTGAACTCGTTGCCGACGATCCGCAGGCCGTACGGATCGGCATCCGGGCCGTCGTGGTACCGGTTGGCGCGAATCCCGTCCTCGCCGAAGGGGCCCTGGAACCTGTTTCCGACGATCGTCACGTCGTTGACGGTCGTCGTGGTGGTGGGGCCGGCGTTGACGCCGAAGTAGCCACCGGTGATGAGGTTGTCGGCCACCGTCATGTGATCCGAGCCCGGCTGGACCGTCACCTCGTCGCCCACGATGCGGAAGCGCGCGAGGGTGAGGTTGCTGCCGTCGAGGCTGGCGCCGTTGAGGGTCGCTCGGCCGGGGTTCTGCGCCCGAACCGTGACCTCGGCGCTCTCGCGCGCCGACAGCGCGAGCCGCCCGTAGCTGCCGTCGGACAGGCACACCACGCTGCCCGCCGCAGCCGACGCGACCGCCGACTGCACCGCGCTCAGCGAACCCACGACCGTCGAACACGGCGTCAGCCCACCACCCGTCGAACCGCCACCACCCGTCGAACCGCCACCACCCGCCGAACCGCCGCCGCCGGTCGAACCGCCGCCGCCGGTCGAACCGCCGCCGGTCGAGCCGCCGCCGGTCGCCGCCGCCTCGCCGCCGGTCTCGCCGCCGCCCGTCGAGCCGCCGGTCTCGCCGCCGCCGCCCGTCGACCCGCCGGTGGTCCCGCCGCCGCCGGTCGACCCGCTGCCGCTCGAGGACCCGCTGCCGGCCGATCCTGCGCCGCTGGATCCCTCGCCGCCACTACCTTCGCCGCCTGAGGAGCCGCTGCCCGACGGGTCGCCGGTGGATCCTCCGCCGGGTCCCGGCGAGCCGAGCTCGCCCGACCCGTCAGAGCCTCCCGTCGGCTCGGTGCCGGAAGAGCCCGGTCCGGTCGCGCCTTCGCCGGACGCGTCCGCGCCGGACTGGTCGCCGCTCGCGCCGCCCACTCCGGCCGCCGCTTCGCCGCCGGCTCGCAGTGGGTCGGAGCCGCGGCGGATCTCCTTGCGGTCGGAGACTCCGTCGCCGTCGGTGTCCTTCTTGCGCGGATCGGTATCGAACTTGACGAGCTCGCGCCAGTCGCTGAGGCCGTCGCCGTCGGTGTCGCGCTTGCGCGGGTTGGTCTTGAACCTCCGGACCTCCTTGCCGTCGGAGATCCGGTCGCGGTCCGTGTCCTTCTTGCGCGGGTTCGTGCGCGACTTGGAGACCTCGTAACGATCGCTCAACCCGTCGCGGTCGCGGTCCTTGGCAGGCTTCGCCTCCGCGCCGCGCGGCACGGCGAGCGCGAGGAGGAACAGGACGGCGACGCCCGTCGCCATTCCCCTGGCGACGCCACGGCGTCGATGGGTCTCCATAACCCGGTCCCTCGGCGCGCGAAAGCAGCCCGCTTTAGGCGCGCGCGCCCGGGGTGGACGGAAGTACGTCGGCCGGTTCGGCCGAGCCTCACACGCTCGGGGAGGTTAGGTCGGCCGGCGCGGCCCGGCTCACGAGCTCGGGGCGGCTACGTGCCCCACACCCCCGCCCCGGCGACGGCCTGGACTCCCCGCGACGGCCCGCGCCCCAGTGTGGCCGTGTACCGCTTGAAGCTGAGGTACGCCGGCTTGGGGCGGAAGTCCTCGCGCAGCAGCCCGAGGTTCGACGACCAGTCCCTTGGATCGTCGTACGGAGGGCCCCCGACGACGTCGCGCAGGTTGTACCAGAGGGCCACCTTCACGTAGGGGTAGGCGGAGTTGAGCTGGGCGAACGCGCGCGTCTCGTACTGCGCCTGCTGCTGGAGCGTCACGCCGCGCTGAAAGCAGCCGGGCCACGAGTTGGGGCAGTTCGCCCATCCGAGCTCGGTCACCCAGATGCGCTTCCCGCCGTCATCGTTGGCGGGCAGCAGCATCACCTGGCGCAGGGACGCAAGCCCGCAGAAGAGCTGCCGCGGCGCCTTGCCGTCGGGGTTCTCCTGGCACGGAGCGTCCGGGGGCTCCCGGTCGCTGTAGGGATGGGCTCCGACCGCGTCGAAGTAGCGGCCGCCGCCCGCCCGGTACAGAGCATTCAGGTACTCCGCGTCGTTGGTCGACAACCCGCCCGTGATCACGGTCGCGGCCGGGTCGGCGCGCTTGATCGCCGGGTACGTCGCGCGCAGCATCTCCGCGTACTGAGCGGCGCCGGTAGGAGCATCGACCAGCTCCTGGATGCCGGCCCGCGCCGGCGCCGAGGGCCAGAACAACCGCGAGTTGGGCTCGTTCCAGACCTCGTAGGCATGCACGCCGAGCGGCGCGTAGCGCCGAACGACGTACGCGTAGAAGTCGGCGTAGTCGCCGTAGCGCGCGGGCCGGAAGTGCTGGTCGTAGGGGACCGGCCGGGCCGACGCCCAGCGCGGCGTCCCCTCGACCAGGAGGAGCACGTCGATGCCCAGCCGCCGTGCGCCCGCGATCGCGTAGTCGACGTCCGAGAGATACCCCTGGTCGTAGGAGCCCTTCGCCCGCGGCTCGGCGATGGTCCACAGGATCGGCAGCCGGACCCATCGCGTGCCGGAGTCGGCGAGCGCCCGCAGCGTGCGGTCGACGCGCACGCGATCGACCCGCGTCCCCGACCCCTCGGTGCGCGTGATGTCGGCGTCGACCCCGGGCTCGACGGCGGCGCTCGCCGGACCGGCGATCGCGAGGACGATCACGACCGCGATGGCGAGGGCGACTGGGGCGTTAAGGCGCATGCTCGACGAAGAACACCGCCCGTGCCCGTTCGGTTCTGCTCGGCCCGTTCAGGGCCACCGCGGAGGAGGGGCTGGGATGCTTGACGGGCGGACCGTCGGCTGTCGGCGGTGATTCAACCGGGGGTCCTCGGTCCTGGGCGGCCTGAACCGGACCTCGCGAGCGACTACGGCACCTATCCGGCCGGGCCGTAGGAAGGAGACGGCCGGCGAGCTTCGCGACCCTCGGAAGCCACCGGGCGCCGCGGCACGCGAGCTGCCAAGCGCCAGCCGCCGTCCGGCGCCGGGCCGGCGTCTAGCGTGCCTCCGAGCTCGTCGAGGCGCTCGCGCAGCCCGCGCAGGCCGTTGCCGGTGCCGTGCCCGCTCAGAGTGCCGGAGCGGGGTGAGGCGCCGTTGAGGACTTGGACCTCGAGCGCGCGACCGTCGCCGCGGACCAGAACACGCACGGGAGCGCCGGGGGCGTAACGCAGCGCGTTGGTGAGGCTCTCCTGCACGACGCGATACGTGGCCTCGACGACCGGGGCGGGCAGGCCCTCGCGCTCGCCCTCCAAGCGCAGGGTCACGTCGAGGCCGCTCCCGGCCGCGCGCGCGACGAGCTCCTGGACGACGTCGAGGTCGGGAGCGGGTGCGATCGGCTCCTCGTCGGCGAGCAGCACTACCAGGCGCCGCATGTCCTCCTCGGCTTGCCGCGCCGCGCCGGCGATCGCGTCGAAGGTCTCCGCGGTCGCCTCGGCGTCGACCGCCGCCAGACGCTGGCCGGCCCCGGCCTGCACCACCATCACGCTGATGGCATGGGCGACGATGTCGTGCAGCTCGGAGGCGATCCGCGCGCGCTCGTAGCGAACAGAGAGGCGCGCATAGGCCTCGCGCTCGTCCTCGAGCTCGCGCGCTCGCTCGGCGAGCGACGCGGCCAGGGTCTCTCGCGCGCGCAGGCCGCGGCCCGCGGCCCAGGCGGCGCCAGGAAGCAGGATCGCCGGCACCGCCGAGTCGTGATCCACGGCGACGGCCACCAGGACCGGGGCGAGCAGCGCTGCGAGCGCCGTGACCGCCGAAGCCGTGGAGGCTCGCCAGCCGGCGCACAGCGCGTGCGCCGGCACCAGCAGCGCGAAGGCCACGAACGGGAGCTCGCCCGAGGGTGCTTCCACCCACAGCGCCGCCGCGGCCACGAGCCAGGCCGCCGTCGGCCACCGGGGAACGAGCCCCAGCGCGCCGCCGACGACCGCGGCCACGAGCACGGTGGCCGCCGACGGGTCCTGCACCGCCGCGAGGCCGGCGCCGACGAGGGCGGCGGCGGCACCCGCGGCGAGCTGGAGGCGAAGCCCCTTCATGGCCGCTACGCCGGCTCGGCGGCGGTCGCGCCGGCGAGCACCGGAAGGTGCGCGATCGCCTGCGCGCGCCCGCCCCTCGTGACCGCCTCGAGCGTGCCGTTGTGCAGCCGGACACGCTGGCGCGCACGCGCGATCGCCGAGCCCGCATCCGCCCGGCGGCGGGCTGGACCCGACACGCCGAGCTCTAGCCCGTCGTCGGCGAAGCGCACCTCGACGTCGACTCCGGGCGCGTCCTCGACCGCGTCGAGCAGGTGTTCCACGACCCGGTACGCCGACAGCTCCACGCCCGCCGGAAGCACGCGCGGGTTGCCGGTGACGGTGAGGCGGGCGTCGGCGCCCTTGGCCCTCACGAGCAGCGCTTCGAGGCTCGTGAGCGTGGGCTGCGGGTCCATCGTCGCTCCGCCGCCGTCGCTGCGCAGCGCGCCCACGACCGTGCGCATCTCCTCGAGCGTGCTCCGGCTTTCGCGCTCGATGTCGGCGAGCGTCGCGGAAGCGCTCGCCGCGTCCCCGGTCGCCACGCCGGCGTCGGCCAGGCGCGCGAGCTCGCCCAGGCGCCGCTGGAGCAGAGCGTCGAGCTCGCCCGAGAGCTTCGTCCGGTCCGCGCTGACCTCGAGCCGGGCGCGCTCGTCACGGGCGCGGCGCAGCTCCTGTGTCTGCGTGCGCAGCTGCTCGGCCATGCGCCCGCGCGAGTGGGCCAGCCGGCCGATACCCCAGATCGCCAGCGTGATGACGGCCATCACGGCGGCCACCCCCGGGCCGAGCTCGAACGGGATCTCGATCGCCACGAGCGCGAGGGACAGCCCCAGCCCGATCCCGGCATCGCGCCGTTCGAGCAGCGATCCCGTGGTGAACGCGAAGATGAACGCGGTCGGCAGGAGCACGCCGCAGCGGATGACCTCAGTACCGATCAGCGCCTCGTTGACCAGCAGGCCCGCGAGCGCGGCACCCACCGCGGGGAGTGGCGCGACGCGCCGCCACAGCAGCGGCACGGTGACCAGCAGGAAGAGCGGGATCGTGAGCTCGTACGGGACCAGGTTGCCGATGTGGACCGCGGCGCCCCCGTCGGGATCGGTCTTGTACGCGGTCTGCGCATCGTCGGCGACGTTCGAGCTCATCAGCGCCAGACCGAGCAGGCTGACGACGGTCGCGATCGCGATGTCGACCTTCCCGATCGATCTGACGTCGGACCTCATTGACCTCATCATGGCTGTGGACCGCCTTTCCGTAAAGCGATTCTCGGGACCGGCCGGAGCCGGAGTTCGAGCGCAAGCATCGGCCTCGCCGGGCGGTGCGTCGTCATCCGGCGGGGTGAATCGCCGGCGCCGGAGTCATCCACGGGGATGACGCGCGCGGTGCGAGCGGCGATGATGATGCGCGACGCACCGTGGAGCAGTCATTCGTCACGATCATGTTCACGGACCTCGTCGGGTCCACCGCGCTCTTCGAGCGCCACGGCGACGAGGCCGCCGACGTGCTGCGCCGCGATCACTTCGCCGCGCTGCGACGTGCCGCGGCCGACCACGACGGGCGCGAGATCAAGTCCACCGGCGACGGGCTGATGCTCGCGTTCGCCAGTGCGGTGTCAGCCGTGCGCTGCGCGGTCGAGATGCAGCGCGCGGCAGCGAGCGTGCCGGACGGTCCGGCTCTGCGGATCGGTCTCGACGCGGGCGAGCCGCTCGCCGAAGGCGACGATCTGTACGGCACGCCCGTGATCGTCGCGAGCCGGCTGTGCGATGGCGCCAGCGCGGGCGAGGTGCTCGCCTCCGAGGTCGTGGCGCAGGTCGCCGGGCGCCGGGTCGCCGAGCAGATGCGCCCGGTGGGCCCGCGCCGGCTCAAGGGGATCTCGACGCCGGTGTCGGTCGCCGAGGTGCTGTGGCGCGACGACGACGCGCGTGAGGAGGCGCCGCCCGAGGACGCTCCCGGCCGCCCCACCACGGTCGTGATCGCCGACGATCAGCGCCTCGTGCGGACGGGCTTCCGGGTGATCGTCGACGCGGAGCCCGACATGACGGTGGTCGGCGAGGCCGGCGACGGCCGTTCCGCCGTCGACGTCGTCACGCGCCGCAAGCCGGACGTCGTGCTGATGGACATACGGATGCCCGAGCTCGACGGCCTCCACGCCGCCGAGCGGATCCTCGGCGACCCCGAGCTCGACACCGCGGTGGTGATGCTCACGACGTTCGACGCGACCGAATACGTGTACGAGGCGCTGCGCATAGGCGCCAGCGGCTTCCTGCTCAAGGACACGCCGGCCGAGCGGCTGCTCGACGCCGTCCGCGTGGCCGCGGCGGGGGAGGCGCTGATCGCGCCGTCGATCACCCGGCGCCTGATCGAGCAGTTCGCGCGCGGAGCGCAGCCCGACCCGAGCGGCGTGCCGGAGCGTCTCTCCGGGCTGACCCCACGCGAGCTCGACGTGCTGCGGCTCGTGGCGCGCGGGCTCTCGAACGCCGAGATCGCGACCGAGCTCGTGCTGGGCGAGAACACGGTCAAGACGCACGTTGCCCGGATCCTCGGCAAGCTCGGCCTGCGCGACCGCGTCCAGGCGGTCGTGGTCGCCTACGAGACCGGGCTGGTGGCCCGCGAGCTCTCGCCGGCCGACTCGCCGCCCGAGGCCTGAAGCCGCCGCGTCGCTCTGCAGGGATGCCGGGTCATCCCACGGGGTGATGGCGCGCAAGCGTCTTCATCCGGAGGGGTGACGACGAGAGCGGACGCGAGACCGACACTCCGCCAGTCAGAGCAACGTCGGTCGCCATTTCGGGCGATGTGACGCGTCAACTAGGAGGTACGTGATGCGACTGGCTGGTGTGTTGGTGTCGTTGATGGTGGGTGTGCTGGCGCTGGCGGCGGGTTCGGCGGGTGCGGCGGTGAACATCTGTGTGCCGTCGACGGCGGGTCAGGCGGTCACGTCGGGCGGCAGTGGTGGGAGTTGCGCGGCGGGGTCGAGCGCCGCGGCGTTGCCGTCGGATACGACCGATCAGCAGAAGCTGATCTCGATCCTGCCGTATCTGAAGTTCAACTCGAGTGGGGTGGGCGGGAAGCCCACCATCCAGGTGTCGGGCGCGAACCTGCAGGTGGTGTCCGGCTCGGGCAGCACCACGGGCACGGTCAATGGGGCCGGGAACCTGGTTGTGGGCTATGACGAGGCGCCGGGTTCGCAGACCGGTTCGCACAACCTGGTGCTCGGCATCGGTCAGACCTACACGAGCTACGGCTCGTTGGTCGCGGGGCGTCAGAACCGGGCGCTGGGGCCGTATTCGAGCGTGCTGGGGTTCGCGAACACGGCGGGCTCGTACGGGTCGGTGCTGGGTGGCAAGGCGAACACGGCGGGCAACTACTTCAGCTCGGTGTCGGGGGGCTACGCGAACCAGGCGTCAAACCAGTACGCGACCGTGGGCGGCGGCTGCCGCAACATCGCCGGTGCCGGTGACCCGACAGTCGACGGGTTCTGCCAGACCTCGGGGTACTTCCCCTCGATCAGCGGCGGCCTGGCGAACTCCGCCAGCGGCGCATCCGCGTCGATCAGCGGAGGGCAGGCCAACATCGCGAGCGGGCTTGTGTCCTCGGTGAGCGGCGGGTCGGCCAGCACCGCCAGCGGCGGGTGGTCGTCGATCCTCGGCGGCTACGCGAGCACCGCCGGAGCCGACAACTCGGCGATCAGCGGGGGCTACGCCAACTCCGCCTCGGGCGGCTACGCGTCGGTGAGCGGAGGCGAGTTCAACACCGCGAGCGGCGAGATGTCGTCGATCCTCGGCGGCAACTCGATCACGCTGGGCAGCGCGGCGGGGACCTATCCGGCCGGGCCGTAACCGGCATAGGCGGGGCGCGGCAGCGGGCCGCGCCCCGATCCCTACAGCGGGATGTTGCCGTGCTTGCGCTTGGGGCCGGGCTCGCGCTTGGTGAGCAGCGTGTGCAGCGCGGTGATGACCTTGGGGCGCGTCTCGTGCGGGACGATCACGTCGTCGATGTAGCCGCGCTCGGCCGCCGAGTAGGGGTTTGCGAAGCGGGCCTTGTAGTCGTCCATGAGCGTCTCGCGGCGGGTGTCGGGCGTGGGGCTCTGGGCGAGGTCGCGGCGGTAGATGATGTTCACCGCGCCCTCCGGGCCCATGACCGCGACCTCGGCCTGGGGCCAGGCGAAGTTGAAGTCGGCGAGCATGTGCTTGGAGGCCATGACGTCGTAGGCGCCGCCGTAGGCCTTGCGCGTGATGACGGTGATCTTGGGCACCGTCGCCTCGGTGTAGGCGTAGAGCAGCTTCGCCCCGTGGGTGATGATCCCGCCCCACTCCTGGCTCGTGCCGGGCAGGAAGCCGGGCACGTCGCAGAACGTCAACAGCGGAACGTTGAACGCGTCGCAGGTGCGGACGAAGCGCCCGGCCTTGCGCGAGGAGTCGATGTCCAGCACGCCGGCGAGCTGGCGCGGCTGGTTGCCGACGATCCCGACGCTGTAGCCGTCGAGGCGGCCGAAGCCGCACACGATGTTGGGCGCGAAGTGCTCGTGGACCTCGAAGAATTCTCCATCGTCGACGATCAGGCGCACCACGTCGCGCATGTCGTAGGGCTTGTTGGCCTCGTCGGGGACGACCGTGTCGAGCTCGGGGTCCATGCGGTTTGGGTCGTCGGTCGGCATGACGCGCGGCGCGGTGTCGAGGTTGTTGGAGGGGAGGAAGGACATCAGGTAGCGCGTGTCCTCGAGGCACGCGTCCTCGTCGTCTGACGCGAAGTGCGCGACGCCCGACTTCGTGTTGTGGGCCATCGCGCCGCCCAGCGACTCGAAGTCGACCTCTTCACCGGTGACCGTCTTGATCACGTCGGGCCCGGTGATGAACATGTGCGAGGTCTCCTTGACCATGAAGATGAAGTCGGTCATGGCCGGGGAGTAGACGGCCCCGCCCGCGCACGGCCCCATGACGAGGCTGATCTGCGGGATCACCCCCGAGCACCTGACGTTGCGCACGAACACGTCGCCGTAGGCCCCCAGCGAGACGACGCCCTCCTGGATGCGCGCGCCGCCCGAGTCGTTGATCCCGATGACCGGGCAGCCGATCTTGGCCGCCAGGTCCATGATCTTGCACATCTTCTCGCCCATCGCCTCGCCGAGCGAGCCGCCGAACACGGTGAAGTCCTGGGAGAAGACGCATACGCGGCGGCCGTCGATCGTCCCGTGGCCGGTGACCACGGCGTCGCCCCAGGGCCGGTTCTTCTGCATGTCGAACTCGTAGGTGCGGTGGCGCACGAACGTGTCGAGCTCCTGGAAGGAGCCGGGATCGAGCAGCTTCTCGACCCGCTCGCGGGCGGTGTACTTCCCGCGCGCGTGCTGCTTCTCCTCGGCCTCGGGCGAGGAGTGAGCGGCCTGCTGGCGCAGCTCCTCGAGCTGTGCCAGCTTCTCGTCGAAGGTCTCGGGCGAGTGAAGGCGCTTGCCCTTGGGGGTGTGCGAGCGGCCGCGAGCGGCGACAGCGGGGTTGATGCGATGGGTCGTCATGCCGGCGGCGCGAGATGGTAACGGCCCGCGCCGGCCGGCCCGAGCCGGTCGGTCTCAGCCGCGGGAGAACGGGCGGTGATGTGCCGCCCCGAGCGCGTCGAGGACGCCCTCGAGCACGGCCGCGGCGGCCTTGGCCTCGGGGCTGGCCTCGGGCTCATCGGGCGCCTTGGCGACCGCGGGTGTGACTACGTGCGCCGGCTCGACGGCGGGCTGCTCCACGGTGGGGGTGTCGGGCTCGTGTGGCTCTCCGGCGGGCTCCTCCTCGTCGACGAAGCCCCGCGCCGCCGCGGTGAGCGGACGAGTGGGTACCGGAGGGCTCCAGAGCGGCGCCGGCTCGGGCCGCTGGCGACGGCGGAAGAGGCGACCGAGCAGACGCGGCCGTTGCGCCCGCGCCGCCGGCGGCTGCGGCGGCACCGGCGGATCCGGCGCCGGCGGCTCAGGATCCGGCGGGAGCGGGTCGGGCGGGAGCGGGTCGGGCACCTCGGCGACGGGGGGCTCGGCGGGCGAAGGCTCGGGCTCGACGGCGGGGGGGTCGGGCTCCGCGAAGGAGGAGTCCGGCTCGGCGCCGGCCGCGCCCGCTTCGGTGGCGGGCGGCTCCGGCTCGGCGCCGGCCGCGCCGCCTTCCGCGGCGGTCAGCTCAGCCTGCAAGGTGACGCGAGTACCCCAGCCGGAGGGCTCGAGCTCGACCGTGCCGCTCGCCCGCTCGCCCTCCCAGACGACGGTCCGCTCGGCCTCCAGCCGGGTGATGCGAATCTCACCGAATTCGCCCAGGTTCTGGGCGAGCTCCTCGACGTCGCTCAGCCGCGCCCAGAGCTCGGGTGGCGACTTCACCAGCGTGCGCTGGGCGCTGACGGGCTCCATCTGGGCGCGGGTTTCGCGGGCTCCGCCGCGATCCCTGCATCGATCCGGGCGCGTCAGCGAGGGCGCAGCGCCGGCTCGGACGGTCGCTCGAACGTCCTCACCACCTGGGCCGGGGAGCCGACCGCCACCGCGAATTCGGGCACGTCGCTCAGGACCACCGAGTTGGCGCCCACCACGGCCCCGCGGCCGATCGTCACCCCCGGGCCCACGACCACGTTCTGGCCCAGCCAGACCCCCTCGCCGATCTCGACGGGCTCGACCTGCTCGATGCCCTGGTCGAGCACCGCCTGCCCGACGTCCGTGAAGGCATGGCGATGGTCGGCCACGTAGATGTTGCGGGCCATCAGCACCCTGGCCCCGACGCGGATCGAGCACGCCGAGGACAGCGCGCACATCCCTGTCAGCGAGCAGTCGTCGCCGATCGAGATCCGGCCCAGGCCATCCGGCCCCTCCTGCACGCGCAGCCACGAGCCCTGCCCAACGAAAACGCGCGAGCCGACCGAGATCCGGCCCTCCCCCTCGATCCGCACGGGCGGCTCGATCACGCTGCGCCGGCCGAAGGACTCGAAGGCCCCGGAGCACGCCGCCGTGAACGCGTGCGACCAGACCCGCCGGCCGAGACGGTAGGCGCCGATCGCCGTAGTCCCTGCGATGCGCCGGGGCTGCATCAGGCGCTCACACGCCCGGCTTGAACACCATGAACAGGACCGCGACGAGCACGAGGCCGGCGCCGACGAACGTCATCAGCTCGACCTGGCGGGCGAGGTCGACGTACTCGCGGCTGAGCGTGACCTTCCCGGCGCCGGCGGCCGCGACGTCGCGCTCGGCCAGCTCCTGGAGGCGCGCCTCCTTGCGCGAGAAGTACAGCCCGCCCAGAGCGCCGAGGACGATCACGATCAGCACCCCCACGCTCACGAAGGTATCGCTGAACTCATAGACACCGGCCAGCACCAGGTAGATGCCCGTGGCCAGCAGCATCGCGAGCCCGCCGGTTATCACCCGCGAGCCGATGAACTGCTGGACGCTGTGGAACAGCGGCAGTCCGCGGGGCTGGCGCGCCATGCCGATGCGGTAGAAGACCGGGTAGCCGAAGATCGCCCCGAAGCCCACGATCGCCGAGGCGATGTGGAGGAACACGACGAGGTTGTAGAAGCTCAGCTTGTCGGGGATCTGGACGCTGGTCGCGAGCACGGTGGTCATGGCGGCCACAGTACTTCCGCGGGCGGCGCGTGCGCCGGCTCAGATCTCGAGCCGTGACTCCTCGAGGTCGAGCTCGCGCTCGATGCGCCGCCGCACCTCGTCGGAGATCTCGCCCGCGTTGCGCATGCGGACGAGCTCCTCGCGCTGCGCCCCGATGACCTCGTGGACCATGCGCTGGTAGGCGACCGAGCGCTCCTCGTAGCCGTCGTCGTCCGCCTCTCCGGCGCGCGCGTCGAAGCGCCGCCGGCGGTAGCCGTACAGGCCGCGCATGCGCTCGATGGTGTCTGCGCGCGTCCACTCCTCCTGCTCGAGGACTTCGACGCGCTCGATCGCGGCGCTCGCCGCCGCGCGGCGGGCCGCGAGCTCCTCGCGCTCCTCGCCGCCGTCGTCCTCGACGCCCAGCGCACGGATCAGCGGCGGCAGCGTGAGGCCCTGCACGACGAGCGTGAACACGATCACGGCGTAGGCGAGGAAGATCAGCAGGTCGCGCTGGGGGAACGGCGTTCCGGCATCGGTGACCGTGGGGAGCGCGAGCGCAGCGGCCAGCGACACCGACCCGCGCATCCCCGCCCAGCCGTTCAGGATCCGGGCCCGCCACGTCCCGCGCCGCAGACGGTGCGACGCGCGCCGGTAGGCCAGTCGGAGGAGGTGCGTGTACAGCTCGACCCAGACCATGCGCGTGACCACCACCACCGCGCACACCGCGAGCGAGTAGCCAATCAGCGTCCGAACCGAGTAGCCCGAGATCCCGTCGAGGACGTTCTGCAGCGACAGGCCGACGAGCACGAACAGCGTCGCGTTGAGCAGGAAGACCAGGACCTCCCAGACCGCGTACGCCTGCATCCGCGTGGTCGGCGTCGTCAGCTCCGGCGCGCGCCACCCCAGGAAGATCCCGACCGTCACCGAGGCCAGCACGCCGGACAGCCCGAGCTGCTGCGCGGGGACGAACGCCGCGTAGGCGGTGAACAGCGAGACGGTGATCTCGACCGGCGGGTCATCGAGGCGGCGGCGGATCTTCGCGACGACCCAGCCGACGGCCAGGCCGATCGCGATCCCACCCGCGGCACCGACCACGAAGTCGGCGCTCGCGTGCAGAAGCGAGAAGCTGCCGCTCACCACGGCGACGACCGCGACCTTGTACGCGACGAGCGCGGTCCCGTCGTTGATCAGGCTCTCGCCCTCGATGATCGTGACTATGCGGCGCGGCACGTTAAGGCGCCGCGCGATCGTCGTGGCGGCGACCGGGTCGGTGGGGGAGACGATCGCGCCCAGCGTGAAGGCCGCCGCCCACGAGAGGCCGTCGACGAGCGCGTGCGCGACGACGGCCACCGTGACCATCGTCGCCAGCACCAGCCCGATCGCGAGCGCCGAGATCGACCGCAGGTCGGCGCGCAGGTCGCGCAGCGAGGAGAAGAACGCCGCCGAGTAGAGCAGCGGCGGGAGGATCAGGGCGAGCACGAGATCGGGGTCGAGCTGCACTTCGGGGACCCCGGGCATGAACCCCAGCCCCAGCCCTCCGATCACGAGGAGGATCGGGTAGGGCACGTTGATCGCGCGGGCGATCGCGCTCAGCGCGGCGACCGCGACGAGCAGCGCCGGGACCAGGATCTCGGGGTGGTCCATCGCTCGATTATCCGCGAGCCCGGCGATCGGCCGGGGGCGCGCTCAGGCGGCCTAGATGTCCGGCTGGTACTCGCCGAACACGTCGCGCATCGCGCCGCACACCTCGCCGAGCGAGCAGCGGTCGCGCAGGGCCTCGCGGATGCGCGGGAGCAGGTTCTCGTCGCCGCGCGCGGCCAGGCGCAGCTCATCGAGGCGGCGCTGCGCGAGCTCCTGGTCGCGGTCTGCCTTGAAGCCCTTCAGTCGCTCGACCTGAGCGTCCTCGGAGGCCTGGTCGACCTTGAGGATGTCGGGGACCTCGAGCTCCTCGGTCACGTACTTGTTGACGCCGACGACGATGTCCTGGCCGCTGGCGTAGCGCTGGTGATAGCCGAAGGCCGACTCCTCGATCTCCTTCTTCATGAACGCGATCGCGTTGACCGAGCCGCCGAGCTCGTCGACCTTGGCGATCAGCTCGCCCGCGCGCTCCTCGATGTCGCTCGTGAGCGACTCGACGAAATAGGAGCCCGCGAACGGGTCGACGGTGTCGGCGGCACCGGACTCGTGGGCGACGATCTGCTGCGTGCGCAGCGCGATGCGCGCGGCGCGCTCGGTGGGCAGCGAGAGCGCCTCGTCGTAGCCGTTGGTGTGCAGCGACTGCGTTCCGCCGCACACCGCCGCGAACGCCTGCAGCGCGACCCGCACGATGTTGTTCTCGGGCTGCTGGGCCATCAGCGTCACGCCGCCGGTCTGGGTATGGAAGCGAAGGCGCGTCGAGCGCTCGTCCTGGGCGCCGAAGCGCTCGCGCATGATCCGCGCCCACATCGTGCGCGCGGCGCGGAACTTCGCGACCTCCTGGAAGACGTTGTTGTGGCCGTTGAAGAAGAACGCGAGCCGCGGCGCGAAGTCGTCGACCTCCAGGCCGGCGTCGAGCGCCGCCTGCACGTACGCGATCCCGTTGGCCAGCGTGAACGCGACCTCCTGCACCGCGCTCGCGCCCTGCTCGCGGAAGTGGTAGCCCGAGATCGAGATCGTGTTCCAGCGCGGGACGTTCTCGCGGCAGTACGCGAACAGGTCGGTCGTCAACCGCATCGAGCCCTCGGGCGGGTAGATGAAGTTCCCGCGCGCGATGTACTCCTTGAGGATGTCGTTCTGCGTCGTGCCGCGCAGCTTCTCGGAGGGCACGCCCTGCTCCTCGCCGACGAGCTGGTAGAGCAGCAGCAGCACCGCCGCGGGCGCGTTGATCGTCATCGACGTCGACACCTGGTCGAGCGGGATGCCGTCGAAGGCGGTGCGCATGTCGTCGATCGTGTCGATCGCGACGCCGGTGCGGCCCACCTCGCCCAGGCAGCGCTCATCGTCGGAGTCCAGCCCGAGCTGGGTGGGGAGGTCGAAGGCCATGCTCAGGCCGGTCGACCCGTGCTCGAGCAGGTACTTGTAGCGCTCGTTGGACTCCCTGGCCGAGGCGTAGCCCGCGTACTGGCGCATCGTCCACAGCTGCTTGCGGTACATCTCGCGATGGACCCCGCGCGTGTACGGGTACTCGCCCGGGAGCCCGAGGTCCATCGGCGCCGGCAGGTCGTCCTCGTCGTAGACGAGCTTGACCTCGATGCCCGAGTCGGTGAAGCGCCGCGGGTCGTCGGGACCGACGATCGGCGCGATCGTGCGGTGCTCGGTGTCCTCCTCTGCGCGGGTCGCCATAGCGGGTAAGGCTACCCGCCGGCGCGCCGGGTTCCGTATAACCAAGGGTGATGCGCGCGGATGAGCTTCCCCCAGCCCGCCGCTGCCGAGGCTGGCGCAGACGCTGCTCCTGTGGCGCCGGACGATCCCGTTCCTGGACTGGTGCGCGCGACGCCACGGCGACTGCTTCACGGTGTGGGCCGCGCCCTTCGGCCGGCTCGTGTACGTCGCCGACCCGGGCGCGCTGAAGGAGGTCTTCACCGGCGACCCCACCGTGTTCCACGCCGGCGAGGCCAACGACTTCCTCGGACCGGTGATGGGCCCGCACTCGATCCTGCTGCTCGACGAGGACGAGCACCTGCGCCAGCGCCGGCTGCTGCTGCCGCCCTTCCACGGCGAGGCGGTGCGCGGCTACGAGGAGCTGATCGCGAGGCTCGCGGCCGAGGAGGTCGAGCGCTGGCCGCGGGATGAGCCGTTCGCGGTGCATCCGCGGCTGCGCGCGCTGACGCTGGAGATCATCCTGCACGTCGTCTTCGGGGTCGAGGACGAGGCGCGCCGGGCCGAGCTGCGGGCGACGCTGCCGGCCGTCGTGGATCTCGATCCCGTGACGCAGCTGTTGATGATCGCGCCGTGGCTCGAGCGCGTCGGTCCCTGGCGCCGTTACCGCCGTCGCGTCGAGCGCGTGGACGCGCTGCTGTACGACGAGATCGCCCGCCGCCGGCGCGACTCGCGGCTGGGCGAGCGGACAGACGTCCTCTCGCTGCTGCTGCGCGCCGAGGAGCGCGACGGCGGCGACGGGCTGAGCGACGAGGAGCTGCGTGACGAGCTCCTGACCTTGCTGATCGCCGGCCACGAGACCACGGCCACCGCGCTGGCGTGGGCCTTCGAGCGGCTGGCGCGGCATCCGCTTTCCGCTGGCGCGGGCGCGGTCGGGCGACGACGCGTACCTGGATGCCGTGGCCAAGGAGACGCTGCGCGTGCGGCCCGTGCTCACGGACGTCGCGCGCAAGCTCGTGCGTCCGGCCCGGGTCGGCCGGTACCGGCTACCCGCCGGCACGCTGGTCATGCCGGGCATCGCGCTCGTGCAGCGCGACTCCGCGCATTGGGCGGACCCGCTCGCCTTCCGCCCCGAGCGCTTCGTCGACGGCGCGCCCGACGGCTACACCTGGATCCCGTTCGGCGGCGGGCGCCGGCGCTGCCTGGGCGCCGCGCTGGCGATGCTCGAGATGCGGGTCGTGCTGCGCGAGGCACTCACACGGGTCGAGCTTGCCCCCGAGCGCCACCGCGACGAGGCGACGCGCGTGCGCCACATCACGATGGTCCCCGCGCGCGGCGCGCGTATCGTGGCGCGCCGCGTGGCGACGCACGCCTCGGGCCGCACCGAGCAGGCGCTGTTAGCTTCTTGAGTGATGCTCGTACGCGTGCGCCTCTTCGCCGCGCTCAGGGAGCGCGCCGGACGCGACGAGCTCGAGCTCGAGCTGCCGGAGGGGGCGCGGGTTCGTGACGCTCTGGAGAGCGTCGCCGACCTGGCCGGCGGGCTGCGCGTGGTGATGGCCGTCAACCGCGAGTACGCCGACGAGGACGTCCCCTTGCGAGCCGGCGACGAGCTGGCGCTGATCCCGCCGGTGTCGGGCGGCGCGACGGCGGAGCGGCGGGCACCGGGCGACGCGGACGCCGCGGGTCGCGCGGAAGCGCAGCCACACGTGGACGTCGTCGCGACGCCGCTCTCCCTCGACGCGCTCGTCGCTCGCGTCCGCGACCCGCGCGCGGGGGCGGTGATCACGTTCCAGGGCGTCACGCGCGAGGTCGAGCGGCTGGAGTACGAGGCCTATGTCGAGATGGCGCGCGAGCGCCTGGCGGCGATCGTCTCGGAGGCGATCGAGCGTCACGGGCTGTGCGCGGCGGCGGCCGAGCACCGCGTCGGCGCCGTGCCGCTTGGTGAGCCGTCGGTGGCGGTTGCTGCGAGCGCGCCGCACCGGGGCGAGGCGTTCGCCGGTGCGCGGGCGATCATCGACGCGATCAAGGCGCAGGCGCCGATCTGGAAGAAGGAGGTCTCCGGGGAGGACGCGGCATGGGTGCTCGGGAAGCCGCCGCCGACGCCCTGAGCCCGCGCCTGCGCGAGCTCCCGTCGGTCGAGCGCCTGGCCGCGGCGCTCGACGCGCCGCACCCCGTCGCCGTCGCGGCGGCCCGCGCGGCGATCGAGGAGGAGCGGTCGCGGATCTTGGGATCCAACGACGGCGACGCGGGGGGCGGTGGAGCGGGCCGCCCGGCGGCGACCGGCGGGGCGGGCGCGGCCACGGACGCCGCGGACGAGCTCCCGTCCGCGCTCCTCGCCCGCGCGCGAGCGCTGCTCGCCGCGAACGAGGCTCCCTCGCTGCGGCGCGTCGTGAACGCGACCGGCGTGGTCCTGCACACCAACCTCGGCCGCGCGCCGCTCGGCCGCGCCGCGCGGGAGGCCGTCGCTCTCGCCGCCGATGGGTACTCGAACCTCGAGCTCGAGCTCGAGACCGGCGCGCGCGGGTCGCGCCAGGCCCATGTGGAGGGCCTGCTGACGGAGCTCACCGGCGCGGAGAGCGCGCTCGCCGTCAACAACTGCGCCGGCGCGGTGCTGCTGGCCGCCGCCGCCCTGGGGGCCGGCCGCGCGGTGATCGTCTCGCGCGGCCAGCTGATCGAGATCGGCGGCGGCTTCCGGATTCCAGAGGTGGTCGCGCAGTCGGGCGCCCGGCTGGTCGAGGTGGGGACCACCAACCGCACGCGGCTGAGCGACTACGAGCGCGCGCTGGCCGCGCTCGATCCCCGCGACGGCGGAGTGATCCTGCGCGCGCACGCGTCCAACTACCGCGTGGTGGGGTTCACCGAGGAGGTCTCGATCGAGGCGCTCTGCGGCCTCGGCGTGCCGGTCATCGACGATGCCGGCTCGGGCAACCTGGCCGAGGGCCTCGACGCGCTCGCCGCCGAGCCGCCGGTGCGCCGCTCGGTCGCGACGGGATGCGCGCTGGTCTGCTTCTCGGGCGACAAGCTGCTCGGCGGCCCGCAGGCCGGCCTGCTCGTCGGCCGGAGCGAGGCGGTGGCCGCGGCGCGCGCCCACCCGCTGGCCCGGGCGCTGCGCATCGACAAGCTCTCGCTCGCGGCGCTGGAGGCGACGCTGCGCTCCTACCGCGATCCCGAGCGCGCGCGCCGCGAGCTGCCCGTGCTCGCGATGCTCACGGTCCCGCCCGGCGAGCTCGAGCGCCGCGCCGAGCGCCTGCGCGCCGCGCTCCAGGCCGGCGGGGTTCGCGCTGAGACGGTGCCGGGGATCGCGCGCGTCGGCGGGGGAGCGCTTCCGCTGCTCGAGCTGGAGGGGCCCGCAGTCGCGGTCGATCCATCGCCGCTCTCCGCCGCCGAGCTGGCGCGGCGGCTTCGCGCGAGCGATCCGCCGGTGATCGCGCGCATCGAGCGCGACGCCGTGCTGCTCGACCCGCGCACGATGTCCGACGAGGAGGCAGCAGCGGCGAGCCGGGCGGTGACCGACGCGCTGCGCGAGGGGTCGGCATGAGCGAAGCCGGTCGCTCGGCGCGAGCGGCCCCGGTGGGCGCGGCGGCGGCCGGCGCTCCCCCCCTCACGCTCGGGACGGCCGGCCACATCGACCACGGCAAGACCGCGCTGATCCGCGCGCTCACCGGCGTCGACACCGACCGCCTTCCCGAGGAGCGCTTCAGAGGAATCTCGATCGCGCTCGGATACGCGAGCCTCGCGCTGCCTTCGGGCCGCCGCCTCTCGGTGATCGACGTCCCGGGCCACGAGCGCTTCGTGCGCACGATGGTCGCAGGGGCCACGGGCATAGACCTGTTCCTGATGGTGGTGGCCGCCGACGACGGCGTGATGCCCCAGACGCGCGAGCACGCCGCCGTGCTCGCGGCGCTCGGAATCGAGCACGGCGTCGTGGCCGTCACCAAGGCGGACCTCGCCGATCCCGCGGCGGCGCTCGAGGAGGCGGCCGTGCTGCTCCCCGGCGCGCCACTCGTGGCGGTCTCCGCGCCCGAGGGCTCGGGGCTGGACGAGCTCCGCGCGGCGCTCGACACGGTGGCGGCGCGCATACCCGGCCGCGCAACACTTCCCGGCGGACCCCGACTCCACGTCGACCGCTCTTTCACGATCAGGGGCGCGGGCACCGTCGTGACCGGGACGCTGTGGTCGGGCGCGATCGCGCGCGGCGACGAGCTCGCGGTGCTCCCCGGCGGCCGGCGCGTGCGGGTCCGCGGCGTGCAGGTCCACGACGAGGGCGTCGAGCGCGCGAACGCCGGCCAGCGCGTCGCGGTAAATCTCATCAACGTCCGGCGCGAGGAGGTCGCGCGCGGCGACGTGCTCGTGGGCGGCGGCGGCGGGCCGGAGCCGACGTTTCGGATCGACGCCGCCCTGCACTTCCCAGATCCGGCCCGGCGCCCCGAGCACGGCGATCGGGTGACGGTCCACCACGGCACGCGCGAGAGCCCCGCGCGAATGGCCGAGCTCGGCGGACGCTTCTGGCAGCTGCGCCTCGAGCAGCCGCTCGTTCCCGCGTGCGGCGACCGCGTCGTGCTGCGGACGATCGCGCTGCCCGACACGGTCGGGGGCGGCGTCGTGCTCGACCCGGCGCCCGCGCGCCACGGCCCCTCGCGCGACGTGCTCGCGCGGCTGGCGCGACTCGAGCGGGGGGAACCCGAGCCGCCGCCGCCCGCTCCGCCCGAGCCCCCCGCTCCCGCACCACCGCCCGCGCCGCTCGCACGCGAAGCACTCGAGCTCGAGGCGCGCCTCCGCGCCGCCGGTGCCGAGCCGCCGATCGAGGCCGAGCTCGGCGAGCAGGCCGTTCACCTGCGAGCCTTGCGTGAAGCCGGTCGCGCGGTACGCGTCGGGCGCACGCTCCACTACCACCGCGACGCGCTGGCCGAGATCGAGCGGCGACTCGTGGCGCTGTGCCGGAGCGAGGGCTCGGTGACGATCGCACGCCTGCGCGACGAGCTGGGGACGTCGCGCAAGTTCGCCCAGGCGTTGCTCGAGCACTTCGACGACGAGCGCCTCCTGCGCCGCGCCGGCGACGAGCACGTGCTGCGCCGGGGCGTGCGGGACGAGCCCGCAGCCGCGGAAGAGCAGGCCGCGCCGGCCGCCCCACGACCCGCTCGCTGAGCGCGCGCAAAGCGCGTCCCGGCCGCCGTGCGCCCGCCGCGCAGAGGCGTCCCAGCCGCCGTACGCCCGCCGCGCAGAGGCGTCCCAGCCGCCGTGCGCCCGCCCCGTCGAGTGAGTCGCTCCGCGTCCCACCCGCTTGCCCACCGCTCACCGACCCCCGACATTCGTCCATGCGGTTTGGTAGGGACGCCGAACGCGCCGACATTGGGGGCGACGCGCGTTCTGGATTAGCAGCTTTCTGGAAGAACCAGCGGATTCAGGTGTCGACACTCAGCCCCCCTCCAGTTCGTTCGGTTTCGAGCGACGGCAGCGCTGCTGCCGGGCTGCTCGGGCGACGCGCGCGCTCCCGAGCCGCGCTCGCCGAAGGCCACGGCCTCGGGCGCACCGACGGCTGGGTTCTCGCCAGGCTGTTCACCGACCTGGTCGCGATCGCCGTCGCCGCACTCGTGGTGGAGGCGGGCATCGTGGACCTTCCGTGGTCGGGCTGGGTGGTCGCCCCGGCGGTGCTGATGTGGGCCGGGCTCGCCCTGGGCGAGCTATGGGCCTCGCGGCTGCGTGCGCTCGCCGGCGCCGAGGCGCGAAGGGTGGGGCGCGTCGGCGCGGTCGCGACGATGACGGTCGCGGCGGCGGCGCTTGTCGCCGGCGCTCCCGACAGCCGCATCCGTGACGTCGTCGGCGCCGGGCTCCTCACCGCGGGCTCGCTGCTGGTCGGCCGCGTCGGCCTGGCCGGGACCCAGGCGTTCGCCCGCCGCCGCCGTGGCCCTCAGCGGCGCACCTTGATCATCGGCGCCGGCCGCGTCGGCCGCATGACCGCGGCCCGCCTGCTGGCCGAGCCGACGCTCGGGCTGCGTCCCGTCGGCTTCCTCGACAAGGAGCCGCTGGGTGAGGGCGAGGGGCCGGCGCTCGAGGTGTTCGGCGCGAGCTGGGACCTCGAGCGCACGATCGCAGAGCAGCACATCGAGACCGTCGTGGTGGCCTTCTCGACCGCCCCCAACCACGTGCCGCTGGCCATCGTGCGGCGCTGCTGGGAGCTCAAGGTGCCGGTGATCCTGATCCCGCGCCTGTTCGAGGTGCAGGGCGTCCGCACCGTGGCCGAGCACCTCGGCGGCCTGCCGCTGCTCACCCTCAACCCCGCGAACCCACGCGGGTGGCAGCTGCGGATGCGCTATGCGGTGGACCGCGTGCTCGCCGCGCTGGCGATCCTCGCCCTGTCGCCGCTCCTGATCACGCTCGCGCTCGCGGTGCGCCTGCGCATGGGGGGCCCCGTGCTCTTCCGCCAGAGCCGCCTCGGTCGCGACGGCGCGGTGTTCGACATGCTCAAGTTCCGCACGATGTGGGGCGAGCCGCGCAAGGAGGGCGAGAACGACGCCGGCTGGGCCCAGCGCGCGATGGCCGCGGAGTCAGAGCAACCCGAGGAGGCGACCCCGGCTCCGGCCCAGGCGGCCAAGGCCGTCGATCGTCGCACGCCGCTGGGCTCGTTCATGCGCCGCTGGTCGCTGGACGAGCTGCCGCAGCTCTTCAACGTCCTGCGCGGCGACATGGCGCTGATCGGCCCGCGCCCCGAGCGGGCCCACTACGCGACCGAGTTCGAGAAGGCGGTCTATCGCTACCGTGACCGCGCGCGCATCAAGCCCGGCATCACCGGCTGGGCCCAGGTGAACGGGCTTCGCGGGCAGACCTCGCTCGCCGACCGCGTCGAATGGGACAACTTCTACATCGAGAACTGGTCACCGTGGCTCGACGTTCGGATCCTGCTCAAGACGGTGGCCTCGGCGCTGCGCAGCGGCGAGTGACCTACGATTGCGGCTCAAGCCGCCGGCGGCCTGAGCCGAAGAACCACCTCGGAGCATGACCAACAGCAACGAGATCCTCGCTGTGATCTGGAAGCGACGGCGCACGTTCGCGCTCGTCTTCGTGCTCGTGTTCGCGGCCGCCGCGGTGCTCACCTTCGCGCTGCCCAAGGTCTACGAGAGCTCCGCCTACCTGCTCGTGTCGACACCGTCCAACGCGCCGAGCGACTTCGAGGCGACCCAGTCGACGGCGCTACGCGCGAAGACCTACGCCGACCTCGTCCAGACCAACGCCTTCGCGGACAACGTGAACGCGCGGCTGCCGTTCAAGACCGACGGCTCGGTCAGCGTCGACGACATCCCCGACAGCCAGCTGATCGAGATCAAGGCCTCGGATGACAGTCCCGAGCACGCCCGGGCGCGCGCCAACGCGTACGCGCTCGCCGTGGTCCAGCGCGTGCGATCACTCCAGCCCACGCCGGCCGCGAAGCAGTCGCTGCGCCTGGCGCAGGCCGCGCCGCTGGTCAAGGACCCCGCCCGCCCGCGCCCCAAGCTCTACCTGCTGCTCGGGGCGGTGCTCGCGTTCTTCGTCGCCTCGGCCATGGCCCTGCTCCGCAACCGCCTGGACCAGCGCCTGGACCTCGACCCCAGCACCACCGATGTGCTCGGCCTGCCGATCCTGGCCCGGGTGCCCCAGGGCCCGTCGGCGATGCCCTCGCGCGGGCACCGTGAGGCCGACGACGCCGAGCTGCCGATGCCGATCGTCGAGGCGTTCCGGCTGCTGCTCGCGAACCTCTCGTTCGCCAACCTGGGCAAGCGCCCGCGCACGATCGCGGTGGTGAGCGCCTCCGAGGCCGAGGGCAAGTCGACGGCGTGCCTGAGCTTGGGACGGGCGGCCGCCGGCCTGGGCCTCGACACCGCGATCGTCGACGCCGACCTGCGCCGTCCCAGCCTCGGCAGCATGGTGCGCACGCATAACGGCGCGCCCGACCGCGGGCTGTCCAACCTGCTCGTGAGCAGCAGCCGCCGCACGGTCAAGGACGTCGCGGTCCCGCTGGACCCCTCCTCGCTGGTCCTGATCGCCGCCGGACCGCTGCCGCCCAACCCTTCCGCGCTGCTCGCCTCGGACTCCATGGGCGCGGTCGCCGAGCAGGCCAAGGAGAGCTACGAGCTCACGATCTTCGACACTCCGCCGCTGTCGGTCGGCGCCGACGCCTCGCTGATCTCGTCGGTCGTCGAGGGCGTGATCCTGGTCATCGACGTGACCAAGGCGCGCCGAGCGGGAGCCGTGCAGGCCGTGGACCAGCTTCGTCGCGCGCAGGGCAACGTGCTCGGCGTGATCCTCAACCGGGTGCCCAACACCGGCGCGAGCAGCTACTACCTCGAGCCCAGCCGGCGCCGGCTCGGGCGCCGGCGGCCCGCGCGCCGCAACGGCGCGGCCTCTCGCGAGGAGACCGCCACCGGCGCCAAGTAAGTGACCGCGCGCGCGTGGTCCTCATGGAGCGCCGCGCTCGCCGCGCTGCTCGCGCTCGCGGCCGCTGACCTCCTACTCGCCTACGAGACCAAGCCGGTCCTCGCGCTTGTCGCGATCGCCGGCGTCGCGACCTTCGCGGCCGTCCTACAACGGCCCGTGCTCGGGATCTACGCCGCGATGCTCGCGGTCCCGTTCGAGTTCTACAGCGTGCGGTTCGGAGGGTCGGCCGGCTTGTCGCCGACCGAGGGTCTGTTGCTGATGAGCGCGGTGGCGATCGCGATGCGTTCGCTGCTGGGCGCCGACGAGGAGCACATCGGGGCCGCTCACGCGGCGTTCGGCGCCTTCATCCTCGTGATGGTCGCCGGCTTCTCCTACGCGCAGGAGACGCTCCCGGTGGCCAAGGTGGTCTTCCAGTGGACGGTGATCCTGATCTGCGCGATCCACGTCTCGTCGCGCGACCGCCGCACGGTCGCCAACGTGCTCGCATGCGTCGCGATCGCCGGCGGCGTGGTGGGGCTGATCGCGATGCTCGGCTCCGGCAACCAGGAACTGCACGCGGGCGGCTCGTTCGCGACCGGCCGCGCGCAGGCGAGCTTCGCGCAGCCCAACGTGCTGGCCTTCTTCCTCGCGCTCGCGTTCCCGCTCGCGCTGATGCTCGCCGGGCGCGGCAAGCTGTGGTGGCGCATCCTCATGCTGGCGATGGCCGCCTTCGCGGTCGGCGGCCTGCTGCTCACGCTCTCGCGGCAAGGCGTCATCGGCATGTTCCTCGCCGTGCTGGTGCTGCTGGCCTGGCCGCCGTTCCGCCGCTGGCTGTTCGCCCTGCTCGGGATCGTTGTGCTGGTGACCGCTCTCAACTTCGGCACAATCACGAGCCAGCGCGACGCCGCCGTCGTCGGTTCGCGGCTGAGCATCGTGGGCGAGCGGTTGCAGACGCTCACCGAGGGGCAGCAGATCAAGCAGGACCAGCGTGTGAAGATCTGGTCGGCGGCTCCGGCCATGATCGCCGACCGGCCGTTCTTCGGCGTCGGCGCGGCCAACTACTCGGTGTGGTCGCCGCGCTACAACGTGATGGAGGCGCCGGGGGTCGCCTTCGACCATGCCCACGACGTGTTCCTGACCATCGCGATCGAGGAGGGGATCGTCGGCCTGGCGGTGTTCCTGCTCTTCCTGGCCGCCGTGGTCGTCTCGGGGGCGCGGGCGTTGCGCAGCGGGGGCCCGGACAAGCCGCTCGCGCTCGCGATCGTCGCCGCGCTCGTGGCCGAGCTGGGCATGGGGATCGTCGACTACCCGCCGCGCACCAACGCGATCATGGGCACGATCATGGTGCTCGTCGGAGCGCTGGTCGCCTACGACCGGCTCGGCGCCGCCGATCGCGCCTCGGCCGCGACGGGGGCGGGCGCGGCGCCGGCGCCGAGCGCCCGCGCGTAGAGCTCGGACACGCGGTCGGCCAGGCGGTCGACCGTGTAGAGCTCCGCGTAGCGGCGGCGGGCGTTCGCTCCTCGCTCGAGTAGGCGACCGCGATCCAGCATCGCCCCGGCAAGGGCGTCGCGGAGCGCGGGACCGTCCCCCGCGGGCACCAGCCACCCGGTGTCGCCGTCGACGACCTGCTCGCGCACGCCGCCGACGTCTGTCGCCAGCACCGGCGTGCCGCAGGCCATCGCCTCGAGCGTCGCGATCGGGAACGCCTCCCACAGCGAGGGCAGGACGAACAGGTCCAGCGCGCGCAGGTAGCGGTCGGCGGTTGCCTCGAACGCAAAGCGCCGCACCAGCCCTGCGACCCCGCACCGCTCGATCTCGGCGTCGACCTCGCCCGCCAGCGGCCCGTTGCCCACTATGGCCACGCGGAAGCCCGGGTCGCGGCCGTTCGCGAGCTCGGCGGCGGCGCGTACCAGCGCGAGCGGGTCCTTCTGCGGCCGCAGCTCGGCAACCATGCCCGCGAGCGGACGTCCGGCGGCGAAGGCGGCCAGCGTCTCGTCGGCGTCGCCCGCCGGGCAGGCGCGCGCGCCGTTGGCCACGACCTCCGTGCGCCTACGGGCGCCGAGCAGCCGCGCGGCCTCCCCGCGCTCCCACTCGCACGTGGCGACGATGCAGCCGGTGCGCGGGACGAGCACCTGCTCGAGCCCGCGGTAGAGCACCCGGCGAGCGCGGCTGAAGCCCGTCGTGAAGGCGAAGCAGTGCGGGTTGTAGAACAGCCGCTCGCGGCCCGGCAGCGCCATGCGCACCAGCCCGCCCGCGCGCGACGAGTGGGCGTGGACGATGTCGAAGCGGCGCTCGCGATCGAGCTCGCGCAGCATTCGCGCCGCGCGCGCGTCGTCGCGGCCGGGGACGCCGGCGACGCCCGTCTCGCCGCTGAGCGGGAGCGCCCACAGCTTCACGCCCGCCTCGCGCAGCTCAGCCCCCACCGTCGTGTCGCGCGGGCAGGCTGCCTCGACCTCCCATCCGCGCTCGAGGAGCCCGCGGCTCAGCGCCAGGACGTGAGTGGGGACGCCGCCCGCGCCTGGCTGGAACACCTGCAGGACGCGACAGGCGGAGGGCACGGCGCACGACGATAGCCGCGCGAGCCGGGTGACCGGCTACCGAACCGAGGCGGCGACCGCGAGTCCCGCGGCTGAAGCCTTGACCTTGCAGCCGCGGAAGCGCTTGTAGGAACCGAGCTTGCGGGTGAAGCGCCCGCTCTTGCCGGTCTTCGCCTTCACGAGCCTCTTGGAGGCCTTGCACTTCGAGGCGCGCAGGCTGACGACCGTCTTGGCGGGTCCCTTGCCCTTCGCGTAGGCGCGCTTGCCCTTGCGGACGATCTTGACCTTCAGGCGGGCGATCAGCGAGCTGCCCGAAGACGAGGACGCTGTGCGGTTTCCGGTGGCCGTCGTGCCGCTGCTCGACGTCGCGCCCGGTCGAGAGGTCGTGCCAGAGCTCGATCCGGTTCCCGAGCCGGCGCCGCTAGGCGAGCCGGAGCCCGAGCCCGAGCCCGAGCCGCTGGACGGAATCGCCGGCAGCTTGCCGTCGACGAGCACGCTGCGCAACGCCGCGAAGCCCGGCTTGGCCGAGTAGTCCCCCCGCACGAGGCCCCACTTGTCCTCCTGGCTCGAGGCGTCTGAGCCCTTCTCGCGCAGGTTGTAGACGATCGCGCCCTTGACGAACGACATCCCCTTGAGGATCGCCATCGCCTGGGCCGTGTAGGTCGCCTGCTGGGCCTCCGACACGCAGGCGCCGTTGCCCGAGCAGGTCGACCAGCCGAACTCGGTGAGCCACAGCGGGGCGGAGTCGCCCGCCGCCTGCTGGCCCTGGCGGATCCAGTTGATCCCGTCGCGGAACGAGTGGCTGGTGTCGCGGTTGGACGCCGTGGGCGCGATCCCCGGCGCGTAGGGATGGATCGAGAGACCGTCGTAGTAGCCCTTCATCCCCTTCGCGTAGAGCTGCTGCAGGAACGGGCGGTCGGAGTACTGGATCGCGCCGGCGAGCACCGCGACGCCGGGCGCCGCGGCCTTGACGGCCGGATACGCGGCCTTGACGAGCCGGACGTAGTCGGCGGCGTTGTCGGCCGACGTCAGGTAGCGGTCGTCGTTGGGTTCGTTCCAGATCTCGAGTGCCGCCAGGCTCGCGGCGTAGCGACGCGCGACCCACGCGGCCGCAGTGGCGTAGTCGGCGGGGTCGGTCGGCGGGTAGAGCCCGACGTTGCGGGTCCACCAGTCGCCCGTGCAGCTCTGCTTGACGGAGTCGGGAGCCGACGAGGCCCAGCACGGGGACAGGTGGAGCGTGGCGACCACCTTCATCCCGCGGGCGCGCGCGGCGGCCATGAATGTGTCGAGCCGGTCGACGTACCACTGCGAGTACTCGCCCTTGGCGGGCTGGAGAGACTGCCAGCCGACGTCGAGGCGGACGACGTTGCTGCCGACCTGCTTGGCCTTGTCGAGGTCGCGGACGGTGTCGGTCTGCCAGCTGTCGTACCAGAGCGAGTGCAGCTGGACGCCGTCGTAGGTGTTGGGGAGCGCGGACGCGGGGGTGCAGGACGCGAGCACCGCGAGCACTGTCGCAGCAAATGCGAGCAGCAACCGGCGAGTTGTGCCGGCACGCGGGGTTGCGGACATCCGTGCCCTCCGTCTGGGTCACGCGCCACCGCCCGCTGCGTGGTCTCCTTCGGTAGTCCGGCCGGCCCGTTGGGCCCCGTGGCTTTGCGTCCCCGCCTTGCGACGGGTTTGCCCTTCTCGGGAGGTGGTCGCTGAGTTGGCTCTGTCCCAGTGCTATCGGCTTATGGGAAACCACCTGCAGCCGCACCGGAGGGCGTGGACGTTTGGCCGATGCACCTCACGCCGGTGCGCAGCGTCGGGCCGTAGGGTTCCCGCGGTGCGCGTGCTGATGCTCTCCGAGCCGGCCGATGGCGGCGTGGCCGAGGTCGTTCGCCAACTCGCACTGGGGCTGCCAAAGCATGGGCACGAGGTCGAGGTGGTGGGGCCGCTCTACTCGCCCATCTACGCCTCGCTGGAGGCCGCGGGTACGGCCGTCCACGGGCTCGCGCTCGAGCCGGGCCTGAACCGCCCTTGGCGCGAGGCGCGGCTGCTGCGGCCGCTGAGCGCGCTGCTGCGGCGCCTCCGGCCGGACGTGTTGCACTGCCACTCGGCGAAGGCGGGGACGCTCGGGCGGCTGGTCGCCCCGAGGCTCGGGGTGCCGGTCGTCTTCAGCCCGCATTCGTGGGCCTTCGACGTCGACTACGGCGGGCTGCGACCGCGGCTCACGCTGGCGGTCGAGCGGGCGCTGGGGCCGCGCAGCGCGGCGATCATCTGCGTGTCGGAGCACGAGCGCCGCCTGGCCCTGACCCATCGCATCGCGTCCGGCGAGCGCCTCCACGTGGTGCCCAACGGGACGCCGCCCTGCGATCCCGACGTGCCGCCCGACCCCGCGCTGCTCGCGCTGCGCGACGGCGGGCAGCTCGCCGCGTCGGTGAGCGCGCTGCGCCCGCAGAAGAGCGTCGAAGTGCTGCTCGAGGCAGTACCGCTGCTGTGGGAGCGCGCGCCCGAGGCGCGCATCGCCGTGGTCGGCAACGGGCCGGAACAGGCGCGCCTCGAGGAGCTCGCCCGGACGCTGGGGCTGACGACGGACCCGCGCTTCCTCATGACCCCGTTCGAGGCGCCGACCGCCCGCTACCTGAAGGCCGCCGACGTCTTCGTCCTGCCGTCCTCCTACGAGGGCCTGCCGCTGGCGGTGCTCGAGGCCCAGGCCTGCGGGGTGCCGCAAGTAGTCACCGACGTCGGCGGCACGACCGAGGCCGTCACCCCGGAGACGGGAACCGCGGTCCCGCTGCGCGACCCGCCGGCCCTCGCGCGCGCGATCGCCGAGCTGCTGGCCGACCCCGAGCGCCGCGCGAGCATGTCGCAAGCCTCCCGCACGCGCCACGCCGAGCGCTTCGGGCTCGAGCCGATGGTCGAGGCGACGGCGCGCGTCTACGATCGCGCTCGCGCCTCCGGGTGACCTCGCGGTGGGGCACGGCGAGCTCCCTGACGTGACGGCGGCCCCGGCGACGACCTGCTGACGTCCGCGGCCGTCAGGCAGGCTCGCCGGCCGCGACGCGACGGGCGACGGCCCATGCCTCGCCCGCCATGCGCTCGGCGGTGAAATGCTCGAGCGCGTGGGCGTGGCCGGATCGGCCCATGCGGCGGCGCTCCGCGGGGTCGCGGAGCAGCGTGAGGATCGCCTCGGCCAGACGCCCGCGGTCGGTCACGTCGACCAGCAGCCCGTCGACGCCGTCGCGCACGATCTCGCGCGGCCCGCCGGAGTCGGGCGCCACGACGGGGATCGCCTCGAGCATCGCCTCGACGAGCACGAGGCCGAACGGCTCCCCCTCCGCGCAGTGGACCAGGACGTCCAGGGAGCGGAGCGCGGCGCGCATGTCGTCGACGTGGCCGGCGAAGTCGACGGCGTCCGAGACTCCGAGCGACGCCGCGCGGGCGCGGAGCTCGTCCGGGTAGTCGGTGTCGAAGTTGGGGGCCGCGTCGCCGAGGATGCGCAGGCGCGTGCCGGGGAGGGCTTCGAGCACGAGCGGCATGGCCTCGAGCACGAGCTCGACGCGCTTCCAGCGCTGCAGACGGCCGACCGTCCCGAGCACCGCGGGGCCGCTGTCCTCGCGGTCTGCGGGCGGCGGCTCGGTTCCGTCCGGCTCGACCCCCGGATGGACGCGCACGATCGGCGTGCGCCGTGACGCGCGTCGGTGGAGCTCGCCGGTGAAGTCCGAGGACACCACCACCGCGGCGGCGGGCAGCCGCGCCGAGAGCGCGTGCATCACCGGCTTCTGCCCCGGCAGCTCGTGGTGCCACCACAGATACGGGCGCCGCTCGAGGCGGGCGGCCGGCGCGGCGTAGACGTGCGCCTTGGTCACGTGCGCGAACACGAGATCGGCGCCGTGCGCTCTGATCGCCGCGCGCAGACGGCGTATGACCCAGGGCGCTCGCCACGCCTCGCGCACCCGCCCGGCGCGCACGATCGCGGTGGGGACGCCCAACTCCCGCACGCGCTGCTCTACCGGCCCGGTGTCGAGGAACACGCACGCCGGCGCCAGCTCTCCGGGGCGATGGCGCAGCATCGCCAGCAGGACCTCGTTGCTCCCGCCAGGCGCCGCGGTGTGCGAGACGAGGAGCGGCCTGCGCAGGGCCCCGCCCGTCACCTCAGCGAGTTGCCGCGCCGCTCAGTCCCCGAACGGGTTGACCCGGCGGTCCTTGTTCGCCTTGGGCGCGTAGGACGGCGAGACCGCGCCGTTCGAGAGCTTCGCGCGCAGCGCGCCCGAGCCCTTCAGGGTCACCTTGGTGGCCAGGAAGACCCCGTAGCCGTTGGCCTTGAGCTTCTTGAGCTTGCGCCAGCTCCCGCGGATGCGCTGCTGGACGGTGAGCTTCGTCTTGCTGCTGTTCGGCGTGCGGCCCCACACGAGCGCGGTCGCCGCACGACCGCGCTTGCGCTTGTTCGGGCGCGCCATGAACGGGAAGCGGAAGCTCGAGGCGTAGGGCTTGATCGTGTTGTCCTCGTAGTACATGCCCGACTGGTACTGGCCCTGGCTGCGGGCCTGGTCGCGCATCCGGAACCACACGAAGAGGTCGGCGCCGGCCGCGTAGGAGTTGTACATCGCCTCCGGGATCCAGCGCTTGAGCTCGCTGCTCGTGGGGGCGTTTGACTTGGAGTCGGGCGGGCTCGAGTCCCACGAGAACTCGGTGATCCACAGCCGGATGCGGCCGCCGGTGTTGGTCTGGACGCGGCCGGTGCTGCGGGCGGCGTCGAGCAGCTTGCGCATGTTCTTCAGGTCGCCGAGCCCGACGTTGTCCGCGTTCGAGCTCGACGCCTTGTGGTTGGGCCCGCCGGTGGTGTAGGGGTGGTGGCCCCAGACGTCGAAGCGCAGCGGCGCCCCGCAGCCGCTCGCCGGCTTGAGGCTCGGGGTCAAGCAGAGGACCTCGCGCATGAAGCGCAGCGGCGCGATCGCCTGCGTGCTGCCGCTGTTGAGGACGTTCGGGAAGGTGTTGCCGGCGACGACGAGGTCGTCGGAGCGCGCGTCGTATACCCCGCGGGCGAACTCGCGCAGCATCTCGCGGTAGAGCTCGGGCGCCTTGCTCTCGGGGTCGAAGAAGAAGCTCGTGTTGGGCTCGTTCCACGCCTGCCAGCTGCGCACGCGCGGAATGCCGGCGATGTAGCCGCTGTAGTGGGTGGCCGCGGCCTGCGCGAAGTCGCCGTACGCTTTCGCGTTGGGCGCCACGATCGGGCTGTCGCTGCCCGACGCCGACTTCGGCGGGCTCACGATCAGCACGGTGGGCTCGAGCCCCGCGTTCACGATGCGCTTCACCTGGGCGTCGAACCCGGTCCAGTCGTAGGAGCTCGGGTTCCGCGGGTCCCCTGCGGGGTTGGTCCGCGGGATGTCCTTCCAGTTCAGCGGCAGCTGGACCACGTTGCCGCCCAGGTCCTTGACCTGCGGCAGCTCGCGCGCCGCATCGTCCGCGTTGTAGAAGTCGTTCGTGAACCCGGTCACGAACGGCCCCGAGGAGGCGGCCGCGGCGGGGCCCGCGAGCACGAGGCAGCCGGCGAGCAGCGCGAGGGAGCTCGCCACCAGGGCCGCGATCCGTCGCGGGCAGGCGTCAGGGAGATACCGAGGCACGGGAGTCAAAGGGTTTCAACCCGTCAGGACGGTCATCGATTCGCAAAGATCGGGGACCGCGGGTTGAGCGTGCGGGCCCGCGCGAGGTCGCGGCGGGCGGCCGCGGCGTCGCCGGCCTCCAGGTCGATACGCGTCTTGGTGATCTGCAGACGCCAGTCCGAGTCGTTGCGGGCGACCGCCGTGCGGATCCAGCGCTGCGCCGCCTCGACATCGCCCGAGCGCTCCTCGAGCAGCGCGAGCTGGAGCGGCGGAGCCGAGCTCCAGGGCAGCAGGCGGCGGGCCCCGAGCGCGTCGTCGAGGGCGGCCTTGGTGTCCTTGCGCGCCGCCGCGGCACGGCTGTCGTCGAGCCGCGAGTCGCCGAGCAGGATCGCCCCCTGGTAGACGACGATCGCGAGCGCGAGCAAGACGGCCGCGACGCGCGCGGCGAGCGGCAGCCGCCAGCGGGTGGGGGAGCGGTCGCCGTCGGGGGCGGGGGAGGCGCCGGCCGGTGCCGGTGCGAGGGCCGGCCCGGCGAGCAGCGCGAGGCTCACGATCGCCACGGAGCCGACCACGGCCAGCTGCCACGCCCAGTCGATCCCGGCACCGAGGATGAAGGCGAGTACGACCGCGACCAGTGCCGCGGCGGTCGCTCGCTCGTCGCCACTCAGCCCTCGCAGGCGCGAGAGGCCGGCGGCCAGCGCCGCCAGGAAGGCGCCGCCGATCAGCAGCAGGCCGATGATCCCCAGCTCGCCGAGCGTCTCGAGCCACAGCGAGTGGGCGTTGCGGACGAAGTAGGTGATGCTGCCGTGCTGGGCCCACCAGCTCTCGAAGCTGCCCGCGCCGTAACCGGCCACCGGGTAGGCGCGGAACTCGCGCAGAGCGCCGCCCCAGAACTGCCAGCGGCCCTGGCCGGCGCCGCTGGTCAGGTGGGCCGCGGTGTAGCCCTCGGTCTGCTGCCCCGGCACCGAGTTGGCCGGCGGCTTCTTGAACTCGTCCACGCGCTTGCGCGGGCCGGCGACGAGCACCGCCGCGATCACCGCGAGCGCCGCGGCGGCCCACATCGCCACCTGGACTGCGCGCGGCGCCGGCCCGCGCCGCGGGGCCACGCGCGCGATCAGCGCCCACGCCGCGCCCGTCGCGACCACCAGCACCAGCACCAGCAGCGCCGCGCTTCGGCCCTGGCTGATCGCCGTCGATGAGTGCAGCGGCCCGTCGACCAGCGTCCGCCGCGCGTGGAGCACGAGCACCGCTCCGGCCGCGCCGGCGCCGCCGACGAGCAGCGCGCTGGTGGTGAACAGGCGCCGCGGGGAGAACGCGAGGAACGCGATCGCGCCGGCGGCGGCGACGGCCACCGCTCCGCGCGACGAGGTCATGTAGATGACCGACGCGATGATCGGCGTGGGGGCGAGCGCGACCCCCGGCCACGGGACGCGTCGCGCGGCGGTCGCCCCCCGCAACAGCAGCGGCACCGCCAGCGCGCAGAAGATGCCCAGTCCGTTCCAGTAGTCCAGCGGATAGGTCAGGCGCTGGGGGAAGGTGCGGGGCAGCAGCGCGGGCAGCTCGTCGTCGGCGGTCGTCAGGTCCGGGAAGAAGCGCGCGAGCAGCGCGAGCACGGCCACGGCGACGATCCCCAGCGCCAGCCCGTCGGCCCACGCCGGCGCGCTGCCGCGCCGTGTCGCGAGCACGACGATCGCGAACACGCCCAGGTAGAGGGTCACCCGCGAGAGCTCGTCGAGCGCGGTCTCGGCCGACGGCGCCCACAGCGCCGAGAGCCCGGTCCAGACGCAGAAGCCCGCGAGCAGGCCGCCGGTCAGCAGCGCGGCGGTGGGGATCCTCGCTCGCGGCCACACCGCGACCGCCACGAACAGGGCGAGCGCCCACCACACCGCGACGGCGAACGCCGCGCGGCTGTCAGACGCGTAGACCCCGCCGTCCAGCCCGGCGCCGAAGATCGCCCCGGCGACGGCCAGCGAGACGACGGCGGCGGGCACGAGGCGGCGCTGCTGCTCCGGACGGGTAGGGGCCGGAACCTCGCCCGGCTCGGTCCCGCCGCCGGCGGGGCCGCCGGCGCTAGACGCCGGTGCGCCGCGAGCGACGACGTCCATCGAGCGCAGCCGCGACCGCGACGGCGGCGGTCGCGGCCATCGCGATCGCGAGCCAGAGCACCTGGCTTCCTCCGTCGTCGGGGCTCAGCGCGTGGAGAGCGGCCGAGGGCAGTCCGGGCTCGTCGTCGGCCGCCTTGGACGCCGGTAGCGACCTCACCGGCGCGCCGAGCTCGGGGTTGGTCGCGAGCTGGCGCAGGCTGTCGGCGACGCCGCCGCTGGGCTGGCCGCGCAGCGCGGCGCGTCCGGAGGCCGTGAGCGGAAGGGCCGAGCCGGCGCCCGAGCGACCGCCGTTCGCGCCGGAGCCCGAGCCGCCGCCCGAGCTTCCGCCGCCGCCCGAGCTGCCACCGCCCGCGGCGGCGCTGCCGCTGCGGTCAGAGCCGCCGCCCGAGCCGTCGCCGCTGCCGCTGTCGGCGGGCTGCGAGCCGGTGGCGGTGGGGAGCGACTCGATGTACTGGTCGGCGGCCGACGGACCGCTTCCCTGGCCCGCGGTGGCACCGAAGGCGGCGGGCGCGAGCACCAGCAGCGCGAAGCACAGCACGAAGAGGCCAAGGAGGCGATGCACCAGCCGCCTACCCCGCGGGAGCGGCGAGCTGGGCCGCGCGGCGCGCGCGTGGTCGCTGAGGCCGTCGGACGGCCCGCGCAGGACCGAGCCCACGGTACGGGCGAGAATCGCCAGGTCGAGGTCCCAGGACCAGTTCTCCACGTAGTGATTGTCCCACTCGATGCGATCGGCGAGGGAGGTCCGACCGCGGAGCCCGTTGACCTGGGCCCAACCGGTCATGCCGGGCTTGACGCGATGACGCTCTGCGTAGCGGTAGATGACGGGCGTGAGGCGGTCGACGTAGCCCACGCGCTCGGGCCGCGGGCCGACGATCGACATCTCGCCGCGCACGACGTTCCACAGCTGGGGTACCTCGTCGAGGCTCGTGCGCCGCAGGAACCTGCCCAGAGGCGTCGTGCGGTCGGTGCCGGCGTCCTCGTCCTCCTCGGCGCCCATGACATCGACCCCGATCGACGATCGCAGCCACTGCGCATCGGCCTCGCCGTGGCTGTCGGGTCGCCCGGTCATTGTTCGGAATTTCAGCATGGCGAAGACCTGCCCCCTGCGTCCCACCCGCTCCTGGCGGACGAATATCGGACGACCCATCTTGACGCGAACGGCAAGCGCCACGAGCGCGAGCAGCGGGAAGAGCAGCAGCAGCATGGCCGCGGCCGCGACGCGGTCGACGGCGTACTTGACGCGCAGCGCGAAGCGGTCGGGGTCGTCCATCGGCAGGTCGACGAGCGGGACCCCGCCGAGGTAGGCGGCGTTGCGACGCGCGCCGGCGATCTCGTAGAGCCGCGGCACGATCTGCACGCCCACGCCCATCACGGCGCAGCGCCGCGCCACCGAGAGCATGAGCTCGTCGGAGGCGGTCGAGAAGGCGATGACGACGCGCGTGATCCGGTGCTCGCGCACGACCGCCTCGAGCTCGTGGCTTCCCCCGAGCACCGGAAGCGCCGCGGCGCGGTCGGGCGCGGCCATCGGGTCGCGGTCCAGGAAGCCGACGGGTCGCAGTCCGAGCGAGGGACGCTCGAGCAGCCTGCGGGCCACGAGATGGCCGACCCGGCCCGCGCCGACGATCAGCGTGGGGCTGCTCAGGGCACCGCGTTTCTGGGCGCGGCCGAGGACGATCGCGAGCGCGACGTGGCCGATCACCAGCGCGGCCGTCCCGAGCCCCCACAGCCACAGCGTCTGGCCGCCCTCGAGCGGACGGTTGCCCAGGGCGGCGGCCGCCGACACGGCGAGCGCGCCGATGGCCGGCGCGGCCAGGGCCTCGCGCAGGTGGCTCCACGAGCCGACCGACGGCCCGACCCGGTAGCGGCCGGTGACGGCGAGCAGGACCAGGACGACGGCCGGATAGGCCGCGGCGGCGGCGGGCTCCGAGCGCGCCTCGGCCGGGGCCAGGACCCCGACGGCCACGGCGCTCGCCGCGAGCATCACGGTGTCCATGGCGAGCGCGGCCATCGAACGATGCAGCTCGGCCCTGCGTGTCATCGGGCGAGGGGTGCCCAGCACCGCCTCCTCCGCGATCGGAGGCGGCGCTGCAGGGGCGCTGTCGTGATCTACTCGCATGGCCTGAGGGGCACTTCGTCCTGCAAACGCGCGCTTGGGCCCATGGTTTCGCTCACCCCGAGGACGGTTGCTGCGGTCGACCGATCGTAGTGCCTGCACTCCGCGCGCGATAGCCGACCGCGGGGGTGACCACGGCCCAAACCAGCGGCCCGGATCTTAGCGAGCGAAAGTAAGACAAGGGTCCAGTTGTCGGGGTGCTGAGGTGGCACGGTCCCGTCACCCGTCTATTCTGCGGCTCCATGCCCACCTGCCTCGTGACCGGCGGCGCCGGCTTCCTCGGATCCCACCTCTGCGACGAGCTGCTTCGCCGCGGTCACAGGGTGATCTGCGTCGACAACTTCGAGACCGGATCGCTGGTGAACATCGAGCACATCCGCACCCCGGACTTCGTTCACCTCCACGCGGACATCATCGAGCCCTACACCGTGGACGAGAAGGTGGACTTCGTCTACCACCTCGCCTCGCCGGCGTCGCCGATCGACTACCTGCGGCTGCCGCTCCACACGCTCAAGGTCGGCTCGTACGGCACCCACCACACGCTCGGGCTGGCCAAGCACCACCGCGCGCGCTTCCTGCTCGCCTCGACCAGCGAGGTCTACGGCGACCCGAAGATCCACCCCCAGCCCGAGTCCTACTGGGGCCACGTCAACCCGATCGGGCCGCGCGGGGTATACGACGAGGCCAAGCGCTACGCCGAGGCGCTGGCGATGGCCTACCACCGGCAGCAGGGCGTGGACACGGCGATCGTCCGCATCTTCAACACCTACGGCGCGCGCATGCGCCCGCACGACGGCCGCGCGATCCCCACCTTCCTGCGCCAGGCGCTCCAGGATCGCCCGGTCACCGTCTTCGGCGACGGGCAGCAGACGCGGTCCTTCTGCTACGTCGAGGACCTGATTCGCGGCATCATCGCGCTGGCGGAGTCCGGCTATCACCACCCAGTTAACCTCGGAAACCCCGACGAATTCACGCTGCTCGAGCTGGCGGAGGCGGTGATCGAGGTGACGGGCTCGAAGTCGGAGATCGTCTTCGAGGCGCTTCCCACCGACGACCCGCAGGTGCGTCAGCCCGACATCTCCCTCGCCCGCCAGGTGCTCGGCTGGGAGCCGCGCGTCACCCTGCGCGACGGACTGAAGCGCACGATCGAGGAGGCCGGCCTCGAGACCCTCGTCGGCGCTCCCGTCGCGTAGCGAGTGGCTGAGCGCATGGGTCGGCCGCGCCTGCTGTCGGTGATCGGTGCCCGCCCGGAGATCATCCAGGCCGCGCCGCTGACCGCCGCGCTCGCGCCGCACGTGGACGAGGTCCTGGTCCACACCGGCCAGCACTACGACGCCCAGATGTCGGGGAACCAGATCCTCGACACGCGCCTGCCCGAGCCCGCGCACAACCTCGGGATCGGCTCGCGCTCGGACGCAGAGCAGCTCGAGCTCGGCACCGAGCGCATGGCGGAGGTGATCGCGCTCGAGCGCCCCGACGCGGTGCTCGTGCGCGGCGATACGAACGCCACGCTCGCGGGCGCGCGCGCCGCGGTGGCCGCGGGACTCCCGGTGATGCACGTGGAGGCGGGGCTGCGCTCCTACCGCGAGGACATGCCCGAGGAGCGCAACCGGGTGCAGACCGACCGCGTCTCGGCGCTGCTGCTGGCCCCGACCCCCGCCGCCGTCGAGAACCTCGAGCGAGAAGAGGTCGCCGGGCAAGTGGAGCTCACCGGCGACGTTATGTGCGACATCCTGCTCGCCTCCCGCGACCGCCTTCCGGCGGCGCCCGCGGACGGCGACTACGTGCTCGCCACCGTGCACCGCAACTACAACACCGACCAACCCGAGCGCCTCGGCGCAGTGCTCGCCTGCCTCGGCGCAGCTCCCTGTCGTGTGGTCCTGCCTGTACATCCGCGTACCCGCGCGCGCCTGGGCGAATGGCGGCTCGAGCTGCCGCCGAACCTGGAGCTCGTGGACCCTGTCCCCTACACGCGCATGCTCGCCCTCGAGCGCGGTGCGCGCGCCGTCGCCACCGACTCCGGCGGCGTCCAGCGCGAAGCCTACGTGTGGGGCGTCCCGTGCGTCACCCTGCGCGAGGAGACGGAGTGGGTGGAGACCGTGCAGACGGGCTGGAACACGCTCGTGGGCGTCGACCGTGACGCGTTCGCGGCCGCGCTCGAGCGCCCGCGACCGGCCGAGCACCCGCCGGTGTTCGGCGAGGGGCACGCGGCCGAGCGGATCGCGGGCATCGTGGCCGAGTTCCTCGCCCGCGACCAGGTGACGGCTGCCCGTGCCTGAGCAGCTCGGCATCGCGGTCCTGGGCGCGGGGCGGATGGGCGTCTTCCACGTCGAGACGCTCGAGCGCAGCAATGCGTGGCGGCTCGTGGCCGTGGCCGACCCGGACGAGCAGGCGGCGCGGGCGGCGATCGGCCGGCGCCCGGTGGAGTACGACCGCGACTGGTCGCTCACGCTCGAACGCGAGGACCTCGACGCGGTCGTCGTGGCCATGCCCACCGAAACCCACGTGGAGGTCGTGGAGGCCGCGTTGCGCGCGGGCCTGCACGTGCTGGTCGAGAAGCCGATCGCGGCGACGCTGGCCGACGCGCTGCGGCTGGCCGGCGAGGCGCGCCAGCTCGGGCGAAAGCTGACGGTGGGCCACGTCGAGCGCTTCAACCCCGCGGTGCGCAAGATCCACGAGGTGCTGCTCGAGGGCCGGCTGGGGCGCGTCTTCCGGATCCAGGCGGTTCGCGTCGGGCCGCTGCCGGCGCGCATCCGCGACACCGGCGTGGCGCTCGACCTCGCCACCCACGACCTCGACATCATGCAGTGGGTGCTCGGCCGCGAGGTGACGCAGGTGCATGCCGAGGGCACGCGCTTCCTGCACGCTTCCGAGGAGGACATGCTCACGGCGCTGCTGCGCTTCGGCTCCGACGGGCCCTTCGGCGTGCTCGACGTCAACTGGCTCACGCCCGAGAAGCGCCGCGAGCTGACGCTGCTCGGCGAGAACGGCATGCTGCACGCCGACTTGCTGACCCAGGACGTCTGGTATCGCGAGGCCGCCGACCAGTCGACGGGCTGGGACGAGCTGACCCGCCTGCGCGGCGACGCCGAGGGCTCGGTGCTGCGCTTCGCGCTGCGCAAGACCGAGCCGCTGCGGGCCGAGCTCGAGGCCTTCGCCCAGTGCATCCTCGAGGACGGCCCCGAGCCGGTCAGCGGGCTCGAGGGGGCACGGGCCCTGGCCGCGGCGCTCGCCGTGCGGGAGTCGGCGCAGTGCAAGCGTCCGGTGAACCTGCTGCCGATGCCGGCACCGGCACCGGCCGCATGATCCGGTTCGTGATCCCGGCCTACGACGAGGCCGAGAACATCGCCCCGCTGTTCGCCGACCTCGCTCCGCGGGCGCGAAGGCTCGGGGCGCGCGTGATCGTGGTCAACGATGGCTCCAAGGACACGACCGCAGAGGTCATCGAGGCGCACCGCGGCGACCTCCATCTCGCGGTGGTGACCCACAAGCGCAACCGCGGGCTCGGCACCGCATTGAACTCGGGCCTGCGCGCGGCACTCGGCGAGGCGGCGGACGACGACGCGATCATCACCATGGAGGCCGACACCACCTCCGACCTCGACGACCTGCCGCGGATGCTCGAGCTCTTCGAGCAGGGCAACGACCTCGTGCTGGCCTCCGCCTACGCGCCCGGCGGCGGCGTGATCGGCGTCGACCGCTGGCGCATCCTCGCCTCCAAGGTCGTATCCAACTCGTTCCGTTACCTGGGCGGCCTGCGTGAGATCCACACGCTGTCGTCGCTGTACCGCGTGTACCGCGCGGGCACGCTGCGCAAGGCGGCGGAGACCTATGGCTATCTGCTCGTTCGGGAGCCCGGCTTCGCGGCCAACGTCGAGCTGCTGCTCAAGCTCTACAACGCCGGCGCCTCCGTGGCCGAGGTTCCGACGACGGTCGACTGGACCAAGCGCCGCGGCGCGTCGAAGATGAACCTCCGGCCGACCGTGATCGCGTACTTCCGCCTGGTCGCCGCCCAGCTGGTGGGTCGCATCCAGCCGCCGCCGATCTCGCCGCTGGAGCCCGGGGAGTGATAGCGGTCGCCGAGCAGGTCGCGCTCCGCTGTCCGCTGTGCGGCGCCGAGAGCGTGGAGCAGCGCTACGAGCTCGGCGGCTTCAGCGTCCTGCGCTGCGGCGAGTGCGACCTCGGCTGGCGCTCGAACATGCACTCGCGCGAGCAGCTCGAGGCCGCCTACCGCTCGAGCGAGTACGCCGACCATCCCTACTTCGGGCGCTCGCGCCGGCCGGCCTTCGATCGCGCGCTCGACGAGCTCGAGGCTCGCACGGATTCGCGGCGGCTGCTCGACGCCGGCTGCGGCGTTGGAGAATTCTTGGCCGCGGCCCGGCAGCGCGGCTGGGAGGCCGACGGGATCGACCTCTCGCCGCTGCTCGCCGGCCGCGCGCGGCAGGCGGCGCCTGGGGCCGACGTGGCCGTCGGCGCGTTCGAGGACGCGGAGCTGCCGGCCGGCGCCTTCGACGCGGTGACGCTGTGGGACGTCATCGAGCACGTGCTCGACCCCGCCGCCGTCGTCGCCCGCGCGCGAGACGTGCTGCGGCCCGGCGGGGTGCTGCTGGTCTGCACGCCCGACGAGGACTCGCAGCTCGCGCGCCTGGGGTGGACCCTGTACCGGGCGGGCTACCGCTACGCGGCCGAGGCGCTTCACCCCCGCTACCACAACTACTTCTTCAGCCGGCGCTCGCTCGACGACCTGCTTCGCCGGCACGGGCTCGTGCCGGTCGCGGGCTACTCGCAGCCGGCCCGCGCCGGGCACTCGCCGCTCGCCGGCCGGATCCACCGCGCGGCGATCGCCGGCTCGGAGCGGGTGGCGCGCATCGGCGACCGCGGCTACGAGCGCGTGACCATCGCGCGGAGAGAAGGCTGACGCATGCCGGGGCGGCCTCGCGTCGCCGTCGTCGGTGGCGGGATACTCGGCACGGTGCTTTCGCTGCGGCTCGCGCAGCGCGGCGCGCGCGTGACGCTGCTCGAGCGCGCGCCGGCGCTCGGCGGGCTGGCCGCATCGATGGACTTCGACGGCCACGAGGTCGATCGCTTCTACCACGTGATCGTGCCGGGGGACGCGAACATGATCGGGCTGGCCGAGGAGCTCGGCCTCGGCGACCAGCTGCGCTTCCATCCGGTCGGCGCCGGCTTCTACATCGACGGCGGGCTGCACGACTTCAACGGCATCGCCGACTTCCTGCGCTTCTCGCCCCTGAGCCCGTGGCAGCGCGCGCGCCTGGGCAGCTTCGTCGCCTACTGCCAGCTGCGCCGCTCCTACGAGGGCCTCGAGGACGTGCCGCTCGACCGCTGGCTGAAGCGAGTGAGCGGCGCCGGCGTGACCGCGCGCATCTGGCGTCCGCTGCTCGACTCGCGCTTCGACGGCCGCCACTCCGAGCTGCCGGCCACCTATCTGTGGGCGCGCACGCGGCGCATGTCGAGCGCGCGGACGGGCCGCGCCCAGGCCGAGGAGATGGGCCACATGATCGGCGGCCACCAGCGCCTGATCGACGCGGCCGCGCAGGCGGCGCGCGAGCACGGGGTGGAGACGGTGCTCGGCGCGCCCGTCGAGGGGCTCGCGCTCGAGGACGGCGCCGTCACCGGGGTGATGGTCGGCGGCGAGCGCGTCGATACCGACCTCGTGGTCTCCACGCTGCAGCCGCCCGCGCTGCGCTTCCTGCTCCCCGAGCGACTCCAGCCGCTGCTCGGCGCCTACCCGCGGCGCTATCTCGGCGTCGTGTGCCTGGTGCTCAAGGTGCGCCGCTCGCTGTCGCCCTACTACGCGGTCAACATCTGCGACCCGACGCCGATGACGACGGTGGTGGAAACGTCCCACGTAGTCGGCACCGACCACACCGACGGCCTGCGCCTGCTCTACCTGCCCAAGTACTGCGACCCCGAGGCGCCCGAGCAGAGCGAGGACGACGACGCGATCTTCGACCGCTTCACGGCGATGCTGGCCAAGATCGCGCCCGACTACCGGCGCGAGGACGTCGTGGCGTGGACGGTCCAGCGCGCGAAGCTCGTCGAGCCGGTGCACGCGGTCGGCGTGCACCCGCGCGTGGCGCCGATCTGGCCCGGGGTGCGCGGGCTCGCGCTGGCCTCGAACGCGCAGGTCTACCCGCGCCTGCTCAACGGCGACTCGGTGATCGGCCTCGCCCAGGAGGTGGCGGAGCAGGCCTCGACGCGCCTCGGACTGGCGGCGTGATGACCGCGCCCACGGCGCAGCCCGTCGCTCCCGCCGCCGGCGCCACGCGCCAGGCGCGCGCGGGCGCGGCGATGGCCTTCGCGACGCTGGCGATGGCGGCGACCTCGGCGATCCAGGCCGTCGCCTACCTGTCCTCGTTCGGGGTCTCGGCGCGGACCGACGCGTTCTTCGCCGCGTTCGCGCTCTACACGGTGTTCGGGATCTTCACCCAGAGCATCCGCGTGACCTCCGTGCCGCTGCTCGTGGGGCGGGGGCGCATGCCCGGCCGCGACTACGCGGCGACGCTCGCGATCATCGCGGTGCCCGTGGCGATCGTGTGCCTGGCCCTCGCGGGCCCGCTTGCCGGTGCGCTCGCCTCGGGTGCCGACGCCGCCAACCGCGCGTTCGCCGCCGACGCGATCCGCATCCTCGGCGCGGCGATGGTCCTGCAGCTCGGCGCGGCCGGCGCCGCGACGCTGCTCGGGGTGTGGGACCGCTTCGACATCGTCGCCGGCGGCTACATCGCGGGCGCGCTCGTCGGCCTCGTCGCCTACTTCGCGGTCGTCGGCACGGCCGGCGAGCTCAGCCTCGGCTGGTCGATGCTGGCGATGGCGGTCGCGACCGCCGCATGGATGGTCGCCGGGATCGCCCGGGAGCGCGGCGGCTCACCCAGCGGGAGCCTGGCCGGCGGCGCGCGCCTCGCCACCGATGCCGGCAAGATCCTCGGGCGCACGCTGGTCTACTTCGTGATCAACGGGCTCTTCCTGGTGACGCTGTCGCTCGCCACCAAGCAGAGCGCGGGCGACGCGACCGTGCTCTCCTACGCGTACCTGTTCGCGAGCTACCTGGTCGCCTTCACGGGCGTGGCGGTCGGGATCTCGCGTGCCCCCGACCTCGCGCGCGGTGCGGCAAAGGACTGGTCCGAGGTGCTCGCCGACACCGCTCCGCACGGCTACCGCTACGCGATGCTCGTGTCCGCTCCGGCGATGGCGGGCCTGGTTGCCGCCGGGGCGTCGCTCATCGGGCTGGTGCTCTCCAGCTTCAGCGCGGGCGACGTGAGCACGCTGCGGGTCTTCGCGGCGCTGCTGTGCCCGTGGCTGTGCGCGGCGCTGCTGGTCAACTTCCTGCTGCCGGCGCTGTTCGCGCTCGGTCGCGCGCGGCTGGTGAACCTGCTCGCGATCCCGGTCGTCGCGCTGCACGTCGGCGCCGCGCTGCTCGGCGAGGCGCTGTGGGGCGTGAACGGCATCGTGCTCGCGATGTTCGTGGCGCCGCTGGTCTACGGGCTCGTGCTGCTCGCCGTGACCGGCGGCCACCGGCGCGGCGAGGTGCTCGGCGCGCTGGCCTTCGACAGCGTGCGCTTCTTCGCGCTCGCCGCCGCCGCCTTCGGGCTCGCCGCGGCGCTGGGCGTCGCGCTCGGGGGATCGGGCGCGAGGCCGCTCGTCGTCGCGCTCGCCGGCTCGCTCCTGTACCTGGCCGGCGCGCGCGTCGTCGCGCCACGCGAGTTCGAGGTCCTGGTCGGCGCGGCGCGCGGAGCCCTCGGGAGCCGTGGCTGAGCAGCCTCAGTTCGGCCCGCCACCCGAGACCTGGCGCACGCGCGCCAAGCGCACGCGCCCCGGGCGCATGGCCGCCGCCCTGCAGCGCCAGCGGGGCGCGCCGGCCCAGATCGTGCGCTCGCGCCTGCGCTCCTACCGCGAGCGCGGCCGGATCCCACCGCCGGCCCCGCGGCGGCGCGACGTGGCGGCGGTGGCGGTCATACCCGCCGGGCCGGGGTCGCTGCCCGCGCTCTCCGACACGATCGCCTCCCTGCGCGCCTCGGAGGGCGACGCGCTCGCGGTGGTGGTCGTGGACGACTGCACGGCCGACGTGCGCGAGCGCGACGTGCGCGAGCTGTGGCCCGAGGTCGAGGTCATCCGCCGCTCCCGTCCCTCGGGCGGGCCGCCGACGCTGTGGAGGACGCTGCGCCTCGGCCTGCGCCACGCGGTCGAGCGGTATGCCTGCGAGCTCGTGGTCAAGCTCGACACCGACGCGCTCGCGGTCGGCCCGCGCCTGGCGACGGTCGCCTCCGAGCGGCTGCGGGCGGCGTCCGAGCGGCCGGGCATGGGCGGATCGCTGCGCGTGCGCGCCGATGGTGCCCCCGAGGACCACCTCTACCACGCGGCGGCCGCCGGGCGCGAGGCGCGGCGCGACCGTCTGCTCGCCGGCGCGCTCGAGCGCGCGGAGGCGACGGGCTGGCGGCGCGGCGACACGGTGCAGGGCGGGGCCCTGGTGGTCACCCGCGACGCCCTGGTCGCGGCCGAGCGCGAGGGATGGCTGGCGTGGGAGCCGCCGTGGGACACGCAGATCGCCGAGGACTTCGCGCTGTCGCTGTTCATCGCCGCGACGGGCTTCGAGCTCGTCTCGCTCGGCGACCCGGATGGGATCTTCGCGATCGCCAACAAGTCGCTGCCGCTCGAGCTCGAGACGCTCGACCGGGGGCCGTGGGTGGCGGCGCACTCGGTGCGTGCCGGCCTGAACGGCGAGCCCGAGGAGCGCGTGCGCGAGTTCTTCCGCGAACGCCGCGCGCGCTGGCCGGATGTCGGGGGTGGGGCCGCCGACGCCGCGCGCAGCGCCTAACCTTGCGCCGCTGATGCCGACGCGCCTGCGATTCCTGGCCGCGCGGGCCGCGACCGGCCTTCGCTCCGACGCCTCGGGCTCGAGCGGCGCGAGCGTGCGCGAGGGGGATGCGCCGGCGGCGCGTACGAGCACGCGCACGCGGGGCGCCCGGCGGGCGCCGGCCGCTCCCGCGGCTCTCGGCGACGCGCCCGGCCGGTTGCGCTCGCCGGACGCGCGTGTGATCGCCGCCCTGGCGGTGGCCTTCGCCGCGCTCACGGTGCTCACCTGGCGGCGATGGGGCAATCCCGAGCTCGACCCCGGCGCGGACCTGACGGCGGCCGACCTCGTCGCCCACGGCACCGTCCCCTACGAGCAGCTGCGCTACTTCTACGGACCCGCCGGCCTCTACGCGCTGGCCGCCGCCTTCCGCGTGCTGGGCACCAACCTGACCGTCGCCTTCGGCTTCGGCCTGGCCCAGACGGCAGCAATCCTCGCCGCCTTCCACGCGCTCGCGCGCCGCTGGCTGGACCCCGTTCTCGCGGGCCTGGCGACGCTGGTGCTGCTGGCGATCGGCTTCTCGGGGACGCTGTTCAACTTCGTCCTGCCGCACACCAACGCGGCGACCTTCGGGCTCCTGTTCACGCTCCTGCAGGCGCTGGCCCTCGCGTACCGCCGGCCGTGGCTGGCCGGGGCGGCCGCCGGCGTCGTCCTGCTCACGCGGCCCGAGTTCGTGATCGCGGCGGCCGCCATCGGCGCGGGCGCCGTGCTCGGGGCGTGGCGCTTCGAGGGCGGCCGCGCCGCGCTGCGGCTCGCGGTCGCCCAGCTCGTCCCGGCGCTGGTGCTCGGCGGTGGCGTGCTAGCCGTCTTCGCCGCGGTCGCCGGCTTCCATCGCTTCTTCTTCGAGTGCCTGATCCCGCTCGACTTCGCGCGCGTGTCGGGCGGCCGCTTCCAGTCGGACTGGGCTCCCTTCACGTTCGAGAGCCTCGTCGGGCTGCTGGCCCGCGGATGGGCGTTCCTGGGGCTGTTCGCCGCGCTCGTCGTCGCCGCACCGAACGTGCGCGAGCGCCACGGCGCAGCCCGGATCGCCGCGCTGTGGCCGCTGGCCGCCTTCGCGGGCTCGCTGCTGCTCCTCGACGGCGCCTCGCGCGCGCTCGGCGCCTTCCCCGGCACGCGCGGACGGGTCGAGGATGACTGCGTGCGGCTGCTGCTGCCGATGAGCTGGCTACCGGTCGCGGCCTTCGTCGCCTTCGCGCTGGGGGCGCGCGCCTTCGTGCGCCGCGAGCGTTCGCCGCTGGGCGGCGACTGGCCCGCCGACGCGGCCCTGCTCCTGGGCGCCGCCGCGTTCGCGATTCGCGCCTACAACGACTTCACGACGGACATCTACGCGACCTACTACGCGGCATTGCCGCTGCTGGTGGCGGCGATCGGCGCGCGCTGGGTGGTGCGGCGCCGGCCCAAGGCGCGCGACACGGTGATCCTGGCGATGGCCGTCTGCGCCTTCGCGCTGGTCGTCCACGCCTGGGTGGGCCTGTACCGCAAGCAGGACGCGCCGGTCCGGACCCTGCGCGGGACCTATCTCGCGCGCCAGCCGGCGGCGCGCGAGATCCAGCGCACCGTCGACCTCGTCCTTGCGCGCAGCCCGCGCGACTCGACCCTGCTCGCGCTCCCGGACGACCCCGGCCTCTACTTCTTCACCGCCCGCCGCCCCGCCCTCTACGAGATCACGTTCCTACCGGGCACGCTCGACTCGAAGGCCGACGAGCTCGAGGCGATCGCGCGCCTCGAGCGCCAGCGGACGCCGCTCGTCGTGCTCGGCGCGCGGCGCTTCGACCAGTACGGCTACCCGCAGATCGGCGTCGACTACAACCGCGTCCTGATGGCCTACGTGCGCCGCGCCTATCGCACGATCGCCGTCTTCGGCGACGTGACCCACCCCCCGCGCAACTCGATGCCGTCGCAGGCCTTCACGGTGTTCGAGCGGCGGCCGGGGGCGTGAGGCAGCGCCGCCCGGAGCCGCGCTCCTGCCGTTCACCCGGCGGGCGCGACCCCACCGCCCGAGCCAAGCGCCAGCCGCGACCCCACCGCCCGAGCCGAGCCCCAGCCGCCGCGCCTAGCTCAAACGGATGTCCGCCGCCGGCGTCGCCGGCACGACCCCCATGTCCTTGAGGATGTTGGTCGTCGCCTGGCGCATGCGCAGCGTGGAGGAGTCGGTGCGGGCCGCCTCGTAGTTGGAGTCGAAGCTGTTGAGGAAGTGCGGGCCCAGGCCCCAGGACCACTGGATCGTTCCCGCGGCGAAGACGCGCGCGCCGCCGGGGTGCGTCCAGGTCACGGCCTGGGTGGTCGCGGGCTGCCAGGGGGGAGGCGTGGTGGCGCGCTCGCGGCCGAGGTCGCGGAGATAGCTGCGGCCCGAGCCGGTGGGCAGCGTGTCCGAGATGCGCTTGATCTGGTTCACCGGCACCGGCAGCGAGCCGAAGGCGGGCCAGTAGATGCCCGCGCGCGGGATCGCGTCCCACTCCCAGCCGACGTAGTTGGTGCCTACTGTCGTGCCCGCGGTCGTGACGTCGGTGAAGCGCCACGCCGGATGGGCGCCGAACTCGCCGCCGTTGCCGGTGCCCGCCGGCACCTTCAGCCCGTAGGACACGGCGTCGTCGTCGCCGATGTAGAGGATCCCGAAGAGGTTCGACTCGGGCCGGCCGGGGCCCACGCGCCCGGCGCCGTGGCCGGCGCCGGTGGTATTCGCGCTGTTGTTGGCGGGCGTGCTCGACCCCCCCGCGGGCTCGCCGGTGTCGCGGAAGGTCGTGGTGGCGTAGTCGGGACGCGCGTCGCCGCCGCCGGTGTAGGCGCCCGCCGGCCCCAGCGGGTCGACCGAGGAACGGCGCTGCCCGTTCGAGACCGACTCGGGCCCGAAGTCGTTGCAGCCGAAGCCGGCTCCGGTGGCCTGATCGGGCGTGATGCTCGGACCCGGGACGGGGCTCGAGCCCTGGTTCTCGATCGTCTTGAAGCACGCCACGGTGCGCTCGTTGTCCTCGTAGCGGACCTTCCAGTAGCAGGTGTTGGCGCTGAAGGAGGCGATGTTGGTGCCCGCGTTGCGAGCCGTCTCGACGTTGTCGAACATCTCCTTGGTCCAGTACTCGCTGTGGCCGGCGACCACGTACGTCTTGGTCTTGGCCGGCAGCAGCTGTGAGCCGTCGCGGTGCACGGCGACGTCGTCTGTGTAGGCCAGGTCGTAGCCGCTCGCCTCGAGCCAGTAGATGAGCGGGAACTCCGTGCGCAGGACCCAGTTGTAGTCCGAGTAGACATTCGCGTAGGGGCGCTCGTGGGACACCTTCAGGGCCTTGGAGCCGCCACCCATCTCCTGGTCGAAGATCAGCGGCGCGCCGTCCGGCGGGCCGTTGGAGTTGTAGTAGTAGAGCGACTTGCCGCCCCAGTTGTTGTAGGCCTGCCAGGTGTTGGTCGGCATGGCCACGAGCAGGTCCCGCTTGCGCGCGTCGTCGCGCACCACGTAGACGATCTGGTTGGAGCGCGTGGCTCCGCTCTCGTTCCACACGATCTTCACGATGTAGACGCCTGACACGGCGGTCGCGACCGCGGTGTTGCCGGCGCCCAGCGTGACCGCCACCGGCACGGCGCCGTTGTCGAATCGCCCGCGTCCGTAGACGTCGGGGGGCGTCCATGAGGGATTGGTGGTGACCGGTGCGACCGCGAGGGCCACGAGCCGGCCCCCCCTTCCGCCGTAGCAGCCGAGGCGATAGACCTGCAGGGTGACGTTCGAGATCGGCGCTCCGTAGTGGATCAGGCGGATGTCGATCGGCTGACCGCGGTTGACGCTGCTGGCGCTGGCCCAGCCCGAGACGCTTCCGCTGTACGTCCCCGCGGCCATCTGGAAGCCGGGGCTCCAGCCGCTCGTCGTGCAGCGATTCTCGTTGACGATCGGGTTCGGGTTCGGGCAGGTGATCCCGGCCGCCAGCGCGGGCTGCGTGGCCGGCAGGTAGCGGCCGGCAACCGCTCCAACCGCTGCTCCGGCCGCTCCCTGGAGGAAGCGGCGCCGGGAGACCTGGCGGTCGTCCTCCGTGCCGCCTTCGTTGCTTTCCCGAGGACCCAAGCCGCTGGATGGTAGAGCGTCACGCGGGCGCCGCTCGGCGCAAGTGGCCGAATCGTCGGCTCGTGCCTAGGCGTCTATCGGGGGCTCGGTGGCCGCCGATCCGGCGCGGCTGCGGAGCAGGCTGCGGACGAAGTCGGCGTCGCCGCCCAGAGAGCGCCGCTCGAAGCCGTAGAGCACGGCGAGGTACACGACGACGCCGAGCGGCAGGGCGATGGCCAGCGAGCCGGCGAAGGGGAGCATCGCGCCCGCCATCGCCGCGCCGGCGACGAACGGGCCGCCGGCGACGCGCCAGGGTGAGGGCCAGCCGACCGGACGCCGCGCCAGCACGATCGCGATCGACGCGAGCACGATCTCGGTGGCCAGCGTCGCGGCCGCGGCGCCGTTTGCCCCGTAGGGCGGGATGAGGACGAGGTTGAGAACGATGTTGAAGACCGCGCAGAAGGCGGTCCCGTACACCGTGAGTCGCCCGCGCCGGCGCACCAGGACCAGGATCCCCGCGATGTGGCCGGCGCCGAAGGCCACGATCGCGAAGGCCAGCCAGCGCAGCACGTCGACGCTCGCCTCGTACTGCGGGAGGCCGTAGACCAGGTCGATGATCGCGCTCGCGCACACGAGCAGCGGGACCGCGATCGGCACCATCACGACCGTGATCAGCTTGAGCGATCCCTCGTAGACCTCGGCCAGCGACGGCGAGTCGCCAGGCTTGAGGTAGGAGAACATCGGCAGCACCGAGGTGCCGACCGACCAGGCGAGGAACAGCGTCGCCTCGAGCAGCCGGTAGCTGGCGCCGTAGAAGCCGACGACCGTCGCGCTCGAGAGCAGCGAGAGCAGCACGATGTCGATCCGGAACACGATCTGGCCGAACACCTCCTGGAGGCCGAACGGGGTGGACGACCGGATCACGCCGGGCCACCCGCGCGGTGCGATCCGGACCTGGGGGCGCGCGAAGTTGCGGTACAGGAGCCACATCCCGACCACCACGCTGACCACCGCGGCGGCCAGCAGCGACCACGCGACGGCGACGATCGTGCCGCCGGCCAGCACCACGGCGAGCCCGGCGAGCGCCGCGAGCAGCTTGTTGGGCACCTGCGAGTAGAAGTAGTACTCCATGCGCTCATAGGCCTGGAAGACGATCTGCGGGCTGGCCAGCACCATGCCCAGCACGAGCGTCACGCCGACGATGGCCACGAGCGCGATGACGCGCTCCGAGTAGCCCAGCAGCGCGACGGCGCCGGCAGCGATGCCCACGCCCGTGATCCCGGCGAGCGCCTTGAGCACGGTTATGTCGAAGAACTCACGGTCGATCGCGCCGCGGTCGCGGGCGATGTCGCGCAGCATCATGCGGTCCAGGCCGAAGCCGGCGATCGCCCACACGATCTGCGCGAGCGAGGTGGCGAACACGTAGTCGCCGAGCACGCTCGCGCCCAGGCGCCGCGCGATCACGGCGAACAGCAGGACCGTGCCCAGCTTGCCCACCACCTCGGCCGCAGCGCGCAGCGCGGCGTTGCGCGCCACGCGCCGGGCGGCGGGACGCTCCTGTGGTCGTCCCTGGTCGCTGACCGCGGCGCTCACGGGCACATGGTGACCGGTCGGGCGGGCGCCGCGCCGGCGCTCGAACGTCCGTCGATTTGGGTTGACGATGCACGCGGGCGCCGAGCGGCGCTAGGCTGTTGCGGCTCGCCCGGGACACGAGCGCTGTGTTGGGGGCCTTGTCGTTGCACTACCGCGCGACAACCGGCCTTCGCGGTCGTTACATCGTTTCAGGGAGCGCGGTTGCCAGAAGGGGTTGCGAAAATCGACAGGGCTGTCAAAGAGGCCGCGGATCATTCCGCTGCGTCCGACGCGAAGGTGACCCCCATCCCGCTTCGCAATCACGACGTGCGACGCAGGCGCCCGCCCGCGCTCTCGTTCCTGCTCCGCATGGAGACCCTGCGCCGCGCCTCGCGCGTCGCGTCGATGCTCGCCGTCGACTACGTCGCGGTCTACGCCGCGATCTTCACGGCGCTCTACCTGAGGACCGTGGTGCGCGGCGAGCCGGACATACACGGGTCGGTCAACCTCACCAACGACTACTTCCCGTTCGTCTACCTCGTCACCGTCCTGTTGTTCGCGCGCTCCTCGCTCTACGCCGCGCGCGTCCAGCGCCCCGGCCTGTCGCGGATCGTCGCCTCGCTGTTCCAGGTCATGCTCGTCGCCCTCGTCTACGCGCTCGCCTCGGGGCAGCGTTTCCAGAGCTATTACATCTTCTACGGCGGGCTGTTCGTCGCCACCGTCTATGTGGCCGGCGCGCGCTATCTGTACGAGCGCGTGACGAGCTGGCTGCTGCGCGCGGCCGGCTACCGGCGCCGCACGATGCTGGTGGGCTCGGGCGACCACATCGACGCGGTGGCGCATGCGCTGGGCGAGCGCGACGGCGAGCCGGTCGAGATCGTCGGCTACATCTCGCTCGAGCCGCGGCCCGACAACGGGCTGCGCTCGCTCGGGCGACTCGAGGAGCTCAGCGCGGTGGTGGTGACCCAGCGCGTCGAGGAGGTCATCATCGCCGACCCCGACTTTCCCCAGGAGCGCGCCTTCGACCTCGTCGACCGCTGTCACGCGCGCGGGGTGACCGTGCGCATCGCGCCGTCGACGATGGAGATCCTGATGTCGCGGGCCGAGTTCGTGCCCGGCCAGTCGGTGCCGCTGTTCGAGCTCAAGCCGCCCGTGTTCCAGGGCTTCGACTACGTGCTCAAGCGGACCTTCGACGTCGTCGTGGCGAGTTTGCTGCTGCTCGTCCTGTCGCCGGTGATCGCCGCCACCGCGATGGCCGTCGCGCTCAGCTCGCGGGGGCCGCTCCTGTACCGCTCGATCCGGCCCGGCATCGGAGGTTCCCCGTTCGCGTGCCTGAAGTTCCGCACCATGCGCACCGACGCCGAGCAGATCCAGACAGAGCTCGAGGCCGCCAACGAGGCCTCGGGGCCCCTGTTCAAGATCCGCGACGACCCGCGCCTGACCCCGCTGGGGCGCTTCCTGCGCCGCTTCTCCCTCGACGAGCTTCCGCAACTCGTGAACGTGCTGCGCGGCGAGATGTCCCTGGTCGGGCCGCGCCCGCTGCCGATGCGCGACTTCGACCGGCTCGAGGACTGGCACAAGAAGCGCTACCTCGTGCTGCCCGGGATCACCGGCCTGTGGCAGATCTCGGGGCGCTCGGAGCTGGACTTCGACGACCTGGTGCGGCTCGACTTCCTCTACCTCGAGCGCTGGTCGGTGTTCCTCGACCTCAGCATCATGATCAAGACGCTCCCCGCGGTGGTCACGCGGAGGGGCGCCTACTAGGGCGGGAAGCTCGCGGCGGGCGTCGAGCGGGGCGCCCACTAGGGGGAGAAGCTCGCGACCGCGTCGAGCGGGGCGCCGACTAGGGGGAAAGCTCGCGACCGCGTCGAGCGGGGCAGCCGGCTAGAGCAGGCCGCGCACGGCCGGCTGGGAGCTCCCGCGCGGGACGGCCGGGCCGCGCGCGGCGGCCGCATGCTCGTAGACCTCCCACGTCGCGGCGGCGACGTCCTCCCACGTCCACGCGGGCGGGTCCGGGGCCGGGTGGTCGGCGGCCTCCGCCGCGGCCACCAGCGCCGCCAGGTCGTCGCACGGGACGAACGTCGCGCGGTCGCCCAGCACCTCGCGCAGCCCGGGCGCGTCGGACGCGGCGACGGGCGTGCCGCACCCGAGCGCCTCGATGGCCGGAAGCGAGAAGCCCTCCTCGTCGCTCGGGATCGTGAGCGCGTGGGCGCCGGTGTAGATCGCGGCGAGATCGTCGTCGGGCACGTGGCCGGTGAGGGTGACGTCGGGCAGCTCGCGGGCCCAGCGGCCCGTCTTGCCCACGAGCACCAGCGGGAGCGTCCGCTCCACGCGCGCGAGCTCGCCCACGCGCTTGCGCGGATCGGGGTGCTCGAGGCCGCCCACCCACAGCAGGTAGCACTCGGGAAGCCCGTACTGCTCGCGCACGCGGGCCACCTCGTCGGCCGGACGGGGCTCGAAGCAGCGCGCCCGCGCGCCGGGGATCACGGCGAGGCGCTCGCGGCCGATGGTCAGCCGCTCCTCGGCGTCCGCGGCCACCGCCTCGGTCGGGACGATCACGCGTACGGCGCGCTGCACGGCGAGGTAGCGCAGCCTGAAGCGCGAGCCGGTCCGCAGGTACTCGCCCCAACGCTTGAGAGGCACGAGGTCGTGGAGGGTGACGACCATCGGGCATGGCGAACGCAGCAGGGCTCCGTCGACCCACGGCGAGTGATAGACCGCGGCGCCGCGCGGACGGTGGGTCTCCACGACATCACCCGCGCCGATCGACCGGAGGCCTTCGAGCAGCTCGCGCGCGTAGCGCCCGACTCCGCGTCGGTCGGCTGTTGGACGATGATCGTAAGCGACGCGCAGGTCCGCTTCCCCTCTGGGCTCGGCGGGTCCCACGTTGCCCCCGCTCATTGCCGCGACGATAGCGCGCCACGCAGCCGACACGCAGCCCGAGCAACGTGAGTTGCGGGAGCGGCCCCCGAGAAGGCTAGTTTGCCGGGCTGTGGGGGCCACGCTCGACGACGCCGCGTGGGAGGCCGCGGGCGCGAGCGCTGCGCCCGAGCGCTTCGCGGCGCGGCGCGCCTGGTTGCTCGCCCGCGTGGCCCCAGGTCAGCGCGTCATAGACCTGGGCGCCGGGACGGGCGACTTCGCCGCCGAGCTCGCGGCATCCGGCTGCCGCGTGACGGCGCTGGACCCATCGTCCGTCGCGCTCGGCCGGCTGCGCGAGCGCCACCCGGGGATCGACGCCCGCGCGATCGAGGTGGGCGGCCCGCTTCCGCTCGCCGACGGCGAAGCCGACGCGGTGTGGGCGGGCGAGGTGATCGAGCACGTCGCCGACACGGCGGCGTGGCTCTCCGAGGTGCGGCGCGTGCTGCGCGCGGAAGGCCGTCTGCTGCTCTCGACCCCGTACCACGGACGGGTGAAGACGGCCGCCGCGGCGCTGCTCGGGCACGAACGCCACTTCGACCCGCGCGGCCCGCACCTGCGCTTCTACACGCGCCGGGCGCTGGCCGATCTGCTCGCCGACTTCGGCTTCGAGCGGCTCGAGCTGCAGACCCTCGGAGGCCCGCCACTGCTGCGCGCGACGCTGCTTGCGAGCGCCCGCCGGGCGCGCTTCGCGGTGAGCCGATGAGCGCGCTGCGCCGCCCCCACGTCGTGCTCGTGGCCGCGATCACGCTCGCCGCGCTCGCCGTGCGCCTGGCCGTGGCCGGGATCCCGAGCTACTGGCTCGACGAGTCGTTCACGATCCTGATCCTCAAGGGCTCGCTCGGGCACGCGCTGGACCTGATCCCGGACACCGAGTCGACCCCGCCGCTGTACTACGTCCTGGCCTGGGGCTGGGCGAAGCTGTTCGGCACCGGCGAGCTGGGCGTGCGCTCGCTGTCGGCCCTGTTCGGCGCGGCGACCGTACCCGTCGGCTACCTGGCCGGGGCGCGGCTGCTCGACCGCCGCACGGGCGTGATCGCCGCCGCGCTGCTCGCCTTCAACCCGTTCCTCGTCTGGTTCGCACAGGAGGCGCGCGCCTACGCGCTGATGGTCCTGCTGTGCACGATCGGGTTCCACCAGTTCCTCGTCTGGCTGCGCGAGCGTCGCTCGTCCGCGCTGGCCGGATGGGGGATCGCCTCGGCACTCGCCCTGGCCACCCACTACTACGCCGCGCTGATGATCGCCGCCGAACTGGGCTGGATGCTGTTCGCCGCTCCGTACTCGTGGTGGCGGCGCATCGCCCTCGCCACCACGCCGGTGCTCTTGACGGCGGTGGCCCTGCTGCCGCTCGCGATCGCCCAGCGCCACAACCGCCTGGCCGTGCCGCTGGCCGAGGAGAGCTCGACGGTCCTTCGCACCCTGCAGGTGCCCAAGCAGTTCGCCGTCGGCTTCGACGCGCCGCACGAGACGCTCGCCGCGATCGTCTGCCTGGCGCTCGCCGTCGCCGGCGCCTCGCTGCTGTTGACCTCGCGCTCGGGCCCCGAGCGCGATCACGTCGCCCCCGCGGCGGTCGTCGGGGGCGCGGCCGTGCTCCTTCCGGTCGTCATGGCCGTGGTCGGGTTCGACTACGTGAGCGCGCGCTACGAGGTCGCGGCACTGGTGCCGCTGGCGCTGTGCGTCGCCGCCGGCTGCGCCGCTCCGCGGGCTGCGCGGATCGGCCTCCCGATCGCCGCGGCGCTGTGTGCGATCTGGCTGGCGATCGTCGTCGCGGACGCGCGCGACCCGCTGCTGCAGACGCGCGCGGACTGGCGCGGCGCGGCGCACGCGGTCGGGCCGGTGCCGGCCGGCGGCCGCGCGATCGTGCTCACCCCGTCGGCGGGCCGCAAGCCGTTCGAGGTCTACCTGCCCGACGCCGCGCTGCTCAACGCGCCGGTGGTCGTGGTGCGCGAGGTCGTGCTGATCGACGTGCGCGGCTCCCACGGCGAGGCGCTCGCGCCGCGCGCGCTGCCGCGCGGGTCGCCGGCGGGGTTCCTGCCGCCGCAGTTCGCCGAGGTCGGCCGGCGGCGCACCGACACCTACGAGCTGATCCGCTATCGCGCCCCGGCGCCGGAGCCGGTGAGCCTGATCGGCCTCGCCGTCGGCCGTCTTGATCCGGGACCGTTCGTCGCGCTCGTGCAGCGCAGACCGGTGGATGGCTGATTCCGCGACCCCCACGACCGCCTGGCCGCGTCTCGCGGCGCCGGTTCGCCACGGTCCGAAGGGGTCCGTGGCTCTGCCACTGTCCCCCTTCGGCCCGCGCCGCCCGGCATCCACGATCCACCGGCCATGCGGCCGCGCGGGCCGCGGAATCAACCATCTACGCCGGCCGCGTCGCCCGGAACGCCGTGAGGAACAGGCGCCGGGTCTGGTCTGACTCCGGGTCCAGGTACACGGCCGCGCGGGCGGCCCGCAGCGCCGCCTGCGGGCGCGAGGCGCGCAGCTCGAAGTAGGCGAGCGCCTTCCACGCCGTGGGGTTGGAGGGCTGCAGCTCGACCGCGTCCACGAGCGCGACGCGCGCCTGGACCGGGCGGCCCGAGGCCTCCTCGGCCGCGGCGAGGTCGATCAGCGGCTCGACCGCCAGCGGGTCGATGTCGTGCGCGTGATGGGCCTCCGAGCGGGCCTGGGTGAAGCGGCCGTTGTCGATCAGGCTGAGCGCCTTGTCGCCGGCGTCCACCGAGCGCTGGGGCTGCCAGATCGCCCAGGCCGCGACCAGCGCCGCCACGACTACGCCCGCGGCCGAGGCGATCCGGAGCCACCGCGCGCGCCCGCTGGGGCGCTCGAGGGTCGGCTGCAGCGCCGGGCCGCGGCCGGCCACCCAGCCCGCGCACAGCAGGCCGAGCATGGCCAGCCCGGGGACGAACCAGGTCCAGTCGACGAGGTTGTGGAAGGCGAAGACGATCGCCACGACGGCGATGGTCACGAGCCCGATGCGCTCGGGCGCGTCAGGCGGCCCGCGGTCGCGGCGATGGCGCGGGAGCACGGCCAATCCGACCGCGCGGCCCGCCGCACCGAGCCACAGCAGCCCTGCGAGCGCGCTGAGCGCGATTCCCACGATCCCCAGGTCGGCGAGCGTCTGGTTCCAGTAGCCGTGCGCGTGGCGGACGACGGCCGTGTCCTCGCGGACCTGGAAGCGGCCGGTGGCATAGGAGCCGGCGCCCAGCCCGAGCCAGCGTTCCTTCTTCCATAGCGCGAGGCCGTCGCGCCAGTAGCGGGCGCGCACGCTTCCGGTCGCGGTGAGGCGGTTGGGGTCGTTGTTGGGCACGGACGCCTCGGGGTCGGTGAACTGCGCCCACGTGTGCGAGATCGTCCCGCCCAGCCCGCGCGAGGAGAGCGCCATCGCCACCCCTCCGGCGGCGACGAGCAACGCGAGCACGACCGCGACGGCGATCCCCGCAACGCGCCTCCGCGAGCCGGTCAGCGGGTGCCGCGCCGCGTTGAAGCTGAGCGCGACGCCGAGCAGGAGCAGGAGCACGATCATCAACAGCAGCACGACGCCGAGCTCGTGCCCCGCGTCGGCGCGCTGGGCAACGATCACGTCGTCGCGGACCAGCGCCTTGCGCTCGAAGGCCCAGGCGGTGACGAGTGCGGCCGGCACGGCGCTGGTCGCCAGCACCATGAAGCCGCGCAGGCGCAGGGGCACGATCGCGAACCACACGATCAGCCCGATGACCAGCGCGACCAGCGAGCCGCGAGAGTAGGACAGCATGATCGTGACCAGGAACAGCCCGATTGCCGGGAAGGCCAGCGCGTTGACCGCGCCGTGGCCCCAGCGCCGGGAGCCCAGCCACAGCGCCGGGGGAACGCCCAGCGCGGCGGCGAGGCCGGTGGCGTTCCAGTAGCTGAACGGCTCGCGCAGGCGCGAGTAGTACTCGTCCGGGGTGAACGCGCCCGGGAAGACCTTGGTCACGAGCGCGTAGCCGCACACCACGATCGAGCCCAGCAGCACGCCGGCGAGCAGCGCGGGCCAGCCGCTCGGGACCAGCCGGACCAGCGCGATGCCGCCGGCGAAGACAGCGACGTAGCTGAGCGTGCGATTGGCCTCGATCCAGGAGTCCGACGGCTCGATCGACCACGTCACCGATGCCGCCGTCCACGCCGTCAGGGCGATCAGCGCGGCGAGCGTGAGGCCGCCCCAGAAGCGGCTGCGGAGTGGAGCGACGACGATCGCCGCCGCGGACAGCCCCGCCCCCAGCAACGTGGCGCAGATCTCGACGGTGGTCGCGCGGCCGAGCTGCAGCCCGCCCTTCGCGCCGAAGGCGGCGCCGGCCACGGCCGCGGCGACGAGCAGCGTGATCGCGGTGTTCACCCCGATCCGCGGAAGCGCGATCGCCCGCCGCGCGGGCGCGGCCCTAACCGGGACGGCGGGTGATGACACGGGCCCTCGCACCGAGCACGGCGCCGACCAGGGCGATCGCGCCGAGCAGGATGAGCGCGACGAGCAGCGGATCTGGGACCGCCCGTCGCAGCGCCTCGCTGGCCGGGATACCGGTGGCGCCGGGCTTGACGAGCGTGTCGGGACCGAGGCGCAAGGCGCTGCCGCCGCCGCTCTTCGCGGCGCGCAGCGCGGCCTGCTCGGCCGCGCCCTGCGCGGTGTCGCTCTCGCCGCTCGACCCCGGCGGCGTCGCGCCGCCCGCCGAGCCCGAGCCTCCTCCGGAGGACGCCGAGCCGCCGGCCGAGCCGCCACCGCCGCCGCCCGAGCTCCCGCTCGAGCCCGACGAACCCGAGCCGCCCGAGCTGCCGCCCGACGTGGCCGAGCCACCCGAGCCGCCGCCGCCGGAGCCGTTCGCGCTCGTGCTGTTGGCGATGCGAGCCTGGTAGATCGCGCTCTCGCAGTCGCTGTACTCCTGGGCCTCGGCGGGGATCTCCTTACGGGCGCGCGCGAGGTCGGCGTTGGAGTACTTGCCGTCGATCTGGCCGTCGACGCAGTCCTGGAGGATGCGCTTCGTTACCGAGTCCGCGCTCGCCGTGCCGGGCACGGACGCGAGCAGCGCGACGATCGTGATGAGGAGCGTTGTCCGGCGCATGGACGGGTGAGGGCTCGACAGCGCACGCGCATCCGTGCGGCGCGCGGTCACCGTAGCGAATCCTCCCGAGCGACTCCTACGCTTGCCAGCGCGCCCGAGAAGCCGGCGGCCCAGGCGGCGGGAGTGTAGGCGCGGACGTCCTCGCGCGCCGCCGCGCCGAGCCGTCCGCGGAGCTCCGGATCGTCGTGGAGCCGCCGGATAGCACGCGCGAGCGCGCCGGCGTCGCCGGCGGGCACCACGATGCCGTTGCCGCCGTCGCGCACGAGGCCGCCCGCCGCCGCGCCGACGGCGTCGGAGGCGATCACGGCGACGCCTTGGTGCATGGCTTCGTTCACGACGAGGCTCCAGGTCTCGCGGATCGTCCGCGTGGGGACCGACGGTACGACGACAACGTCCGACCCCGCGTAGAAGTTGCGCAGCTCCACGGGGTCGAGGCGGCCGGCGTGCACGACCGCGCTGGTGGCGGCGGCCCGTGGTTTGGGGGGGCCACCGCCAACCAGGACCAGCGCGGCGTGAGGCGCCTGGAGGCCTGAGGCGCGCCAGGCCCTTATCAGCGCCTGTTCGCCCTTTTCCCGTGAGGCGCGGCCCACAAACAAAATTTGGAACGGGGCGAACCGGGCCGGCTCGGTCGCCGCCGCGCCCCAGAACGAGCCGTCCACGGGCTGCGGCGCCTCGTGCACGTTGCGGGCGCCGCGCGAGCGCACGTAGGCGCTCACGTGGGGGCCGTAGGTGACCACCGCGTCGGCGGCGCGGTAGACGTGGCGCAGGGGGAGGTAGCCGGCCGCGCCGGCGAGGCTGCGCGGGTGCGCCCACAGCGAGGCCCAGAGGACGAACGGCACCCTCGCGCGGCGCGCTCCGGCGAAGGCCGCGGGCAGCGCGACGCGGCCGCCGGTCCCGCACACGACGGCGCGGAAGTCGCCCGAGGCCGCCAGCCGGGCGACGGCGCGCTGGGCCGGGCGCAGGTGCGGGAAGGGCGGCGCCTCGTCGCCGGTCAGGGCGTGGATCGCGCGGCCGCCGAAGAGGGCGAAGACGACCCCCTCGCGCTCGTGCAGCGCGGCGAAGGGCGCCAGCCGCGCGGGCGGCGCGTGGCCGGTGACGAACAGCACCGGACGCGGATCGGCGTCGCACCCGGGCGCTGCCGCGCTCACCGCAGCGCTTCCTCGTAGGCCGCCACCGTCGCGCGCCCACACGCGCTCCACGTGAAGGCGCGCTCCACCGTCGCACGCGCCTGCTCACCCAGCCGGCGCAGCGCCGGTGGATCGGTGAGCAGCCGGTCGAGCGTCTGCGCGAGGGCGTCCGGATCGGCCGGCGGCACGAGCACCATCCCGCCGCCCGCCAGGGCGATCTCCTCGGGGCCGGCCTCGCCGCGGCTGCCGAGCGCCGGGACACCGCCGGCCATCGCCTCGACGTAGGCGACGCCGAAGGCCTCGTCGACGCTCGGCAGCACGAACAGCGTCGCCGAGCGCGCCGCTCGCAACGCATCGGCGTGGGCCAGCTCGCCGCGCAGCTCGACGCGGTCGGGCACCCCGAGCGCCGCGGCCAGACGCGCGAGCGGCTCGCGCTCGGGGCCGTCGCCGACCACGACGTAGCGCAGCTCGGGATGGCGCGGGGCGAGCGCGGCGAGCGCGCGCACCACGTCGGCGTGGCGCTTGCGCGCCACGAGGTGCGCGACGGTCACGAGCGTGGGTGGGCCGCCGGCCGCGGCGGGCGGCGCGGCGGGCAGGTCGGTGCCCAGGTGCACGACGCGGACCTCGCGCGCGCCGTGCTCGCGCGACAGCGCGGCGGTGCCCTCGCTGTTGGCCAGCACCAGGCGCGCGTGCCCGAGCGCGCGCTCCACCACGGCGCGGCCGCGCGCCCCCTGGCGCGCCGTCCACAGCACGTCGCCGCCGTGGACCGAGATCACCAGGGGCGCCGCCGGCGCCGCGCGGCGCACGGCGTCGCCGGCCGGAGCCGCGTAGTGGGCGTGGACGAGGTCGAACGCGAACGTGCGCCGCAGCCGTGACAGCGCGCGCGCGAGCAGCGGAGCCGCCCACGCGCCCCAGCTGGCATACGCGCGGCCGCGCGGCGGCGACACGTAACGGACGTAGTGGACCGGGATGCCGTCGAGTAGCCCCCGCGATGGCTGGCGAAGCGGCGCGGCGAGCGCCCGCGCGTCGCGCGCGCGCAGCGCGGCCTGCGGCGGCAGCAGCCGGTGCAGGACGAGCACGCGCACGTCGGCGCCCGCGTCGCGCGCGGCGAGCGCCTGCCGGTGCGCCCACACCCCGAGCACCGGATCGGCGGCGCGCGGGTAGTACTCGGCTACGACCGCGACCTTCACCAGCGCGCGTGCGTCACCAGCGTCCGCTGGCTCTCCTCCCGAGGGAGGTAGGGGTGTTCGGCGAGGAAGTCGCGCGCCTCCTCGACCGCCGCGTCGCGCGGGTAGCCGGCTCCGATCGGGCGAAGGAGATGGCGGACGGGAGTGGCGTCGACGATTCCCACCCGCCATCCCCGCTCGCGCGCGACCGCCGCCCAGTGGGCGTCGAGGCCCCATCCCGCGCGCAGCGGAGGGAACGGCAGCAGCGTCGCCAGCGTGTCGCCGCGCAGCGCGACGACGGGGCCGATCTCCACCCATGGCGTCTCGCGGACGAGCGCCCCGCGCCGTCGCCGGGTCAGCGGCCAGGCCGCGTGCGAGCGCTCGCGGTGGGCCGGCTGCGCGAGCGCCAGGTCGAAGCGCTCGGCCAGGAACAGGAAGCGGTCGAGGAAACCGTGCGGCAGCGCGACGTCGTCGTCGACCAGCAGCAGCCAGTCGTGACCCCCCGCCTTTCCGCCCGCGAGCAGCGCGTTGAGGTTCTCGAACTTGCCGGCGCCGCCCGCGGGGCCCGTGCGCAACTCGACCTCGTGGCGCGAGCGGCCGAGCTCCCGGCGAACGCCTGCGACCAGGCTCGGGACGTCCGGGCGCTCCACCACGAGCGCCAGCACGCGCCGGCGCGGAGCCTGCGCCGCGGCGCGGTCCAGCCGCCAGGGCACCCCGCGCGCGGCAAGCGCAAGATCCGCGCGCAGGTCGCGTAGCGCCCCGCGCCCGCGCAGCGGCGTCCCCGACGAGCCCGAGAGGAAGTCGTCCGCACCGGCGAGCGCGGCGGGCGAACCGTGGCGCAGCGCCTCGCTCACGCGACCCCATGCCGCCGCCGTCATCGGCACGCCGAACGCGCAGCGCCGAAGCGGACCGTGCGCGGCACACGCCGCCAGCGTGCGCAGCTCGGCCATGAGCGAGGGGGCGCTGCCCTTGCGCTCGTCGTAGCGGCGGCTGCTAGCACCGCGGCTGCGGGCGGCGCGCGCGAGCGACCGCAGCGTGGCGTCGCGCGGCGCGCGACGGTGCTCGAGCGCGGCGCCGGCCAGGTACCGGATCGTCCCGCCGGCGGCCCTGTGCCGGCGCTGCCACTCCTCCTCGTCGCCGTAGATCTCGAGCGCCGCGTCGAACGGCCCGGCGCGCGCGAACGCGCGCCGGCGAATCGCCATGTTCGCGCTCCACACGAACTCGACCTCCCGGTCCACCGGGCCGCAGTCCAGCGCGGTGATCGGCGGCCCCTCGCGACCGCACGTGCGCCGTGCGAAACCTTCCAGCACCGCCCGGATCGGCCCTCCGAAGACCTCGTCGCAGGGATGCTCGCCGACACCTCGCAGCAACGCCGCGAGCCAGCCCTCGGGTGCGCGTACGTCGTCATCGACCAGCACGATGACCTCGGAGGCGGCCGCCTCGATGCCGGTGTTGCGAGCCGCGTTCGGGCCGCGCGGCGAGGGATGGGCGAGGTAGGCGGCCCCATGGGCCGCCGCCGCGCGGCGCGCGCCTTCGGTCGCACCGTCGTCCGCCACGATCACCTCAGCGTCCGCAGCCGCCGCCTGCGGGGCGATCGACGCGAGCGTGACCTCGAGGTAGTCGGGTCGCGCCAGCGTCGGCACGACGATCGAGGCGGCCGGTGGCATGCGCGGAGATTACGAGTGCGCCCTCTCAACCACTACGTTCCCCGCGTGGCGACGATCCGCGCAGCGGTGTGCACGAACCGCCGGCCCGAGCAGATCGCCGCGTGCCTGAACGCTCTCGCCCGCCAGGCCGGGGGCCTGGGCGCGCTGCTCGTGTGCAGCGGCCTGGACTCGGGCCTCGTCGCCGCCCACGCGCGCGCCGCGAGCGACCGCCTTCCGGGCATGGAGGTGGTGCGCGAGCTGCGTACGGGCCTCTCCCACGCGCGCAACCGCGCCCTGGCGCTGTGCGAGGACGACGAGGTGCTGGCGTTCGTCGACGACGACGCACTCGCCGGGCCTGCCTGGCTTGCGCGGCTGGCGGCGAGGTGGGCGGACGCTCCGGCGGCCACCGCTTGCATAGGAGGGCCGGTGCGCCCGCGCTTCGAGGGAACGCAGCCCGCGTGGTTGACCGAGCGCATGCTGCCCGCGCTCAGCATGCTCGACTACGGTCCCGAGGTCCAGGACCTCGATCCGCGCATGCGCGCCGTCTACGGCGCCAACGTGTCGTTTCGCTGCGGGCCGCTGCGCCAGGTCGGCGGTTTCGACCCGGCATTCGGACACCGGCCGGGCCGGACCTGGTTCTCGGAGGAGGACGAGGCGCAGCGCGCGCTCGCGCGCGCCGGCTACGGCGTGCGCTACGTACCCGATGCGTACGTCTGGCACGTGGTCCCGCGCGGGCGCCTCGCGCGGCCAGCGCTGCTCGCCCGCCGCTTCCGCTACGGCGCCACGCTGGGCGCGCGACGCGCGCGACCGCCGCTTGTGGCGGCCCGCCAGGCCGCCTCCTCGGCGGCCGGCGCGCCGCTCGCCGCCGCCCGCGGCGACGAGGCACTGGCCATGGAGCGCGCGATGCGCGCGGCCGAGAACGCCGGCGTGCTGGCCGCGCCGCTGCTGACCCGCCGGTGATGCGCGGCAGGACGAACAGCATCGACGAGGGAGCGAGAGGAGGCCGTGACAACGGGCCCTTTCGTTTCTGCGATGAGTTATGTGGATCCAGGCCACATAACTTGACGCAGAACACGTTCGAGCCCCTTCCTCTTTTCCTCGTCGCCCGCCGTTCGCTCGCAGTACCTCGGCCGGCGCGGAGGGGAACCTCGCGGTGATCCTCGTCCTCCACAACCGCTACCGCACCACCGGCGGCGAGGAGCGCGCGGTGGCCGACCTGACCGCGCTCGCCCGCGAGCACCTGGGCGAGCCCGTGGAGCTCCTGACGCGCGACTCCGCCGTTCTCGGCCGGCCGCGCGCCGCGGTGGCGATGCTGCGCGGCGGCCTGGACCCCGACGACGTCGGCGCCGCCGTGCGCCGCACCCGCGCGCGGGTGGTCCACGCCCACAACCTCAACCCCGCGTTCGGCTGGCGCGCGCTGGCGGCGGCGCGCGCGGCGGGTGCGCGCGTGGTCGCCCACCTCCACAACTACCGCTTCGTCTGTGCCGTGGGCACCTGCTTCACGCGCGGCGCCGACTGCACGCGCTGCCACGGCGCCGACACCGTCCCCGGCGTGCTTCTGCGCTGCCGCGGGGCGGCGGCCGAGGCCGCGGTCTACGGCGCCGGTCTCGCGCTGTGGCAGCGCCGTCTGGCGGCGAACGTCGACCGCTTCGCGGTGCCGAGCCGCTTCGCCCACGAACGTCTGCAGGCGCTCGGCGCGCCCCTCGGCGGGCGTGTCGACGTGGTGCCGCACGTCGTCCCAGCGACCGCGGAGCGCTCGCGCGCGCGCGAGGGGCGCTTCGCGCTCATCGCGTCGCGGCTGGCGCCCGAGAAGGGCATCGAGACCGCGATCCAGGCCTGTGCGGTGGCGGACGTACCGCTCGTGGTGTGCGGCGACGGGCCGCTGCGCGAACGACTCGCCACGCGGGCCGCCGGCTCCACGACCCGGCTCGAGGGCCGCGTCGCGCCGGAGCGCCTGGCGCGCCTACGGACCGAGGCGGCGGTGGCGATCGTGCCCTCGCGCGCGGCCGAGACCTTTGGTCTCGCCGCGGCCGAGGCGATGGCGGCAGCATTGCCGGTGGTGGGCTCGCGCGTCGGCGCGCTGCCCGAGCTGCTGCCCGCCGAGGACCTGGTGCCTGCCGGCGACGCGCGCGCGCTCGCCGCCGCGATCACGCACCGCTACGGCGACGCCGCGGCCGGCGAGGCCGGTCTGGACGCGGTGCGCGCCCGGTGCGCGCCCGAGGTGGTGGCGGAGCGCCTGCGCGAGCTCTACGACGCGGTCGCGTGTGCCGACGCCGTGCCGCGCAGCAGCTCGTAGTCGGCGTCGACCATCAGCCGGATCAGCTCCTCGAAGCTCGTGGTCGGCACCCACCCGAGCTCTCGCTGCGCCTTGCCGCGGTCGCCGACGAGGTGGTCCACCTCGGCCGGGCGCAGCAGGGCGGGGTCGAGCACGATGTGGTCCTCCTGGTCGACGCCGGCCTGGTCGAAGGCGATGTCGACGCACTCCTGCACCGAGTGCGCCTCGCCGGTCGCGATCACGTAGTCGCTCGGCTCGTCCTGCTGGAGCATCAGCCACATCGCGCGCACGTAGTCCTTCGCGTAGCCCCAGTCGCGCTCGGCCTGGAGGTTGCCGAGTCGCAGCTCGTCCTTCAGCCCGAGCCGGATTGCGGCGGCGTGCCAGGTGATCTTGCGCGTGACGAACTCGAGCCCGCGGCGCGGCGACTCGTGGTTGAACAGGATCCCCGAGGTCGCGTGCAGGTCGTAGGACTCGCGGTAGTTGACCGTGATGAAGTGCGCATAGCACTTGGCCACGCCGTAGGGCGAGCGGGGATAGAACGGGGTCGCCTCGTTCTGGGGGACCTGGCGCACCTTGCCGAACATCTCGCTCGAGGAGGCCTGGTAGAAGCGCGCGTCGGCGCACACCTCGCGCATCGCCTCCAGAAGCCGCGTCACGCCCACGCCCGAGAACTCGGCCGTCAGCGTCGGCTGGTTCCACGATGCGGCGACGAACGACATCGCGGCGAGGTTGTAGACCTCGTCGGGTCGCGACGCCCGCAGGGAGTCGACCAGCGAGCGGTGGTCGAAGAGATCGCCCTGGTGCAGGTGGATGCGATCGCGCAGGTGCTCGATGCGCTCGAACTTCTCGGTCGACGAGCGGCGCACCATGCCATGGACCTCATAGCCCTCGTCGAGCAGCAGGTCCGCGAGGTAGGAGCCGTCCTGGCCGGTGATCCCGGTGATCAGCGCGCGCTTGGCCGCCATGGGCCGGAGGCTAGCGCGCGACGGCGTCCTCGCGCACACGGTCGCGCAGCCACGCGACGGTGCTCGCGATGCCCTCGGGCGCGCGGATCTGCGCCTCCCAGCCCAGCATTCTGCGTGCCTTCTCGACCGAGGGCCAACGCCGCTGGACATCGACCTCGAAGCTCGGCAGGTGCTCGAGCTCGAGCTCGTCCGGAGGCTCGCCGCAGGCCTCCCAGACGAGTGCGGCGATCTGCGCGACGGTCAGCTCCTCGGAGGCCGAGATGTTGAAGTCCTGACCCTCGGCGGCCGGAGAGGCCATGGCGGTCACGATGCCGTCGGCGATGTCGTCGACGTGGGTCAGCGTCCGCGTCTGCGCGCCCGAGCCGAACACCTGCAGCGGCCGCTGGCCCGCCAGCGCCTTCGCGATCAGGTCGGGGACGGCATGGGCGATCCCGGGCTCGGCGTCGGGAAGCTCGCCCGGGCCGTAGGCATTGAAGGGGCGGCAGATCGTATAGCGCAGGCCGTGCTCCTCGGCCGCGGCGCGGCAGTACACCTCACCCATCAGCTTGGAGAAGCCGTAGGCCGATTGCGGCGCCGGGCACTCGAGCAGGTGCTCCTCGGTGGTGGGGAACTGCGTCGCGCGCTCGAACACCATCGAGCTCGAGACGTAGACCAGGCGCTCGACGTCGTGGTCCAGGGCGGCGCGCACGACCGCGTTGTAGAGCGCGTTGTTGACCTCGGTCAGCGTATGCGGCAGTCGGTGGAAGTTCGCGATCCCGCCGACGATCGCCGCGAGGTGGATCACGTGGCTGCAGCCCGCGACGGCGGCGCGCGTCTCGGAAAGGTCGCGCAGGTCGCCGGTGTGGATCTCGCAGCCTTCGCGCATCCACTGCGGCGGCTCGCGCTGGTCGGAGACGCGCACCTCGAAGCGCGCATCGCTCAGCAGGCGCCGCACGACTGCTGCGCCGATCAATCCCGCACCTCCGGTCACCAGGACCCGTCGCACGGCGGCGGAGGGTAGCGGCCTCGAGGCGGTCGCACTCCCGGCCGGACTGGACGCCCGTACGGCCGGGGGCGGTCGGCGCGAAAGGGCGGGGCCATGCATGCCGACTGCGGGGATGGATGCGATCCGGCCGGGCTGGGGGTTCAAGCATGCGTCGCAGAGGAGGCATGGCGGCTGTGGTGGTGCTCGCGCTGCTCGCAGCGTTTCCCGCGGTGGGCAGCTGTTCGCCAGGGCTGGTGACGGGCATCCACGAGTTCGACTACGCCGTTCCGGCCAACCGCGACATCGCGTTGGCGCGGACCAAGAACGCGCGCGCGGACGTCGCGCGGATGCTCATCTATTGGAACGTGGTGGCGCCCAACCAGCCGCCCACGACGGCGGACGCGCGCGACCCGAACTGGTCAGGCTATGACTGGGCGAGTTACGACGCCCAGGTGGAGGCGATGGCTGCTCAGGGCCTGGAGCCGTTGGTCGTCGTGTTGCGCGCGCCGTCGTGGGCGGAGGGGCCGGGAAGGCCGAGCAACGCGGTGGCGGGGTCGTGGAAGCCGTCGGAGAGCGCGTTCCGCGATTTCGCGGAGGCGGCGGCGCGGCGTTACTCGGGTTCGATCGAGCCGCGCGTGCGCTACTGGCAGGCGTGGAACGAGCCCAACGCCGACGCGCAGCTCGCGCCGCTGTGGACGAAGATCAGCGGCAGTTCGTTCCCGAGCGGTCCGTACATCTACAAGGGCCTGCTGAACGCCTTCTACGACGGCGTCAAGGCGGTCGACGAGACGAACCTCGTGATCACGGCGGGCACCGCGCCCTACGGGCTGCCCCCGGGTCTGCCCGTGATGCATCCGGCGTACTTCTGGCGCAGGGTGTTGTGCGTGAACGACGGTCGGCCCCCCAGGCCGCTCGCTTCGTGCGCGGGTGGCCCGGCGCGCTTCGACGTGCTCGCGCACCATCCCTACACCGACGGGCCCCCGAGCCGGAGCGCGGCCAACCCCGATGACGTGGCGATCGCGAACATGTGGCGGTTGATGCTGCCTCTGAACGCGGCCGTGCAGGCGGGCTACGTCTATCCGCAGGCCGCCAAGCGGGTGTGGGTGACCGAGGTGTCGTACGACTCCGACCCGCCGGACACGAGCGCGCCGACGATGGGCCAGCAGGCCCAGTGGCTGGAGGCGTCGATGTACAAGCTGTGGAAGCAGGGCGTGACCGGCTTCGTGTGGTTCGGCCTGCGCGATCGGCCGCAGGGCCCGCTCGGCTGGTACTTCTCCATCCAGTCGGGGCTCTACTTCCGTGGCGCGACGATCGCGGACGACTTCCCCAAACCGTCGCTGGTCGCGTTCCGCTTCCCGTTCACCGCCTACCGCACCAGCCCGAGCACGGTCGATCTGTGGGGGATCGCCCCGAAGGCGAACACGCCGGTCGTCATCCAGCGCCTCTCCGGCCGGCAGTGGGTCTCCATCGCGATCGTCAACGCGAACGACTCGCGGATGTTCGAGCAGCCCCTCAAGCTCGGGAACCTGGTCGTCCTGCGCGCGGTCCAGAGCGGGCAGGTCAGCCTCTCGTGGGCCACCAGGGCCAGCGGGCCGTAGCGACACACCGTTAACCCGGTTATGCTCCCCGACCGCGGGTGAGGAGAGGACCTGATCCGCCCAAGGGGGCAGGAATGCAGAGGAAGGCAGCACGGGTTGCCGGGGTCGTTCTCGCAGTCCTGGCGACTTCGCCGGTCGCCGGCTGCGGGCCGTGGATGCTCACCGGCCTGCAGGAGCGCGACGCCGACATTCCGGCGAATCAGGCCGTCGCCTTCGCCCGCATGAAGAATGCGCGGGCTTCGATCGCTCGCGTGCTCGTGTACTGGAGCGATGTAGCCCCGAACAGGCCGCCCTCCTCCGCGCAGGCGCGCGATCCGAACTGGTCCGGGTACCGGTGGGGTGGCTACGACGCCGAGATCAGGACTGCTCGCGCGGCGGGTCTGCAGCCGCTGGTGGTCGTGTTCCGGGCGCCGGCCTGGGCCGAAGGCTCGGGCAAGCCTCCCGGGGCCCCCGTGAACGCCTGGAAGCCGTCGACGAGCGCGTTCAGGGATTTTGCCGAGGCGGCCGCGCGCCGTTACAACGGCGTGATCCAGCCGCGCGTCCAGCTCTGGCAGGCCTGGAACGAGCCGAACGTCAACCTGCAGTTGGCTCCGCAGTGGACGTCGGTGAGCGGAGGCTTTTTCCCGAGTGGTCCATACATCTACAAGACGCTGCTCAACGCGTTCTACGACGGCGTGAAGGCGGCCAGCCCGAGCAACCTGGTGATCACCGCCGGGACCGCGCCTTTCGGGCTGAGCCCAGGGGGCATCGTCATGCGCCCCGCCTACTTCTGGCGTCGCGTCTTATGCGTGCGAGACGGGTCTCCCGCGCGCCCGGAGTCGAGCTGTCCCGGCGGGCCGGCGCGCTTCGACGTGCTCGCTCACCACCCCTACACGTACGGCCCTCCGAGCCAGGGGGCCACCAATCCCGACGACGTGGCGATCCCGGACATGCGGCGGCTGACTGTGCCCCTGAACGTGGCGCTCCAGGCGCGCTACGTGTTCCCGGCCGTTCCCAAGTCGGTCTGGGTGACCGAGCTTGGCTACGAGTCCGACCCGCCCGATCCCGGCAAGTTCTCGCTCTCCCAGCAGGCGCAGTACCTCGAAGGGGCCATGTATCGCCTCTGGAAGCAGGGGGTTGCAGAGGTCAACTGGTTCGGTCTGCGTGACCAGGCCGAAGGCGCGGGGTGGGCCTACAGCTACCAGTCCGGGCTGTTCTTCCGTGGCGCCACGATCGCCAACGACACCTCGAAGCCCTCGCTGACCGCTTTCCGCTTCCCGTTCACCGCTTACCGCACCACCAGCAGCGCCGTCGAGCTGTGGGGCATCGCGCCGCAGGCCAGCAAGCCGGTGGTCGTGGAGCGGCTCGGAGGCAGCAGCTGGACGCCGATCGCGATCGTCGAGGCGAACGACTCGCGCCTCTTCGACGCATCGCTGAACATCGGCAACGGAGCCGTGCTGCGTGCCGTCCAGACCGGCCAGAACAGCCTCCCCTGGACGACGAGGGCCAGCGGGCCGTAACGGCCGCGCCCGGGCGTCGGCAGCGCGACTGAGGCGGTAGGCGGCGCGACACGCACCGTTAACTGGTTATGCTCAGCCGCTCGGGGCAGGAGAGGAGACCCGCCCTATGGGCCCGGAGCCAGACTCGGCCCGGAAGGGAGCAGGACGTGCGTCGCAGAGCCGGCAACGCAGCCATGATGGTGCTCGCCCTTCTCGCGATGCTGCTCGTGTCGGGGTGTGGCTCCGGGTTCCTGACCGGGATCCACGAGTTCGACTACGCCGTTCCGGCCAACCGCGACATCGCGCTGGACAGGACCAAGAACGCGCATGCGGACCTCGCGCGGATGCTCATCTACTGGAGCGTGGTGGCAGCCAACCAGCCGCCCTCCTCGGCGGCGGCCCGCGATCCGAACTGGTCGGGTTACAACTGGTCGAGCTTCGACGCCCAGGTGGAGGCGATCAAGGCCAAGGGGCTCGAGCCGCTGGTCGTCGTGCTGCGCGCGCCGCCATGGGCGGAGGGGCCGGGACGTCCGAGCAACGCGGTGGCGGGCTCGTGGAAGCCGTCGGAGAGCGCGTACCGCGATTTCGCCGAGGCGGCGGCGCGGCGTTACTCGGGTTCGATCGAGCCACGGGTGCGCTACTGGCAGGCGTGGAACGAGCCAAACGTCAACGCGCAGCTCGCGCCGCTGTGGACGACGATCAATGGCAATTCGTTCCCGAGCGGTCCGTACATCTACAAGGGCCTGCTCAACGCCTTCTACGACGGCATCAAGGCGGTCGACGAGACCAACCTGGTGGTCACCGCGGGCGCCACGACCTACGGGTATCCTCCGGGCCTGCCCGTCATGCATCCGGCGTACTTCTGGCGGCGGGTGTTGTGCCTGAACGACGGTCAGCCACCGAGCCCGCTCGCTTCGTGCGCGGGCGGGCCGGCGCGCTTCGACGTCCTCGCACACCAGCTCTACACATACCGGCCGCCGAGCGAGCACGCGGCGAACGCGGACGACGTGCTGACCGCGGAGATGTCGAAGCTCACCGGGCCGCTCAATACGGCGGTCGACGCGGGCTACGTCTACCCACAGGTCGCCAAGCCGGTGTGGGTGACCGAGCTGGCCTACGACTCCAACCCGCCGGACCCGACAGCGCCGTCGGTCGCCGACCAGGCGACGTGGCTCGAGGCGTCCATGTACAAGCTGTGGAAGCAGGGCGTCAGCGCATTCGTCTGGTTCGGCCTGCGCGATCGGGAGGAGGGGGCGGGGTGGGCCTCCACGATCCAGACGGGGCTCTACTTCCGTGGCGCGACGATCGCGGACGACTTCCCGAAGCCATCGCTGGTCGCGTTCCGCTTCCCGTTCACCGCCTACCGCACCACCTCGACTACGGTCGATCTGTGGGGGATTGCGCCCGAGGCGAGCAAGCCCGTGGTCATCCAGCGTCAAGTCGGCGGGAACTGGTCGACCGTCGCGACCGTCGACGCGAACGATGCGCGGATGTTCGAGGCGCCGTTGAACATCGCCAACGGCGCTGTGCTCCGGGCCGTCCAGAACGGCGAGAACAGTCTCTCGTGGACCACCGCCGCGAGCGGGCCCTAGCCTCGCTCGCAAGGCCCGTACCGAAACGATCGGCCCGGTGCGGTGTTCGTGGCGTGCGATGTCGGTGACGACGAGAGTCCCGGCGGTGATAGCCGCCGCGGTCGCGCTCTGTGCGGCCATGGGCGGGACGGCGGTGGCGAAGAAGGCGCCGGCTGGGTTGCGCCTCGGCCTCGACGAGACCTCCTATCAGGAGCCCGCCAACCAGGCCGTCGCCTTCGAGCGCACCAAAGAGGCGCGCGCGTCGATCGCGCGGATCGTCCTGCGTTGGTACGTCGCGGCGCCCACCGCGCCCGCCAACTCGGCTCAGGCTCGTGACCCGAACTGGTCGGGCTACCGCTGGGGGCAGTTCGACGCGCAGGTCCAGGCCGCTAAGGCCGCCGGCGTCGAGCCGCTGATCCTCATCACCGCGGCCCCCGCTTGGGCCGAGGGCTCCGACAAGCCGGCGAACGCATCCGCGACGTCGTGGAAGCCATCCGCCGCTGCGTTCGGCGCCTTCGCGGAGGCGGCGGCGCGGCGCTACTCGGGTTCGATCGAGCCGCGTGTGCGCTACTGGCAGGCGTGGAACGAGCCAAACGTCAACATCGAGCTGGCACCCTTGTGGACACGGCAGGGCAGCCGCTACGTCGCGACCGGACCAGGGCTCTACAAGGGGCTCCTGAACGCCTTCTACGACGGCGTCAAGGCCGCGGACGCGAGCAACTTCGTCGTCACCGCCGGGACGGCCCCGTACGGCAAGGCGCCGGGCGACGTCGTCATGAGCCCGGCCTACTTCTGGCGCCAGGTGCTGTGCGTGAAGGGCGGGCGCAAGCCGCGCGCGAAGTCGTCGTGCCCCGGCGGGCCGGCGCGCTTCGACGCGCTCGCCCACCACCCCTATTCGATCGGGGCCCCGAGCAGGGCGGCGCTCAACGCCGACGACGTGGCCATACCCGACCTGGCCAAGCTCACGAGACCGCTGAAGCTGGCCAAGTCCAAGGGCTACGTCTATCCGAAGCGCTCGAAGCAGCTGTGGATCACCGAGATCGCCTACGACTCGAACCCGCCCGACCCCAAGGCCTACTCGCTGGCGCGGCAGGCCAAGTACCTCGAGGCCACCTTCTACCTGCTGTGGAAGCAGGGGGTCGACGTCGTCAACTGGTTCCTGCTGCGCGACGCCCCGGAAGGCCCGTTGGGGTGGCAATACACGCGCCAGTCGGGGCTCTACCTGCGCGGCGCCGCGATCGAGCAGGACCAGCCCAAGCCGGCCCTCACCGCATTCCGCTTCCCGTTCACCGCCTACCGCGCGAGCCGCAGATCGGTCGCGCTGTGGGGCCTCGCGCCCGCTGCTGGCAAGGTCTACGTCGAGCGCGCGAAGGGCTCGAGCTGGAAGGTCGTACGCAAGCTCAAGGCACGCGCCAACCGTGTGTTCGCCGGCTCGCTCAAGATCGGCAACGGGACGATCCTGCGCGCGCGCCAGGGCAGCGAGAGCAGCCTGTCCTGGAAGGTCTCCTCGAAGGGGCCCTAGGCCCGCGGGTGTGACGGGCCGCGCCGGCCCGACTGGCGGCGGGGGTCGGCGGGCCCTTAGAGCCTGTCTCAAAACGCTTCGGCACGCCCATCGCCGGCCATCCGCGGCGCCGGATCGCCACCCGCAATGCTCGCAATAGCGCTGCTATTGCTGCGCTTGCGTGCGGCGCCCGGCATCCACGGCTGACCGCCGCTGGTCGGGCCGCCTGTTGACGACTTAGGGCTGGCGGTCGAGCGGCCGCGCCCGGCGCGACCGGCGCCGGCACGGGGAAGACGTTCGCCCTGGGCCGCAGGGTCCGCGCGCGGCGGTAGTTGGCCAGCGCGCCGGCCGCGTCGCCGCGCTCGGCATCGACGCGCGCGAGCAGGAGCGGGAAGCGCCAGTTGTCGGGCTCCCGGGTCGCGGCATCGGCGAGGTCGGCGCGCGCCTGCTCGAGCCGCCCACTTGCCTCCTCGACCAGGCCGCGCTGCGCGTAGGCCGAAGCCGACCACGGTTGCGCGTCCACGGCCTGGTCCGCGCGCGTGAACGCGCCGCCGAGGTCTCCTGCGCGTGCCTTCGCCTGGCTGTCGCGCAGGAGCTGGGTCGATGCCAGCCCCGGAAGCATCAGGACCAGCACCGCCAGCGAGCCGATCGCGGCGGCCGCACGCAGCGGCACACGCATCACCGCCCGCTGCACCACGTGGCCGTTCAGCGACGCGCCGGCCACCGCGACGCACAGCAGCGCCAGCGCCGCGACCGCGGTCGACTCCCACATCCAGTCGACCGACGCGTGCACCACGAACGCCGCGAACGCGGCCAGCGCCCCGGCGATCGCGCCGCGGCTCTCGGTGCGTCGCGCGCGTGACCACGCCACGGCCAGGAGCGCGAAGCAGCAACCGATGAGGGACGCCACGAGCAGGACGCCTGCAAGGCCGAGCTCGGCCATCGGCTCGAGGAAGATCGAGTGGCCGTCGCGGACGAACTCGCCGAGCTTCGCGTCCTTGTTCCACGTGAACTCGAACGTCCCCGCGCCGGTGCCGAGCAGGGCCTGCGCCCGAACTCCTCGAGCTCTGACGAGAAGACGTAGTAACGGCTGCTGCTGAAGCTCGTCAGTCGCTGCGCCGGATCGCCGGCGGCGATCCGCGGCGGCCCCTTGAACGAGTCCCACGCCTCGGGCAGCCCGACGATCGCGAGCGGTGGCAGGGCGACGAGGAGCGCCACGCCTCCGGCGATCGCCAGCGCCCGCGCCCGGCGCCGCGGCACGCGCCAGCGCGAGCCGTTGAGCAGGTGCGTGACGGCGGCGACGATCGCGCACACCGCTGCCGCCACCAGTAGTGCCACGGCCACGGTGCCGGCGCCCGTCGTGCCCGTCCCCCGGGCGATGGCGGGCTCGTGCCGCGCGACGAGGATCACGACCGCTGACGCAGCACCCGCGGTCGCGGCGTGCACCGCGATCAGTACACGCGCGCGCGAGAACGCCCACGCGCAGACGACCGCGACGGCCACGCCGGCGACCGCGGCACGCGAATAGGTCAGGTACGCGCACAGTGCGGCGACGGGCAGCGCGGCGAGGCACAGCACCCGCACGGCCGGCTGCTTGGCGTGCGCGCTCCAGGCCAGGCCCAGGGCGATCGACATGGACGCCCAGGCGCCGACGGCGTTCCAGTAGTTGAAGGGGTAGTTCAGGCGTGCTCCGCCGACGCTCTCGCGGACGAGGTCTTTCGGAAACGCATCGGGCGCGAGGCGCGACGTGACGGCGACCGCGCACAGCCCGAGGGCGACGATCACGAGAGCGTTGGCGGCCGCGCGCCAGGTGCTGCGATCGAGCGCGCAGACCGCGAGCAGCATCAGCCCCGCGAACCCGAGCGCGCGCGTCACCTCGGTGAGCGTTCGTTCGTCGCTCTGCGTCCAGATCAGACTCAGTGCGGTCCAGGCCGCGAGCATCAGCAGGACCACGACCGGCGCCAGCCCGAGCTCGGGCCGCGTGCGCGGGAGACCCCCGCGGCGAAGCCGATCGCGAGGATCCACCACAGGCCGATCGCGACCTCCTGGCGCGGCACGATGTCAAAGCTGCCGCCGCCCCGTGTCACGTAGAGAAGCAGGATCACGGCGGTGACGAGCCACGCGAACACGGCGGCGACCGGCACCGGGCGCGCGTCCGGTGTGCCGGAACCAGGCGCGATGGGACCGGGGCGCGCCGGTCCGCGCTCCGGCTCGGGTGGCGCCCAGGTCTGGGTCACGCGGCGGGACTCTACCCTCGACATCCGTCCGATCGACACATCCGGGGGGCCGAGGGGGTACTCTGGCGCGCCTTGCCGCTGACGATGCGCAACCCACGCCGCGTGCCGCGCTGCTCTTGGCCGCGATCTGGCCGCGGCCCTTACGGTGGCGCTGCTGGCCGCAGGGCCGGCCGTCGCGGCGCGCTGTGAGGGAGCGCCGGGGCTCTCGGCGGTGCAGCAGTACTGCGAGTCGGTCCCGTCCGCCGGGCGGCGACCGCAGCACGCTTCCCGGCAATACCAGCGGCAGCGGCGCGACGGGCACACCCCTTCCGAGTGCGCCCCAGGGCGTACGGCCGGCGGTGCTCCGGCAGCTTCGCCGCTCGGGCATCACCGGCCGTGAGCTCGCGGCGCGGCTGGCGGCCGGCGGCAGCGGAGGGAGTGACCGCAGCCGTCGACTGGTCCAGCCCCCCGTGCAGGACGAAGCAGCGGGCTCCGGCGGCTTCGTGTCTGCCGTGAGCCAGTTCGGCCGGTCGCTCGGGGGTGCTGGGAGCGCTGGTGGCCGTGGGTCTGGTGCTCGTCGGCGTGGCGCTGGTCGCGTCCGGTGCGCGGCGCCGCGGTCCGCGGGCCGGGGACGGTCCGCCCGCCGGCGACTGAGCTCCTGACCTGTCCACCGGGAGTCGAACACCAGGCCTCCCCGACCAGGGCGTGCTGGCGCGGATCAGGCGGCGCTGTCGCCGTCTGCTCGGGCGGCCGGCGCTCGACTTCTACGACATCGGCGAGGGCCTGACCATGGGCCGCCACAGCTACGGCCGCCCGCTCGTCCGCTGGTACCACGGCGACCGCGCCTCGTGCGCATCGGCCACTCGTCTCGATCGCCGACGACGTCGTCGATCACCCATCGGCGGAGGTCACCCGACCGCCTGGGTCAGCACCTTCCCGTTCCGCACACGCTTCCGTCAGCCGGGCGCCTATCGGGACGGCCTGCCCGCGGCGGAGCGCAGACATCGTCGTCGGCAGCGACGTGTGGATCGGCCGCGGTGCACGCATCCTCCGCGGGGGTGCAGATCGGCGACTGGGGCCGTGATCGCCGCCTACGCCGTGGTCGTAGCGACGTACGCCCCTACGCCATCGCGGCCGGCCATCCGGCTCGCGAGGTCAAGGCGCCGCTTCAGCGACGAGCAGATCGAGCGCGCCTGCTGCGCATCCGCTGGTGGGAGTGGCCCGACGAGGAGATCCTGCGCGCGGTGCCCCCTCCTGAGCTCCTACCCATCGATCGAGGACTTCCTCTCCAGCGCTACGACCGGTCGCCCCCGCGCCGGCCACCCGGCGCTCCCCCTGAGGGCAGGCGCCGTGCCGCCCCCGCACGCTGTTCTGAGAAGGACGCTCCGGCGCGCGTGGCACCTCGCCCGCGCCCCGGCGCCCCGCCGCCTGGCGGGACGCCATAGCCGGGTCAGCCCGCTTTCCGCGCGCGACGGTCCCCGCGCTGCTCACGTCGCGGCCGGCGAGGTTCGCCGCCGCCGAGCTGCGCGGGGGTCGCCGTCTGCGCCGGCACGCGCTGCGCGAGGCGCCGCTGTGGTTCTGCGTTCACCACGGGAGCCCGGACGCCTCGGTGGTGGCCGAGGTCTTCCGGGCGCGCTACTACGCGATCCCGGAGGACGTCGAGCGGCGCTTCCGCGTCCTGCCGCGGGCCTTACGGGTGGTAGACCTGGGGCGCATGTCGGCCTGTTCGGGCTGTGGGTCAAACACCGCGTTCCCGTCGGCGGAGATCCTCGCGTTCGAGCCCGATCCGTTCAACTTCAGGGCGCTCACCTGCACGATCCGGGCCAACGGCGCCCAGGCGTGCGGGTGGCGCGCGATCCAGGCCTGCGCCGCGCCTGCGGACGGCGAGCCTGCCATTCGCGGCCGGCGGCTCGTCGAGCGCGCGCGTGGTCTGCAGGACGGCGAAAGCGACGGGGTCCCGCGTCCCCGCCCGCGACGTGTTCGGGCATCTCGCCGATGTCCGACCTGCTCAAGATCGACATCGAGGGCGGCGAGTGGGAGCTGCTCGCCGATCCGCGCTTCGGTTCGATCTCGCCCCCGGCGCTGCTGTTCCTGGAGTACCACCCGCACCTGCTGCCCGGCGCCCGACCCGCGCGCGCACGCACGGCTCGTGTTCTTCGAGGGCTTCGGCTATCGCGTCGCCGACGTGTTCCCCGCCGACGGGCCGGTCGGCCTGCTGAGGGCGACCCGGGGCGAACTGAGCGGCGCGGTGAAGGCAGCCGTCTCAGGAGGAGCGACGCCAGTAGACACCCGTCCAGTCGACGTCGACGAGCGGATCGTCGATGCTCTCGTGCGCCTTGCGGAAGTCGTGCACCGCCTGTCGGCAGGCATCGACCGACGAATAGTCGTCGACGATCACGAAGCCCCTGGGTGCGAGGCCCGGGTAGAGGTTCGTGAGGCCGTCGATCGTCGACTCGTACATGTCGCCATCGAGGCGGATGAGCGCCCACTCGCGATCGCGGACCGTGGGCAGCGTGTCGCGGAACCAACCCTTGAGGAACCGGACCTGGTCGTCGAGCAGTCCGTAGCGCCGGAAGTTCTGCTTCACCTCTTCGGCGCTGACCGCCGAGCTCGTCGGCGGTGTGCCAGCGGGCGGCGGCGTCCTCCGGGGTAGCGGTCGGGGTCCGGTGGCGGCAGGCCCTGGAAGGAGTCAGCGACCCACACCGTGCGATCTCGAGACGCCATGTGCCTTGAGAACGCCGCGCATGTAGATCGACGCGCCACCGCGCCACACGCCGGTCTCGATGAGATCTCCGGAGACGCCCTCGTCGAGAACGGTCTCGATGCACGAGCGCAGGTTGTCGAGCCTCTCGAGCCCGACCATGGTCTGCGCGAAGAGCTGGCCAGTTCCGCCCCTCGGCCCGCCGGCGCTCCCCGTCGGCGAGCACCCTGACCGGGACGATCCCCCGGCGCCGCAGGTAGCGGAGGAACCGCCCCTGCGCACCGGCCCGCGCGGCGGGTAGCCGACCGCGTCGGGACCGGCGTACAGCGTGTGCGTGAGGCTTCCCTTCAGGAGGTCGAGGAAGAGCTCCCGAGTGTGCGTCGGGCGCCCTCCTCCCGCATGTCCTGCGACCGAAGTCATCGTTCCGTCCTCCCTGACCGCCCCGAACTGCCCCTGCGGCGCGACGGACAGGAATAATGCTCAGATCCTAGGAGTGATGCAAGCGCAACAGCCAGTCGTGGCCGGCGAAGTCCTCCAACAGCCGTCCACGCGTCGTCATCGCCCACGACTTCGCCGAGGCCTATGGGGGGGCCGAGCGCATCGTCGCCACGCGCGTCCGCGTCTTCCCGGACGCGCCGTTTTGCGCATCCTCGGGCGCGGTCGTGGCCGAGCGGATGGGCATCGCCGATCGCTTTCGCAGCCTCCTGCGGAGCACCGTGCCTCCTGCGCCACTACCGGCCCTTGTGCCGCTGCTACCCGGTGCTGCGTGCGGGTGCGCAGCTTCCCGAGGCGGACGTCCTCCTGACCTCGAGTTACGCGTTCGCCCACGCGTTTCGCACGCGCAACGAGGCGCCGCACCTCTGCTATTGCTACAGCCCGCTGCGCTTCGCCTGGTCGATGACCGACGAGTACGCGGACGAGCTCTGGATGGCGTACGTTGCGGCCGCGGGCTTTCCGGCTGCTCGCCGCGCGCTGGGCCGCCGGACCGCCGCGCGGCCTGCCGGGTGACGCACTACGTGGCCGAGTCCCAGTTCGTGGCCGAGCAGATCCGGCGCTTCTACGGTCGCGACGCGGAGGTGCTCCATCCGCCGGTCGACTCCGACCTGTTCCGCCCGCCGACCGACGGGGCCACGCGGCTACTACCTGTTCTGCGGCCGTCTGATCGAGCCGTACAAGCGCCCAGGTCGGGTCATCGAGGCGTTTCGCGGGCTACCGCGAGCGCCTCCTGGTCGCGGGCGACGGCCCCGCCTAGAGGGAGCTGAGGCGAACGCGCCAGCCCAACGTCGAGTTCCTGGCCACCTTGACGACGAGGAGCTCGTGCCGCTGATGCAACGCTGCGCGGCTGCGTCTTCCCCAGCCGCGACGACTTCGGCCTGATCCCGGTCGAGGCGATGGCCTGCGGGCGCCCGGTGATCGCGTTTGCGGCCGGCGGCGCGCTGGAGACCGTGGTGCCGGGGGTGACGGGCGAGCTCTTCACCGAGCCCACCGCGGACGCCCTCGTTGATGTGCCCCTCGAGCGCTTCGACGCGGAGTCCTACGACCGCGAGCGCGATCAGGGCGCACGCCACGCGCTGGGACGTCCCCCGCTTCCAGGACGCGATCGAGCGGACCGTGACCCCCCCGCCGCGGCCTGACGGCGGCCGCCGCTCAGAGCCTCCTCGACCCAGAACGCCACGCCGTGCGTCTCGACGCCCCTGCAGCTCGGGCCGCGCGCCAGAGTGACTGGAGCTCTCCGAACACCAACGACCGGCCGCTTGTTACGAAATGGGCGGCGAGGACGAGTCCCAGCCACGCGGGCTGCCCGAGGAGCAGGGCGGCGAGCAGGTACTGCTCGGAGTAGTGGCGGTTCGCCACCTCAGGCGGGTAGTCGTCGGGCAGGTAGACGTCGTGGACGCCGACGAGCACGCCCGGCGCGAGCGCGGGGAGCAGATCGAGGACGAAGACCGTCGCGTCCGAGCCCGTGAACACCCGGTGCGAGCCGTCGACGAACACGACGTCGCCGGCTTCAGTTGCGCGAAGGGGGAGGCGTCGGCGAGCTCGAGCGGACAGCGCACGACCGTGTCGCAGAGCCGGTCGATCTTCGCTCGCGGGCTCGGATCGATCGAGACGATCGTGTCTCGAGCTCGCCGTCCGAGATCGCGCGCCGGGCGAAGCGGTTCGACCAGCCCGAGCCGACTTCGAGGTAGGTGCGCGGCGCGCGGTCGCGCAGGAAGGCATAGATCGCGGCCGCGTCGAGGCCGGGCAGGAAGCCGTTGCGCCACGCGGGGGCCGCCTCGTCCCCGCCGTGCACCTGGATGCGGCGGAGGCCGGCCTCGTAGCCGGCGATGGTCCGCAGGCTCGCGCGGTAGCGGTCCTCGCCGGCGGCGACGGCGTCGTGCAGGCGCCCCGAGGCCCGCCGCGAGGGAGCGTCACGGCCACTCGCGGGGTAGTCGAGGACGAGGTACTGCCCGAGCCCCGCAGCGCGCGCGGTCCGCACCGCGAGGCGATTGATCGAATCGGCGCCCGCCGGGCCTGCCGGCGCGCACGGAGGCTCACGCTCCCCACCGCGTCAGCGCTCGATCGCGTCGCGGCGATCTCGCCGCGCGGCCGGCTCACCAGCATGAGCTCCTTGTTGCAGAGCCAGCCCGGGAGGCGGCGCACCGGCGTCGGGAACCGCTCGACGAGGGTCTGGTAGCTCTCGAGCTCGCGGAGGAAGGGCCGGTGGTCGAAGCCCTTGTGGGTGAAGATGAACTCGATCTCGGCGTCGTGGTCGAACGTTCGGAGTCGTTCGTCTCGCCGCCGAGCACGGCGCGCAGCAGCTCGCCCCTGGCGTACTCGCGCCGTCGCCGCTTGAGACCCGCCGCCCGAAGGTCTTGACCCCCAGAGCCGGACCAATCTCGACCGGGACGCCGATCACCACGCGGCCCTGCGGCGACAGCCTCGTCGCGCAGAACGCGTAGAACCGCCGGCGCTCGACGAGCGGGAAGTGCTCGAGGGTGCCGAGCACGAGATCGCGTCCGCCGCCCTGCCATCGAGCTTCGCGTCGATCTCCTCGAAGCTACCCGCGCCGGCCGCGCGGGGGTCGTCGCCGAAGCGCTCGAGGGCCAGCGCGAGCTTCGACGGGATCGGCTCGTAGGAGATCGCGAGCTCGACGCTCGCGGCGCGGTCGTCGCGCAGCAGCTGGGCGATCAGCTCGCCGTCTCCGGCCCCATAGTCGATCACCACTCGGGGGCGCGCCGCGGTGATCAGCTCGATGGCCGCGTCGAGCCGGTTGAGGTCTGCGTAGCGGATGAATGCCACGGGCTCTCGTAGGTCGCCTCCCTGTAGGTCTGCGGCTTGCGAGGCCCCCTCATGCGCGGACGCGGGAGGATAGCCGAGCGCTTACCAGCGCCGGTGAAACCAGAACCACTGCTCCGGGGAGGTGGCCGCGTGCTCCTCGACGAGGCGCAGGTACTCCGACATGGTCTCCTCCGGCCCGGCCCTCCAGCGCCAGCGGCGCATGGACGGAGATGCGGTGGGCCCCCGCGCGCCGCAGCGCGAGCACGGGGACCAGCGCGGCGCCGGTGTCGGCGGCCATCTGGCCAGCCCGGCAGGGACGTGATGCTCCGCCGCGAAGAAGCGCGCCGGCGCCCGCCGCGCGAGCGAGAGGTCGGCGAGCACGAACAGCGCGACCCCCTGGCGGAGCAGGCTCTCCATCGTCGCCCGGGCGCCTTCATCGACGTCGACCACCGACACGCCGGCTGAGGGCAGGATCACGCGGTAGACGTACTCGCGGAATACCCCGCGCAGGGGCACGCGCTCGCCGGTGCGCCACATCGTCGCGAGCATCGCGGTGGGCGTGCCTCGCGCGCTGAGCAGCAGCGGCACGAGCCAATAGTTGCCGAGGTGGGCGCTGATCACGATCATCTGCCGCGCCTCGGGGCCCGGCCGGAGCGCGGCGCCCGGATCCTCCCACGCCACCTGCCCGAGCCCCTCCGGCCCGCGCCGGGCGAACCTCATCAGCTCCGTCGTCGTGATCGCGCGCTCGCGGAAGGCGCGCAGCGCCACCCTCCGCGCCCACGCGCCGGGCATCTCCGGAAAGGCGATGGCCAGGTTGGCGATCGCGCGCCGGCGAAGGCTCGGGACCGCGAGGTAGGACACCGTCCCCGCCGCCTGCGCGAGAAGGCGTGTCAAGCCTGCCGGGAGCGAGCCGACGGCTACGGCGACCGCGTGCGCGACGGCGAGCGCCGGATGCTCGGTCGGGCGCCGAGCGGCGATCGCGCCATGAGGTACGGGCGCCGGCCGGCGGTGCGCTGGCGGCCGCGCGCCTTCACGCGGGGATCGTGTGTCCCGCTGAGTGTGGGCGTGGTGCGCGTGGGTGCCCTACCGTTACCGCGAGCGATGCCGGCGAGCGAGCGTACGACACCCAGTCGCACGTCGCGGGCGGGGGCGACGGCGCTCGGACGGGTCTCCACTACGCGGCGAGTGCTCCGCAACACCGCGCTCGTCGCGGTCGGCGACGCTGCCACCAGGGTCGGGGTCTTCGTCCTCTACGCGGTGATCGCGAGGTCGCTGGGGGAGAGCGGCTCGGCGACTACACGCTCGCGGTCTCGTTGGCGTTCTTCGTCAGGGTCTCCGCGCTGGGCACCGACGTGATCCTGAGCCGCGAGGTCGCGCGCGACGTGCAACGCATGCACGGCCTCTTCTGGGACACGCTCGTGCTCAAGGTCGCGGCGGGGACGCCGGTCACGGTGGGCATCGTCGTCTTCGCCGCCGCCAGTGGCTACGGGCTCGACGTCGTCTTGGCGGTCGCCCTGATCGGCGCGTCGAACCTGGTCGACATCCAGCTTCTCGATCCACTCCGTCCTGCGCGGCCGCGAGGAGATGGGGCCGCCGGCCAAGGCACTGGCCGTGAGAACCTCGTCGTCGTCGTGCTGGGCTCGATCGCCCTGCTGGCCTTTGGCTGGGGGCTCGTCGCGCTGGGGGCCGCCTACCTGATCGCCGCCTTCGTCGCGCTCGCCTACGTCTGGGCTCTCGCCGCCGCAGGGGCCTGCGCCTGGCGCGCGGGGCGACACCCAGGGGCTCGGGTGGCTGGTGCGCGCGGCGGTGCCGACGGGCATCGCCTCGTTCTTCAGCTACGCGCTGGCGCGCATCGACGCGGTGATCCTGTCGATCATGACCCACGACAGCGTGGTCGTCGGTCACTACGGCGCGGCCTACCGGATCTTCGACGCGACGCTCTTCGTGAGCTGGGCCCTGGGCCTCGCGCTGTTCCCGCTGCTCTCGCGGTTCAAGCGCGGCAGCCACGAGCTGCGTCGCCTGTTCGCGGTGTCGTGCATGGCGGCCACGGCGGCGACCGCGCCGCTCGGATGCGTGATGGCGCTCTTCGGTCCGACGCTCGTCGAGGCCGTGTTCGGGTCCGACTTCGCCAACGCCGGAACGGCGAAGAGGATCCTTGGTGGGGCCGCGGCGCTCTACGGAACCTTCACGGTGGCGGCGCTCGTCATCGCGGCCCAGGACCGGCAGAGCCTGCTCCCCTGGATCAGCGCCGTCGCGCTCGTGGTCAACGTGGCCCTCAACATCGCGCTGATCCCATCCCTCAGCCTCGACGGGGCCGCGATCGCTATGACGGCGACCCAGGTCGTCGCCACCGGCATCGCGCTAGTCTTCGCAGCCCGGGAGGTCGGGGGGGTGTCGCCGGGGTGGGTGCTCTCCGCGGCGACGGTGGGCCTCTGCGCCATGACGGGCACCGCGGCGCTCCTGGGTTTCGAGGCGGTGGCCCTCGCGCCGTCGCTGGTCGCCTACGCGGTCGCCTTCTTCGCCTCGGAGTGGGTCCTCCATCGCGATGACCTGACCGTGTTCGTCGGCGCGCTGCGCCGCCGGGGCGTGGCGGCGACATCACCCGCGGTCTCGGCGAGAGCGCCGTCGTCGAGGCAGAGCCGACCGTCTGAGTGCCGCGGCGATGAGGGTCCTCGGAGCCACGCTCCGTCCTGCTCGCGGCCGCCGTGCTCGCCTGTGTGCTCTGTCGCCGGATGCGGCGGTGGTGGAGGTAAGCAGAAGCGCACCACGACTCCCCGCCGGCGCTGCCGGAGCAGCCCGGGCCGTCGCGACCGGCGAGCCTGTTCGGCATGAACGCACAGAGGCTGCCACCGCGGCTGGCGGCCGGACAAGTCGAGCCCGTGACCGCAGCCTCGCGGAGATCAGGGGCCTCGGCGTCAGCTTCGTCCGCGCCGCGGTCAACTGGCAGGCGCTGCAGCCGCAGCCCCCGCTCCGCGACGCGCCGGACTATGACTTCACGGCCACCGATGCCTGGATGGCGGCGGTCAGCAGGAGCGCCCTGCGCTGGGACCTGCTCGGAACGGGTGCGCCCTCGCCCCAGTGGGCGCTCGAGCCCGCCTCGCTCGCCGCGGGCTGCGCGGCGCTCTCGCCGCCGAGGCCCAGCGCCTACGCCGGCATGATTGCCGCCCTCGCGCGCGCTACGGCCGCGACGGCGTTCTGGCGCGAGCACCGCGAGTTGCCCTACCGGCCGGTCACGAGCTACGAAGTCTGGAACGAGGCCAACCTCGCGAGCTTCTGGTGCCCGCGCCCCGACCCGCCCGCCTACGGGAGGCTCTACGCGGCCGCCCGCGATGCATCCGCGCCGTGGACTCGAGGGCGACCGTCGTCCTTGGAGGCCTGGCTCCGATCCGCATGAACGAGCCGCCCCAGGCGCCGCTGAAGATGGAGGTCGGGGAGTTCCTGCAGCGCATGCTGACCGCCGAGCCGCAGCTTCGCGGGAAGATCGACGCCGTGGGGATCCATCCCTATGGGCTGACCGCCTCCGGCGTTCTGCACGCATCGTCTACTACCGCCGGGCACTGACGCGGCCGCCTCGGCGACGTGCCGATGGTGGCGAACGAGTACGGGTGGCCCACCAACGGCAATTCGCCGCTTTCTATCCGCGGTCCCGGAGTCCCTGCGCGTGAGGTATCTGCCGCTCGCCACGCGCGTACTCGCCGAGTCGAACTGCAACGTCACCGGCATCGCCCCCCACACGTGGGTGAGCGAGCAGCAGAATCCGGCCTCCACCGTCGACTGGTACGGGCTCGCCGACCCGCTCACGGGGCAGCCGTACTCCGTCCGCGCTCGCCTACGGGCGCGCGGTCAAGGCATCCGAACGCGGAAGGGCGGGCGCGCGGATCGACATCTGCTAGCCGATGGCGTCGGCCAAGCGCTCGTAGGCCGCCTCGGCCGCAGGTTGCAGTCTGTGGCGCTCGAGCTCGCTGCGCACCAGCGGCTGCAGGTTCTGCTTGTGCGGGTTTGGCACGGTCCCGTGCGCGGGACGCGAGCGCATCTGGGCCTCGTTGGCTTCGAGCCGTTCGACGACGTCGCGCTTCTCCTCCTCGCTCATCGGGTCGTCGTTGAAGCTCGTCCCGTAGCGCTCGTTGAGGCGTCGCGCGATGATCGACGGGTCCGCGAGCACCTCCTCGAAGGCGCAGATCGCGACCCGGTCGCGTACGGTGGCGACGCGCCGGTAGTAGTCGACGTAGACCCGGAAAACCAGGTTGTGCGACAGGTCGTTCTCGCCGGCGATGACGAGCGATGTGAGGTTGCCCAGCGGCCCGCGAATGAAAACCACGCACGGCACCTCGAGCCGTACGGCGCTTGACCTGCTCGGGCAGGTGCATGTGATGCGCGAGGCGAGCGTCCGGATTCTGCGTCAGGAAGGCCCAGCCGCCGAAGGTGTTGGCGGAGCGCGGCAGCCCTCGATGCACGCGTCCATCCCTCTCTCCACCATGACGCGCGCGTACGGTGCGGGGGTGACGCAGAGGAGGGGGTAGGTGGCGCGGTGGTCCCGAGCGCCTGGCGCGTCGCGAACCAGGCGTTGCGGACCCAGCGCGGGCGCTTCATCTCGGGCGAAGCGCCGCGAGCGCCGAACGTGGGTAGGAGACGAGCGGATCGGCGGTCGCCGAGTGCCGACTCATGCTAGCCGGCGGCGGCCGTTGGCCGCGTCGGCCAGCGGCGTCCGCGGCGAGGGTCTGCCGCCGAGCAGCGACCTCCGAAGGCGCAGCCAGGCCGAGCTTGCAGGCGCGTGTCGCGGCCGGCAGCCGGCTGATCAGCCAGCGCGTGGCGTACTGCACGACCTGCATCGCGGAGTCCACGATCTCGCTCAGGCGGCCGATCCGCTCGGCGATGATCCAGCGGCGGGCCTCGAGCTGCGCTGCATGCCCATGTCGTCGAAGGCCTGCGAGCCCGAGCGGTCACCGAGGTGCACGACCCGCGCCACGTCGGGGCCGAGACGCTTGGAACCCCCGCCTGCCACGCGCGCAGGCACAGATCGGCGTCCTCACCGTAGAGAGCAGGCGCTCGTCGAACGGGCCGAGCTCGAGCAGCAGCTCACGCCGCGCGGCGATGCAGGCGCCCGAGATCCAGCCGGCTGGGAGCCGCTGTCGTACCGCCACGGCTCACAGCGCCTCCGCATGCGCCGCGGGCATGAGCGCGCCCGGCCAGATCGAACGAGCGCCGACTCCCAGCTCGCTAGCGCGGGCCGCGCCGACATCTGGAGCGATCCGTCGCCGTTGAGGCAGGCCGCGGGCAGAACAGCCCGCGCTGCGAGGCGGCGAGCTGCGCGAGCGCGCACAGCGAGTCGTCGACGACCAGTGCGTCGGGGTTGAGGAGCGCGACGACCTCGGACTCCGCGGCGCGGACGCCGACGTTGTTGGCAGGGCCGAAGCCGATGTTCTCCTGCAGCTCGATCACACGGCTGCAGGGCGAGAGCCGGCGAATCGCCTTGACGGTGCCGTCGCTCCGACGCGTTGTCGACGAACAGCAGCTCGCAGCGGTCCGGCAGGTGGCGCTCGACCGCTTCCGACCAGGTCGGGCGATCTCCTCCTCGGAGTTCCAGGTGACGATCACCGCCGTGAAGCGCACGCCACCTCCCGGTAGGCCTCCTTCATCCGCTCGGCCGCCGCGGGGATACGAAGCGCTGGCTGCGCTCCAGGCCGCACCCGCTCAGCCGCGCGCGTCGCTCGCCGTCCTGGAGCAGCTCGCCGATGGCGCCGCGCAGGCGCTCGCGGTCGCCGGTCGGCACGAGCTCGGCGCAGCCGCCGAGCACTTCGACCAGTCCGGGCTCGGAGTAGCCGGCGACCGGCGTGCCGACTGCCATCGCCTCCATCGGGCTCAGCGGTGCGCCCTCCCTCCAGCCGCTCGCGGGGTCGGGCATGCTCGGGGTGGCGAGCACGTCGCAGCCGGCGATGATCTCGACCGCGTCGTCGCGCTGACCCAGAAAGCTCACGCAGCCGTCGAGCCCGAGCTCCCGCACCCGCGCGCGGACGCGCTGCTCGTAGCCGGGCTCGTATGGGTCGGGGCTGCCCAGAAGACGAGCCGCAGATCGCTGCCGCCGGCGCAGCTCGGGCGCGATCTCGACCCGCTCGGAGCTCGCCCTTGCCCGGATGCAGACGGCCGACCAGCGCGACCGGCCTGCCGGCGGAGCGCGCGTCGAGGAGCGACTCGAGGGTCGCGCGTGCACGGGATCGCTCTATCGCGTAGGCCGGGATCCCGTTGGGACGACCGCGGCGCGCACCCCACGGGTCCGGCGAGCGACGCCAGCACCGCCGAGCTAACGCCGGCGACGAGGTCGCAGCGCCGCGCGATCCACCGTCCGGCGCGCCCGTCGCGCGCCGAGTCGTGCTTGTGCCAGAGCACGGGCAGCCGCGTTCCCCGCGCGGCCACCGCGAGACGAGAGCGGCCTTGACGCCGTTGGCGTGCACGAGCCTGGCGCCCGAGCGGCGCAGCAGCTGGAGGACCCTGACCGCTCCGCGTCAACAGGCTCAGGCGCCGGCCGCACGGCACGACGACGACAGGGAAGCCGCACGCTCGCAGCCGCTCCACGAACGGCCCGTCGCCCAGCACGACGACCTGCTCGATCCAGCCGGGCCCGAGCTACCGAGCAGCGACTCGAGGTAGAGCTCGGCCCCGCCCAGGTTCGCGTGCGAGGAGACGAAGCACACGGGCAGTGCCGCGCCGCGCGAGTCGCTCATGCCGAGACCGAGCCGGTCTCAGCCGTGGCGGCGCCGGGAGAGCTGGCCGCGCGCCAGCACGGCCTCGGCCGGCACTTCGCCCTCTACCAGCGAGCTCGCGCCGATGATCGTCCCGCCCCTACGACCGCGCCCGGAGCGATCACGGCGTTGGTGTAGACGACCACGAGGTCGCCGAGGGCCGGCCCGGCGCCGGCGCCGGCGCCGAAGGCTCCCATTGTCACGTTGTGGTTGAGCACGACGTCTGAGCCCAGCCGCGCGCCTGCGGCGAGGACGAGGTTGTGGGGATGGGGGAGGCCGAGCCCGGGGCCGATCCGGCACCCGCGCTCGAGTTAATGCAGTGCTTGATCCGCAGCGCTGCCAGCAGGGCGCCGGCCAGTGGGCGGGGCGCCGCGAGAGCGAGGCGGATCATGATCGCGGCGTGCAGCGAGGGGTTGGTGAGGAGGCGCACCGCCAGCCGCCCCGGGTGCCTCGAGCGGTCGCGGTAGAGCGCCGCGTAGTCGGCGGCCAGCAGCCGCGAGACGGGCGCCGGCGGGGCGGCACCCGCGCTGACCGGGGCATCGCGGGCGGCCGCCGGCGGTCCGGGGAGCGGCTGACCCGGGACGACCGAGCCAGGCGCGACGTCCTCGTCGACGTAGGCGCCGCGCTCCAAGAGCGTGTCCGAGCCCACGTGGATCGGTCCCGCCAGGACGCTGTAGGCGCCCACGACGACGCGGTCGCCCACCGTGGGGCTGTCGAGCCGCTCGCCGGGGCGCTCTGAGCGCGGGAAGCCGATCGACGCGCCCTCGTGCAGGGTGACGTTTCTGCCCAGCGTCGTCCCCCGCGCCAGCACGATGTTGAAAGGCTTGGGCATGTGCACGCCCGGGCCGACCTTGCAGCGGAAGAACTCGCTGCGAAAGCGCATGATCGACCATGTCCGCCACAGCCAGATCAGCCGGCCCCGCGACAGCAGCGCGAGGCGCAGGGTCAGCGCCGCCTGCAGCGAGGGATCCGTGACGAAGCGAGCGATCCTGCGCGCGGTGCTCCAGCGGTCGGCGTCGGGGTAGCGCGCGCGCAGGTCGGCTCGCAGGGCCGCAAGCAGTGACGTCTGCGACCCGTCGACCACCGCTCCGCTCAACTGGTGCGCTCTATCCAGAGGGCGAGCGGCTCGGCGCCGGGCGCGCTCGGGATGCTCGCCGCCAGGCGGTCGTTGTGGTCGCGGGCGAGGAAGTGGGCCGCGATCCGGATCTCGAAGGAGTCGTTGAAAGCGAGAAAGGACTGCAGCAGGTACTGCTCGGCCCAGTACCACTCCTTGCGCTCGACCCACTCGCGCGGGTACTCCCAGGGGAGAAAGACGTCGTGGAAGTGGACGAGCACGCCCGGAGCGAGGCGTGGCACCACGTCGAGCACGATCCGGTTCACGTCGCCGCCGACCTTGACAGTGTGGGTGGCGTCGACGAACAGGATGTCGCCTGCCTGCAGGGTCTCGAAGTACTCGAGCGGTACCTCGGTGATCGAGGTCTGGCGCAGGTGCGCGTAGCGGCGCATGGCGTCGGCGCCGCCCATGTCGTAGGACGCCGACCCCGGCCAGGGGTCGATGATCTCGTAGTCCGCGCGCTCGCCGACGCGCGCGTTCACCTCCAGCGCCGCGCCGATCACGAGGCTCGAGAAGCCCGACCCGATCTCGACGACCCGGCTGGGCGCGTAGCTGCGGACGATGGCGTAGAGCAGCTCCGCGTCGACCGGGCCGTAGGTGCCGTTGTTGAGGTAGAAGCCGCGCCGCGAGGGGTCGTAGTGGAGTGGAGGCGTGAACTCCGCGACGTACGGGGCGAGGCGCTCCTCGACGAAGCGCAGCTGCGCGTCCGGCTCGAACCGCACGCCGGTGAGGCTCGAGCGCCGCTCCCAGAACCCGTCGCTCAGCCCCGCGAAGTCCGGAACGGGGCTGTAGAAGTGGCGCTTGACCAGATCGAAGCCCAGCGCGCGCGCCCCGACCTTGAGCGTGCGGCGAAGCCCCATCCTCCGGGCGACGCCACGCATGCGCTTGGACATCGACGGGGGCGTGACGGCCCGGACGGGCTGGAATCACGAGCTTCGGGCGTGTGCGTCTGCGTCATGGTCAGCGGAACTCATACCACTCGGAAATAGGCGCTCGACTCATGACGTAGGTGGTGCGCGCAGCAGCTCGGCCACCTGGCTCTCGACGAAGCCGCGCTCGTGCAGTGATCGATTGGCCTCGAAGAGGGCTTCGCCCTCGGCCCTGCGACGTCCGCGGTCGACGAGCAGGGCGGCGGCGGCCTCGAGCAGCTCGTCGTCTGACGCGCGGGCCGCCAGCGGCAGGTAGTCGCTCGTGGCCCCGATGGCAGCCGGCGAGCCCACCACGGGCACGCCGTGTCGCGCGGCGTCGAGCACCTTCACGCGCACGCCGCCCCCGATGCCCACCGGCGCCAGCAGCACTCCCGCCGTGCGCCACAGCGACTCGAGGTCCTCGACGAAGCCCGGCGCACTGACGGTCGGGTCGCGCGTCACGCGCTCACGCGGTCCGGGATGGCCGACGATCAGCAGGCGCGCGGCGCCGGCGCGGTCCGCGATCCTCGGCCACAGACGCAGCAGCCTCGCGAGCGCATCCGCATTGGGCGGCCAGCGGCGGTCGCCGACGAACACCGCGACGGGGTCGGAGAGCGGCGCCGGCCGCTCGGCGGGCGGGAGGGTGACGTCGAGCCGCGGCCCGCGCGCCACCTCGCCGAGCTCGCGCGACTCGGCGTCGCTGAAAAACGCGACCTTCGTCGCCGCACGCACGCAGCGCACTTCGTCCCGGCGCGTTCGCCGCGATTCGATGGCCAGCAGCGGCCGCAGCGGCGTGCGCCGCAGCCGCATCACCGTGGACTCGAGCACGTCGGCGAGCACCACCAGGCGATCGCGGGGGCCCGCTCGCCCCGCGTCGAGCGCGCCCTGCGCCATGTAGACGCGCCGCGCGACGAGGGTGTCGGCGGAGACGCCCGCGAGCGCGCGGACGAGGCCGGGGGGTGAGAAGCGCTCGTGGATGAGGCTGCGCCGGCGCCGCGCGCTGGCCAGCGCGAGCTTGCCGGCATGGACGGGCGGCTTGCCGACCTCAGTGAGCTCCACCGGCGCACGTGCTTTGCCCGGCTGCTCGGAGAGCGCCACGACGCCGACGCGGCACCCCGCGGCTGCAGCTTCGAGCAGCCGGCGGGTCACCCGCGTCTCGCCGTCGTCGACCGGGCCCCACGGGTGCTTGGAGACGATGAAGACCGCCTTCTCCACGTCTCGGGCGCGGCCGGGCCGCCTCAGGCGAACGCGGGCCGGACTGCAGCCGGCGCCGGCTGCGCCACCGGCGCGACCGCGCGCGCGTCGCGCTCGATGCGGCAGGCAAGTGCCATCAGCATCAGGACAGTGAGGAAGAAGGCGTTGTCCCCGTAGCCGTAGTCGGTGATCCCGTCCACGAGCAGGGCGAGGAAGACGCCGGTCAGGGCCAGCGCCAGCGAGTGCTCGGGCTCCCCGCGGACCCGCATCGCGCCCACCAGCGTGCGGTAGAGCGCCAGCATGATCCACACGAGCACGATCAGGCCGGGGATCCCCAGCTCCGTCGCGAACACGAGCGGGATGTTGTGCGCGTGGGACGGGACGCCGGGCGAGATCAGGCCGTAGTCGGAGGCGTGCTTGACGTAGTTGTCGGCCCCGACCCCGAAAATCGGGTAGTCCTCGATCATCCGCGGGGTCCTGGACCAGACCTGGAAGCGCAGGTGGGCCGTATGGCTCTCTGGCGAGCTGATCGACGCGATCCGGTCGACCAGCACGTGCGTGTTCAAGACGCGCTGCGCCGGGTTGTAACCCGACACGATCAGCAGGCACATGACCACGATCAGCACGCCCGCGAGCCGCCGCGCGGGCTTCCACGCGACGAACAGCCACACCAAAGCGATCGCCGCGGCCACGAAGGCACTGCGGGTCAGCGCCAGCGCGAGCGCGCACAGAGAGAGCAACGTGCCAGCAAGGCGCCGAACTTCACCAGCGCCGAGCGCGCCTTGACCATCAACAGCAGCTGCAGCGGCAGGGTCATGGCCACGAAGGTCCCAGCAGCCCGGGAGCCGGAACGACCCGTCGCCCGGTCGGTGACGTTGCCCCCGAACTCGACCGCGACCTGGTTGTTGCCGGCCGTCTTGGCGACGGCGATCGGGCGACGATGCCCCCCGCGGCGCGACCGCGCCGGCGAGCTTCTGGGCGTCCCGTCCTGGTCGGCGACCACGGCGAGGAACAGGTGAACAGGCGCTCCACACGACGAGCTCCTTCACCACGGCGAACGGTCGGTCGCCAGGAACAGCCCGGGCACGCGCATGCAGGACGCCGAGCAGCGGCAGCGCCAGAGGCGACTTCAGCGACGGGCCGCCGGCCGCCGCCCGGCGCGCCAGCCAGGCCACGGCCGTCACGTGCACGAACTCGGCCGGCGAGAGCGCGAAGCTCGGCACCTCGTTCCGTAACCGTCTCGAGCGGTATCAGCACCACCGCCAGGCAGACGGCCCACATCGGGCGCAGCATCGCAAGCACCCCGATGCGAGCGCCACACCCACCAACGCGACGAGCGGCGTCGTGTAGCGCCGACCACGGCGAGCCCTCCGGCCAGCGCGCCGACGGTCACGCGTCAGGGCGCGCCTGCGGCGTCGGCTTTCTGGCGCTCGCGCTCAACTCACTCGATGCGCCGGGCCCGCCGCTCGGCGTCCTGCGAGTAGTAGCCGTAGTAGTAGTCCTCGTCGCGGCTGCGCAGGCCGGAGATGACGAGACCGGTCGGCTTGGAGGGGAGGTGGTCCAGTGCCTGCTTCGCGGACTGCGCCTGCGAGCGGGTCGTCTGCTCGAGGCGAACGCACAGCAGTACCGCATCTACGCGCGGGATGAGGCCGAGCGTGTCGCTGACCGGGAGCAGTGGGGCACTGTCGAAGATCACGAGCTCGTAGTTGCTGGACACCATCTGCACGAACTCTTCAAACATCGGCGAGCCGATCGTCTCGGCCGGGGAGAAGACGCGCCCGCCCGCCGGGATGAACGCGAGCGCCGAGCCGCTGCGCACGCCCTGTACGTCGATCCGCCGCAGGATCTGCTGCGGCTGCGCCTCGCCGGCGAGGTAGTCGGCCAGCCCGGGTGATGGATTCACTCCGAAGCGCGTGGCCAGCACCGGCTTGCGCAGGTCGCAGTCCACGAGCAGCGTGCGACGCCCGCCCGCCGCGCACGCGTACGCGAACCAAGCCGCGACGGTGCTCTTGCCCTCCTCCGGCACGGCGCTGGTGACGACCACGGTGTTGACCTTGCGACCGGGGGCGAGGAACGCCATGTTGGCGCGCAGGATCCGGAACGCCTCGAGCTGGTCGTCGGACACCGGACCATGGCCGTTGCGGGCTGCGTGCCCGAGCGTGTCCTTGTGCACGTAGGCCAGCAGTGGCAGCCCGAGCTCCGCCTCGATCTGGTGACGGTCGCGCAGGCGCCTGTCGAGCGCGTTGCGCAGGAAGGCGGCGGCGATGCCCAGGATCAGGCCGACGATCGCCGCCAGCGGGATGTCGCGCGCGGGCTTGGGCGAGGAGGGGCTGCCCGGGACCGTGGCCGGCCGGACGATCTCTACAGGGTCGGCGACCTTGCTCAGCACGCTGAGGCGCGCGATCGCCTGGCGGTAGGCCGCCTTTGTCTGCAGCCCCTGCTTCTGGCTCTTGAGCGTCGCGCGCAGCTCGTCCGCGTTGGACGCGTACTGGTGGCGGTCGATGTCGGCGGCGACCTTCTTCGTCTGATTTGCGAACGCGTTCGCGAGCCGCGCCGAGAGGAACTTGTTGCCGGTCGAGACCTTGATCGCGATCAGGTCGGAGTCCGGCTCGACGGTTGCGCTCACCTTGTCGCGCAGCGCCCCGGTGCTCAGGGCCGTCCTGGTCGTCGTCTTGACCCCCTGGACCACGTCCGGGCGCGTGACGATGCGGCTGTCGGCGGCCGCCGAGCGGGTGGGATTGACGTCCACCGGGACCTGGGCGCCGGGCGCGAACACGCCGATGTCGGCCGACTGCGGCCTGAAGTGGATCACCGCCGTCGAGTCGTAGATCGGGTCGCGCAGGACGGAGAACGCGACCCCGATGGCGACCGCGATCAACGTCACGCCCAGAACGATCCAGCGGTGCGCGTAGATCACGCGCATGTAGTCACGGAGGGTGTTCGAAGCTGGCATCTTGTCCATGGGCGCTCGACCCACCGAGCGGCCGAGCGCGGGACAGCCCCTAGCGCTGCCGAAGGTTAACAGTCTATCGGCAGATTCGCTCCCGCTCGATAGCCCCCTGCACCGATGGTAGGGTTGCTGGCCTCTCGCTCGCTCCGGCGCGCCTTTTTCCGGGGCGAGGACGGGCAGTCGTTGAGAGGACGGTCATGGGACGACAAGGGGTGCGACGCGCAGGACTGATGTCCGCGGCGCCGTCGATGAGTTCAAGCGCGAGCCGCTTGGGGTCGATGGACCGCTCGTGGGGCTTGCGTCGTCTGGGTGGTCCGCGCTCAAGATGAGCGTCCGCGGCGAGCCCCGGTCCTTGCAGAGCGGTCGCCCCGGCGCCCCGGGCTCGACGCTGCCCGGGACCCTCCGGCGCCGGTGGCTGCGGCGCGCGGCTCCGGTGGACGTGCTGCAGGAGGGTGCGTTCCCGTACGTCGTCCTCAAGCGCGACCAGCTCTACCGCCGGCTGCTCGCTATGGGCGACATGCTCGCCACGACCACCGCGCTGCTCGTCGCCGTGCTGCTCGTGGGCGACGACGGGCTCAAGCCCGCCGCCCTTCTGATCGCCCCCCTCACCCTGCTCGTTGTCAAGACCCTCGGCCTCTATGACCGCGACCAGCACCTGCTGCACAAGTCGACCCTCGATGAGGGTCCGCAGCTCTTCCTCGTCGCGACGGTCTTCGTCCTGCTGGTCTGGCTCGCCGCCCCGCTGTGCATCGACGGCTCGCTGACCCGGCTTCAGGTCGCGGGGTTCTGGTTCCTGCTGTTCGCGCTGCTCGTTCTGACGCGCGCGGTGATGCGACGCGTCGCCGGTCACATCGTCGCCACCGAACGCTGTCTGGTGATCGGCGACGCGGCAATCGCCGACCGGCTGGTGAGCAAGATGGGCCGCAGCGTGCTGGTCAGGGCCAACGTCGTGGGCCGGATCCCGATGTCCGGGCGCGAGCGCATCGCCGACGAGGACGCGCTCGAGCTCGCGCGCCCCCGGCCCGCCGGGTCGCTGGCCGCGCCGCTCCTCGGCAGCGTTCAGCAGCTCCCCGACGTCGTCGCCGACCACATGATCCATCGCGTGATCATCGCGCCCGGGTCCGAGGAGTCCGACGAGCTGCTCGACCTGATCCGCGCGGCGAAGGTGCTGGGCGTGAAGGTCAGCATCGTGCCGCGGCCTGTTCGAGGTCGTCGGCTCGTCGGTCGCGTTCGACGACGTGCGAGGGGCTGGCGCTGCTCGGCATGCGGCCGCTACGGGCTCTCCGCCTCCTCGGCGCTGCTCAAGCGGGCCTTCGACGTGGTCTGCTCGCGCGCTTCTGCTCGCCGTGCTCACCCCGCTGTTCGCGGTCGTCGCGCTGGCCATCAAGCTGACCTCGCGGGGCCCCGTGTTCTTCCGTCAGCCGCGCATCGGCCAGCACGACCAGGCCTTCGACATGCTCAAGTTCCGCACGATGGTGCGAGGACGCGGAGGAGCGCAAGTCGGCGCTCCAGTGCCGCAACGAGGCTGAGGGGCTGTTCAAGATCGCCGACGATCCGCGCATCACGCGCATCGGGCGTCTGCTGCGCAGGACGTCGCTCGACGAGCTCCCGCAGCTCATCAACGTGCTGCGCGGCGAGATGAGCCTCGTCGGCCCGCGGCCGCTGATCCCGGAGGAGGACGCCATGATCGACGGCCTCAACCGCCGGCGGCTTCGCATGCCGCCGGGCATGACCGGCCAGTGGCAGATCCTCGGCTCAGCGCGCGTGCCGCTGCGCGAGATGGTGAAGATCGACTACCTGTACGGGGCCAACTGGTCGCTGTGGGGCGACCTCAAGATCCTCGTGCGCACCGCGGCCGTGGTGCTCGGCCGCCGCGGGCTCTGATCAGCCGGCCGCGGGTGCCCTATCCCGGCGGGAACTGCGGGCCGCAGCTCGTGACCTGCAGCGGCGTGCCCGGCGCCGGCCCCGGGTCCGACAGCGCCGGCGGGACCTTCTTCTTGACGATGTACTTGGCGACCTTCTTGTAGTAGGCGGCGGCCGGCTTGAGCTCTGAAGTTCTGGTCCTCGAGCCGCCAGCGGAAGAGCCCCGAGTAGTCGAAGCTCGTGATCGGCTGGTCGCGGGTCACCAGCACGTACCAGAACAGCGCCTTGAGCTTGAGGGTGTCGCGCATCGCGTACAGCCGCGAGTAGGCGTTCTGCAGCGTCTGCCCCTGGCCCTGCTCGGTGCGGTCCCAGAGCGTGAAGGGCCAGTCGTTGATCTGGCCCTGGCCCGACATCCAGCCGAACTCGGTGACCATGATCGGCTTCTTCGTGTCGCCGTTGCGGTCCATCACCGCGCGGACCTTCTTGATGTTGTCGATCACGTTGGTGACGGTGACGTCGTAGGGATGGATCGCGATGATGTCGACGTACTTGCCGCCGCCGCCGGCGTAGAGCTGCGTGACGCTGTTCCACGAGCGCCCGAAGAACCCGGCCGCCACGATCTTTCCGCCCTTGTCCGCCTTGCGCAGCGCCGCGCGGCTGGTCTTGAGCAGCCCGACGTAGAAGGGCAGCCCCGAGCCGGGCAGCCTGTAGCCGTACGCCTGGTCCCCGAAGCCGCAGTAGCCCGAGGGCTCGTTCCAGATCTGCCAGGCGCGGATCGGTTTCTTGGGGATCTTCTTGTTCTCCTTCCAGAAGCTCCCCTTGGGCCCGTAGCGGCGGACGAGCGCGGTGAGGAAGCGCCCGTAGTCGTTGAAGTCCTTCGGGGGCACGTAGCCGGCCTGGTTGGCAACGACGCTCGCCCACCCAGGCGTCGCGGTCAGGACCGGCAGGATCGTGATGCCCCGCTTCGCCGCGGCGCCGACCACGGCGTCGGTCCACAGATAGGTGATCGGGCGGCCCTTGTAGCTCTTGAAGTAGATCTTCTTGTCGGCCGGGATCTCGGCCTTGGAGCCGTAGGGCTGGCTGCGGTCCCAGAAGAACGTCGCGCGCATGTACCCCGTGCCGATCTTGGCCGCGCGGACGACGCCCTGCGTGGACCACACGGGGGACTCCGTGATCCCGGTGCCGAGGTTCATGCCCATGAACGAGCTGACCTTCGGAGCCTTCTTCTTCTTGGCGGCCGTGGCCGCCGGCGCGAAGGCCAGGGAGGCCGCGAGCAGCACTGCGAACGCGCTCGCGAAGAAGATTCGCACCCGCATCAGCGGATCGTAGCGATGGAGTTCGGCCGGTGCGCCGGGCCGCTCAGGCGGTGCCGGCCGGCGCCGCCGCCCTGGGGCGGTAGCCGTAGTACTCCGTACCGCGCTCGCGCAGCCCGGTGATCACCAGGCCGGCCGCCTTGTGCGGGAAGTGCTCGAGCGCGACCTTCGCGCCCTGGATCTGCTCGCGCGTGAGGGCGCCGGCGCGCGCGCACACGAGCACAGCGTCGACCAGCGGCAGCAGTTCGAGCGTGTCGCCCACCGAGAGCACCGGCGCCGTGTCGAGGATCACGAGGTCATAGGCCTTGCCGACCGTGGCGAGGAAGCTCGCGAAGCGGTCGGAGGCCAGCAGCTCTGCGGGCTTGAGCGAGCGCGAGCCCGCGGTGATGCAGGTCAGCGCCGCCTCCGGCACCTGCGGATCCCGCTTCCCGTTGGAGCCGCGCAGGCGCCCGTTGGAGCCGCGCGTACGCGGCTCCGGGGCGGCCGTGCCGTTGCCGCCGATGCCGAGCACCACCTTCTGCAGGACCTCCTGGGGCTGGCTCTCGCCCGTGAGGTAGTCGACCAGCCCGGGTCGCGGCGCGATCCCGAGCCGCTCCGCGAAGACGGGCTGCCTCAGGTCGCACTCGACGAGCAGGATGCGCCGTCCCGCCACCGCGGCGGCATGCGCCAGCCACAGGGCGACGGTGGACTTGCCCTCCTGCTTTCCGGCGCTCGTGACCGCGAGCGACTTCACCGGCCGGTCGACGTCGAGCTTGCCGACGTTCGAGCGGATGATCCGGAACGACTCCCAGTCCGCGTCGCTCAGCCCGTTCCCGTTGCGACTGACCTCGGAGCGGCCGAGCGCCTCGTCCTTGAGCGTCCCGACGACGGGCAGCTCGTACTGGCTCTCGAGGTCGCTCGGCTCCCGCAGCCGGCGATCGAAGACCTCACGCACGAACGCGGCGACGATGCCGATGAGCAGGCCGATCGCTGCCGCGAGCAGAATGTCGCGGACCGGCTTGGGCGAGCTGGGCGAGCCGGGCTTGCGCGCGGGCTCGATGATCTGGAGCGGCGTGGTGAGGGTGCTCAGCGACTGCAGCCGCGAGATGCGATCGGCGTAGGCGGCGCGCTCGACGCTGCTCTTGGTGGTGCTGAGGCGCGTGCTCAGCTGGTCGGCGGCGGCCAGGTAGCGGGCCCGGTCCTGGGACTCGATCAGCTGCTGGGCCTGCACCGCGAAGGCGTTGGCGATGTTGGTCGCGGTCTGCGCGTTGCGGTCGGTGGCGCGGATCTTGACCAGGTTGGAGGAGGGGTCGACGTCGGCGTTGACGTGGTCGAGCAGCCAGGCGGTCGAGCGGGGAGTGCCCAGCTGCTGCTTGACTCGCAGCGCCACGGCCGGCTGGGTGATGCGCGCGGCCTCCTGGGCGGCGGTCTTGTCCGGCTGCGGGTCGTTCGCGCTCGGGGCCGCCGATATCGTGATGTCCTGGTTCTCGTACTCGAACCGGACGGAGGAGGTCGCGGTGTACATCGGCTTCGCGAGGACGGAGTGCAGGACGCCGGCCGCGACCGCGACGAGCACAGCGCCGATCACGATCATGCGCCGTCGGCGCAGGATCCGGAAGTAGTCGCGCAAAGACCGCCCGGGCGGCCGCTCGTTCATAAGAACCAATCCATGTTCAGGTCCCCCACCGGCTCAGCGATTGTACGAGACATCCATCGCGGGCGTGCCACGCGGCGTCGGTCTTGCATCCGTGCTCGAGGCCTACACACCGAAGTCTAGAGTATGAGTGGGGAGAGGCCGGTGAAAGTCCTGTCCGTGCTCCCCGGCCTCGATCCACTGGGGGGCGGGCTGCAGTCGGGCGCCTTCGGCCTGCTGCTCGCCGGCCAGCGCGCAGGCGTGCGCAACGTCGTCGCGGTGCCCGAGCGGGCCGGCAACAGGCGCCGGACGCGGGCGCTCATCGAGCCGCTGCGCAGCGCAGGGGTGGAGGTCCGGACCTTCGCCCCGGTCGCCGGCCCGGCGGAGCTCGTGGACCGCTGGAACGTCAGCCCCTCGCAGGCCGGCTGGATCGCTCGGCGCGCCCGCGACCACGACGCCGTCCACGTCCACGGGATCTGGGGCGTGGCCTTCCTCGCCGCGCTCGCCTCCGCAAGGGCCAGCGCCACGCCCTGTGTCGTGAGCGCTCACGAGTCGCTCACCGCGCACGACATCGACGACTCGCGCAGCGCCGCCCGCCGGCGCCAGAAGCTGGTGCTCAAGCGGCTGTACCTGCGCTGGACGACCGTGTTCGTGCTCGCCTCGCGGCTCGAGATCGAGGAGTCGGCGCCGGCTTCGGTCGCCACCCGCAGGGTGCCCTTCCCGCTGGTCGACGAGCGCGCGCCGCTCCCGCCCCTTCGCCCGCGCGGGACGCAGCGCACGCTCCGTATCGGCTTCCTCGGCCGCTTCGACCCGAAGAAGAACCTCGAGCTGTTGATCGACGCGCTCGCCGGCCTGCCGGAGCACGTCCGGCTCGTGATCGCCGGTGACGGCGTGCCCGAGACGAAGGCGCGCCTGCGGCGGCAGGTCGAGGCGCGCGGGCTCGCGGAGCGCGTCGAGTGGCCGGGCTTCGTGCTCCCGCACGAGCGCGCGCGCCTGCTCGAGACGCTCGACGTGCTGGCGCTGCCCTCGAAGTTCGAGAGCTTCGGCATGGCGGCCGCCGAGGGCATGCTGCACGGCGTCCCCGTGGCCGTCTCGGAGCGAACCGGGATGGCCGAGCTCGTCCGCCGCCACGGCGGCGGAACGATCGTGTCGCCGACGGTCGCGGCGCTCACGGATGCGCTGGCCGGCTTCGACCGCGACCGCGCCGCGCTCGCCGAGCTCGGCGCCCAGGGGCAGGCCGCGGTACGCGCGGAGCTCGGCTTCGAGCCGGTCGGGGCCGCGCTGCGCGACGCCTACGTATTCGCGCTAGAGGCCGGCCCGGGGGCGCCTCGATGACGGTCGTGAGCTACGCGCTCGACCCGCCGCGCGAGGTCTTCAGAAGGCGCGTCGAGGAGCTCGTCGTGTCCTCGCGTCCGCGCACCGTGTTCGACCTCGGCGGCGGCGCCAACCCGGTCCTATCGCCCGGCTTCATCGCGCGCCACGGTCTGCGCTACGTCGTGGCGGACGCCTCCGCCGAGCAGCTCGCGCTCGCCCCGGACTCCTACGAGAAGCTCGTCCTCGACATGTCGGCACCGGGCGTCACGGCGGCGGCGTCGTGCGACCTCGCGATCAGCCGCTACGTGCTCGAGCACGTAGCCGAGCCCGAGGTCTTCCACCGCAACGTGGCCCGCCTGCTGGCCGGCGGCGGGCGCGCGGCGCACTTCTTCTCGACGCTGTACGCGCTGCCCTTCGCGCTGAACCGCGTGCTCCCGGGCGCGATGGGCCGGCGGCTCGCCGGGCTGTCCATCCCCGTCCGGGAGACGGACGGGCACGAGGAGGTCTTCCCAGCCGCATACCGCTGGTGCCGGGGGCCGTCGCACGGCCAGCTGCGTCGCTTCGAGCGGCTCGGGTTCGACGTCGAGGAGTACGTCGGCTACTTCGGCCACATCTACTACAAGCGCGTGCCTCCGCTGCAGGCACTCGAGGACCGCCTCGCGCGCGCACTCGTGCGCCATCCGGTGCCCGCGCTCACGAGCTTCGCGCGCGTGGTCCTGGTCAAGCCGGGCTGAGCCCGGCCGTGTGCCACGATGCCGCGCTCGTGTCGCACGCGCTCGAGGCCATGCTCACCGACATCGCGAGGAGCTATCCGCCGGCGCTGCGGGCGGGGCAGCTCGAGGACGTGCCGCGGATCGCGTTCAACGTCGGGCTGGTCGCCGACCGCCTGGAGCCCGGGGCCGCGGTGTGCGACATCGGCGGTGGGGTGGGGATGTTCAGCCTCGGCTGCGCCGCCGTCGGGCTCAGGGCGATCCTCGTCGACGACCTGTCCGACGAGGTCAACCGCCGCGAGGGCGCCGCCGCGCTCGAGCTGCATCGCGCGCACGGCGTCGAGATCGTCCAGCGCGACGTCATCGGGCAGGGGCTGGAGCTCGAGCCCGGCTCGCTCGGCGCGCTGACGAGCTTCGATTCGATGGAGCACTGGCACCACTCGCCCAAGCGCCTGTTCCACCGCGTCCGCGCGGCGCTGGCGGACGGTGGGCTGTTCGTGATCTCGACGCCCAACTGCGCCAACCTGCGCAAGCGCGTGCTGATGCCCTTCGGCAGGGTCAAGTGGACGAGCATGGAGGAGTGGTACGAGCACGAGCAGTTCCGCGGGCACGTCCGCGAGCCCGACGTGGACGACCTGCGCTACATCGCGCGCGACCTCGAGCTGCGCGACGTGCGGATCCTCGGCCGCAACTGGATGGGCTACCGCGGCGACGGGCGAAGGCGCCGCATCGCCGCGCAGCTCCTCGACCGTCCCCTGCGCCGACGGCCCCAGCTGTGCAGCGACATCTACCTCATCGGGCGGGTGGCCTGACGGCGCAGTACTGCTTGCTCACCCAGCCCACGGTCGGAGGCTCGGTCAGGTAGGTCAGGCCGCCGACGAAGTCGGGGTCGATCGAGTTGGTGAGCTGCACGTCGACCAACCGCAGGCCCGCCCCCTCGACGATGCGGCGCACGCTGGCCTCGTCGAGCGCGTGCATCTCGGCCGCCGCCTCGCGCGTGTCGACCGGGCGCGAGAGCAACCCCGCCCGGCGCAGCGCGCGCCGAGTCCTGGTCCGCAGCCCGAGGGTCCGCCGCAGCCTCTCCGCGAGGTGGCCGAGCCGCTCGCGCGGGGTGCGGCCGGGCTCGGCGCGATCCGGGATCTGGAACACGAGCACGCCGCCCGGCGCGAGCAGGCGCGCGAACTCGGCCAGGTAGCGGCTCGAGTAGCGCGGCTCGACGTGCTGGAGCACGATGCTCGTGTAGACGAAGGCGAAGCTGCCGTCGTCGAAGCGCGCCAGGTCGTCGCTCGTGTTGACCACGTACTGGCAGCTCCCAGGATGGCGGTTGAGCTGCTCGGCGAGCTCGACCATCGTCGGCGAGATGTCCACCCCCCAGGCCAGCGCGAAGCGCCCGGCCAGGGCCTGGGTCAGGCGGCCGACGCCGCAGCCGAAGTCGAGCGCGCTGCCGCCGAGGTCCGGCACTACGCCACGACCCGCGATGTGCTCGAGCACGGTCGCGACCTCCTCCCGGCCGGCGGCGAAGAACGCCTCCGCGTCCCAGCCCCCGCCGCGCCTGCCGGGGTCCATCAGTACGCCCCACATGGGGTCGGCGCGGGCGTAGATCTCCCAGTTGCGCTGGACGTCGGCCAGATCGGCCATCAGCCCGTCCCGTCCCCGACGAGGGCCGGGTCGCGCGGCGCCTCGCCGGCGACCGCCGGCTCGGTCGGAGCGCTCCGGCGGCCGGGCGCGCCGCGGGCCAGCCCGGCGAGCATCACCAGCAGCCCCACGCCGCCGGCGACGACCAGCATCCAAGCCGCGCCGGTGACGCCGTAGCTGCCGGCGACGATCGCGATCCCGGGAACGAGCACGGCGGTGGAGGCGGCCTCGGCGACGGTTCCCAGCGCGGGCGAGCCCGCGCCCCTCGCTCCATCGCCCAGCACCCGCCGCACGCTGACGAGCAGCGAGGCGAGCAGCAGGATCTGCGCGAGCGGCACCGCGTCCTCGAACGCGCTGCCGAAGAAGAACGGCACGAGCCAGCCCGCCGCGAGCTCGAGCACCACCGTGATCGCACCCGCCGCCACCAGCGCCACCGCGCCCCATCCCCACAGCGCGCGCCGCGCGAGGCGCGGGTCGCTCTTCTTCGCCACGTGCGGATAGGCGACGTAGCCGAGGCTCTGCGCCACGAGCCGCGGCAGGTTGGTGAACGCGATCCCGACCACGTACAGCCCCAGCGCCGTCGGTGATACGAACAGGCCGACGAGCGCCTGGTCGAGCTGCAGCGTGTCCGACGGCGAGGTCGCGCCCAGGAACGCCTTGGCCCCGAACGACTGCAGCGCGCGCAACGACGGCGCGGGGTCCTCGGGCCCCGCCGGGAGAACTGCGGCCGCGCGCTCCACGGCCACGAGCCCGGCGATCACGAACGAGCCGACCCACGCGGCGGTGACGGCGACCAGGCCGGCGCCGACCGCCGCGAGCGGGACCACGGTCACGGTGTAGAGCAGCGGCGGCAGCAGCCTCAGGACCGACCACGTCCTGAAGCGCTGGAAGCCCTGCACGAAGGCCATGCCGTGCATGACGGCGACCATCGCCGGGACGGCCGGCAGCGAGATCAGGGCCGACACGAGCACCGCGCCGCGCTCGCCGTGCAGCGCGATCGCCAGCACGGCCGCCGACAGCGCCGTGGCCACCACGGCCTGCACTAGCGCGATGCGGACGACGCGACGCGCCAGCGGCCGGCTCACGCCAGGCTGGCGCGCCACCCAGTAGGTGGTGGCCGACGGGATCCCGGCCGCCCCGAGGTAGGCGAGCGACAGCGAGACGACCCACAGGAGCGCGAGGTGGCCGCGGTCCTCCACGCCGAGCAGGCGCGCGACGATCACGCCGCTCACGAGCAGGAGCGGCTGCACCGCGAAGCCGCCGAGCACGGTCACGAACGCGCGACCGCGCGGAGTGGCCCCGGTGAGGAGCCCGCGCGCGCGGCCGAGCCACGCGTCCGGGCGGCTCGGGGTGCCTGCCAGCCCCACGGCCTACCCGCGCAGACGCACGCGCCCGAGCCAGAAGGTCAGCCAGATCGGCACGACCAGGAAGATCGCCAGCGCGCCGGCGTCGACCGGGCTGTCACGCAGGACCGACAGGAACAGGGGCAGAGTGAGCGCGTAGATCATCTGCGCGGCGACGTTGCGCCTGTGCAGCTTGAACCACTCCCACACGGTCCGCGCGGCGATCCCGTAAACGACCAGCCACAGCGCGCCGAACATGCCCCAGCTCAGGTACGGGATCAGCAGGCTGGACATCTCCGGGTTGGCGTTCTTGTTCCAGAAGTCCTGCGGGTTCATCACCTTGATGGTGTCCTGGCGCGGCGCCAGCGGCTTGCCCGCCCACATGCTGCGCGGAATCGGCCGGACCAGCGCGTCGCGCAGGACGCCCCAGCCGTAGTCGTAGGGCTTGTCGCGCGGGACCACCGATATCGTCGCCACCATCCCCGGCGCCATCGCGTCGTCGGCCCCCTTGACCAGCGGGTAGGCGATCTTGTCGGGGTGGGTGGCGACCTCCGCCGCGGCGCCCACGTAGGACTGCGTCTCGCGGTTCTTGGCCGTGCGGTGGAACCCGATGACCGCCGACGCGAACAGCGCCACGGAGAGCAGCGCGATCAGCGTGAGCGCGCCCGGCCGGCGGTCGCGGTGCATGTAGTAGATGATCAGCAGCGCGGCGAACATGGGGAACAGCACGACGCGGCTGCCCGTGGTGTTCCACACCAGCCAGGTGAGCGCCAGGAAGCCGAACGAGAGCGCCACGATCCCCGGCCTGCCCTTGCTGAGGCCGATCGCGTACGTGATGACGGTGGCCCCCACGAGCATGACCGGGCCGAGGATCAGGTACTTGTTGGCCCGCCCGAGCAGCGCGTTCTGGGCCTCGCTGCGGCCGCCGAAGATGATCTGGAGCGCGTGGCTTCCTCCCTGGGCCACGAAGATCCCGAACAGCGCGATGCTGAGCAGCGCGAGCGCGCACGCGATCACGACCACCGTCGAGACACGGGCGCCCTCGGGCGGGGCGGGCGCCTTCCGCGCCAGCCGCTTGCCCGCGGGCAGCGCGTAGCCGACCACCCAGCCGAGGCCGCCGAGCAGCGCGAACAGCAGCATCTTGTCGAAGTAGGGCCGCATCGCGATGCCCTTGGCCCAGATGTAGGAGAACTCGTTGTTGGCCAGCATCGCGATCGGGCGCACGACGAACATGCCGGCCCAGGCGAGCGCGAACACGAACACCGGCTCGAACGGGTCGAAGCGCCCCTGCGCGATCCGGAACAACATCGGGCCCACCGCGACCAGTCCGATGGCGGCGATCAGGCAGGCCGAGGTCGTGGGCTTCAGCTCGAGGACCGCGAACGCGAGCGCGCCCGCGAGCGTCGCCGCCGCCAGCGCCGGCCAGGCATCGGGAAATCGGAGCGCCCGTTGCGGCGACATGCGGGTACTTTAGGCGCCGGCCGCGGCTGCGCGTCGAGGCGTCAACCTGCGGCCCGCGCGCCGATCGCCTCATAGAGGGCGGCGTAACGGGCGGCGGTCGCGGGCCACGAGAACTCGGCGGCGCGCTGAAGGCCGCGCTCGCGCAGCGAGCCTCGCAGCGCGGGCGAGCTCCAGAGCTCGAGCACGGCGGCGGCGAGCGCACCGGCATCGCCGGCCGGCGCGGCCAGCGCCGCGCCGCCGACCGTCTCGCGCAACGGCGCGCAGTCCGAGACGACCGTCGGCGTCCCGCACGCGAGCGCCTCCAGGGCGGGCCAGCCGAAGCCCTCCCAGTGCGAGGGGAAGAGCATCGCGTCGGCCGCGTTGTAGAGCTCGACCAGGCGCTGGTCGCTGACGCGGCCGAGCTCGCGCACCGCGGGCAGCACGCCGAGGTGCTCGGCCAGCGCGCGCTGCTCCTCGGTGAGTGGGGCGCCGGCGCGCAGCAGCAGCGTCCGAGGCTCGGATGCGCGCAGCCGCGCCAGGACCTCGAGCGTCCCCTCGACGTTCTTGTAGACGGCGCCCGAGCTGACGTGCAGCAGCAGCCTCGCTTCGCTGTCGAGCCCGGCGCGCACGCGGCCGCGCTCGTCCTCTGCGAGCGGGCGGAAGCTCCGGGCGAGGCCGTTGGGGACGACGCTCGTCCGCTGCGGGTCGACGCCGAGCAGCTCGATCACGTCGGCGCGCGTCGCCTCGCTGACGCAGGCGACGTGGGCGGCGCGCCGCAGCCAGCGTGCGCTGAACCCGCAGCGCGCCCGCGTCACCCGTGGGACCGTGAACCCCGCGCCGGGCAGCCCTGCGCGGATCGGGACCAGGTCGTGGCAGGTGGCGAGCACGCGCTCGGCCGGCAGCGCCGCCACCAGGTGCCCGTAGCTCTGGTCGATGAGATGGAAGGCGTCCGCGCGCAGCCGGCGGGCGGCGCGCGGATAGCCGATGAAGCGCGACGCCGTGCGGCGCGTGCGATCGGTCAGGCTCCGGCCCGTGGCGTCCTGCCCCTCCTGCCGGCCGACGACGCGCGCTTCGATGCCGTCGAGCTCGCGCAGTCCCGCGAGCAATTCCCGCGCGAAGCGCTCGTGGGACACGACCCCATCGTGCGCCGGCGTCGTCAGGATCGCGACGTCGAGCATCGTCGCGGTGGGTCCCCCGAGGAGCTCAGCCGCGAGCCGCGACGACGCCGCGCAGCACGCGATCGAATCGCTCGCCGAAGCCGCGGGGAGTGAAGTGCACGCCTGCGTACTCGAACCCGGCGCGCGCGCGGCGCGCCAACTCGGCGGAGTCGGCGAGCGCGTCGACGACGGCGCGCGGGAACGCCTCCGGATCCGAGGAGTCGACGACCCACCCGCCGCCCGACTCGCGCACGATGCGCGCGACCTCCCCACCCGGGTTGACCGCGGCGATCACCGGCAGCCCGTAAGCCATGAAGTTCATGAGCTTGGAGGGGAGGTTGAACTCGGTCCCCTCGGGCTGCTGGCTCACGAGCGCGAGCGTGGCGCCGCGCAGCTCGGCCTCGAGACGCTCGTCGGAGACCAGCCCAGGCATCTCGACCCGGCCCGGGGCGGCCATCCTGCGAGCCTCGCCGGCGGCCACGCCGTTGCCGGTGATGATCAGCCTGGCGTCCATCGCCGTGAGCGCCTCGGAGCGGTCGAACGCGCGGACGAGGGGCGCGAGTCCCTGCGAGAAGCCGATGTTGCCCATGCTGAGGATCCGCGGGCCGGCACGCCGCGACCCGTTGACGGCCGGCGCGGGCGGCGGCTCGCGCGTCGCGGGGTCGTAGATCAGCTCGACCTTGTCGGCCGGCACGCCCTTGGCGCGCAGGTTGTCGCCGAACGGCTCAGACAGGACCACGATCCGGTCGGCGTGCCGGTAGGCCATGCGCTCGAGCCAGCGCGACGCGTCGAGGATCGGCCCCGACTCGATCAGGCCGGTGGCCGACGCTCCGTCCGGCAAGATGTCGTGCAGCCACAGCACCCATGGCACCCCGCGCGTGCGCGCGTTGACCAACGCAGGGAGCAGGGCCGGGAACGACGGCGAGACGCTGACGAGAACGTCGGGCCGGCGCAGGACCGGCAGCGCCGCGAACTGCGAGGCCATGAAGGTGGCCTCCTGGCGCACGCGCTCGGCGGCGCTGGCGCGACCCACCCAGAGCGGAAGCCGCAGCACGGGAATCCCGCGCCGGATCTCGCGATACGGGCGGATGCTGCTGCCCCATTGCGCCGTTGGATAGTGCGGATGCGCAGCAACTACCTCCACTTCGTGCCCGTGCTCGCGCATGGCTCGCGCCCACACGGTGCTCACCGGGCCGATCCCGGTCGGCTCGGGGTCGAAGTTGTAGCTCCAGAGCTGGACTCGGAGGCCAGGCTGCGACGACGCCAACGCGTTATGAGGTCGGGAAGCGGGCAGCGGGCGATCTTACTCTCTACCCCCCTATCGGGGGCCGTGCAGGACTCGGGTGTCCGCTTTTGCCCATCCGTGGGTAAGCTCCCCGGATCGGAGAGGAAGTACGGACCGACCGGAGGCGGACGGACGGAGTCATGACGACTGATCAAATCGTCGTAGTAGCCGGCGGAGGCGGCTTCATCGGTGGCCATCTGACCAGCGTCCTGCTGGAAGAGGGCTACGCGGTGCGCGCCGTCGACATCAAGCCGGTGGAGAGCTGGCATCAGCTGCACGGCGAGGCCGAGAACCTGGTGCTCGACCTACGCCAGCCGGATGCCTGCAGCCGCGCGGTCGCCGGCGCGTACCGGGTCTACGACCTCGCCGCCGACATGGGCGGGATGGGGTTCATCGAGAGCAACAAGGCGATGTGCATGCTCTCGGTGCTGATCAGCACCCAGCTGCTGCAGGCCGCGAGGCTCAACGACGTCGACCGTTTCTTCTTCGCCTCCTCGGCGTGCGTCTATGCGGCCGACAAGCAGGCCCGGCCCGACAGCGCCAGTCTCAAGGAGTCGGACGCCTACCCGGCGATGCCCGAGGACGGCTACGGCTGGCAGAAGCTCTTCAGCGAGCGCATGTGCCGCCACTTCATCGAGGACTTCGGGCTCGAGACGCGGGTTGCGCGCTACCACAACGTGTACGGGCCCGACGGCACCTGGGCCGGGGGCCGCGAGAAGGCGCCCGCCGCGATCTGCCGCAAGGTCGCCGAGGCCGAGCTCTCGGGCCGCCACGAGATCGAGATCTGGGGCGACGGCCAGCAGGCCCGCAGCTTCACCTACGTCTCGGACTGCCTGGCCGGGACCCAGAAGCTCATGGACTCCGACGTCCGCGAGCCGCTGAACGTCGGGAGCTCGGAGATGGTGACCATCAACGAGCTCGTCGACCTCGTCGAGGACATCGCCGGCGTCAGGCTCGAGCGGCGCTACGACCTGTCAGCACCGCGTGGCGTACGCGGGCGCAACAGCGACAACACGCTGATCCGGGAGCGCCTGGGATGGGAGCCGAGCATCAGCCTGCGCGAGGGCCTGATCCCGACCTACGCCTGGGTCCGCGATGAGGTCGCGGTCACGATGCGCCGCCGCGAGCGGCTGCCCTCGTTCAGCCCGAACGGCGCCTCCACGGCCCGCCGGCGCGCGGCCTCGGGGCGCTGATCCGGCACGAGACCTGACTGATGCGCCCGGCCGGGCGCATCAGACCCTGCCGAGCACTCCGACCTCGGTCGCGAACGCGAACACCTGGGCATGGCCGAACGCGTTCCAGGGATCGACCACGAGGCAGTCGCCGCGGCCACTGTCCATGATCGCGCGCAGGGCCTCGGGGCTGCTGTAGTCCGAGTGGTTGGTCGCGACCACGACGACGTCGGCGTCGAGGATCGCCTCCTCGAAGCTCTGCGTCGGCTCGAGCACGTGGGGGTCGTGGACGGCGACGTCGGCCAGCTCGCGCTCGAGCATCCGCACGAGCTTGTGGGCCAGCGAGTCGCGCTCGTCGTCGGTGTCGCGCTTGAAGGCCAGCCCGAGCACCGCGACCTTCTTGTCGGCGAGCGTCCCGATCCGGCGGCGGATGCCCTCGATGAGGAACAGCGGCACGGACTCGTTCACGCGCGACACCGCGAGCAGCATGCCCGGGGCGTTGGAGCGCTCCTCGCTGAACACGAAGTCCTTGCGCAGGCAGCTCCCGGCGGTGAGGCCCGGCGACGCGATCCCGCCGCGCGGGTAGTCGCGGTTGATCAGGTCGATGACCTCGAACACGTTCGCGTCGTGGCGCTCGCAGTCCATCATCAGCAGGTTGGGCAGCGCGAACTCGGTGTAGCGCAGGATGTTGGTCCAGATCTTCGCCAGCTCCGCCTGCGCCGGGGTGGTCTGCACGATCGGGGCGCCGAACACGCCGAACAGGCGCCCGACGCGCTCGCCGGACTCCTCGCCCACACCGCCGATGATGCAGGGCAGCGTCGAGATCTCCTCGACGAACTTCCCCGCCGCGATCCGCTCGGGAGCGTGGGCGACGAAGATCTCGGTGCCGACCTCGAAGCCGCGCTGCTTGGTCAGATAGGCCGCGACGAACTGCGTGGTGCCGGGACCGACGGTCGAGCGCAGGATCAGCGAGTGCCCGGTGCGCAGCACCGGCAGCAGGTCGTCGAGCGCGGAGCGGATGTCGCCCATGTCGATCTCGATGTGCGAGAAGGAGGGTGTCCCGAGGGTCACGACGATGTGGTCGGCGGCGGCGGCGTCGACGACCCGGGAGCTGAGCGTCAGACGGCCGCTCGTGCCGACGCGGTCGAGCAGCTCCTGGGTGCCGTTCTCCATGAACGGCATCCGTCCGGCGCCGACCGACTCCAGCCGCGCTGGGTCCTTGTCGATCCCCAGCACGTGCAGGCCGCGGTCGGCGAAGCTGAGGGCGAGCGGCAGCCCGACCCGCCCGAGGCCGATGATCGATACGTCTGGGGCCATCTGCGGCCGGGCAGGCTAGCGCTTGCGCGCCGGCAGACGATGGCGTGCGTACTGGCGCGTGAAGCCCGCGATGAAGCGTGGGTTGTAGCGCGCGTAGCGCCTCCACAGGCGCCGCGGCTCGCGGCCGAGGCGGAACGCCCACTCCAGCCCCGTCCGCTGCATCCAGGCCGGCGCCTGCGCCACGAGGCCGGCGTGGAAGTCGAACGCCGCGCCCACGCCCACCATCACGGGCGCCTCGACGCGGTCGCGCATGCGGGCCATCCACTCCTCCTGCTTGGGCTGGCCGACGCCGACCCACACCACGTCGGCGCGCGAGGCGTTGATCGTCGCCGCGATCGCCTCGTCGTCGTCGTCGGTCGGGGGCTCGAAGGAGGGCGAGAAGCCGCCGACGATCTGGATCCCCGGGGAGCGCAGGCGCAGGTTGGTGACGAGCTGCACGAGCGCGCCCTGGTTGCGGCCGCCGTACAGGAAGATCCGCGCGCCGGTGCGCGCGCAGCGCTGGCAGTAGCGCAGCATGAGGTCGGGCCCGTACACGCGCGAGGCGCGGTGGCCGAGCGCGCGCAGCGCCCAGACGAGCGGTTGTCCGTCGGGCACGGCGAGCGAGCCCAGCACGGCCTCGCGAACCTCGGGACGCTCCTGGCTGACCATGATCAGGTGGACCGCGGCGGCCGAGATGTAGACCGGCTCGCGGCGCGCGATCGCATCGTCCATGAGGTCCATCGTCTGCTCGTAGTCCGCCACCGACAGCGGGATCCCGAGCACGGACACGCTGGCCGGCCGCGCGCTCGGCGCGACCGGCAGCGGCGTTACGGGCGCGCGGGCCGGAAGTGGTTCGGGAGCGTTGGAAGGCAGAGTGGACACGGCTCGTAGGCGGATCTCGCCAGGTGAGAACGGGGGGGCGTACGGAAAGTCGCGATGTTGCCGCACGCGGCGGCGGCTAGCATCCTTGCCCAGTGCCCGCCGACCGGACGTCGCGCCTCCTCACGGGCTGGCGACGCATCCGTGCCCTCCCGTTGGTGCGTTCTGTCACGAGCCGCGGGCTGCCCGGCGAGGTTATCGAAGTATTGGGCTGTAGCCGGCTCGTCGAGCGTCCGCTGCGCTTCGTCGCACGCCAAATCCTGCATCGTGGACATTTATCGGCATATCGCGTCCGAAGTGGAGGGCCGCACGTCTGCTTGCGGGACGGCACGGCCGATCTGCACGCGCTCGGGCAGGTCTTCGGCGATCCGCACGCCGAGCTGCCGAAGGCCGCGCTGGACGCGCTGCTGGCGCTCGGCCGGCCGCTCACCGTGCTCGACCTGGGCGCCAACATCGGCGCCTGGGGGGCGGCGCTACTCGCGCGCCTTCCCGTGGCGCGGATGGTGGCGCTCGAGCCCGACCCCGGGACCGCGGCCGTGCTGCGCGGGACGGTACGGGCCAACGGGCGCGACGCCGACTGGACGGTGATCGAGGCCTGCGCGGCGCCGGCGGACGGGATTCGTCGCGTTCCGCCCGGACGGCTTCGGCCTGTCGCGCATGGGCGACGGGCCGGGGAGCGTCGACGTGCCCGCGCGCGACGTGTTCACGCTGCTCGAGGGCGTCGATCTGCTGAAGGTGGACATCGAGGGCGCCGAGTGGGCGCTGCTGGGCGATCCGCGCTTTCGCCAGCTGCGCTGCCCGGTGATCTCGCTCGAGTACCACCCCCACCAGCGCCCGGGCCCCGACGGAGAGCAGCTGGCGCGGGCGGCCCTGGTCGCGGGCGGCTACGAGGTGCTCCCCGGGCCCGGCTCCGGGCCCGAGCTCGGCGTGCTCTGGGGGGTGCGCTGACTGAGCCCGCAGAAGTGCCGGTCGGCGCCGTCGGCGGGCGCGAGAGTGCGGCCGGTCTGCAGGTCGACCGTGGAGTAGCCGGCCGCCGCCAGGATCTCGAAGCACTCGGCGTACGTGTCGTGGAACTCGCAGACGAGCGCGGGCGCGTGGTCGCGCAGCGTGGCCGACATGCCGCGCAGCGCCGCCGCCTCGGAACCCTCGATGTCCAGCTTCACGACGTCCGGGGGCTGCGCGCCGCGTGCGACGACGGCATCGATGGTCACCGTCTCGACGCGCACGTCGTCGCCGGACCGCGCGGGTGTCGCGCCGCCGACCAGCGCCGCCCAGGCGAGCTCGGGCTGGACGCGCAGGACCGCGGTGCCGACGGCGTCGCTGACCGCCTGCTCCCGGACGTCGACGTGCGCGAAGCCGTTTGCCGCCACGTTGTCGCGCAACGCTCCGGCGGCCTCGGCCACCGGCTCGAAGGCGTAGACGCGCCCGCCGGCGCCGACCAGCTTGGCTCCGATGACGGTGAAGAAGCCGCGGTGCGCGCCGACGTCGTAGAACGTGGCCCCGGCCCGCAGGTGGTCGGCGAGGGCGCCCTGCACCTCGGGCTCGGTGATCCCCAGCGCATACCCGGGGTTGCCCCCGTGCGCGTTGAACCGCAGCCCGGCGCCGACCCCGTGGCTGATCGTCGCGTCGGCGCTCGCGACGCTGCGCATCGCGCCGCCGATGAGCCGCCGGAACGCGGGGCTTCGCAGCTGCCACCGCCCCGCGCGGCGCAGCAGGCCGGCGGGCATGCGGCCGGCGATGGCGGGGAGCAGCGGCTTCGTCATGGCGGCTTGACCATGGGCAGCGCGAGCGAGGTCCAGGGCGAGCCTGCCCGCGCCCGGACGGCGATGTGCGGGTGCCAGCGCCCGGTCGCCGGCTCAGGCCGTGGGGCGCCCTTGAAGGTCGCGACGTTCGCCAAGCTCGTCGACGATAGCCCGAGCTGCGGTGGCTGCAGCAGCCGCAGGCCCGAGGGCGCGACGATCAGCGCGCCGGCCTCCGCGGCGGTGAAGACGTCCACGCCGCGGCGGTCTGGGCGAGCGGTCGCGGCCAGCCGTCCCGCGCTCAGGATCCGCACCAGGTTGTGCACGCGCGGGCGGTCGAGCAGCGAGCTCTCGACGAAGCACTCGGTCACGATGAACGCGTGGCCCCCCGGGCGCAGCACGCGACCGAGCTCGCGCGCCGCGCGCGTTACGTCCTCGCGGCCGCCGAAGTGCTCGATCGAGGAGAGCGAGAACACGACGTCGAAGCTGGCGTCGTCGAGCGCGAGCCGGCGCGCGTCCATGCTCGCCACCTCGAGGCGCTCGCGGCGGTAGGGGAAGGGCGCGAAGCTGGAGGGGTCCGCGAGCATCGCGGCGTCGGCCTCCCCGCCGGCGAAGTCGCCCTCGCCGTAGATGTCGGTCGCCAGGATCTTGCCCACCCGATTGGCCAGCCAGTAGAGGACCGCCTCGTGGCCCGCTCCCACGGCGAGCACGCTCGTGCCCTCGTGCAGGCGGCCGACGTCCTCGAGGAACAGCGCGAGCAGCGCGAACTCCCAGTTCTTGCGCTCGAGCTGGCGCTCGCTGCCCGGCGGCGCGTCCGGCACGATCCGAGCGATGGCGTCGCGGACGCTCGGATCGTCGAAGTCGCGCAGGTCGCAGAGCTTCGCGTACTGGCGCCGCAGTCGCGCGCCCGCCCCGCGCTCACCCCTGGCTTCGCGCGCCCCGCGCTCGCGTCCCGCTTCGCCGCCCATGCCGGACGGCCATGCTGCCAGATGTACCCTGGCTCCCCCGTGCGGCCCCACCCCGGCGAAGAGGCGCGCCCGCTGCGCGTGGGGCTCAACCTGATCTACCTGGTCGAGGACTCGGGCGGTACGTCGCGCTACGCCCACGAGCTCATCCCCGCGCTGCTCGAGCAGGAGCCGGGCATCGAGCTCACCGCGTTCGTGACCAGGGACGCACCGGCCTCGCTGGTGAACGCACCCTGGGGCGAACGGCTTCGGTGGGTACGCGCGCCGTTCGGGCTGCGGCGGGTGCCCTGGCACCTGCCCTATCAGCAGCTCGTGCTCCCGGCTGCGGCGCTCGGGCGCCGGCTGGATCTGGTCCACGGGCTGGCCAACGTCGTCCCGCTGCTCGCTCCCGGCATCCGCACGGTCGTGACCCTGCACGACGTGACCTGGCTCCACTACCCCGAGGCGCTTCCCTCGCCCGCGAGGCGGCGGGTCATGAAGGCGCTGTCGATCGGGAGCGCGCGGCGCGCCGACCGGGTCCTGACCGTGTCCCGAGCCGCCCGCGACGACGCCGTTCACCGGCTCGGCCTCGATCGCGGCAGGGTCGACGTGATCCACCACGGCATCGCCGACCCGCCGGATGGGTCCGTCGCGACGCCCGCGGACGAGCTGCGGGACAGGCTGGGCATCGGGCCGGGGCCGTTCGTCCTGTGCGTCGCCCAGAAGCGCGCCCACAAGAACCTTGCGACGCTCGTGCGGGCGCTGGCGCTGCTCGAGCGCGACGATGTACGGCTGGTGATCCCGGGGCGCCCGACCGCCTACGAGGCCGAGCTGCGAGGGCTGGCCGGCGCTCTCGGGATCGCGGAGCGCGTGCACCTCCCCGGTTGGGTCGGCGAGCCGGACCTCGAGGGCCTCTACCGCGCCGCGTCGTGCTTCGTGCTTCCTTCGCTGATGGAGGGCTTCGGGCTGCCGATCCTGGAGGCGATGACGCGCGGGGTGCCGGTCGCGTGCTCGGACCGCCCGGCCCTGCGCGAGGTCGCGGGCGACGCCGCGCTGCTGTTCGATCCGGAGGACCCCGCCGCGGTCGCGGCGGCGATCGACAGGATCCTCTCCGACGCCGCGCTGGCGGCACGTCTGAAGGCGGCGGGGCGCGAGCGCAGCCGCCGGTACACGTGGGCGCAGGCCGCGCGCGCGACCCTCGAGAGCTACCGCCGCGCGCTGGCAGAGGCGGCCTGAGCGCTGGCTACGATCGGCGCGATGGCGGCGCGCCCACTGCGCGTGGGGCTCAATTTGATCTACCTGGTCGAGGATTCGGGCGGCTCGTCGCGCTACGCGCACGAGCTGATCCCGGCGCTGCTCGAGGAGGAGCCGGGCATCGAGCTGACCGCGTTCGTGAACCGCGACGCGCCCGCCTCGCTGCTCGATGCCCCATGGGCGCCGGGCGTCCGCTGGGTGCGGGCGCGGATCTCGCTCGCGCCCATCCCCTGGCACGTGCCCTACCAGGAGCTCGTGCTGCCCGTGCGAGCCCTCGCCCGGCACGTGGACCTCCTGCACGGGCTCGCCAACCTCGTCCCGTTCGCTTCGCCCGGGCTGAAGACCGTGGTGACGCTGCTCGACATCACCTGGCTTCATTACCCCGAGGCGCTGCCCGACCGCTTCCGCGGCGCGGCGATCAAGCGACTCTGGCTCGCCAGCGCGCGCCGCGCCGACCGCGTGCTCGCGCTGTCAGACGCGGCGCGCGAGGACTTCGCGACGACCATCGCCCTGGACCGCGGGCGGGTAGACGTGACGCCGCTCGGCGTGGCCGACCGCTTCGGCCCGGTCGCGCCGACTCCCGAGCCCGAGCTGCGAGCCCGCCTGAATATCGGGCCGGGGCCGCTGGTGCTGTGCGTCGCCCAGAAGCGCGCCCATAAGAACCTCGCGGCGCTCGTGCGGGCGCTGGCGCTGCTCGAGCGCGACGATGTGCGGCTGGTGATCCCGGGGCGCTCGACCGCCTACGAGGCCGAGTTGCGAGGGCTGGCCGGCGCTCTCGGGATCACGGAGCGCGTGCACCTCCCCGACTGGGTGGACGAGGCGGACCTCGAGGGTCTGTACCGGGCGGCGTCGTGTTTCGCGCTGCCTTCGCTGATGGAGGGCTTCGGGCTGCCGGTGCTCGAGGCCATGCGCCGCGAGCTTCCAGTCGCCTGCTCGGACCGGCCCGCCCTGCGCGAGGTCGCCGGCGACGCCGCGCTGCTCTTCGATCCCGAGGATCCCGCCTCGATTGCTTCGGCGCTCGGGCGGATCCTCGGCGACGGCGAGCTCGCCGCCCGCCTGCGGCACGCCGGGCTGGAGCGCTGCCGGCGCTTCACGTGGGCGCGCACGGCGCGTGAGACGGTCGCGAGCTACCGGCGCGCGCTGGGGAGGGCCGCGTGAGGACGGGGGCCGAGCTGCCCGAGGACCGCGTCGCCCCGGAGGGCGGCGACCCGACCGACATCCTCGACACCGCCGCCGCCGGCCCGCTCGCGGTGCGCGGCGGGATCGCGCGGTCGCTGGCGTTCGGCTCCGTGCTCCTGCTGGCCACCGGCGCGGCGGCGCTGCTCACCCGCCACCTCGGCGTGGTCGACTTCGGGCGTTACGCGACCGTGGTCTCGGTCGTCGCGGTCGTTGCCGGTTTCGCCGAGGGCGGGCTGACGACGGTCGGGGTGCGCGAGTTCTCCGGCTCGTCGGGGGCTGCTCGCGACCGCTTCATGGCCAACCTCACCGGCCTGCGCATCGTCGTCGGGATCCTCGGGCTGGCGATCGCCACGGCGTTCTCGGCGGTCGCCGGCTATGACCGGGTGATGGTCGCGGGGACGGCGCTTGCCGCCCTGGGCCTGATCTTCACCGTCCTTCAGGTCACGTTCACCGTGCCGCTGCAGTCGTCGCTGCGCCTGGTGACGTTCAGCCTGCTCGAACTGCTGCGCCAGGTCGTGCTGGTCGCGACGGTGGTCGTGCTGGTGATCGCCGGCAGCGGGCTCGGATTCTTCTTCGCGGCCCCGATCCTGGCCGGAGTCGTCGCGCTCATCGCCACGGTCCCGTACGCCCGCGGCGCGATGCCCCTGCGGCCGGCGTTCGAGCGCGGGCTGTGGCCGCGGCTCTTCCGCGACGCGCTCCCGGTCACGGCGGCCACCGCGCTCGGGATCCTCTACTACCGCGTCGCGCAGATCCTCATGTCGCTCGTCTCGAATCCGACCCAGACCGGCTACTTCGGCGCCTCGTTTCGCGTCGTCGAGGTCTTGGTCGCGTTGCCCGGGCTGCTGGTGACCGCGGCCTTCCCGATCCTCACGCGCGCCGCGCGCGACGATCGCCTCCGCCTCGCCGGGGCGCTGCAGCGAATGTTCGACGTCGCCGTGCTGCTCGGCGCGCTGGCCGCGATCGTCGTCGCCTTCGGTGCCGGGCCGGGGATCCGCGTGATCGCCGGGAGCGACTTCGCCCCCTCGGCGGCCGTGCTGCGAATCCAGGGAGTCGCTCTCGCCGCGACTTTCCTGGTCGCGACGTGGGGCTTCGCGCTGCTGGCGCTGCGCGATCACCGCGCGATCGTGGCGGCCAACGCGCTGGCCTTCGGGCTCGCCACGGCGCTCGTGGTGGCCCTGGCCCCCGGCCACGGAGCGCGGGGCGCGGCGGTGGCCATGTCGGTGACCGAGGTGGTGCTCGCCACGGCCTACGCCGTGCTGCTGATGCGCGGGAGGCCCGACCTGCGCCCGTCGCCGCGCGTCGTGCCGCGGGTGCTACTGGCATCGGCCGTCGCGGTGGGGGCAGGACTGCTGCCCGGCCTGCCGGAGCTCGTGCGCCTGGGGTTGGCGACGGCAGTGTTCTGCGGCTCCGCGCTGGCGCTGGGCGTCGTGCCGCGCGAGGTGCTCGGGCTGATCCGGCGCCGCGGCGGCTGAGGGGCGCACCGCGTGCACGTCGGGCTCAACCTCGTCTTCCTCGTGCCCGGGGAGACCGGCGGCATGGAGGTCGCGGCGCGCGAGCTGATCCCGGCGCTGCGGCGCGAGGCGCCGGACGTCCGGTTGACGGCGTTCGTCAACCGCGAGGCGGCGGAGGCGGGCGAAGGGCCGTGGAGCGAGCTGATTCCGTCGGTGACGGTCCCGGTGCGCGCCAGCCGGCGGGTCGAGTGGGTGCGGGGCGAGCAGCAGCTGCTTCCCCGGCTCGCCGGGCGGGAGCGAGTCGACGTCCTGCACAGCCTCGCCAGCACGGCGCCGGGCTGGGGGCGCTTTCGCCGCGTCGTCACCGTCCACGACCTGATCCACCGCGTGCATCCCGAGGCCCACGCCGGCGCGTTGCCGTACGGGATGAGGCTGCTGGTGCGGCTGGCCGTGGCGCGCTCGGATCGCGTGATCGCGATCTCGCGATCCACGCGCGACGACCTCGTGCGGATGCTCGACGTGCCGCCCGGCAAGATCGACGTCGTCCCGCAGGGAGTGGGGAGGACGGCTGCGGTCACGGCGCTGGACGAGCGCTCCGTTCGGGCCCGGCTGGATCTCGGGTCTCGGCCTTGGGTGCTGTCGGTCTCGGCCAAGCGGCCGCACAAGAACCTCGCGCGGCTGCTGGAGGCGCTGGCCCTCGTGCCGGCCGATCGCCGGCCGGTGCTGGTGCTGCCGGGCTACCCGACCTGGCACGAGGCCGAGCTGCGCCGGCGGGCGATGGCGCTCGGGATCTCGCGCGACGTGCGCTTCGAGGGCTGGATCGACGAGGCGCTGCTCGAGGGCCTCTACTCCGCCGCGCGCTGCTTCGTCTTCCCCTCGCTCTACGAGGGGTTCGGGCTTCCGGTGCTCGAGGCCATGCGACGGGGGGTCGCGGTCGCCTGCTCGGACCGCAGCTCGCTCCCCGAGGTCGCGGGCGACGCGGCCCTGTTCTTCGATCCCGAGTCGCCGCGGGCGATCGCGGACGCGCTCGAACGGCTGCTGACAGACGATGCGCTGGTCGCCGAGCTCGCGGCCGCGGGCCCCTTCCAGGCGGCGCGCTTCTCCTGGCAGGCGACGGCGCGGGGCGTGCTCGCTTCCTACCGTCGCGCGGTGGCGGGCGGGTCCGGGTCGCCTTCCACTCCCGACCGCGGGTCCGATTCGCCTCCCGCTTCCGGTCGCGGGTCCGATTCGCCTCCCGCTCCCGGTCGCGGGTCCTCGCCGGCGTAGCTGCCGCCCCCTCGCGCCTTGCTCCCGCCCCCTCGCCGGTCCGCTTCGCCGTAGCTCTCCAGGACGCGCTCTAGCGACGCTACGAGCGACACGCGGCGCCGGTTGCGTTCGAACCACCGCGCCGTCCGTTCCCGCAGCTCGGGCCCGGCGTCGTGGACCTTCTCGATCGCGGCCGCGAGGTCACCGGCCGAGGCGCTTGCGGCGATCACCCCGTTCTCGCCCTCCTCGACGAGCTCGGTCGCGGCGTTGTCCGGGCCCTCGATCACCACGCTCGGCGTGCCGCGGGCGGCCGCCTCGACCACGACGAGGCCATAGCCCTCGCGGCGCGAGGGGAGCACCATGCACATGGCGCCGGCCAGCGCCGCATCGACCTGCGCTGCGCCGACGAAGCCCGGAAGCGCGACGGATCCCGACAGCGCGTGCTCGTCGACGAGCCGGCGGACCGCATCACGGTCCGGTCCGTCGCCGAGGATCTCCGCGCGCAGATCGGGGATTCGGCGGCGGGCCTCGGCGAGGGCCGGAACCAGCTTGGGGATCTGTTTCTCGGCGATGTGACGGCCGGCGAAGACGACGACCGGCTCGACCCCGGCCGGGCGCTCGGGCGGATGCGCGTCGCCCGCGTACTCGCCCTCCAGCACGGTGAGCTCGCCGGTCAACCCCTCCTCCCGCAGGCGTCCCTCGTGCAGGCGGCTGAAGCAGAACGCGCGTTGGGGTACGGCGACACATGCGCGCTGGATGAGCCAGCCGACGTCACCGGCCACGGGGCCCAGGTACTCGCGCCAGTACGCGCGCGTCCACAGCTCGTGCCAGTCGACGACGAGGCGGTAGGTCTGCCCCCGGCGCCGGGCGGCGGCCGCGGCGAGCAGCGAGAAGTATGGGAACGAGGCGGTGTGCACCGCGTCGTATTGGTCAGCGTTGCGCTCGAGGTGCCGCAGCACCCCGACGCCGAACCGGAGCGGAGGCCCGACGCTGCGCCGGCCGTCGGGGGTGTACAACGGACCGCCGGCAGACACCGCGACGACCCGTACCCCCACGGGAGCGTCAGGCCGCTCCCCGCGCGGCCACTGCCGCCGGGTGAGATAGGTCACCTCGTGCCCGGCGCTAGCCAACGCCTCCGCGAGCGCCCGGTACCACCGCTCGGCGCCCCCGACGGTGTGAGGGAAAAGGCAGTCGTAGACGAGGCACACGCGCACGGCGCGGGCAGGGTGCCACACGACGAGCGGCACTGCTCACGGCGGCCTCCCGCCCCGAACCATCCGCGCCGGCTGCCGCGTTGGCCGGGCCCTCTACCAGGGCCTTCTCCGCGCCCGCCGCAATTCTCTGCGGGGCCCCCCTGAGCGCCCGCTGGCGCCCTCTGCCTGCTCCTGTCCGCCGGATGCCGCCCGAGGCCTCGACTGCCGCCCTCGGCGTCGACCTCCTCCGCCGTCCGGCTCGCATCGGGCATGGCTCGCCCTCCGCCTGCCGCCACGCCCAACCACCTGGGTTGGCAGGTGCAACCCGATGGCGCCGCCGACCCTGGCCACGCGGACCCGGCAGTCGCTTCCTACGGCTTCGCTAGCCTTCCGCCCCGCGCGACTTTCGGCGCCTTCGTCCGTTCAACCCTTGGGTTCCCGCGCTCGGCAGACAGCGGCGTTCGCTTGACCACCGTCGAACAGACACGAGTGCTGGCGCAGCCGCCAGCGACCGAGACCTCCCCTCTCCTCTCGGTCGTCATTCCGTGCCTGAACGAGGCCGAGACGATCGCCGAGTGCGTTCAAAGAGCGTGGGCTGCACTGGAGCTGAGTGGCAGGACAGGCGAGGTGATCGTGGTCGACAACGGTTCGGACGACCGGAGCGCCGAGCTTGCGGCCGCCGCCGGGGCGCGAGTCGTCGAGGAGCCTCGCCGGGGCTATGGCAGCGCCTACCTGGCCGGCTTCGCCGCCGCACGCGGGGCGTACATCGTCATGGTGGACGCAGACCTCACCTACGACCTCGGGGACCTGCCGCGCTTCGTCGCGAGCCTGGACGAGGGCGCCGACTTCGTCATCGGCGACCGAATGGACAACATCCATCCCGGCGCGATGCCGTGGCTTCACCGCTACGTCGGCAACCCGATACTGAGCGGCGTCCTGAACATCTTCTTCCGAACCGGAGTACGTGACGCCCACTGCGGCATGAGAGCCATCCGCCGCGACGCCCTACCCCGCCTCGACCTCCGAACCCCCGGCATGGAGTTCGCATCCGAGATGGTTATCCGAGCATCCAAGACGGGCACCAGAATCGACCAACTCCCCATCGAATACCACCCCCGCCGAGGCCAATCAAAACTCTCAAGCTTCCGAGACGGCTGGCGCCACCTCCGATTCCTCCTAGTTCACAGCCCGACCCACCTTTTTATTGTTCCCGGGACATTGATGTTCCTGGTGGGTGCGCTGGTGCTTGCCACTGTTCTGTCACGCTTAGACCTGTTTGGACGCTCGTGGGACCTCCATACCATGATCGGGGGGGCGATCCTTGTCATCGTCGGGGTTCAAGTCTTGGCTCTAGGCTTGTGTGCACACGCGTACGCGACGTATTTTATGAATGACCGCGATCCATGGTTCGATCGAATGCGATCATCCTTCCGCCTTGAGCACGGCCTGCTTCTTGCAGCAGCCGTACTAGTCTCAGGCCTAGTTGTCGGCGCGGTCATCGTCGCCATCTGGATCGACCGTGGTTTCGGAGCGCTTTCGGAAGAACGGTTGGCTGTTCTTGCAGCCACGCTGATCATAGTTGGCATTCAGATATTTTTCTCATCGTTTCTCTTAAGCATTTTGGGGCTGCGTCGCCGCGATGACCCTGAGCTAGCTCGAGGGTGACGTTTGTCATCGCTACCCTGGGATTCCCGGTCTTGCTGGTGGGAATTTCGGTGGGGTGCGGGCTACTCGTTGAGTGGCTCAGCGGCTCGCGCCTTCCTCTCCCTCTAGTCCCACCCCTCGGCCTCGCGGCGACTGTCGGTATCAGTCAGGCAGCTACCGTCGTACCGTCTGTCGCTCCTGCGGCTCCGTGGCTTCTTCTCGTAAGTGCCGTAACGGGAGTCGTGCTGGCTAGACGCCGGCTCTTGTCGCAGCGGCTGACTTTGTGGCCGGCGATGGCTGCGAGTTGCGTCTATCTCTGCTTGGTCGCCCCAGTCGCGTTGCACGGCGAAGCAACTCTGGCTGGGTACGGACAGGACACCACGAGTTCCATCCACGTCGCGGGGGCCGCACACTTAGTCGATTCCGGACGATCCTTCTCGGACATCGCGCCGTCGAGCTATGCGACCGAACTAAAAGGCTACTTCGCAAATGCTTATCCAAGCGGCGCGCACACCGTACTGGGAAGCGTGGGGAAGCTTACTGGGCAAGACTTGCTGCTTTCGTATCAGCCCTACATGGCCGTCCTAGTAGCACTACTCGCCCCCGTATTGTACTTTTTCGGCCGTCTTGCGTCGGTGTCGCGTCCGGTAAGCGCAGTAATAGCGTTTGTCGCTTCCCAGCCAGCCCTCGTGTATGCCTATGCGGTTCAGGGAAGTTTGAAGGAGCTGGCCGCACTTCCACTAATCGCGTTGACCGTTGCGCTCACAGTCTTATACGTGGACACCCAGAATTGGAAACCACGGGCGATCGTCCCGTTGGCAGTCACTGTTGCTGGTGGAATGGGTGTCGTTGGACTAGGCTATCTCGCGTGGGGTGCACCAGCGCTAGCGGTGCTGGTCATTTGGACTCTCCGTATGCGACCGAGGGCCTCCATCGGCATCCTTGGCGTGTCGGCGTTGCTGTTCGGCGCTGTGGTCGCCTGCCTAACGCTACCAACGGTTATTGATTCGACGCGTTTCCTGCGTTCTGGAGTAACAGTCCTGGTCACGCAATCTGAGAACGGCAACCTCGTGCGCCCGTTGCGGTGGTATCAAATGTTCGGGACTTGGCTAGCTGGCGACTACCGGGGGAACCCAGATTCCCAAGGGTCGGCCACGTACGTCTTTATCGGCTTGACGGTAGTCGCGGCGGGTTTAGGCGTGGGCTGGCTACTGCGCCGACGGGCGTATCCGGTTCTGCTCTACCCAGCGACATCGATATTTGCCTGGGCCTGCATCACGACGCGCGGCAGCCCGTGGGTCGACGGAAAGGTGCTGATGGTGGTGTCGCCAGCAATCGTCTTTGTCGCCCTGTGCGGAACGGCCGGCATGGCCCAAGAAGGATTGGGAGTCGAAGCGTTGCTCCTCGCAGCCGCGGTCACGGTAGGGGTACTGTGGTCCAACGCGACGATCTACCATGCAACTCCGCTAGCGGACGAGCACCGGTTTGCGGAGCTGCGGCAGATTGGGGAAAGTAATGCAGGCAAAGGCCCGATTCTTATTCCGGAGTTCGAAGATTATACGTTGTGGTACCTGCGAGACTCGCGACCGTACGGGCCTGGATTCTCGTACTCGAAACTAGGTCAGGTGCGGAACGGAGTAAGGCCGAAATACGGCACGAGTTACGACTTAGATGAGCTTCCTCTGTGGTACGTCGAGCGGGCAAACGAGATATTGCTGCGACGATCTCCGGTAGCGAGTCGTCCGCCAGCGAACTATGCGCTCGTAGAGGCGCATCGATTCTACGAGGTGTGGCGGAAGGTGCGGCTCGGGTGGCGCGTGGTCGCGCATGTACCGAGTGGAGAGAACGGAATGGCGGGCGCCCGAATCGCTTGCTCTGAAATCAAACGAGTCGCTACGGACGCGCGACGCGATCGGGGTATGCTCGCGTATGTGGCTCGTGAGTTAGGCCCGACTATCTTGCCGGCGCAAGCGCGCACCAGTGGGAATTGGGCCGGGCAACTCGGCCCCCGCATTGGTCTCAACGGACCTGGACGACTTGACGCCAACATCGAGGCTGGTGTCCCGGGGGCCTACGAGGTGTGGGTCAACGGCGCTTTTCAGCGTGGAGTGCACGTGTATGTAGACGGCGCTACCGTCGGGTGGGTTCACGATCAGTTAAACACTGGCAACTCATTCGCGTCAGCGGGCGTGGTCCGGCTAGGAGCGGGACGCCATGATGTAACCGTGAAGCGGTTTGGGGGGAATCTGCGACCCGGGAACGGTTATCCAGACTCTCTCGGCCCGATCGTATTCTTGCGAAATAGGAGTTTGGCGAGGACAGTCACGGTTGTGCCTCCGAACGGGTACCGGCGGGCGTGTGGGCAGGCTATTGATTGGCTTGAAATCGTTCGAAAGCCAGCACAGGGGTAGAGGGTTGCGAGAAACGAGAACCCGGCGAGAGGCCGGTGGTGGGTGCGTTACGCCTCAGAAAGCCAAGCTGGCAGACAACTAATGGTCGATACCGGGTCGGGAGCCCGGATTGCGATCGGAATGGAGCTCCCCTCAGAACGCGGGCCGGCCGGGGCCGTCGTTTCCCCGACGGACCGTTCGGGCCGCCAGCGTGGCTAGGATCAGTTGCCCGTGCGGTATCCGGTTGAGAGCTTCAGTGGGGGCGAGCGTGAGCGGTTGGTTGGGCATTTCAGCAACCTGGATTCGCCTGTGTTTGCGCTCGTCAACCTCCCCGAGACGGTCAAAGGGGCTCTGTTTGCGCGGTATTCGCGGTATCCGGGGACGCTTCGGCGGTTGTTCCTCGATGAGTTCGTGGCCGACCTGCCGGATGGCCCGGCGGTGTACCGGCCCGGGGAGGAGGGGGAGCGGGCTGCTCGCCTGTACGAGCGGGTTTTCCTGGGATACGGGGACGACTCGGTGGCGCAGCTCGGGGGCGCGCATATCGCCTGCGAGTGGGTCTCGAACGTACTGACGAAGGTCCTGCAGCGGCCGCGGCTTGCCGCCTATCTCGAACAGAGCACGCGCTATATCGCGTATGACCGCGAGTTGCCCGGCGATGGCGAGGGGCCGCCGCGGTATCGCTACTACCGCGACTCGGAGCTCGGTCCGCAGTACGAGCGTGCGATGGACGAGCTCTTCAGTACCTACTCCGAGGCGCTGCCGCGGGTCGCGGAGTGGGTGTCAACGCGCTTTCCGCGCGCGGAGGCAACCGCGCCGGCGGCCCACCAGCGCGCGGTCAGGGCCAAGGCGCTGGATCTGCTTCGTGGGCTGTTGCCGGCCTCGTCGCTCTCGCACGTCGGGATCTTCGCCTCGGGACAGGCCTACGAGCAGCTCGTGCTCCACCTGCTCGCGCACCCTCTCCCCGAGGCACGGGCCTACGGGCGCATGATCCTGCGCGAGGTCCAGGCCGTGATGCCCAGCTTCGTCGCGCGGGTCGAGAGGCCCGACCGCGGCGGCCGATGGATCGAGTACCTGCAGGATCGCGAGCGGGCGGCGGCGGAGGCGGCCTCCCGCTTGGGTCTGTCCGACCGCGACCTGGAGTCCTACGCCGACTCCGACTCCGTACACGCCTCCGAACAGGGACCGTCCGTGAGGCTCGTTCACGTCGACGGCGACGAGGAGCGGCTGCTCGCGGCCCTGCTCTTCGAGCACGTGGGGGTGTCAGAGGAGACGGTCCGGTCCGAGGTGGCGCTGCTCGACGAGGAGCGGCGGGGGGCGATCCTCGCCGAGCTGCTGGGCGGTCGCGAGAACCGTCGTCATCGGCCCGGTCGCGGCCTAGAGGCGCTCGGCTACCGCTTCGAGATCGTCTCGGACTACGGCGCGTTCCGTGACCTCCAGCGCCACCGCATGCTCACCTGCCAGTGGCAGACGCTCTCGCCTGCGCTCGGCGCCGGCGTGCCCGAAGAGGTCGACTCCGCCGGCTGTGGGGACGCCTATCGCCGCGCGCTCGAGACATCGAGGACCGAGTGGGAGCGCCTTGCCGGCGCCGGCCTCAGAGCTCAGGCGCCCTACGCCCTCTGCCTCGGCTACCGGATCCGCTACATCCTCGACCTCAACGCGCGCGAGGCGATGCAGCTCATCGAGCTGCGCTCGGGTCGCGAGGGACATCCGTCCTACCGCGCCGTCGCACATGAGATGCACGCGCAGATCGCGGCCGTGCATCCCACCGTGGGCGCGGCCATGGTGCACGTGGACCGCGAGTCCGAGCCGCGCCTGGAGCGCATTCTCTCCGAGATGCGTAACCACGCGCGCGCCGCACCCTGAGCCGGGGCCACCCCCGCGGGCTCAGAAGAGTCCGACCGCTCGCCCGGCGTCGCGCGCCAGGTCGAAGAGCGGCGAGGGGATGATCCCCAGGACCAGGCTGGCGGCTCCGAAGAGCACCGCGACGCCGGTGACCTCCGGGTGGGCGCCGTTCGCACGAGTGGCGGCGGACTCGCCGGGGTCCACGGGTGAGTCGCCGGCGGCGGACTCGCCGGCGTCCGAGGTTGAGTCGCCGGCGGCCGACGGGTCGGGGTCGGAGGGGGCATCGCCGGCCCCGGACTGGTCGCGCGCGCCGGTCTCGTCCTCGTCCTCGTCGTCCGCCTCCGGCGACCCGCCCGCCATCGCCGGCCGCAGCGCGAGCTCCTCGCCGCGCGGCGCCTCGCGCATCCACATCGCCGCGATGACCCGCAAGTAATAGGCGAGCGAGATCATCGAGCCGACTACGAGCACGATGGCCAGCCACGTGTAGTCGCCGTCGACAGCGCTTTCGATCAGATAGATCTTGCCCACGAAGCCCGCGGTGGCCGGGATCCCCGCCAGCGAGAGCATCGCGATCGTCATGGGCCAGGCCAGCCACGGTCGCGACGCGCCGAGTCCGGCAAGCGCGGAGATGTCGTCGCCCAGGCCGGTCTCGCGCTCACGGGCGATGATCACCGCGAAGGCCGCGAGGTTCATGGCCAGGTACACACCCAGGTAGAAGACCGTCGCCTGCAGCCCCAGCCGCGTGCCCACCACGACCCCGATGAGCAGGTAGCCGGCCTGGGCCACGCTCGAGTAGGCCAAAAGCCGCTTCAGGGACGACTGGCCCAGCGCGCCCACGTTGCCCACCACGATCGTGATCACCGCCAGCGCGGCGAGCAGCGGCCCCCAGTCCAGCTGCGCGTCGATCAGCGCCACGTCGAAGATCCGCAGCATCACGCCGAACGCCGCGGCCTTGGTGGCGACCGCCATGAAGGCCGTGATCGGCGTCGGCGCTCCCTCGTACACGTCGGGCGTCCACTGGTGGAAGGGGGCCACCGAGGCCTTGAACGCGAGCCCCACCGCCAAGAGCCCCACCCCCGTCAGCAACAACGGATCGTTGACCCTGTCGCCCACGTTCAGCACGCGCGCGATGCCCGCGAAGTCGGTGTCCCCCGTGGCGCCGTAGATCAGGGCCAGCCCGTAAAGCAGCGTCGCCGACCCGACCGAGCCGATGATCAGGTACTTGAGCCCGGCCTCGAGCGACGGCTCACGGCGCAGCTCGGTCGCGCACAGCACGTACAACGGGATCGACAGCAGCTCCAACCCCAGGAACAGCGTGACCAGGTTCTGCGCGCCGACCAGCACCGCCATCCCGCCCACCGAGGAGAGCAGCAGCGTGTGGTATTCGCCATGGCCCGCCTCCTCCACCGCGTGCGCCCGCCACGACAGGACCACGGCCGTTGCGGCCGCGACCGCGAACAGCAGGTTCAGGACCAGCGCGAGGTCGTCCACCCTCAGCGCGCCCGCGATGATCGACTTGCTCGCGTCGAACTGCCAGATCGTCAGGCCGGCGAAGGCGGCGATGCTCGCCAGCGTCAGCGCGGGCACGCCGACCGTGCGCATCCCGCGGCCCGGCAGCAGCCCGGCCAGCAGCACCACGCAGCCACCGCCCAGCAACGCGATCAGCGGCGACAGTCCCGCGTAGTCGATGTGCGGGCCCTTGACCGAGGCGGCGGCGATCGCGACCACGCTCACGGGCTCGCCCCCCGCCCGGTGCTCCCCGAGCCGGCGACGTCCCCCGACGAACCCAGGGTCACGCCGGTCCCCTGCGCGATCCGCGCCGGCAGGAGCGAAGCCGTGACGGTTCGCTCAGAGCGCGCGAGCCCGAACTGCGGATAAAGGGCCAGCGCCAGGATCACGAGCACCAGCGGGACGAGCACGAGCGAATCGCCCACACTCATCTCGCGCGAGCTCACGCGCTCGCCGACGCGGTTGTGCATCGTCCGGATGTAGGCGCGCAGCATGTACACCGACGCGAGCACCACGCCGGTGAAGGCGATGACGCAGATCACGAGCTTCGCCCGGAAGACGCCGAGCAGGATCAGGAACTCGCCGACGAAGTTCGACGAGCCCGGCATCGCGAGCGTGGCCAGCGCGACGATCAGGAACATCGCCGCCAGCACCGGTGCGCGGAAGGCGATCCCGCCCATGTCGCGGATGTCCTCCGAGCCGCCTGCCCTCGCTGCCAGCAGCGCCACGATGAAGAACAGCGGCGCCACGACCAAGCCGTGGTTGACCATCTGGAGCACCGCGCCCTGCGCGCCCTCCGGGCGCAGCGAGAAGATCCCGATCGTGATGAACCCCAGCTGCGCGATCGAGGAGTAGGCCAGGATCAGCCGCGTGTTGGTCTGGGTGAAGGCCATCACCGAGCCGTAGAGGATCGACGCGAGCCCGATCAGCAGGATCAGCGTCTGGAAGTGCACGCTGGCCTCGGGAAAGAGCGGCAGCGCGATGCGCAGGAAGCCGTAGGCGGCGACCTTCGAGAGCACGCCCGAGAAGACCGCCAGCGCGGGCAGCGGCATCGTCCGGTAGGCGTCGGGTACCCACGCGTGCAGCGGGAAGGCGGGCATCTTCACCAGGAAGGCCGCGGCGAAGCCCAAAAAGATCCACTCCTGCTCGTTGCGCGAGAGCGGCACCCGTCTCAGCTCGGAGAGCACGAACGTGATGTGACCGCTCGGAGGCTCGGCCAGCACCGCGGTGGCGATCGCGGCCGCGAGCATCAGCAGCGAGCCCACCAGCGTGTAGATGACGAGCTTCATCGTCGCGCGTACGCGCACGGACTGCGCTCCCTGGCCCCACGACCCGACGAGGAAGTAGAACGGGATCAGCATGAGGTCGAAGAAGGCGACGAACAGCAGGAGGTCCTGCGCGCAGAAGGCGCCGAGCACCGCGCTCTCGGCCAGCGCGAGCTGCAGGTAGAACAGCCGCGGGCGATCCCATTCGCGCTGGTTGGCCCATACCATCGCGGCGGCCCACAGCAGCGCCGTCAGGGCGACGAGCAGGATGTTCAGCCCGTCGAGGCCGAGCTTGTAGTGGATCCCGAGCTCCGAGATCCACACCTGGTCGGTCACGTGCTGCAGGCCGGCCGCGCCGCGGTCGAAGTCGGCGAGGTAGCCGATCGCTATCCCGAGCGCCGCCAGCGAGCCGAGCAGCGCTGCGCGCGGCGCCAAGGAGCGCGGGAGCAGCGCGCCGATCAGGGCAGCGGCCGCGGGAAGCCAGATGAGGACGGAGAGCGGCATCAGCGAAGGGCGCGGGGCAGGGCCGCGGGACGGGGGCGGGGGGCGCGGGGCAGGGCCGCGGGACGGGGGCGGGGGGCGGCGCGCAGACTCGTCACGACGCCAGCAGGAAGTAGAGGGCCACGCCGACGGCGCCGAACACGAGCAGCGCCGCGTACACGCGCAGGTAACCGTCCTGGATCGCGCGCACCGCGGACGAGCCGGCGCGCACGACAGCGGTAGTCCCGCCCACCAGCACGCCGTCGACCACCGCGCGCTCGAAGGTCTGCTGCGCGAAGCGGCCCGTCCACGCGGCCGGGCGCACGAAGCCTCGGTCGATGAGCTCGTCGAAGTACCACTTGTTGACGAACAGCTCGTACAGCGGCCGCGCGCGCTCGCGCACGCGCGTGGCCGTCCCCGGCCGGCGCACCCATACGAAGTACGCGAGCCCGATCCCGAGCAGGCCCACGACCGTGCCGAGCACCAGGCCGAAGGCCAGCAGTCCGTCTGACGGGTTCGCGTCGTAGAAGCGCGAGTCGCGGAACGTCGGCGCGAGGAACTTGTCGATGACGTCGGTCACCTTGGGGATCTGCAGCACGCCCCCGAAGATGGCGCCCACCGCGAGCACGGACATCGCGCCCTTCATCGGCCAGTCGCGCTCGGCGATGTGGTGCTCGGGCCCCGGGAAGCCGACGTCCGTGTCCTCGGTCTCGCCGGTGGCCGGGTTGAACGGCGTCTCTGCGTGGTGGAGGTGGCCTTCCTCGAGCTCGCGCGCCTCGGGCACCGGGTCGCCCAGGAAGGCGCGGAAGATCATCCGGAACGTGTAGATCCCGGTCAGGAAGGCGCCTATGTAGCCGGCCACGTACAGCGCCCAGTGCCAGCCGCCGCGGTTGCCGACCAGCAGCAGGATGTCGTCCTTGGAGAAGAAGCCCGAGAACGGCGGTATGGCCGCCAGCGCGAGGCCGCCGATGATGAAGCAGGCGAACGTGAACGGCATCGCGCGCCGGAAGCCGCCCATCCTGTCCAGCGACTGCTCCCCGCCCATCGCGGAGATCAGCGAGCCGGCGGCCATGAACAGGAGCGCCTTGAAGAACGCGTGCGTGTAGAGGTGGAACATGCCCGCCGCGTAGGCGCCCGACGACACGCCCATGACCATGTAGCCGATCTGCGACATGGTCGAGTAGGCGATCACGCGTTTCAGGTCGGTTACCGCGAGCGCGATCGTCGCTGCGATCAGCAGCGTCGCGCAGCCCACGATCGCGCCCACGTCGGCCGCGGCCGGAGCCTGCTCGAAGAGCGGGTGCATGCGCGCGATCAGGTAGACGCCGGCGGTGACCATCGTCGCGGCGTGGATCAGCGCGGAGACCGGCGTCGGGCCCTCCATGGCGTCGGGGAGCCAGGTGTGCAGCGGCACCTGAGCCGACTTCGCGAACGCGCCGACGAGCAGGAAGATGCAGCCGGCCACGAGGTTGCCGTCGTTGGTCGTGAACACGTTCGGCGCCTCGCGGAAGGCCCCGAGCAGGTCCACCGTGCCCGTGCCGCGGTAGACGAAGAAGGTCCCGAGCACGAGCCCCACGTCGCCGACGACGTTGATGACGAAGGCCTTCATCCCCGCCCGCGTCGCGGTCGTGCGGCGGTACCAGAACGAGATCAACATGTAGGAGGCGGCCCCGACGAAGCCCCAGCCGACGATCAGCAGCAGGAAGTTGCCCGCCATGACCAGCACGAGCATCGAGAAGACGAAGAAGTTGAGGTAGGCGAAGAAGCGCGCGTAGCCGCGGTCCGACGCCAGGTAGGCCACCGAGTAGAGGTGGATCATCGTCGAGACGCCGGTGACCACCAGCATCATGAACAGCGACAGCGGGTCGATGAGGATCGAGAGCTGGGCGTCGAGGCCGACGGTCCTGGCGTAGTCCCAGGCCACGAAAACCTGCTGGCGCGCGTCCTCGCTCCTGCCCTGCAGGTCGATCAGCACGATCACCGAGCAGACGAACGCGGCGCCGATCGCCGCCGTCCCGATCCAGCCCGCCACCCTGCCGGGGAGGCGGTCGTAGAGCAGCCCGATCGTCACGCAGCCCGCGAGCGGGAAGATCAGGACGAGCCACGAGGCGGTCTGCATCAGCCCTGCAGCTCCCGCATCTCGTCGACGTCGATCGGCAGCCGCCGGCGGTACATGGCCACGATCACGCCGAGGCCGATCGTCACCTCACAGGCGGCGACGACCATCACGATGATCGCGAAGATCTGCCCGTCGCCGTTGCCCCACATGCGCGAGAAGGCGATCAGCGCCAGGTTGCCGGCGTTGAGCATGAGCTCGAGGCACAGCAGGATGACCAGCGGGTTGCGCCGCGTCAGCACGCCCGCCGCGCCGAGGCAGAAGACGAGCGCCGAAACCACGAGATACCAGGCGATGTCCACGCCTACCAGCCCTTCAGCCCGGCCGGTGGCGGCTCGCCGCGCCGCGCCCGGCCGACGGTCGGCGGGCCGGCCGCGACCTCGGCGACGGTGCCGGTCTCCGGCCGCCGCACGATCTCTCCGACGCGGGGCCCCGCCGGGAGGCCGGCCAGCTCGGGGATTCCCTCGAGACCGCGCCGCCGGCGCGCCAGCACGACACCGCCGACGGCCGCCACCAGCAGCAGGTAGGAGGCGAGCTCGAACGGGAACAGGAAGTCGGTCAGCAGCAGGCGCCCGATCTGGCCCGGTGAGCCGAAGCCGACCACGTACGGCGCGCCTTGGCTGTCGATCGCCTTCAGCCCCGACCCGAGCATCGCGATGCACAGCTCGACGAACAGCGCGCCCGCGAACAGCGGCGCGGCGATGCGCAGCCCCGGTCCGCCGCTGATCGTGATCGGCTCCTCGCCTCCGCCCACGTAGGAGACCACGAACACGTAGAGCACCATCACGGCGCCGGCGTAGACGACGACCTGCGCGGCCGCCACGAACTCGGCCCGCAGGAGCAGGAACAGCGCGGCGAGCGAGAGCAGGTGGAAGACCAGCGCGAGCACGCTGTAGAACGGGTTGCGGAGGACTACGACGCCGATGGCCCCGGCAACCGCCCCCACCCCGGCGATGAAGAAGAGGACCTCCGCCATCCCGGCGCGGCAGCCTACTCGCCCGGACGCCGCAGCGGGGTGCGCTCGAGCGGCTCGGAGAGCAGCATCTCCTTGGTGAAGATCAGGTCTGAGCGGTGGTAGTCGGAGAGCTCGTAGTCGTGGCCCATGGTGATCGCGTCGAACGGGCAGGCCACCTCGCAGTAGCCGCAGAAGATGCAGCGCGCCATGTTGATCTCGTACACGGCGGCGTAGCGCTCGCCCGCCGAGACCGGGTTCTCGGGCGTGTTCTCCGCGGCGACCACCCGGATGCAGTCGGCCGGACACGCCGCCGCGCACAGTGAGCAGCCGACGCACTTCTCGAGGCCCGTGTCCTCGAAGCGGTGCAGCTTGTGGCGGCCCCGGAAGCGCGGGTAGACCGCGACCTTCTCCTCGGGGTACTCGATCGTCGTCGTCCCCTCGAGGATCCGCGCGAACGTCGTCTTCAGGCCGCGCAGAGTCTCGCCGAAGCTGCGGTACACCGACCCGGGGCCGCCCGGCGTGGGCGCCCGTTGGACCTCGATCGCGTGGTCTTCCGGTCTCCAGGTCATGGAGTGCCTCCTGATCAGTCGAGCGCCACGACGAGGATCGCGGTGACGAGGGCGTTCACCGTGGCCAGGGGCAGCAGCACCTTCCAGCCGAAGCTCATGAGCTGGTCGTAGCGCAGGCGCGGGAGCGTGGCCCGGACCCAGATGAACAGGCAGATGAAGATGAGCATCTTGGCCAGCACCACGATCGGATCGACGAACGCCGGCGGGTCGATCCCGAAGGGCAGCAGCCAGCCACCTAGGAACAGCGTCGTGGCGATCCCCGAGACGATCACCAGGTTGAAGTACTCGGCCGCGTAGTAGGCGGCGAAGCGCCCGCCGCCGTACTCGGTGTTGTAGCCGCCGACCAGCTCGGCATCGGCCTCGGGCAGGTCGAACGGCGGCCGGTTGGTCTCCGCGAAGCTCGCGACCATGAAGATCAGGAAGCCGACGAACTGGGGCACGATGTACCACATGCCCTGCTGCGCGTGGACGATCCCGGTCAGCGACAGCGTGCCGGCGGTGAACACGATCCCGATCAGCGACAGGCCGAGTGCGACCTCGTAGGAGATGAGCTGGGCGGCCGAGCGCATGGCGCCCAGGAACGAGTACTTCGAGCCCGAGGCCCAGCCTCCGAGCATCAGCCCGTAGAAGGCGATCGCGCCGAAGGCGAAGATGTAGAGCGGGCCGATGCTGACGTCGATCCCGTAGAAGCCGACCTGGCGGCCGAAGATGTTGTGGGTGTCGCCGAACGGGACGATCGCCATCGTCGCGCAGGCCGCGACCATCGAGATCACCGGCGCCAGCGCGAACAGGAAGCCGACGGCGCTGCGGGGCCGGAACTGCTCCTTGAACAGCAGCTTGCCGATGTCGGCGATCGGCTGCATCAGCCCGTAGGGGCCGACGCGGTTGGGCCCGTAGCGGTTCTGGAACCGGCCCAGCAGCTTGCGCTCGAGGATCAGCGCGAGCGGGATCATCGAGAAGCCGATAGCGAAAGCCGCGAGCGACTTGAGGATCTGCACCCACCAGGGCTCGTAGTAGCCGACGACCGCGAGCGGGGTCATACGGGGGGCCCTTTGCGGGCCGCGGGTTGGACGACCGCGAGCGGGGTCATACGGGGGGCCCTTTGCGGGCCGCGGGTTGGACGACCGCGAGCGGGGTCATACGGGGGCCTCGGTCATCGGCCTCACGACGGCCACCGGCTCCTCGCCCAGCCCGTTGCCGCCGTCCTGCGCGATCCCCTCGGCCACGAAGGCCGAGCCCTCCGGCGTGGCCGAGCGCAGGGCGGCCACGCCGCGCACGCGGTGACCGTTGGCCGCGACCTCGACGTCGTCGCCGTCGTGCAGGCCCAGCCGCCGTGCGTCCTCGGGCGAGAGCTCGACGAGCTGGCGAGCGGTGAGGAACTTGAGCGCGGGCGAGACCTCCACTTCCGGCGCGGCCCAGATCGGCCGGTAGCGCCCGAGCGCCAGCGCGCCGCCGTGGCGCTCGGGAGGCGCGGGCGGCGCCTCGAGCGGGAACGGCGCCGGCGCTCCCGCCGGCGCGCCCGCGGCCTGCTCGCGCTCCGGCCAGCGCTCGCCATGCCCGCCGAGGCCCTCGAGGCTCAGCCCGGCGTAGAACGGCACCGCCTCGAACAGCTCGGCGCTCACGATCGCGCTGCTCGGCGCCTCCTGCTCGACCCCGACGCGGGCGGCGAGCTCGGCGATGACGTTCCACGCCGCGCGCACGTCCTGCGGCCGCCCGATGGCCTGGCGCAGCCGCTGCACGCGGCCGTCGGGATGGGTGACCGTCCCCTCCTTCTCGGCATAGGCCTCGGTGGGGAAGACGACGGTGGCGTAGCGCGCGATGCCGTCGGTGAGCTGGTCCGCGTGCGCGACGACGGTGCTCGCGCTGTCGAGCGCGCTCTCCCACAGCTCGCGGTCGGTCCCGCTGCGCAGCGGATCGACGTCGAGCAGGTACAGCGCGCTCAGCTCGCCCTCGGCCAGCCCGCGCGCGATCGCGCGCGCGCCGCGGCCCTCGGCCGGCGGGTCGGCCAGGCCCGGCCCCGCCGTGGGCAGGACGCCCGCCTCGCGCAGGCCGCGGCCGTTGGCCGCCGCGGGCACCCCGAGCAGCCCGGCGCCCGCGCGCCGCGCGAGCCCGAGGCGCTCCGCCACGTTGAGCAGCGCGGCCGCGGTGTGGGCGCCGCGCCGCCCGGCCAGGAGGCGCTCGCCATAGAGGATCACGACCTCTGGGCCCGGAGCTGCCTCGTCGCGCGCCACGACGTCGGTGCCGCTCGCGCTCGGCGCGCCCTGGCCCGCGCCCGGCGCCCGACCGGCCAGCAGCGTGGCGAGCCGGCGCAGGTCGCCCGCCGCCACGTCCGCCGCCGCGGCCGCCCGCTCGGCGTCGCCCTCGCCCCCGAGCACCGCATCGAGCGCCGCGAGGAACGCCTCGCCGCCGCCGGGCGCTATCCGCAACGACAGGCGCGCGTTGGAATCGAGGCTGCTCGGGCGGGCCGAGACCACGGCCAGCGGCGTGCGGTGGCGGCGCACGCCCTTGCGCACGCGAAGGTCGAGGATCGGCGCCTCGTCGACCGGCTCGCACTCGAGTACGAGCACGGTGCCGGCGAACTCGAGGTCCGAGACGCTCGCCTGCAGCGCCGGCGCACCGAGCGCGCGCTCGAGCTCGAGCGGCAGGTGGGTACCGGCGCGGCAGTCGAGGTCGCCGGAGTCGAGGCCCTCGCGCAGCAGGCGCTGGAGCAGGAAGCCCTCCTCGTTGGACGCGCCGCCTCCGGCCAGCGCCCCCACGTGCGCGCGCGCGCGCGACAAGCCACTGGCGGCCGTCTCGAGCGCGCGCTCCCACGAGACCGGCCGCAGCTCGCCGCCGTCGCGCGCCAGCGGCTGCGTGATGCGCTCGTCGACGTGGATGGACTGGAACGCGTAGCGGCCCTTGTCGCACAGCCATCCATCGTCGACCTCGGGGTTGTCGCGGGCGAGCACCCGCATCACGCGGTCGTCGCGGACGGTGAAGGTGACGTTGCACTGCGAGGGGCACATCGTGCACACCGAGCCCGCGTCCTCGATGTCCCACGGTCGCGCGCGGAAGCGGTAGGGGACCGAGGTCAGCGCCCCGACCGGGCACAGCTCGGTGATGTTGCCGCTGAACGGAGCGACGTAGGGATGGCCGTCGAACGTGCCGACGAACGCTTCGGAGCCGCGCTCGAGCAGCACCAGCTGGTAGTCCTCGGACACCTCCTGCGAGAAGCGCACGCAGCGGTAACAGAGGATGCAGCGCTCGCGGTCGATGGCCACCAGCGGCGAGAGCTCGAGCGGCTTGCGGAAGTGCCGCTTGGGCTCGATGAAACGCGAGGTGCCAAGGCCCCAGCCGAACGTGATGTCCTGCAGCGGGCACTCGCCGCCCTTGTCGCACACGGGGCAGTCGAGCGGGTGGTTGACGAGCAGGAACTCGACCACCGCCTGCTGGGCCTCGCGTACGCGGTCGGTCTGGGTGTTGACCACCATGCCGTCCTTGACCGGCGTCGAGCACGCGGTCTGGAGCTTCGGGATCCCCTCGATCTCCACCAGGCACATCCGGCACGCGCCGACCGGCTGGCCCAGCTTGGGCTCGTAGCAGAAGACCGGGATCTCGACGTCGCCGTACTTCGCCCCATCGACCAGCATCGCGTTCTCGGGCGCCTGCACCTCGAGCCCGTCGATGGTGATCCCCACCATCCTCTGCTCCCGCCGCGGCACTGTGGTCAGCCGATCTCGACCGTGGGCCGGTGGTACGGGCCGGCGTAGCCGGCGTTGACGCCCTCGAGCGGCAGCGGGTCGGGGACGACGGTGGTGCGCAGGTTGCGCTCCCGCGCGGCCTCGATGTGCGCCTCGAACTCGGGGCGGAACTTGGCGACCAGCGAGGAGATCGGCATCGCCATCGAGTCGCCGAGCACGCACAGGCAGTTGCCCTCGATCTGGTCCTGGACCGAGACCAGGATGTCGAGGTCCATCGGCGTCGCCTCGCCGTTGTCGATGCGCTCGAGCATCTTCACGGTCCAGTTGGTGCCCTCGCGGCAAGGCGTGCACTTGCCGCACGACTCGTGCTTGTAGAACTTCGCGACCTTCTTGGCCACCTCGATGACCGGGATCGAGTCGTCGACCACGATGATCGAGCCCGAGCCGAGCATCGAGCCCGCCTTGGCCATCGTGTCGAAGTCGTAGGAGAGGTCGAGGTCGTCCTTGGTCATGACCGGTGAGGAGGACCCCCCGGGGAACCACAGCTTGACCTCGCGGCCCTCGGGCGGACCGCCGGCGAGGCCGTAGATCAGCTCGCGCGACGGGATCCCCAGCACGATCTCGTAGTTGCCCGGCCGCTGGACGCAGCCGGACACCGAGACGATCTTGGTCCCCGCGGAGTTCTCGACCCCGATCTTCGCGTACTCCTCGCCGCCGAGGCGGATGATGTGCGGGACGGTCGACAGCGTCTCGACGTTGTTGATCAGCGTCGGGCCCTGGTAGAGGCCCTGGTTGGCCGGGAACGGGGGCTTGAGGCGCGGGTTCCCGCGCCGGCCCTCGAGCGCGTCGAGCAGCGCGGTCTCCTCGCCGCAGATGTAGGCGCCCGCTCCGCGGTGCACGACGAGCGACAGCGAGACGTTTGAGCCCAGGATGCGCTCGCCCAGGTAGCCGGCGGCCTCCGCCTCGGCCACGGCGGCGTCGAGGATGTCGGCCTGGTAGGCGTATTCGCCGCGGATGAAGATGAACGAGCGGTTCGCGCCCGCGGCGTAGGCGCCGATGATCATGCCCTCGATCAGCTGGTGCGGGTTCTTCTGCATCAGCTCGCGGTCTTTGAACGCCCCCGGCTCGGACTCGTCGGCGTTGCACACGAGGTACTTGTCCATCGCCCCCTTGGGCATGAACGAGGCCTTCTTGCCCATCTGGAAGCCCGCCCCGCCGCGCCCGCGCAGCTCGGAGGCCAGCAGCTCCTGGAGCACCCGCTCGGCGCCGAGCTCGAGGGCCCTGCGCAGCGAGCGGTAGCCACCCCGGCGCTCGTACACCGGGAGCGTGTTGAGCCCCGGCTCGTCGATGTCCTCGAACAGCAGCTTCACGGGCGTTCCTCGCGGTTGGCGTCGGGGTCGGCGACGCGGCGGTAGCGGAGCTGCTTGTGCTCGAGCACCGGGCGTCCCGCGCGCAGGTCGTCGATCAGGGCGGGGGCGTCGTCCACGTCGAGCGGGCCGACGTAGACGCCGTCTACCGAGGCCATCGGCCCGATGTCGCATGCTCCCAGGCATTCGAAGGAGCGCACGTTGAGGTCGGGATCGCCGGCCGCGGCCGCGTGCACGGCGTCGTGGACCTCGTCGGCGCCGAGCAGCGAGCACGAGATGTTCGTGCACACATAGACGTAGTGGCGCCCGCGGGGCTCGGTCTCCAGCATGTCGTAGAAGGTCGCGACGGCGGCGAGGTAGCCCGGGGTGAGGCGCATGACGCACGCGACCTGGTCGATGGCCTCGGGCGAGCAGTAGCCGTGCACCCGCTGTGCCGCTTCGAGCGCCGGGAGCGCGGCTGAGCGGCGGTCGGGGTAACGCGCCATGTAGGCCTCGATCGTCGCGCGCAGCTCGAAGGGGACCGGGGTGGTGGCCGGGTCCGGGATCGCGGCGGGGTCGGACTCGAGGTCGACGGCCTCGTCCCAGCCCGGCACGCGCGAGCCGTGCTCGTAGCGCGGGACGCGCGCGGCCAGCGCGTCGGGGCCGAAGGGGTCGGGGGCGCTCACCGGTCCACTCCCCCCAGGATCGGGTCGAGCATCGCGAGCGTCGCGATGAAGTCCGCGATGTAGTTGTCCTTGACCATCGGCGCGAACGCCTGCAGGTTCACGAAGCTCGGGTCGCGCATGTGCACGCGCGCGGGCTTGGCCGAGCCGTCCGAGCGCACGAAGCAGCCCAGCTCGCCGCGCGGGCTCTCGATCGGGTAGTAGACCTCGCCGGGCGGGACCCGGAATCCCTCGGTCACCAGCTTGAAGTGGTGGATCAGGGCCTCCATCGAGGTGGCTAGCTCGTGGCGGGGCGGGAGCGCGACCTTGCGGTCGGGCGTGATGTAGTCGCCCTCGGGCAGGCCGTCGAGGGCCTGCTCGATGATCTTCACCGACTCGTACATCTCGGCCACACGCACGCGGTAGCGGTCGTAGTTGTCGCCGATCGTGCCGACCGGGATCTTGAAGTCGAAGTGGTCGTAGGAGGAGTAGGGGTCGGCCTTGCGCAGGTCCCACGGGTTCCCGGTGGCGCGGAGCAGCGGCCCGGTGACGCCGTGGTCGAGCAGCGTCTGCTCGTCGAGCGGGCACACGTTCTTCAGCCGCCGGAGCACGATCTCGTTGCGGTCGAGGATCGCCAGGTACTGGTCCACGCGCCGCGGCATCAGGCGCGTGAACTCGCGCAGCTTCTCCGCGAAGCCGGGCGGGATGTCCTCGGCGACTCCGCCGACCTGGATGTAGCGCGTGTGCATGCGCTGGCCGGAGGACATCTCGAACAGGTCGAGGATCGTCTCGCGCTCGCGGAAGCCGTACCAGAACATCGAGATCGCGCCGAGGTCGAGCATCGACGTCCCCAGCCACACGAGGTGCGACATGATCCGGTTGAGCTCGAGATGGATCACGCGCAGGTACTGCGCTCGCGGCGGGACCTCGAGGTCGAGCAGCGTCTCGACCGCGCCGCAGAAGGCCATCGCGTTGAAGTAGTAGGCCAGGTAGTCCATCCGCTCGACGACCGGGATGGCCTTCCAGTACGACTTGTCCTCGGCGGTCTTCTCGATGCCGGTGTGCAGGTAGCCGATCACCGGCTTGAGCTCGCGCACGACCTCGCCGTCGAGCGTGGCCATCAGGCGCAGTACGCCGTGCGTCGCGGGGTGGTGGGGGCCGAAGTTGATGGTCAGGAGCTCGGCGCCGCCGGTGCCCTCGCGGTCGGCCTCCGCGAGCTGCTGGGGCACGGGCGTGAGCTCGATCTCCTGCTCGCCGCGGCGGTAGTCGCTGACCTGGGAGTCGCTCACTGGACGTAGTCCATCTCGTCCTCGTTGTGCGTGAACATCACCGGCTCGCCGCCGATCGGGAAGTCGCGGCGCTGGGGCCAGCCCTCGTAGTCCTCGGGCATGAGGATGCGCCGCAGGTCGGGATGCCCGAGGAATACCACCCCGAACATGTCGTAGACCTCGCGCTCCTGGTGGTCGGCGCCGGCCCACATGTCGACCACGGAGTCCACCTCGGCGGCGTCGGTCGGGACGCGGACCTTGACCGTGAGGCGGTCCACCTTGTCCATGTCGATGAGCTCGTAGTGGACGCCGAGGCGCGGCTCCTCGGGTAGGTAGTCGACGCCGTGGACGCTCGACAGGAAACGGAAGCCGCGCTCGCGGGCGAACTCGAGCACGGCGCGGATGGCCGCGGGCTCGACCTGGAGCGTCGCTCGCTCGCGGAAGTGAACGGTGTCGACGACGCTCCCCTCGTGGGCCTCGCGAAGGTCCTGGGCGAGCAGCTCGAGGCCGGTGGCGTCGGGCACTAGCCGCCGCCTACCTCGATCGCCCGCCCCCCGGTCAAAGCGCCCTCCCCGCCCGCCGCGCTCAGTCGCTGTAGGTGTCGGCGGCGGGGACGTTCTCGGCGTGGGCTGGCTCGGCCCCGGAAAGGACCTCCTCGGTCCCGTGTCCGCCGTACCGGGAGCGCCAGCCCTCGTCGGGGTGCTGGTGGACCATCGCCCGCAGCTTGACGATCGAGTGCATCAGCGCCTCGGGGCGCGGGGGGCAGCCCGGCACGTGCACGTCGACGGGGAGGAACTTGTCGGCCGGCGTGATCGCGTAGTTGTTGAACACGCCCATCGAGGACGAGCAGGCGCCCATCGCGATCACCCACTTGGGCTCGAGCATCTGGTCGTAGAGGCGCCGGATGATCGGCGCCATCTTGATCGAGATCCGCCCCGACAGGACGATCAGGTCGGCCTGGCGCGGCGACGCGCGCAGCGCCTCGAAGCCGAAGCGCGCGACGTCCACGCGCGAGGCGACGATCGACATGAACTCGATCGCGCAGCAGGCGAGCCCGAAGGTCAGCGGGAAGATCGAGTTGCCGCGGACCCAGTTGCCGGCCTTCTCGAGCGTGGTGGTGAGCACGCGCTCCTCGACATAGGCGTCGAGGTCGGTGCCCTCGAGGTCGCCCTTGAGCATGTCGCGCGCGCGCAGCTGGCGCACGCGGAAATCCTCCGCCTCCTGAGGCGAGCTGCGGACTATCTCCATTCCAGCGCCCCCCTTCGCCACACGTACACGAAGGCGACGAACAGCAGCGCCACGAAGACGATCGTCTCGAACAGGGCGAAGGTCCCGAACGCCCGCAGCTCGACGGCGATCGGGTAGAGGAAGATGACCTCGATGTCGAAGAGGATGAACAGCATCGCGATCAGGTAGAAGCTGATCCCGAAGCGCAGCCCGGACTTCACGTCGGAGGGCAACCCGCACTCGTAGGGCTCGAGCTTGGTCTCCGTCGGCTTGCGCGGCCCGAGCAGCGAGTTGACCTGAGCAAAGATCCCCCCGATGCCGAGCCCGAGGAGCACGAAGACGATGGCGGGGAGGTAGCTGCGCAGCACGTAGACGGGGTTGTACCACCCGCTTGTATCACGATGCTACTTAGTGTCCGAGGCCACAATGGCCCGCGCCACGAGGCGCGGGCCTCGCGGTCAGCGGCTGCGGGTTTTCGGGCGCACCGTGACCGTGCCGGTCATGGCGACCGGGTGCCAGGCGCAGAAGTAGCGGTAGGTGCCCGGGCGCGTGAAGCGCTTGGTGAAGGTGCGCCCGCCGTCGAGGTTGGGCGATGAGAACCCGAAGGGGCCGTTGGCCAGCGTCACGTTGTGCAGGTTGCCGATGTCGTACGGGTCCGGGGTCGGCGCGCCGTTGAAGCGCCAGGTGATCTTCGAGCCCAGCGGGATCGAGACGTTGTTGCGCTTGAACAGCCCGTTCACGGTCACCGTCGCCGAGCGCGAGAACTTCTTGGTCGACCCGAGCGGCTTGTCGATCCGGACCGCCTTTCCGGCGCTGTTGCGGCCGATGAGCGGCACCCTGAAGCGCGGCGTCGAGCGGCGGCCGTCGGTGCGCGCCCAGGCGTACTGCTGGTCGGACGGGAGCTTGCCGCAGGGCGACGTCACGCTGTCGTCGCGCGCCACGTAGACGACGTAGATGCCCATCACCCGCGTGTGCGGTAACTCGTCGTCGTAGATCGAGTTCAAGCGCAGGCGCTCACCCTTCGCGACCGGTATCCCGGTCTCGGAGTTGAAGCCGCTCATCGAGATCGGCCCCGGCTCGTGCAGGACCGGGCGGACGTTGTAGAAGGGGTCGCTGGGCTTGCCCCACATGGGGTCCGAGCGCGCGATGCGGCGGTTGGAGCAGCTGGGCTCGGTCAGCGTGAGCCGCTTCGCCCCGCCGTGGACGTGGCCGCCGCCGGCAACGATGCGGCCCGACTCGGGCATCACGTAGTCCCATGACTTGGTCGTGGTCGAGCCCTTCGGCCCGCCGCCGGGGACGTCGTAGACCGGGTCGGCAAGGCAGTTCTTGACGTCGAGCCAGTACGGCTTCACGGGTGTGAGCCCCGGCGCCGTGTCGAGCGTCACGTCGTAGCTGATGTAGGCCGAGTCGGTCTGGTTGCGGTGGTTCATGAACATCCAGACCATGGTCCACGCGTCCTTGGGATTGAACGGGTAGCCGTACCCCTCGGGCAGCCGCAGCCGCGCCCGCTCCTCACCGGCGCCGTAGAAGCGATCGCTGAGCGCCTGGACCTGGGTCTTGGAGTCCCACATCGTGAGGTTTCTGCAGGTGGCGTCCTGGCGCAGCGCCGTCCCGAACACGATGTGGTGCAGCATCAGTCGCTGGATCGGGACCGGCGTCCCGTCACGGTCGGTGACGTTGGTGCTCATGGCCACGATCGAGCCCGGGACGGTCGGCTTGGGGACGCCGCCGATCACGGTCTCCTGGCGCACCTGGTAGGGGCCGAGCGTGACGGGGCCGTAGCGGCAGCGCCACTGCTGGCGCGTTCCCTGCTCGCTGATCTTGTCGCAGCCCTTGTCGCTGCCCTCGGGGAGCGCCACGGGCGCGGCCGCGGCCGGGGCGGTGCAGGCCAGGGCCGCAAGCAAGCCGAGCACGAGCATGCGCGCGCGAGACACCGGAAAACCCCCTCTCCTACAGCGGTGAAGCTTTCGCCACGAGCGTACTCCTCGGCGCGGGACCACGCAAACGCGAAGATGCCGCACCATGACCGCCTTCCACGCAGGGCTCGGCGTCGCGACGCTCGCGCTCACGGTCGCCGCGGCCGGCTGGGGCGCCTGGCGCTGGTGGCGGGTCGAGCCGAGCTCGTGGTTCTGGCGCCTGCTGCGCGGCGCGCAGGCGCTGCTCCTCCTCGAGGCGCTCGACGGCGGGCTGCTGCTGGCGCTGGGCCATCGCCCCGACAGCGGTCTGCACTACGTCTACGGCCTCGTGCCGCTCGCGGTGTCGTTCGTGGGAGAGCAGCTTCGCCTGGCGTCGGCCGACGCGGTCCTGGAGGCGCGCGGGCTGGAGAGCGCGGACGCGATGCGCTCCCTACCCGAGGCCGAACAGCGCTCGATCGTGCTCGCGATCGTGCGCCGCGAGATGGGCGTGATGACGCTCGCCGCCGTGGTGATGGTCGGCCTGCTGCTGCGCGCGGCCTTCGTCTAGAGCTGGCTGGGGTCGGACGCGGCCGCGTCGGACAGCGACCGGAAGGCGCCGCGATAGAACACGAGCGGCTCGCCGTCGGCGTGGCCCATGGCGGTGACCGCGCCGATGCCGATCGTATGGTCGCCGCCCGGAACGAGCTCCGTCAGGTCGCAGGCCAGCCAGGCGAGCGCGCCGTCGAGCACCGGCACCCCGTCGCGCTCGGACCAAGACACGCCGGTGAACTTCTCCTCCTCGGGCCCCTTGGACGCGAACAGCCGCGAAAGCCGCTGCTGCCCGGCGCTGAGGATGTTCACGCCGAAGCGGCGCGAGGCGCGCACCAGCGGGAGCGTGCGGGCGCCGTTGTCGAAGCACACCAGCACGAGCAGCGGGTCGAGCGACAGCGAGGACAGCGCGTTGACGGTGAGGCCGCGCGGCCCGGCGGCCCCGAGGCCGGTGACCACCGCAACGCCCGTCGGGAAGTGGCCGAAGACCGCGCGGAAGCGGCGCTGGTCGTCGGCCGCAGTCACTTGACGACGAGGAACCCGTACTGCCCGAGCACGTCGTGGTTGGAGACCGTGCAGAAGATGCGGTAGGTCCCGACGGGGAGCTCGATCCCCTTCGCGATCGCCGTCTGGCCGGGCTTGATCGTCGTCGTGCGGCCGATGACGAAGCCGGCGCGGCCGACGGCGAGGTCGTGCGGGATGCGCCCGTCGTTGATCGCCTCCAGCGTCAGGTGGGCGAAGCCGTCCGGGCCCGCTTTCATGTCCACGCGCTGCGGGCTGACGCGATACTCGGTGAGCTTCACCCTGAGCGTCGCGCCGCTCTTGAGGACCACTTCGGCCGACGTGCTCGTACGGCCGCAACCGGCGCCGAGCAACGCGAGCGCGAGCGCGACGAGCGCAGGGAGTGCGACGCGTGCCCGGCACATCGACGGGGCCATCATGGCATAGGATCCACGGCCCGATGAGCCGCTCGCTACGCCTGCTCCCGCTCGCCGCGCTGCCTCTCGGGGCCGTCGTGCTGATCGCGTGCGGCTCGCAGGGCGTGCAGGTCTCCACCAACGCGGCGACGCTGCACCAGGGCGCAGAGATCTTCTCCCAGCGCTGCTCGGGCTGCCACACGTTGAGCGCGGCCGGAGCCGAAGGCTCGGCGGTCAACGTCCGCAACAAGGAACGCACGGACGGCCCGAGCTTCGACCAGCGCAAGGAGCGCAGCCCCGCCGACGTCGCCTACGCGATCCGCAACGGCGGCTTCTCGGGCGCGATCATGCCCCAGAACATCGTCGTCGGCCCCGACGTGCAGAAGGTCGCGGCGTTCGTGGTCGCCTGCTCGGGCAAGGACGCGAAGCAGCCGCCCGGGCCCAACGCGCTGCCGAACACGCCGCCCGCCAAGGCCTGCAACCAATAGCTGTCGCGCGTCGCGCGCGAGCGCGGGCGCACGCGTCTAGGCTCCCGCCCGTGCTCGACCTGCGTCCGATCCGCTCGGAGACCGAGGCGGTGCGCGCCGCGCTGGCGCGCCGAGGCGCCGACGCGGGACTCGACGAGGTGCTGGCGCTCGACGAGGAGCGGCGTTCGATCCTTCCCGGGCTCGAATCGCTGCGGGCCGAGAAGAACCGTGCCTCCGACGCGATCGCCGCGGCCAAGCGGGCGGGGGAGGACGCCGCCGAGGCGATCGCCGCGATGCGGGAGGTCTCGAGCCGCGAGAAGGAGCTCGAGGCGCGGCTGGCCGAGGTCGAGCGTCGGCTGGACTCGGCGCTGGCCTCGCTGCCCAACCTCCCCGATCCCTCGGCCGCCGACGAGGACACGGTGGTGCGCGAGGTCGGCGAGGCGGGCCGGACCGGCCGCGACCACCTCGAGCTCGCCGGCCCGCTGATCGACATGGACGCCGCCGCGCGGGTGTCCGGCTCGCGCTTCGCCTACCTGAAGGGCGAGCTCGTGCTGCTCGAGCTCGCGCTCGTGCGCTGGGCGCTCGAGCTGCTGGGCGAGCACGGCTTCGAGCCCGTGATACCGCCCGTCCTGGTGCGCGAGGAGGCGCTGTTCGGCACCGGCTTTCTCCCCGACACCGAGCAGCAGATCTACAAGCTCGCCGACGAGGGCCTCTACCTGGCGGGGACGAGCGAGGTCCCGCTGGCCTCGCTTCACGCCGGCGAGATCGTCGATGCCGAGCGCCTGCCGCTGCGCTACGCGGGCTTCTCGCCTTGCTTCCGCCGCGAGGCGGGAGCGGCGGGCCGTGACACGCGCGGGATCTTCCGCGTGCACCAGTTCGACAAGGTCGAGATGTTCGCGTTCGTCGCGCCGGAGGAAGGCCCCGCCGAGCATGAGCGCCTGCTCGCGATCGAGGAGGAGATCCTCCGGGCGCTCGGCATCCCCTACCGCGTGGTCAACATCGGCGTGGCCGAGCTGGGCTCGTCCGCGGCCAAGAAATACGACTGCGAGGCGTGGCTGCCGGGGCAGGGCCGCTACCGCGAGCTGACGTCGTGCTCGAACACGACCGACTTCCAGGCCCGCCGCCTGCAGGTTCGCATGCGTCCGGCGCAGGGCAGGCCCGTGCCGCTCCACACGCTCAACGGCACCGCCGTGGCGGTCGGCCGCACGATCATCGCGCTGCTCGAGAACGGCCAGCGCGACGACGGCTCGGTGGTCCTGCCCGAGGTGCTCGTGCCCTTCGGCGCTCCGGAGCGGATCGCGGCGCGGGCGTCCTGAACCCGGCGCGTCCGCGTCACGTAGCCCGCCGGTAGATCACCCCACCGGAGGAGGTACCGATGCGCAAGACCGTCCTCGTACTGCTCGCCCTCGGCGCGCTGCTTGCCCTGGCCGCGCCGGCATCGGCGGCCGACACCGCGCTGATCGCCAGGCTCAGCGGCAAGGGGGAGAAGATGCCCCCCGGCGATCCGAACGGGCGCGGCATCGCGACCGTCATCCTCGACGACAGCGCGAATCAGGTGTGCTTCGCGCTCGCCTGGAACAAGATCGGGGTGCCGCTCGCGGCGCATATCCACAAGGGCAGGGCGAACGTGTCCGGCCCGATCGTCGTCCCGTTCTTCAACGGCACTCCCGTCAAGGCGGGCTGTGTCAGCGCCTCGCACTCGCTGATCAAGAAGATCAAGAAGCGCCCACAGAAGTACTACGTCAACATCCACACCGCCGCCTTCCCGGTCGGCGCGGTCCGCGGGCAGCTGTCGAAGCTGAAGTAGCGCTCGCTGACAGCTCTACGCGCAAAAGGGCGGTCGCGCCGGTCGTTGCTTGCCCGGGGTCAGATGAGAGACACGAGGGAGAAGAGCGAGCTGGCCTGGCTCGAGCAGCTGGGAGCCGAGCGCTACCGCGTACTGCGCCGCCGCGGCACCGAGCCCGCGTACACGGGCGCCTACGTCGACACCAAGGTGTCCGGGGTCTACCGCTGCGCAGGGTGCGGGACCCCGCTGTTCAGCTCGGAGGACAAGTTCGACTCCGGCACCGGATGGCCGAGCTTCACGCGCCCGGCGAAGGCCGAGAACGTCGAGGTGCGGCGCGACTTCTCGCTGATCCTCCCGCGGCGCGAAGTCGTCTGCTCGCACTGCGGCGGTCACCTCGGCCACGTGTTCCGCGACGGGCCGGCACCGACCGGCGAGCGCTACTGCATCAACTCGTGCGCGCTCGACCTCGAGCGCGCCGAGACGCGCCGGTAGGTAAGCGTGGCCCGGTACGTCGTCAACGCACGCGGCGTGGCCCGGGCCGAGCGCCTGATCGACAGCCGGCAGTACGTCCTCGACAGCGAATGGGGCGAGGTCCAGCCCCGCGCCGAGGACGAGAACCGGTTCCTGGCGTCGCATTCGTGGGATGAGTACTCGGAGTGGCACCTGGGGCTCACCGAGGGAGCCGCGGATGACGCGAAGGCCCGCTATGCGTTCGTCTACGGCGACTTTCGCCGCCTCCACAGGTCGGGGCTGATCGCCTGCGTGTACCGCGCAGCCGAGTGGCGTCACAAGGCGGTGGAGCGGGCGGCCTACGAGCTGCTGCAGCGACTCGACGAGAAGAGCGGGCCGACCGCTTAGCCCGACGGCGTCCTGAGCTACGCCGGCTTGTGGCAGACCGCCTCGACGTTGTTGCCGTCGGGGTCGAGCACGAAGGCGCCGTAGTAGTTGGGGTGGTAGATCTCGCGCACCCCGGGTCTGCCGTTGTCGGTGCCGCCGGCCGCGAGCGCCGCGGCGTGGAAGGCGTCGACCATCTCGCGGTCCTTCGCGGTGAAGGCGACGTGCACGCCCGTCTGCGGGCCGCGGTCACGCTGGCCGATCCAGAAGAACGGGAAGTCGCCGCCGAATCCGCCCATCTGCCCCACCGACTCCATCAGCATCCGTAGCCCGAGAGGTGCGAGGGCCTGCTGGTAGAAGGCCTTGCTGCGCTCGTAGTCAGTGACATCGAGTCCTACGTGGTCGATCCTCAACGGTCCCTCCTCGCGTCTCTCGTCCAGCGCCAACCGTACCGCCGCTCGCGCTAGCGGCGGATGCGGAAGGAGAGATAGGTGGTGCTCCCGGCCTTGCTTGGTGACCGGGGCTTCAGTGCGAGGCGGTAGCGGCCGGGGGCGAGCTTGCGCCCGTTCAGGCGTCCGGTGAAGCGGACCCTGATGCGGCCGGCGCGGGAGCGGTGGCTCATGGAGCCGAGGGAGACGAATCGGATGCAGGACCTCCCCTTCCCGTTGCGGCGCCCGAACAGGCAGCGGCGCCCGCTCCGATGGCCGACGACGGGACGTAGCACCTTCAGTCCAGTCAGGGTCGCGCGCGAGAGGCGGTAGCTGAGATCGGCCCCGCCCCGGACGCGGTCGCGAGTGAGGCTGGGTCCGCGGCTGGACGCAGGAAAGACCGTCCGCGAAAGCGCCGCTCCGGCGATGGCCGGGCCGGAAGCGAGCGGACGCGTGAGCGGTCCGGCGGCGTCGACGGCGATACCGATGGGGCGGACCGAGCCGGTGAGGAAGGTCTGGTCGACCCCCGACCCGTTGAGGTTGGCCCGGCCGATCGAGCCGGCGTCTTCGTAGTTCGTCCAGTAGATGTACCGATCGTTGACGGCGAGTGCTACGGGGCGGGGAGCGTCGGTGATGAAGTCGGGGTTGGCGCTCGTGCCGTTGACCAAGGCTCGGCCGATCGAGCCGGACGCATCCTCGCCGTTGTCAACGGTCCAATAGAGGTACCGCGGGGTCACGAGCAGGCCGGTGGCGAAGTGGGTGCCGAGCCCGGTGATGAAGTCCTGGTTGATGCCGGTCCCCTTCAGGTTGGCGCGGCCGATCGAGCCGTGGTTCCACTGGTTGGCCCAGTAGATGTACTTGCCGTCGACGGCGATCCCGCGCGGGAGGACGGTCGCGGTGATGAAGGCCTGGTCGACGTTGGTCCCGTCGAGGTTGGCCCGGCCGATCGAGCCGTTCGGGTTCTCGGCACTGGGGATGAGGTAGTGGTTGGTCCAGTAGATGTGGTCGCCGTCGATGGCCAGCCCGGCCGGACCGGTGGCCCCGGTGATGAAGTTCTGGTCGACGTCGGTCCCGTCGAGCTTGGCCCGGCCGATCGACCCCGTGCCACGAGCACCATTGTTGGTCCAGTAGATGTAGTCGCCGAAGGTGGCCACCGCGATCGGGCCCTCGTCGCCGCGGCCGGGAATGAAGGACTGCGTCGCGCCGCTCCCGTCGAGGTTGGCCCGGCCGATCGAGCCGTCCGGCCCGTTGAAATTGGCCCAGTAGATGTATGCCGAGGCCGAGGAGGCGGTGATCGCCGCGACGGCGAGCGCGGCCCCGAGGGCGATAGCGAGGACGATGATCGCCCGCGTCGAGCGGGCGGGGAGGGCGTCCATTCCCTGCGTATCGGCCCGCGACGCGGGTAGCGTGAGCATTCGCACGCCGGATTTCGTCGGGCCCTGGCTCGTCGAGCGGACTCGGTTTCGAGAGCGGAGGGGGAGGGATTCGAACCCTCGAGCCGCCTAAACGACGGCTGCCGGTTTTCAAGACCGGTGCATTCGACCGCTCTGCCACCCCTCCGCGGGCCGTCGATGCTAGCCCGGCCGCTCGACAGGCGGTCGATGCGGGCGTGCCAGATCTCCGCCACTCGGGCCCGTGCCTCGAGGGGCCGCGGCGCGCAGCATGCAGCGCGTCGAACACAACCGCGACCTAAGGAGATCAGCCGTGCCGTCCGCCATGATCGAGGAGCTCGAGCCCCGTGCCTTCGCGCCTCCGGGCGCGTGCGGCCGCTCCGAGATCGCCGACTACGTGGCCGGCCATCTCCTCGACGGCCGCGAGCTCTTTCAGGTGCTTGCAGACCCTTGGATCGAGACGCGCTGCGACGAGCGCCTCTCGATTCTCGACGACGTCGCGCGCGACGGATTGGTACGCGCGGCGCTCGCGCGCGGCGGCTGACCGCCGCGGCGCGAGCGGGTAAAGCGTTGCCGGGCACGGATGCCCGCACGCTTTAGACTTGGCCACGTCCCGCCCGGAGAGGTGGCCGAGTGGCTGAAGGCACTCGCCTGCTAAGCGAGTATGGGGTTAACGCTCCATCGCGGGTTCGAATCCCGCCCTCTCCGTTCAATCGATCCACCGGAGGGGCAACCGGATCCGGCCGCCGGCGGTCCGCAGCCGGCCGTGACGGAGTTCGGGGTCCACGACTACTCGAAGCCGGAGCGCCGCTGGTCGGGCTCGAGGCCCATCGCCGCGAGCGCCTTCTCCCACCCGATGAAGTCGCGCTGCTGCGCCACCAGCCCGCCGCGCATCCGGTACACGGATGCCCATTGCTCGGCGATCTCGACGCCGCTCTCGCGACCGCGGACGCGGCTGGTGGCCAGCACGGCGAGCATGTCTCCGCGGTCGAGCATCCAGGCGGGGTGGAGCTCCCACGTGGCCCAGTGCTCGAAGGCGTCCTCGTAGGCGCTGCGAAGCGCCTCGCGGCCGCGGATCGTCCCGGAGAAACCGAGCGCGTGCGCACCAACCGGAGCCCCGTACTCGATGTCGGGCGCGAACTGCACGAACACCGCGTCGAAGTCGCGGCGGTTGAAGGCGGCGAAGCCCAACGTGATCGTCTGGCGCATCAACGCGCGCTTCAGGCGCGAGCCGGGCCTGAGCCGCAGCACGACCGCCGAGAGCGCGGCGAAGGCTCCGGGCGCGCGCACGAACGCGCGCTCCAACAACGTCCGCGACCGGGGCGCCGACCCTGCCAACTCGACCCGGAAGGGGACGACGTTCCCCATGCCGCGGACCATACCGCCGCCATGCCGGCAGGCGGCACGCGCGGGCGTACGCACGCGGCACATCGACAGGTGCGCCACGTTGCGCGGGAGGCTCGAAGCTGGGCACGATGTGGGCTGATGACGCGACGCCGGCTTGCCGCGATCGTTGCGCTGCTCGCCGGAGCGGGCACGTTGGCGCTCGCCGTCGTCGTCGCGATCGACTCGTTCCCGCGCGGCCTTGGCGTGCTCGCCTGCCTCGCCGTCGCCGCCCCGTTCGCCGTCTTCGGGATCATGCGTCGCGGCGCTGTCCGCGCCCTGAGCATGATCGCCGCTGCGCTCGCGCTCGCGGGCGCCGTGGCCCTGATCGTGGCCTCGGGCGAGCCGCTCGCGCAGTTGCTGGTCTTCGCCGGGCTCGTGCTCGTGATCGCTTCCGTCCGCGCGGCGTTCGTGGTCCACGTCAGGCTGCCGGCGGCTCCCAGGCCGCGTAAGCCGGTGCTGTTCTACAACCCGCGCTCGGGAGGCGGGAAGGCCGAGCGGTTTGCGCTCCCCGAGCAGGCGCGCGGGCGCGGGATCGAGCCGATCGAGCTGGGTCCCGGGACCGATCTACGGGAGCTCGTCCGTGACGCGATCGCCGGCGGCGCCGATGCGCTCGCGATGGCCGGCGGCGACGGCTCGCAGGCGGTCGTCGCCGCGTTCGCGGCCGAGCGCGGCCTCCCGTACGCGTGCGTGCCGGCCGGGACGCGCAACCACTTCGCGCTCGACCTCGGCGTGGACCGCGACGACGTCGTGGGCGCGCTCGACGCCTTCGTCGAGGGCGGCGAGCGCCGCGTCGACCTCGCGGAGGTCAACGGCCGCGTGTTCGTCAACAACGTCTCGCTCGGGCTGTACGCCGAGGCGGTGCAGCGCGCCGGGTACAGGGAGGCGAAGCTGCGAACGCTGCTCGACACCGCCCCCGACGTGCTCGGGCCCGGCAGCAGCCTGTCGCTGAGCTGGGACGGGCCGGAAGGAGGCGAGGAGCATGCGGCCGCCGCGATCCTCGTCTCGAACAACCGCTACAGGCTGGGGCATCCGGTCGGCTCGGGCACGCGGCCGCGGATCGACGACGGACTGCTGGGCATCACTGTGGTCGGCCCGCCTCCGGAGCGCGGCGACGGACACCGCCGGCCGCAGAGGCCGTGGCGCGAGTGGTCCGCGCACTCCTTCGAGATCCGCGCGCACGACCCTGTGCCTGCCGGTATCGACGGGGAGGCGCTGATGCTAGATCCGCCGCTGCGCTTCGTCATCCGCCCGGGGGCGCTGCGTGTCCGCATCGCGCGCGCACACCCGGGTGCGTCGCCGTCGGCGGGGATCCCCGACGGCGCGTGGGAGGGAGCACGCGCGCTGGCGCGCATCGCCGCCGGCCGGCAGCCGCGGCCCGAGCTTGCAACCACAACCACCAAGGAGAACTGATGGACATCGTGGAGATCACCGAGAAGGAGCGGCTGAGCCGCGAGGACGCAGCGGCCCGCCTGCATGCCGTCGCCGACCGGCTGGCGAAGCAGAACGACATCGAGTTCGAGCGCGGCGGCCTGCGCTTCAAGGTCCACGTGCCCGACGAGGTCGACTTCAAGCTCGAGCTGGAGGTCGAGAGCGACGAGACGGAGCTCGAGCTCGAGCTGAAGTGGTGAGCTGACCCGGAGGCCTCCCGGCTACGATCGCGTCAGTGTCACGCTCGGGCTTCCGGGTGGTGACGTCCGACCGGCCGGGTTGGTTCTCGGGTCGGTGGCGGGCTGACTCGTAGGCTCGCTGTCGACCAGTAGGTCTGACCGACACCCGTTGTGTCGCCCGCCACCGCCCGAGGGTCCCCGGCGTGACTTGATAGGAGCGTGGCTTCGCCCCAACTGAGGTGTGTCCGCCGGAGGTCCACATCGCCGGTGGCATCCAACGAAGGGATGGAGCAGATGATCGTGATCGGAGCGGACCCACACAAGCGCGAGCACACCGTGGCGGCGGTTGAGGCCGCGACGGGCGAGCTGGGAGGCAGCGAGACGGTTAGGGCGTCGGGTGCAGGTCACGCCGAGCTGTTGGCCTGGGGCCGGGCGCTGGGGTCAGAGCGGGTGTGGGCGATCGAGGATTGCCGGCACGTTTCCGGTCGCCTGGAGCGCTTCCTCGTCGCTCGCGGGGAGCGGGTCGTCCGGGTCGCGCCGAGGCTGATGGCCGGTCAGCGTCGGTCCGCTCGTCAGGCCGGTAAGTCTGACCTGATCGACGCAGTGGCCGTGGCCCGTGCGGCCCTGCGCGAGGGCGTCGGGTCGCTGCCTGCCGCAGAGCTCGATGAGCGGGCGCTTGAGATCAAGTTGCTGCTTGACCACCGCGAGGACCTCGTCCGTGAGCGCACCGCGCTGCAGGGCCGGCTGCGTTGGCATCTGCACGACCTCTGGGGCCAGGACGGTGTGCCGGCCGGCGGGCTTGACCGCGCCAAGTGGCTCGATCGGCTCGCGCGGCGCCTGGCGCGCTCAGAACAGACGGCCCGCGTTCGGGTCTGCCGCGAGCAGGTCGTCCGCCTGCGTCAGCTCGCCCGCCGCTGCGCCGAGCTCGAGCGCGAGATCAGCCTGCTCGTCGCAGCCCACGCCCCGCAGCTGCTCAAGCTGCCCGGCTGCGGAGCGCTGAGCGCCGCCAAGATCGTCGCGGAGACCGCCGGCGCCGATCGTTTCGCGACCGACGCGCGCTTTGCTCGTCACGCCGGCATCGCGCCGATCCCCGCCAGCTCGGGCCGCAGCGATCGCTTCAGACTGCACCGCGGCGGCAATCGCCAACTCAACTGCGCGATCCACCGTATCGCTGTCACCCAGGGCCGGATCCACCCGCCGGCGCGTGCCTACCTCACGCGCAAGCAGACCCAGGGAAAGACACGCATCGAAGCCCTTCGTTGCCTCAAACGCCACCTCGCCCGCACCATCTGGAGAACCATGACCACCACCCCCCAAGCCCCAGCCAACAAGCTGGCCTTGACATAGGAGCAACGGGTGCCCGACCGCCTGTACTTCACCGATTCCGACGAGGCCAATGCGCTGATCGCCACCGATCCGCTCGCGCTGCTGGTCGGCTTCGTGCTCGACCAGCAGGTGTCGGTGCAGAAGGCGTTTGCCGGGCCGCTCGTGCTGCGCGAGCGCCTCGGCGCATTCGACGCCGAGACGCTCGCGTCGGCCGAGCTCGAGCCGGTGTTCCGCGAGCGGCCGGCGCTGCACCGCTACCCCGGGGCGATGGCCGGGCGCGTCCACGACCTCGCCGCGCACCTGCTCGAGCGCTACGACGGTGACGCGGGGCGCGTGTGGACCACTGCCGCCGACGCATCCGAGCTGCGCGCCAACCTGGCCGCGCTTCCCGGCTTCGGCGCGATGAAGGTCAAGGCGCTGGGTGCGGTCCTGGCCAAGCGCTTCGGCGTCGAGGCGGCCCGCGAGCTGGTGCCGCCGCACCCGACGCTGGGCGACGTGGACTCGCCGCAGGCGCTGCTCGACTACCAGTCGGCCAAGCGCGCGCACAAGGCCGAGTGGGCGCGGGTCAGGGCGAGCGCCGTCAAGGCGCCCGCGGGCAGCTAGGCAGCGATCGGCGAGTCGCTCGCCGCCGCCGTCCGATCGGCGCGCGGCACGGCGCGTACGCGCGTGCGGCGTCGCGGCGAGAGCGTCACGTTGCGGCGCGTCGCGTGCTCGGGACGCGAGCCGACGGGCTGCAGGACCCGGCGGCTCAGCATCGCGTTCAGCACCACGCGCATCTCGAGCTCCGCGAAGGCCGCGCCGAGGCAACGGCGCACGCCGCCGCCGAACGGGATCCAGCCGTAGGTGGTCGGGGGGGACTCGAGGAAGCGCTCGGGCCGGAACGCGAACGGCTCGGGATAGAGGTCGGCGCGGGTGTGGGTGAGCCAGATCGCCGGAGTGACGTCGGTTCCTGCCGGCAGCGTGAAGCCGTCGAGCTCGAGGTCGGAGCCCAGGCGCCGGCCGGCGAGGGGTACGACAGGACGCAGACGCAGGGACTCCTGGATCACCGCGCGCAGGTAGGCGTCCTCCTCGCCCGCGTCGACCTCGGCGGTCAGGCGCTCGAGTGTGGCCGGGGTGTGCAGTAGCAGGTCGACGGTCCACGCCAGAGCCGTCGCGGTCGTCTCGTGGCCGGCGAGCAGCAGCGTGATGAGCTGGTCGCGGATCTCCTGGTCGTCCATCGCCGACCCGTCCTCGAAGCGCGCGACGGTCAGCAGCGACAGGATGTCCTCGCGCTCGCCGGCCGCGGGATCGGAGCGGCGCTCGGAGATCTCGGCCAGCAGCGCGTCGTCGATCTCGCGCGTGAGCGCGGCCAGCCCGGCGAGCGGTCCGCCGCGCCCGACGCGGCGCGCGAGAAGCGTGCGGAACTGGAGGCTCGCCGACGCGCTGTCCTCGAGCAGCCGCGGCAGCAGCTCGCGCAGGCGCTCGCGCCGCCGCGGGTCGGCCACGCCGAAGACCGCGCGCAGGATGACCTCGAGCGTCACCGCCTGCATCCGCGGATGGAGCGCGAAGGGCTCGCCCAGCGGCCAGCTCTCGATGTCGCGCTCGGCGATCTCGCGCACGGTCTGCTCGTAGGCCTGCATGCGCTCGCCGTGGAATGGCGGCAGCATCAGGCGCCGCCGCGACAGGTGCTCGGCGCCTTCCAGCAGCAGCACCGAGCGCGGTCCCATGATGGGCCGCAGCGCGACGGTGCGCCCCGGCGGCAGCCCGTTCTCGCGCCCCGAGTACACCGCGCGCACGGCGTCGGGGTGCGAGATCATCACCAGCGGGGTCTGGAAGCCGAGGAACTGCACGCTGAACGCGTCGCCGAAGCGGCGCCGGCACGACTCCATGAAGGCGATCGGCCGGGCCAGCCAGCGCGCCGTCTGCACGGCCGGCGACTCGGGCAGGATGGGAGGGAGCGAGCTCATAGCTCAGGCGGCCGTCTCGGACGCCGCGCTCGGCAGCCCGTAGCGGACGCCCGTCAGCTCCTCGGAGACCTCCCACAGACGCTCGCCAACTGCCGGATCCCGCGCCTCGGCGATCGCCTTGACGCGGGTGGGATGTCCGCGCGCCTCCATGAAGCCGTCGGGTCCGAAGTACTCGCCTCCCTCCACGCCCGGCGCGGTGGCGGCGTACAACGTGGGCAGCGCGCCGCGGTCCGGGCTCTGGGCGAACAGGCGGTTGCTCACTGCGAGCAACGCCTTCATGGGGCCGGTCGGGCCCGTGCTCTGGAGGTTGGTGGCCGAGTAGCCGGGGTGGGCGAGCACGCTGATCGTGGAGGAGCCCGCCGCGCGCAGGCGCCGGTCGAGCTCCAGTCCGAAGGCCGCGTTGGCCAGCTTGGACTGTTGGTAGGCGGAGCGGGGCGTGTATTTGCGCTCGCGCTGAAGATCGTCGAAGTCCAGATGGCCGCTCTTGTGCTCGATGCTCGAGAGCGTCACAACGCGTGCTGCGTCGGCTCGCCCGAGCCTGTCGAGGAGCAGGCCGGTCAGAGCGAAGTGACCGAGGTGGTTCGTGCCGAGCTGCAGCTCGAAGCCCTCGGCCGTCTTCTCGGGCGGGGTCATCATGATCCCCGCGTTGTTGACCAGCAGGTCCACGCGGTCATGACCGAGGTCGGCCGCGAACGACCGGACCGAATCCAGCGCGCTGAGGTCGAGCGCGCGCACCTCGACGTTCGCGCTTCCATCGAACCCGCGCGCGGCGGCGTCCCCCTTCTCGGTGCTCCGACACGCGAGCACCACGTGCGCTCCCCTTCGGGCCAGCTCTCGTACGGTCACGAGCCCGAGGCCGCTGTTGCCGCCCGTCACCACCGCGACCCGGCCGGTCTGCTCGGGGATGTCCTGCGCAGTCCACTTGGCGCTCATGGTGATCCTCTCGTTCGCCTGGCGCACGATCACCGTACCGGCCGCGGCGAGCGCTCGCGGGCCGCAGCAGGGATCATCGACGCTCTCGATGCCGAAGCCCGCTTTCACAGACGCCCGCTGGTACGTGGTCCGGCCCGCGGGGAGCACCAAGCCCGCTACCTACCGCTGCCCCCTGTGCGGCCGGATGCTGCCGGCGCTCAGCGAGCACCTGCTCGTGCTTCCCGAGGGCGACGGCGCCCGACGCCGTCACGCGCACACGGCCTGTGTGTCCAAGGCACGCCGCGCGGGGCGGCTGCCGCTGCGCGAGGACGTGGAGCCGCGAGCCCCCGGGCTGCTGGCGCGTCTCTTGCGCCGGGGCTAGACGGCCCAGATCCCGTCCTCGTGCGGGACGTCCAGCCACTGCCGGGCGTCGCGCGCTCCGATGTCGATCAGTGCGCGCGTGAACTCCGGCGCGAAGAACAGGTAGCTGAGCAGCTCGCCGTGCGCGGCGTCCGAGCCGCCGGCGACGGCGCGGCCGAGCAGCGCGACGTCGCGGTTGCGGACCGTGTCGAGCAGGTCGGAGTAGTGCTCCAGGAGGACCCGCCGCGCGAGCACGCCGATCTCGCCGGCTTCGCTCGGTGCGACGACGATGTTGGGGACGATCCGCTTCGTCCGCCCGCCGCCGGGATCGGGGACCTCGCCGCCGGCCGCCGCGACGAGCTCGTTGACCGTCGCGAGCGTGCGCGCGTCGTGCAGGAGCTGGTCCTCGAGCAGGCCCTGGAGCAGCCGCCCGGCGGCGACGAGCGCGTCGGGTCGCTGCGGGCCGGAGTCCCCGCGCGCCAGCGAGTTGAGCGCGACGACCACGACGCGCTGCGCTCCGAGCTCGAGCGCGGGCTTGATCGGCGTGTTGAGGCGCGTGCCGCCGTCGAGGTACCAGCCCGCGAAGGATGCCGGTCGCGACACCTCTATGGCTGCGAACAGCGACGGGATCGCGCTCGAGGCGAGGACGTGGTCGACCTCGAGCCGGGTGGGCGCGTAGTCGATCCCGCGCCGGTCGTCGCGCGGGCGCGTGACCGAGGCGCCGGCGTGGAAGACCACGCTGCGCCCGCTGCGCGCCGACGTCGCCACCACCGCGCCCGCGCGCAGCGCGCCGTCGGCGACGTTGCGCTCGATGCGCTCGAAGTCGATCCGCTCCGACAGCGTGTCGCGCAGCGGTGAGGCGTCGAGCAGCGAGTTGACGCGGGCGCCGGGGATCCCGAGCGTCTCGCCCAGATAGCCGGCGAGCCTGCCGATCGAGCCCGGCGAGATCAGCGGCTCGAGCACGTCGCCGTACTCGACGGTCGACCAGATCTCGAGCGCCTGGGCGATCACCTCGGCGGCCGGGCGGTCGGCGTTCGCCGCCGCGAAGGCCGCGTTCAGCGCGCCGGCGCTGGTCCCGACCACGATCGAGGGGCGCTGCCCGCGGCGCTCGAGCTCGGGGAGCAGCACGCTCAGCGCGCCGGCCTCGTAGGCGCCGCGCGAGCCTCCTCCGGCCAGCACGAGCGCGATCGGCTCTGAATCCACGCGCGCAGTATGTAGCGTCGATCCATGGACCAGTGGGGCGTCGGCTGCTATGAGGACACGGCCTCGGAGCTGGCGCCGGCGGCGGAGGAGGCGGTCGCCGCGCTCGGCCTGGCCGGGGGCGAGCGCGTGCTCGACGTCGCCTGCGGCAACGGCAATGTCGCGGCGGTCGCGGCGGAACGGGGCGCGCGGGTGGTGGGGCTGGACTCCTCTCCGCGGCTGGTCGGCGTGGCGCGCGAGCGGGTGCCCGAAGGGGAGTTCGTGATCGGCGACGGGGCGGAGCTGCCGTTCGGCGATGGGGGAGTTCGACGCGGCGGTGTCAGTGTTCGGCGTGATCTTCGCGTCGCCCGCCGAGCGCGCGGCGACCGAGCTGGCGCGCGTGGTGCGCCCCGGCGGCCGGGTCGCGGTCACGAGCGGGGAGCTGGTCCACGAGCACGGCACGCCCGAGGAGGTGTGGGACCGTTGGGAGCGCTCGCACCCGATCTGGGTCGGCGCGCGTCGGCTGCTCGAGCCCGCCGGCGAGTGGGAGCGCCTGCGCGAGGACTCGATCGCCGCGCTTCGTGACGGCGCCGCCGCGCAGGGCGGCGCGCGCAGCCCCTACCTGCTGGCGGTGCTCGACCGGCGCTGAGCTGGTCGGCGCTCAGGCGTCGCTCGACGCCGCCCAGAGGTTGATCCCGCCCTCCACCGCGTAGCGGTCGATCTCGGCCAGCTCGGCCTCGGAGAAGTCCAGGCGCTCGAGCGCGCCGAGGCTGTCCTCGAGCTGCCCGACGCTGCTCGCCCCGATCAGGGAGGAGGTCACGCGCGGGTCGCGCAGCGTCCAGGCGATCGCCATCCGGGCCAGCGACTGGCCGCGGGCGCGGGCGATCTCGTTCAGCGCGCGGACCCTCTCGAGGTTGTCGTCGGACAGCAGCTCGCGGTCCAGGAAGCCGCCCTCCTGCGACGCGCGCGAGCCCTCGGGGATGCCCTCGAGGTACTTGTTCGTGAGCAGCCCCTGGCCGAGCGGGGAGAAGACGATGCAGCCGATCCCCTCGCGGTCGAGCAGGTCCAGCAGCTCCGACTCGATCCAGCGGTTGAGCAGCGAGTAGGACGGCTGGTGGATCAGCAGCGGCGTGCCGAGCTCGTCGAGGATGCGCTTGGCCTCCGCGGTGCGCGCGGCGGAGTAGGAGGAGATGCCGGCATACAGCGCCTTGCCCTGCCGCACCGCGGTGTCGAGCGCGCCGAGCGTCTCCTCGAGCGGCGTCTCGGGATCGAAGCGGTGCGAGTAGAAGATGTCGACGTAGTCGACTCCCATGCGCTCGAGGCTCTGGTCGAGGCTCGCGAGCAGGTACTTGCGCGACCCCCACTCGCCGTATGGCCCGGTCCACATGTCGTAGCCGGCCTTGGTCGAGATCACGAGCTCGTCGCGGTGGGCGCCGAGGTCGTCGCGGAGGATCCGGCCGAAGGCGCGCTCGGCCGAGCCGCCGGGCGGGCCGTAGTTGTTGGCCAAATCGAAGTGGGTGACGCCACGGTCGAACGCGCGTAGGACGATCGCGCGCTTCGTCTCGTGCGGGCGGTCGTCGCCGAAGTTGTTCCACAGCCCGAAGGAGATGGCCGGGAGCAGCAGGCCGCTGCGCCCGCAGCGGCGGTAGGGCATGGCGTCGTAGCGGTCGGGGGCCGGGAGGTGTGGCACGGCGCTCGCGGTGGTCCTACCCGACTTGCGCGCCGGGCTAGCCTGCCGCCGGTGCCCGGCTCCGATGCACTGCGCGACGCCGTCGCCCGCGGCCTCGAGCTCGCCGGGGCGATGGGCGGGCTGGCGGGAAAGGTGGCTGAGGGCATCGAGCTGTTGCCGCAGGAGCTGCGGCCGCGGTCGTCCTCGTCTCCGCCCGAGCAGATGTCCGAGCGGCGGGTGCGGCGGGTGCTCGAGCAGGAGTGGGATGAGGAGGTGGACGAGGTGCTGGCCGAGCTCGAGGCGACGCCGCGGGCGCGGGCGACCACCGGCCAGGTGCACCGCGGCGTGCGGGCGCGGGACGGCGTGGCGGTCGCGGTCAAGGTCCAGCGTCCGGGAGTGGAGGAGGCGATTCGCGCGGACCTCGGGACGGTCACCGCGCTCGCCCGCCTCGCCGCGGCGGTGTCGGCGCGGCTGGACGCGGCCGGGCTGGCGGCTCGGGCGCGCGCGGAGCTGCTGGACGAGCTCGACCACGAGCTCGAGGCCCAGCGCCAGCGGGCCTTCGCGCGCGCGTACAGAGGTCACCCGTTCGTGGTCGTGCCGGCGGTCGACACGCGCCTCTCGACGCGCCGCGTGCTCGTGTCCGAGTGGGTCGAGGGGATGAATGCGTCAGAGGTCGCGCGCCTCGACCAGTCCGAGCGCGACCGCGCCGCCGAGGCGCTGCTGCGCTTCTTCGGCGGAAGCCCCTACCGCGCCGGCCTGGTCCACGCGGACCCGCACCCGGCCAACTGGCTGCTGCGCGAGGACGGCCGCGTCGCCGTGGTCGACTACGGGGCGGCGGGGCCGGTCGACCGTGGGCGGATCGCGCTCAACGCGCGGGTGTTCGCGGCGGGCGCGGCGCGGGACGCGGAGGCCGCGCGCGAGGCGCTGGTCGAGCTCGGCTACCTGCCCGATCGTTCCGCCGTCGACTTCGAGGCGGCGCTGGCTGCGGCGCTGGCGACCGCCGGCTGGGCCGTGGACGCCGGGCGCTCTGTGCGAGTCGACGACGACCTGATCCGCGGCGCTCTGCGAGCGATCGAGTGCGACCTCGCGCCGTTCATCGACGCGTTCGTCCTACCGCCCGCGGACCTGCTCCAGCGCCGCGCCGAGGCGACCCTGCCCGCCGCCCTGGCTCCGCTCAAAGCGGAGCTTCCGTGGGGAGCGATCGCCGCGGAGTGGTGCGCCAACGGCCCGCCCGCGGGCGCGCTTGGCGAAGCCGACCAGGCGTTCTGGTCCGGCCCGTCGCGCTAGCGGGCCTGCGTCGCCGAGTCGAGGCGCACCTGCGCGAGCGTGCGCAGCCCGCCTGTGTCCAGACCCCACCACCCGACGGCGGTGCACGCGGTGCTCGTCGGGCACGAGGCGCTCCACGATCGGCCGGATGCTCCGCTTCCGGCGGGGAGCGAGGAGGGCTCGATGGTCCACGTCGAGCCGTTCCAGCGCTCAGCGAGCGTGGTCTCGTTGCCGGTGGGGGTCGTCAGGTGCTCGCCGACGGCCGAGCAGCGCGAGTCCGTGGGGCATGAGACTCCGAGCAACTGGCTCGGGAGCCCGGTGGGAGTCGGACTGGCCTGAATCGCCCAGGCGCCGCCGCTCCAACGCTCGACCAACGTGTCTACGGTGGTGGTCGTCTCGCTGAACCCGACGGCTGTGCAGACCACCTGTGTTGGGCAGGAGACCCCCTCGAATTGGCCGGCGACGGCGTCGGCGGGCTTGGGCGTCGCCTGCGACTTCCAGGAGCTCCCGTCCCAGCGTATGGCCAGCGGATTCTCGCGCCCGAAGACGGTGTAGAGCCCGACCGCGGTACACGCGTCCGGCGCCGCGCACGACACGCCGACCAGATACTCCTGGTCGGGTGCGGGATGCGGCGTCGGCTCGACCGTCCAGGTGCTCCCGTTCCAGTGCTCGGCGAGCGTGACCGGCGCGCTGAGCCGCCCGAACAGCTGTAGGTCTTCGCCGACCACGACGCAGCTCGTCGCCGACGAGCACGACACGGAATGCAGGTCCGTCCCGACCGAGCCGGCCGGAGCCGGGATCGACTGGAGCGTCCACGAGCTGCCGTTCCAGCGCGCGGCGAACCCGGTCAAGGCGTTGTTTGCGGTGGCAACGTAGGTCCCGACCGCCGTGCACGCGTCGACCGAGCTGCAGGACACGCCGCTGAGCTGGCCGCTGCGCGTTCCGGGCACGCTGATGGCAGGCAGCACAGTCCACTTGCGGCCGTCCCAGCGCTCAGCCAGCGGCGATGAGTTGCCGTTGGGATCGGAGGATCCGACGGCGATGCAATCCGTGACGTCCGCGCACGAGACGGCCCTGAACGCGTTCCCGGCGCTCGAGGGGTTCTGCGTCGACTGCGCGACCCATCCTGCGCAACCGGCGATCGCAAGCGTCGCTGCGAGGCAGCATCCGACGACGAGAGCCCGCGCGAGTCTCCTGCCCTTCATGACTGCCCCCCAAACGTCGGTGCTCTGCGAGGCTACTCCGCCGCCGCTGGCCCATCAAACCCGGGCTAGACTGGGCGGCACTCGCGCCCGTAGCTCAGCTGGATAGAGCGTCGGTCTACGGAACCGAAGGTCAGAGGTTCGAATCCTCTCGGGCGCGTCACAGGTTCTTCCCTGCTAGCGATCGGAAGCCGGGCCGTGTCGCCCGGCTCCCACCCGTAGGGGCCCTGGCCCGGTAGTGGCCCAGACGCCCTCAGCGCTCGGCCCTGGCCCGGTCGCGTTCGGCGTCGAGCGTGTCGAGGCGCCCGGCGATCCCGGCCGTCGCGCCGTCGAGCAGCGTGCCGTAGTGGCGCCTGCGCTCCACGTTCGCCAGCGACGCGCTCGCCGCGGGCGTCAGCGCGTTCGAGCTCGCGCGCGTCATGGGGACGCCGCCAGGGCGCTCGAGCCGCTCGCCGGCCGTTCGGCGTCGACGCTGTTTGGGATCGGGTTCCTCGGCGCCGCGCTGCTCGCCGCCGCCGTGGTCCCATTGTCGACCGCCTATTCGATAGCCGAGGCGGCGGGAAAGCCCGCCGAAATCGATGACAGCTTCGCCCAAGCGCCCCTGTTCTACCTCAGCTACGCGGCCGTCGTCCTGATCGCCGGCGGCCTCGTCCTGATTCCAGGCGCGCCTCTGATCCAGATCCTCTTCCTGTCCCAGGCGCTCAACGCCGTCCTCCTGCTCGTCATGCTCCCGGTCATGCGCTCGCTCGCTTCCGACGCGTCGGTGATGGGCGACGAGGCGCTCCGACGACCGGGCCGAATCGTCACCGGGGTCTTCCTGGCTTTGATCGCGGCGTCGGTGCTCACCCTGGGCGTGCTGACCGTCGCCGGGTAGCCGACCTCGCTCCGGCCGATGCCGTGTGGGATGCTTGAAGGCGGGTCACGGGCTCCGGCCGTACCCGAGACACGGTTCCTTGCTTGCGGGTGGATCAAACTCCGACAACCCACGAAGCCACTCTGGAGCGCCCGCCTGCAGAACGCGGGCTGGTTCGGCGCCAAGCGCTTTTCGAGCGGTTGTCGGCGGCCGCGCCCGGCGGGGTGGTTCTCGTCTGCGCGCCCGCCGGAAGCGGCAAGTCGGTGCTATTGCGCTCGTGGGTTGACGTCGAGGGGTTCGGTGAGCGCGTCGCTTGGGTATCGGTCGAGCGCGGCGAGAGGGATGCTCAGCGGTTCTGGCTGTCTCTCATCGACGCGTCCGCGGCCGTGGTCGAAGGCGGCGACCTGGTGTCGCGCGTGAGCCCTTCGCCGAGCTTTCGGGGCGAGGCCGCAGTCGAGCGGCTGCTGTCCGACCTCGCCTCGCTGGAGGAGCCGATCCTGCTGGTGATCGACGATCTCCACGAGCTGAAGTCGGCCGACGCGCTTCGCTGGCTGGAGCTGTTCCTGGCGCGCCTGCCGCCGCCAGTTAGGGTGGTGCTCGCGACGCGCGAGGATCCCCGGCTCCGGCTGCATCGCTTGCGCCTCGCGGGTCGCCTGATGGAACTGCGGGGAGCCGACCTGCGCTTCTCGCCGGAGGAGGGTCGGCAGCTCCTGGAGGCGGTCGGGATCGAGCTCTCCGAGGCCGGCGTGGCCTTGTTGCACGAACGGACCGAGGGATGGGCTGCCGGCCTGCGCCTGGCCGCGATCTCGCTCGCCGACCACCCGGACCCGGAGCGCTTCGTCACCGAGTTCTCCGGCAGCGAGCGCACCGTCGCCGGCTACCTGCTGGCCGAAGTCCTGGAACGGCAGCCACCAGAGGTACGCGAGCTGCTCCTGCGCACCTCGATCCTCGAGCGCATCAACGGGCCGCTCGCCGACGCTCTCACCGGCGGCACGGGTTCAGAGGCGATCCTGCAAAGCCTCGAGGACGCCAACGCCTTCGTCGTGTCACTCGACGTGGCCCGGTCGTGGTTTCGCTACCACCACTTGTTCGCGGACCTGCTGCAACTGGAGCTGCGCCGGACCTCCCCTGAAATCATCGACTCGCTGCGCCGCGCGGCGTCACAGTGGCACGAGCAACACGGGTACCCGGTCGAGGCGGTCCGGCACGCGCAGGCGGCGGGCGAGTGGACGCTCGCCACTCGCTTGCTCGCCGACAGCTACGTCGAACTGGTGTTCGACGGCCGCAAGGCGACGCTCCGCGCGCTGCTGGCCGCCTTCCCGGCCGGCGCGCCCGAGGCGGATGCAGAGCTGGCGCTGGCCTTCGCCACCGCTCGGCTCTACGACGGCCTGCTCGACGAGAGCGCGGCTCGCATCGCCGTCGCAGAGCGACTGGCCGCGATCGTACCGGACGAGCGGCGACGACTGTTCGAGCTGCGGCTGGCCAGCGCGAGGCTCTGGCTCGCTTGTCAGCGCGCGGATCTCGCCACTGCGAAGCAGGCGATGCTGTCCTTTCAAGCGCTAACCGGCGACGACCTTGCGCGCAGCAGCGACTATCGCGCCTCCGCGCTGATGAATCTCGGCATCGCCGAGCTCTGGTCGCTGCACCTGGACGACGCCCGCCGTCACCTCGAAGAGGCGCTGGCGCTCGTCCGTCGCATCAAACGGCCATATCTCGAGATCGGGTGCCTGGGCCACTTGGCATTGGCGGCCGCTTTCAGCGGCTCCCCGGTCCCAGTCGGGCTGCGGCTGAGCGAGGAAGCGGTGACGATCGCAGAGATGCACGGATGGCGAAGCCATCGCATCGTCACTCCGGCCGTCGCAGCGGGTGCAGCCGCGCTCGCGTGGCTGGGGCGCATCGCCGAGGCCGGGCGGTGGCTCGACCGGGTGGAGCCTGTGCAACCGTCGGCGGAAGAGTTCGAGGTAGAGCCCGTGCTCCACTACGCCCGCGCCTTCGTGCGGCTTGGGCAAAGCCGGTTCGAGGAGGCGCTGGCCGAGTTCCGCGCCGCTGAGACCACAGGGCACCTGCTAGCGCAGGAGCACGTGCTCCCAGTGGAGGTGCGCGGCTGGATCGTGCAGACGCAGGTCCTGATGGGAGCGACGGCGGCGGCCCGCGCCGCGCTCGCCGCCCTCGACGCTGAGGAGCGGGACGGGGCCGGAATGCGCATCGCTGCGGCGACGCTCGGCTTGGCGGAAGGGCGTCCGCAGGATGCGCTGGAGGTACTGGCACCGATGATCGTCGACGTGCCGGCGCCGGCGGTCGACGGCTCCGCGCAGGTACTCAACAGGCGCCGAGCGACCGTCCACGCGCTCCTGCTCGACGCTGCCGCCCGGGACCGACTCGGCGAGCGACGCCCGGCCGAGGCGTCGATCGAGCGCGCGCTCGAGCTGGCCGAGTGGGACAGGCTGATCCTGCAGTTCTTGCTCGTGCCGGTTCGAGAGCTGCTGGAGCGCCATCCCAGGCACCGCACCGCCCATGCCGCCCTGCTTACGACGATCCTTGACGTGCTAGCTGGAACCTCACCGCCGTCCAAGCGCGAGACGATGCCGTTGCGGGACGAGCTCAGCGAGGCCGAGCTGCGCGTGCTCAGATACCTGCCTAGCAACCTGAGGTCGCCCGAGATCGCCGCCGAGCTGTTCGTCTCCACGAACACGGTGAGGACGCACCTGCGCCACATCTACGCCAAGCTCGACGCCCACTCCCGCAGCGAGGCCGTCGCGCGCGCCCGCGAGCTCAGCCTGCTCGTCCAGACGCCGGCAGCGCGCTAACAGGACGCCGCCGGCTTCGTCCGGCCTCGCCGCTATCAAGCGACGACATGGGCGCCGCTCGCTCTTCGCCTGCCGAGGAACCGCGCCGGCGCGAGCTTTCGGTGTCCATCTCGGTCCGGACGATCCTGCTCGTCGGCGCCGCGGTCGCGCTGGCCTGGGCACTGGCCTCCATCGGAAACGTCCTGCTGCTCATCCTCGTATCCATCTTCAGCGTCGCCGTTCTGACGCCGGTGGTCGATGTGATGGAGCGGCGACTCCCATGGCGTAGGGCGATCTGCTCGTCGCTGCTCGTAATCGGGATCGTCGTCGTCACCGCCGTGGCGTTGCTGATCTTGCTTCAGCCTCTCATCCATGGCGTGCGCGCCTTCAGCCACAACCTGCCGCGGTTGGTGAGCGAGGCGCGCCAGAGTGATCTCGGACGGTTCATCAACCGGGGCAGCAGCTCGCTGGACACCCTGAGGGACCACGCCGACGCCATCACGGGCGGGGCCGCCAAGGTGTCGGGCGGCCTGACGCACGTCGGAATCTCGGCGTTCGGCGTGGTCACGTTCGTGCTCTCGGTCACCTTCCTGACCTTGTTCGGGTTGATCGAGCTCCCCCGAACCCGGTCCGCGGTCGGCGCCCTCCTCCATCGCGACAAGCGCGAGCGCGTCGAGCGGGTCACCGATCGCGTCATCACCACCACGTCGCGCTACATGCTTGGCAACCTCGCCATCTCGGTGATCTGCGCAACCGTCTACGGGATCACGGCAGTGATTCTCGGACTCCCCTACGCGCTGGCGCTGGCGCTCATCGCGGGCATCCTCGACCTGATCCCGAATGTGGGGGCGCTTCTCGCCGGCATCATCATCGGCATCGTCGCGCTCTCGGTCAGCCCGGGAGCTCTGGTCGCCTTCGTGATCGTCATCTTCGTCTACCAGCAGGTGGAGAACTACGTCCTGCAGCCGACCATCATCGGCAAGGCAGCCAACATCTCCGGCTTTACAGTGCTGGTCAGCGTCCTTGTGTTCGGATCGCTGTTCGGGATCGTCGGAGCGATCATCGGCGTCCCGACCGCAGCCGCAATCGGCATCGTCGCCGAAGAGGCCACGGCCTCGCGGCGGGCCCTGATCGCCGCCGACGACGCCGCAGATCAGGCCCCCTGAGGTCGCCGCGTCCGGCGCCCAGGGCCCCCTCAGCGGCCGAATCACGCGATTTGCGTGACGACGGCTCACCCCGCCCACGCTCAAGCTGATCGGGTGGACGCAGACGGGGCCTCAGGATGCCTGGCCTGGTAGGGGGACCTGAGCTCCCCGCCGCGTGTCCTCGTCCTCGGGGCTGGCCTGGCCGCTCTCGAAGCTGCGTTCCTGCTCGACACGCGTCTCTCGGGGCGCTTCGATCTCCAGCTCGTTTGCGAGCCAGCGCGAGTTCGTGCTCCGCCCGAACCTCGTCTAAATGGGCAAGCGGGTGCTCGCCTCCTATCTGTTGATGCGCTTTGCCGCCGGCGAGCCCTTCCACGCCGGAGCCCGGATCGCGGCTGATGTCCGTCGGGATGCGCGCAATGGCCGGCATGCTCGCGGACTGACGAGCGGGGACCGAGCGTGACCGGCTTCAGTTACGAGGAGCGCCTCTCGCCTCAGGAGGCCGCCGAGCGCCTGGCGGACCTCGCCTACGCACTGACGGTCGGTGGGACGCTCGAGCTGAGGGCCGGAGGCGAGGAGGTCAGGGTGCCGATCGCCGCGGAGGTGCGCCTGAAGCGCGAGAGCAAGACGGACGGCGATCGCATCGAGGTCGAGGTCGGCCTCAGCTGGTCCGCATGAGCGGAACCCGCATGCGCAGGGCTCTCGCCCGCATCGCAAAGCGAACGGGCGTCGCGAGACGCACGGCCTCCCCGTCGACGCCCGCGGCGACGGGCCCGGCGACGGTCACTCGGAGGGATGACGCGGTCCAGCCCCGGCCGGGACCGCGCCAGGGGTGGCCTGGCTTGAAGAGCACCACGACTCCGAGCCGTCCGCTGTCGAGCGCCGGGCGCAGTCCCGGCGCACCGCGGACGCTCCAAGGCGTAGGGGTTGTTGGACACCAGCACGACAGCGGGATCCGTGTGGGCGACGCCGCGGTCGTCGACGAGGCGGACGCCCGGCAGCTCAGAGCTCGGACCCAGCACCTCGGCCGCGGTTGCGAGCAGCGTGCGGCCCTTCGCGCTGCGATAGCCCGCATGCTGCACGGCGACTCCGTAGATCCCGAGCGAGACGTTGTTCAGGAACGCGCGCCCGTTGACCTCGGCAAGGTCGATGCGGCGCTCCTGCGCATCGTTGAACGCGTCGAGCGCGCCACCAGATCGTTTCGCCGCCAAGCCGAGGTCGCGGGCGAAGTGGTTGCGCGTCCCGGCGGGAACGCAGACGAACGGGAGTCCGTGGGCGCTCGCAACCGATGCCACGAGAGCAAGCGAACCGTCTCCGCCCGCCATCCCGAGCGCGTCGGCCGGGCCGGCCACCGCCGACTCGACGAGGGCACCCAGCTCCTCCCCCTGCGTCTGGACAACCGGGTCGATGCCCCGTTTCCTGGCCGCCTCGGCAAGGCCCGCACGCACAGCCGTCCCGCCCCCGGATCGGGGGTTGATGAAGAGAACCGGGCGCTGTGGAGCTTCGGCACGAAGGCGAGCTGGGTCTTCGCGGCCCGTTAGACCTCCTTGTGCAGCTGGCGGACCGCGAACGCGCGGATGATGTCTGCGATGCCTTCCATCAGCGCCCAGATTCCAGCGAAGATGAGCAGCACGTACACCTTCTCAATGAAGAACTGACCCGCAGTCCAGAACGCAAGGATCATCATCAGGACGCCCCCGATCAGGGTCAGCCACCAGTAGGGGTTGACCGCCCTCTCCAGGAACGCCCACAGGATCCACCAGACGCCGACGAGCAGGAACAGGAAGCCAAGAATGTCCGCCAGCGCCGCGAACGTGCCCTTCGGGTCAATGAAGCAGACGATCGCGGCGACCAGAAAGAGCGCGCCGAAGATCGCCGCGACCCAGCGCGTCGCCCCGTCCCCCACCGCCGCCAGAATGATGTTCTGGATGCCGGAGAAGACGAACATGAGCCCGAGGAGGACGCTCACGGTCGTGACCGAGGCGGCGTCGAACTGGAGAATCACCAGCGAGATGACTACCCAAACGATCCCGGTTACGAGCCAGAGCCACCAGTAACCGGTGACCTCACGCGTCGCCTCGCGGAACCCGGGCGCGATACCCGGCGCCCCAAACTCTTGTGGTGTGGCGTGTTCGGTCATGATCGGGCCCTCGCTCACGCGGTGGCGCCGGCGTCCTTCGCCGGCTGTTCGGCGTCCATCCTCGCGAGGACGGCGTCGAGCGCCGCATACTCGGCCTCCACGACCGCCGAGTACGCAAACGCGATCGCTTCCTCCGCGTAGTCCTCTGCATGGTCGGCCCGCTTCTCGGCCCGGTGCACGTCGCGCTCCGCCTTCTTGCCCTCGACATCCTCGCGGATGTTTTTGACGTGCTCGTTCCAAGACTTCTGCACGCCGGCCCACCACTCCGATATCCTCGCGTCGGCCTCATCGGCCGCCTGGCTCAGCTTCTCCGCTTCAGCCTCGGACGAGGCGCGGGCCGACGAGACCTCGCGCTCCAGGTCCGCTCGAGCCTCGTCCCGCGCCGCTGCCGCACGGTCCTCCGCTTCCTTCGCCCGGGCCGCGAGCCTAGTCAAATCGTCCGACAGTGCCATTTGAACCTCCTGGTCGGTTACCGCCGAGGAGATTGAGGGACGACTGGGTGACTCGTCGTCATCCATTCCTGATGATCTTCCGCGGTCACCGGATAGTGCGAACCTGCGCGCGTGAGGAACGTACTGGTGGCGTACGACGGCTCCGAGTCCGCCCGGCGGCGCTTGAACACGCCGCCGAGCTCGCCCGCCGCCTCACGGTCGTCAACGTCATGCCCGAGCCTGGCGTGAGCTCTGCCATCGGGCCGCCAAGCGAGCCGCTCGCCCGGGGCGGCAACGCCGCGAGCGAGATCCTCGCCGCCGCGGAGCAGGTCGACGCCGACGTCGTCGCCCTGGCCCGCCGACGCGGGGCCGCATCACCTCCTCGGCTCGACCAGCAGCCACGTCGTCCGCTCGGCGAAATGCGATGTGCTGGTGGTGCACGAGGCGATGGGACGCCCGCGGCGCGCTTGCCCAGTGGGGCCCGATCTTGAGCGCTAGGCAGCGCCCCAGCGGGCGCCGCGCCGGCGTTCGAGCGCGGTCACCGCGATTGGGGCAAGGGCTGTCCCGGTGACCGACCCGGCAACCACGTCCCCGGGATAGTGGACGCCGGTATGGACGCGCGAGTAGGCGACGACTGCAGCCAGCGCCATCAGCCCGATGCCCGCCCCGGGAGCCGTCATGGCGACGCCGGTCGCAAACGCGAACGCGGACGCCGCGTGGCCGGACGGGAAGGACCTCGTCAGAGGCATTCTCACATGGCGCCCGAGCGGCACGTGGTGCCCCGTCCGCTCGGGACGCCGCCGGCCGGCAAACGGCTTTAGCACGCCGTTAACGAGGGCGGACGTCAACGCCACCGACGCTAAGCCGTTGCCGGCGGCTCGCCTGCCCCCACTACCGCCAAGAAGCGCGAGCGCCACGGCGCACCCCAGCCACAGCATCGAGTGGTCCGCGGCGCGGGATACCTGGCGGAAGCCGCGGTCCAATGCCGGGCTCGGCGTCTGCGCGATCGCCGCGTAGACGGCACTGTCGATGCTGCCCAGCTCGTTGACCCATTCCGGTGTCTCGGGATCCGAAGCGATCTGCGGGTCCATGGCAGGAGGCTAGAGCGGTCAGAGGCTGTGCGGTCCGGCGCGTTCGACCGCGATCGGCAACACGAGCACGAGTAGGACGATCGGCGCCGCGAGGCGGGTCGTCTCGCCGAGGAGGAGGTGCGTCGCGATCGCGCCGACCATGGTGAGTGCGAGCCCCGTCGCGGCGAGCGGCGTAATGCCCGCGGCGACGTGCAGCGCCGTGGGAAGGATTAGCCCGGCCGCGCCGAGGAGCTCGAGCAGGCCGATGGTGCGGAACTGTGTGTCGCTCACGTCAGCGGCCCATCGCATCGGCCCCACGCCATCTTCTCTCGCGGCTGCCTGAGCTTCGTCGCGCCGGTGATGAGGACGTCGCCGCAAGCAGCGCCTGAACGATCCAGAGTGTCGTCATCACCCGTACCGCATGACTTGTCCGCCGTAGCGGAGGAGGGCCGTTCTTACTCCGCTGACAGCTCGGGGCAGCAACCGTCGCTGCGGGTCGCCGTCGCGGAGCCGGAGCAGGTAATCGATGTGCGCTTCCACCTCGGCCTTGACGACGTCGCGGCATTCCGCTCGCGCCTCGGGATCGTCTGCGCGGCCCGCCCATGGCGTCGTCGGGATGGGCGCCCCGAAGCGGAAGTAGAGCCGGTCGAGCCGCGGCAAGCCGACCGGCCCACTGCCGCGCACCAGTAGGGTGCCGACGTCGCTGCGGCCCGCGACCCGCCGCATCAACGCGCGGACCGGCGCGGCCACCCGCTGATCGGTGTCGACGAGTACCCGAAACCTGTCCTCGGCGCCTACGGCGCCGAAGGGGACGATCGGGCAGCCGGCCGCGATTGCCATCCGGGCGAAGCCCGTGCGCTCCCCCCACAGCAGCTGGTAGCACTGGTCGCGGTGCTTGTAGACCTCGCCCGCGCCGCCGGGGAACACCAGTACGGCTTCGCCGGCGGCGAGAAGGGCAGCGCAATTCTCGCGCGTTCCGAGCACGGCTCCGCAGCTCGTCAAGATGCTTCGCCAGACCGGGACCATGAAGTGGAAGCGATCGGCTAGCCCCCTCACCCGCACTCCGCGCTCCACCTCGAGGCCGCGGACGAGCGACGGCAGGTCCTGCATCCCGAGCAGCTGGTGGTTGCCGACCAGCATGAACGGCCCCTCCGGCGGCACGTTGTCGACGTCGAGGAACAGCGGCTTCGTCAGCCGGTGGGATGCGTCGATGACGCCGTTCACCACGCCCGCGACCCGAGACTGCGGGAGCGCGAGCTCAGTCGTGCTCATCGCCGGCCTCGCCGGCCGTCGCCGCGGCCGGGATGTAGTTCGCGGCGCTGACTCGCTCGACCGTGATCGCGAGGATCACGCGATCGATTGCCGCGAGGGCTTCGTCGGTCTGGGGCTCGGGTGGCTCCTCCATACCGGCGATGCGCTGCATGACGGCGGCCGTGGCCGGACCGATGTGTTTGGTCAGGATCTCCGCGCGGCCCGAGAACACCGCCGACGGGTAGGGCTGCTCGTGGCCCAGCACGCAGATAGACGCCCAGCCCGAGCGCTGGACGTCACGCGCCTTCCAGCGCTTCGACTCGGTCGAGATCAGCAGGCGGTCGCCGTCGCGCGCGTAATAGACGACGGACTGGCGCGGCTTGCCTTCGGCGGCGATCGTTGCGAGCACCCCAACGCGGTGCGCGTCGAGTAAGGCGCGGAGCTCGTCGGTCAGGTCGCTCACGCCGGCACCTTCTCAGCCGCCGGAGCGACGAACCCCTCCGGCTCGGCCACGACCGTGTTCTCCAGCGTGCCGATCCCGTCGATCTCTATCCGGACCGTGGCGCCGACCTTCAGCAGTCCTTCGGGAAACGGCTGCCGTACCGCGCCGATGCCGGCCGGCGTCCCGGTCGCGATCACGTCGCCGGGCTCGAGGGTGAATGCCTCGGACAGGTGCGCGACCTGCTGGAAGCAGTCGTAGATCATGTCGCTCGTGTTGCCGTCCTGGCGCAGCTCGTCGTTGACATAGGTCCTGATCGCGAGCGCGTGCGGGTCGCCGAGCTCGTCGGCGGTGACGATCCAGGGCCCGAGCGGCCCGTGGGTGTCGAAGGACTTGCCCATCGTCATTGTCGGCGTCCGCAGCTGCCAGTCGCGCACGGAGAGGTCGTTCGTGATCGTGTAACCGGCGATCACCTCGTGCGTGCGATCCTCCGGGACGTGGCGGCAGCGGTTGCCAATTACGATCGCCAGCTCCCCCTCGTAATCGAGCAGGCTTGACACGCGCGGCATGTGGACATCGTCCCCCGGCCCGACCACGCAGGTGACCTGCTTGTTGAAGAAGACCGGGAATTCGGGCGCCTCCATGCCGCTCTCGGCGATGTGGTCGGCGTAGTTCAGCCCGATCCCGAGGAACTTGCGCGGCTGCACCGGAGCCAGCAGCCGCACCCCTTCGACCGGGTAGCGATCGCCGCTCTCAGGATCGAGGACGTCACCGTTCGCCACCATGGCGCGGCGTGCTTGCCCGTCGATCTCGAATCTGCAGATCTTCATGACGCCTCCGGGATCTCGACCGGAGCCTGCTCGGGCGAGTAGCCGCCCGCCATCGCTTTCGCGTGGATCTCCTCGAACGAGACGCCCTCGGCATGGTCCGAGGCGACCCGGTCGGGGTCGACGAAGACGCCGATCGGGTTGGCCTTGAACGCCTCGGAGGTCCTCATCCACTCCGTCGACCTGGACCAATCGCCGAAGTTGTCGACCTGAAGTTCGATGTAGTTGCCGTCGGGATCGGCGTAGTAGTAGGAGAAGGTCATCCCGTGGTCGATGCAGAACGCGGGCTGGATCCCGGCCTCCTTGAGCCTCAGGTAGCTCGAGTTGAGGTCGTCCAAGCTGCCGTATTCGAACGCGGTGTGGTGCAGCCCCGTGTGGTTCTCCTTGTCGGCGTCGTCGCTGAATCCGGGAAAGGCGAGCAGGGCGATCCGGTGATTCGCCTCGTCGTTGCTCAGCCACGCGCCGACGTCGTCGCGGAAGATGACCTCGGCGCCGACCAGGACCGAGTAGTAGTCGATCATCTCCTGCAGGCGGGTGGTCTTGAGGTTGAAGTGGTGGAACCTCGGGTGGATTACGGAATCCGACATCTAGATCTCCGTCACTGCTAGGGGTGGGGTTTTCAGGGCCAGCTGCGCCCGCAAATCGGCGACCAACGCCGGCAGGCCCTCCCGAGACGGAACGCTCCCGAAGACGTGCGTGGCTGCGTGGACACGGCGCCCACGCCGTATCGCGATGTCGACCTCGGGCTCCATGTTGCTCACGCCGTTGCGGCCGTAACGCCGACGGGCCGGGCGAGGATCCGGCTGAGCGCATCGGCAAGCTCCTCGACGGGCTGGTCGGAAGCGGTCATGCTGCGCCAGCCGATGAAGCGGTCGGGACGGACGAGCACCGCTCCGTCGCGGCCGATGCCGCGGTGGCGCAGCCACATGCAGCGCGGGTCGTAGAGGTCGCCGTCGATGTGACCGATCCGGGCGGCGTCGAGCGGAACGCCGGCGTCGGCCAGCTGCTCGGCCGCCTCGCACCAGGCCGCGCCGTCCTCGCCCGCGATGAGCAGGAAGCGCCCGGGGCCGACCAGGTCCTTGATCGGCCGCCGGACGCCGTCCTCGTCGTCGATCCACGCATGCGGGAGCGGCGCGCCCGGTGTCGTCGAGGGCTCGTAGACGCGGATGTCGTCGGCGGGTTGCGGCACAGGGGTTTCGTCGGGCACCACAGCGGCGGAGTCGTAGCTGTAGCCGAACTCGATGTTCAGCTCGTTGAACTCCATCGACTGCATCCGGATCGCCCGCAGCACCGCCGCGCGGTGCTCGGCGTCCTCCTCGAGGCCGCTCCACATCCGGCGCAGCTGCACCCAGTTCTCCTCGCCGGTCTTCTCGGGCGCGATGCCGAGGGCGTTGATGATCGCGAACTGGTTGACCGCGTTCTCGAGCGAGCGCTGGGCGTTGCGCTCGTCGGAGGAGCGCCGCTCGGGCTCGTAGGTGTCGAGCAGGTCGGGCGAGGCGGTGCCGGCGAGCACGGCGGCGAGCTTCCAGCACAGGTTCTGGGCGTCGTGGATCGCGCTCGTGAGGCCGAGCCCGCCGGTCGGGGGGTGGCGGTGAGCCGCGTCGCCGAGCAGGAGCACGCGACCGACGGAGAAGGCCGACGCCATCACGGCGTCGACCGACCAGCGCGTGATCTTGTGGATCTTCATCGGGAGGTCGGGCAGGCCGATCGCGTTGCGAACGTCGGCCTCGACGCGCTCGTCCGACTGTGCCCGGGGATCGTTGACCGGGTAGTTCAGATGGATGACCCACTCTTCGGAGTCCGGCCCCCAGCGCTCCGGCCCCATCGGCACCATCACGATCAGCGTCCCGGCCTGAGGCGACGCGATCCACCGAATGAGGACCTCGGGGTCGCGCGCCCAGCGCGAGAAGTCCGCCGACACGTGCAGGGTCGCGGTCTCCGTCACCACTCCCAGGCCCTGGTACTGCACGCCGAGCTCGCCCGCGCAGCGCCGGCCGCCATCCGCGCCGAGCAGGTAGTCGGAGCGGACCGCGTACTCCTCGCCGCTGCCGTTGTCGCGAACCCGCGCGCTGACGCCGTCGGCGTCGTGCTCCAGCGCGAGCAGCTCGTGGTTGAAGCGGATACGGCCGGGTGACAGCCGCTCGGCGCCGGCCTTGAGGATTGGCTCGAGGCGGATCTGCGGCAGGTTTAGCTGACACCACGGGCTGGCCGCGCGCCAGTTGTCGTTGTCGCCGCCGCCGCCCCACGACTCGAGCCGGGCGATCTGCCTTCCGTACTGCTCCTCGGGACCTGCGAAGCCGGCGTAGTAGGCGGTGGCCGCCATCTGGTCAGCGGGCGTGCTCCGCTCGGCGACCGCGTCCGCCACGCCACAGTCCTCCAGCACCTCCATAGCGCGCTGGTTGAGGACATGCGCCTTCGGCAGGGCGGACGTGGTCGGCCGTGCGCTGACGAGGAGGTGCTCGACGCCCAGGCGGGCCAGCAACATCGACGCGGTAAGTCCGCCGCCGCCGCCGCCGACGATCAGGACGGGCACTTGCTCCTCACGCATTCTTCTTTCCTCCTAGCTGCATTTCCAAGACTTGTAGCGTACATTACAGAAGTTGTCTTGTAGTGTCAACTACAATTCTCGTATGAGCACCACGATCCGTGTGGGCGGCGGGGTCACCCCGAACCGCCGCGGCGCCCGATCCCGCGAGGCGGTCCTCGACGCCGCCGAACGCCTGATGGCGGAGCAGGGCTACGAGGCCGCCAGCGTGGCCGCGCTCGTCGAGGAGGCGGGAATCCCTGCCAGCTCGATCTACCACTACTTCGGCTCGAAGGAGGGCGTGCTCCTGGCGGTCATGGAGCGGGGCGCCGAGCGCTTCTTCGCGGAGGTGCCCGACCTCGATCGCCGCGTCGGCACGCAGCGCGAGCACCTGACCGCGCTCGTCGACGTGGTGACGGCGACGCTCGACCGCCATCCGGACTTCCTCCGCATCCTCGTCGTGATGGCCGCGCAGCCCGTCGACGCGGACGTAGGCGAGGTGCACCGCGTCGTCAACAGGGTGCGCGAGCTCGCTCTCACGCGCCTGCGCGCACAGATGCAGGTCGTCTTCGGCCTCGACCGAGCGGGCGACGCAGCCGATCATCTCGCCCGCTTCGCGCTCGCGGCCTTCGACGGCGCCTTCGTGGCCCATCAGTCGCATCCCGAGGTCGGCATCGGCGAGCTGCTCCAGCACCTGCCAGCGGCGCTCATAGCCGTCCGGCGGGAGCTGGAGCAGCGAGCGACTCAACGATCAGCGCCCTGAGGGCATCGCTTTGAGCAGCCGCTTCGCCTCGTCCGCGACGGCGCCCTCAACCTGCACGTCGTAGCGATCCTGCCTCGATGTCCCTGGCCGATGCGAAGTCGCGCCGCCCGCCGCTGCGTGTGTAGTGCACCGAGGCTCCGAACAGCGCCCCAAACGTGGCGCCCACCACGAGCGCGTACACCACCAACCGCGCAACGTCCGGGCCGGTGAAGAAGATCCCGAACAGAAGCGCGAACAGCGACCCGATCGAGTGCTCCGCGACCTGCGCCGAGAAGGGCGGCACGCTCCCCGGTCATGCGGCCCCGGACCTGCTCGACGGAGCGCAACCGCTACCTACGATCGCGCTCCGCTCGACGGCGAAGCCCTGGTCGGAGAGCCAGTCCACCGCCTTCTCGGCATCCCGGTAGTTCGAGTACGACGCAATCGGGTGCTTCGGTTGGGAGAGCTCGACGGAGTCCGCCGCCACCTCGGCTTCTTGGACGGCCACCTTGATCTCCTCCTTTCCCGGCGGCGGGCTTCGCTCGCCTGCTTGCGGAACTGCTTCACGTCCTCCGATACGGCTATCTCGTGCTCCTTCTCGCGTTGCGTGTCATCCATGCGAGCCTGAGGGACGGCCGAGTGAGCGGTCGTCACTCATTCTTGGTGATCTTCTGAAGGCCCTCGGAGCGGTTGGGCGCGACCACAAAACGCGCCTCGGTTTGGCCGCCCGGCCCATCGTCGCGGCGGGCGGGCACGTACCGTGCCCGCCGCGACGACCACACATGCCGCTGGCTTCCCGGTCGGAGCGGGTTCGCCTTGCGTCGATCTACAGCAAGGGCGACGGCGTCGTGCGCTGGGAGCGGTCGATCGTCGATGAGGCCGACTGCGTCGAGGTGACCGGCAGCCACATCGGGCTGATCACCAGACCGCAAGACATACCGTGCGATCGCCGAGCGCTTTTGCTTCCGATGAGCGACGAGCAGCAGGCATCGAGCCCGCGCGCGCAGCCGCGGAAGCGACTCCTTGGGTCACGCCGTCGTGCGGCAGCCCTACTCTGCCTGACCATCGCCGAGGTGCTCTTCGGGCTCAACGACGCCGAGCGGAAGCGCGTGCTCGCGCTGCGCGCGCAGGGCAGCTTCTTCTGGCTCGACGTCCCTCTGAATCAGACGCGCCGCGACGATCTCGTTGAGGCGCTGGGCATCCCCGAGGGCGCCGTCCGGGCCCTGTGGGGTTCGGGCGACGCGGACTCTCTCCGGGCGTTCCACGCCGACGGCGAGTCGGTCGTCTTCGCACTCCGGTGCTACGTCGGATCGAATGCGTCTGAAAGCGGTGGCATGGACAGCCTGCGACCGCTCCGCGTCCAAGTCCTCGTCACCGGCGACTGCCTGTTGACGCTACACGAGGAGGGTCTCTCGCTGCCCGCGGTCCTCGCTCCCGAGCTGCCGGAGGAGCGAAGCAAACGCTATGTCGTCTACTCGGTCCTCGACGCGATGCTCGCGACCACCTTCCGCGCGCTGGACGAGGTCGAGCTGACGCTGGATGACATCGCGGCGAGGTGGACCGACGAAGGCGGCGGGCGCGTGCCGAGGGCGGCGCTGCGGGAGTCCGGTTCCCGGCTCGCGACGATGCGGCGCTGGGTCGGCGCCGAGCAAGGCGTCTTCGAGCGGGTCGGCGTGGAGATCGGAGCTCTCCGCGGGTTCGACGCGCAGGATGCGCCGTACTTCGACCGGCTTGACGGGCAGCTCGACCGCTTGCTCGCCTCGGTCGACGCCGCCGCGAACGCGATGGGGATGCTGCTGGACCTGCAGTTGAACGAGCGGGCGTACGTGGTGAGCGTCGTGGCGACGATTTTCGTGCCGCTCACGTTCATCACGGGGTTCTTCGGCATGAACTTCGGATGGATGGTCGATCAAATCGGCACCCAGATCGCCTTCTGGCTGCTCGGGTTCGCCGTGCCCATCGCGACGGGTCTGTTGTCTTGGCGCCTGGTGGTGAGCCGGTTCCTTGCGGGCGACGGCCGGCAGCAGAGACGCGGCTGAGCGGCCGCTCCGCCCCGCGCGGCGGCCCACGCGCTCGTCCCGGAACACAAATCACGCAGATCGGACGATGCGCTGCGAGAGGCTCGGACGCGAGAATCAGCTTGCGAGTCCATGACGCCCAAATCAAAGCGCGCATGAGCACCCCCGTAGCATTTCCCCAAGGAACAGCGACAGACGGCAACCAGCTTCGCGCCGACGAGTTGAGCGCAGCTGCGCCGTCGCCCTTCCCGCCCATTGCGGATTACGGGTTCCTGTCGAACTGCCATACCGGCGCGCTCATGGCGCCGGACGGGTCGGTCGACTGGCTTTGTGTTCCGCGCTTCGATTCTCCGAGCGTGTTCGGCGCGCTGCTCGATCGCCAGGCGGGTTCCTTCAGGCTGGGTCCGTTCGGGGTCAACGTCCCGACGGCACGGACGTACGAGCCCGGTACCAACGTGCTCTCCACCATGTGGAACACCCCGAGCGGCTGGGTGCAGGTACGCGATGCGCTGACGATGGGTCCGCGACGCGGCAAGGACGTGATCACGCCGCACACGCGCCCGCCGGCCGACGACGACTGCGACCACCTGCTTGTGCGCACGGTTGTCTGCGTCACGGGCAGCGTCGAGGTCGAGCTGGTGTGTGAGCCAGTGTTCGACTACGGGCGCACGCCGGCGGAGTGGTCGCTGGTCGACGATAACGACCACACGGCCGACGCCAGCGGCGCCGGTCAAACGATCAGGCTCCAGACCGACATGGCCATCGGCGTCGAGGGCGGGCGCGTGAGGGCACGTCACACTCTCGGGCCGGAAGAGCAGGTCTACTGCTCGCTTTCGTGGGCCGAGGGGCTCTCGGCGCCGCAGACCATCGACGAGGCCAATGCGCTGCTCCTTGCCACGACCCGCTTCTGGCGCAGCTGGCTGGCGAGGTCTCGCCCCGTCGACCACCGCTGGCGAGCAGAGATCGAGCGTTCCGCGCTAGCGATAAAGGGACTCACCTACATGCCGACCGGCGCGACGATCGCCGCGCTCACTACGTCGCTGCCCGAAACCGCGGGCGGCGAGCGCAACTGGGACTATCGCTACACCTGGATGCGCGACTCGACCTTCACGCTCCAAGCGTTGCATTATCTCGGCCTCGACTGGGAGGCTGACGAATTCATGCAGTTCGTCGCCGACCTCGAGCCCAATGATGACGGGGCGCTGCAGATCATGTACGGGATCGATGGTCGGCGCGACCTCACCGAGTCCACGCGCGACGATCTCTCCGGCTACGAGGGAGCGCGGCCGGTACGGCTCGGCAACGGCGCGTTCGGGCAACGCCAGAACGATGTCTTCGGAGCGGTGCTGGACTCTATCCTGCTCCACACGCGGCGAAGTCAGCGCCTGCCGCGGCGGCTGTGGCCGATCGTGCAAGCACAGGCGGCCTGCGCGACACAGCTGTGGCGTCAGCCCGACCAGGGCATCTGGGAGGCCCGAGGTCAGCCCCGGCACTATGTCTCCTCGAAGCTGATGTGCTGGGTCGCGCTCGACCGCGCGGCGAAGCTGGCCAGGATCCGCGGCGACCCGGAGACGGAGGCCACGTGGCGGGCCACGGCGGACGAGATCAAGGAGGACATCCTCGAGCACGGGGTGCGAGACGGCGTGCTGCGCCAGCATTACGACACGGACGAGCTCGACGCCTCGACCTTGCTGGCGGCGGTTTTCGGGTTCCTGCCCCCGGATGACGAGCGTCTGCGGAAGTCAGTCCATGCGATCGCCCAGGAGCTGACCGAGGACGGCTTCGTCCTGCGATATCGGACCGACGAGACCGACGACGGTTTGTCCGGAAAGGAGGGCACCTTCCTGATCTGCTCCTTCTGGCTGGTCCGGGCCTTGGCGATCGTCGGCGACCTAGCGCGCGCCCGCGAACTGATGGAGCGACTGCTCAGCGTGGCCTCGCCGCTGGGGCTCTACGCCGAGGAGTTCGACCCCAAAGCCCGCCGCCACCTTGGCAACTTCCCGCAGGCGTTCTCTCACCTCGCGTTGCTGGAGGCGGCCGCGCCGATCATCGTCGCCGAGGGGATCCCCGAGTACGCGTGAGCTCCGGATCAGCCGTTGCTGTTCTTGCGCTCCTCCTTAACCCGGCTCGCCGCCTCCTCCAGTCGCTTGGCCTCATCGCGAGCGGTCAATGCCTCCTCGCGCTCGCCAAGCGCTTCGGCCTTCGCGCCGAGCGTCTCGAGGCGCGCCTCGCGTGCGCGGGCCTCAGTCCTTGTACGGGTCAAAGACGTCTCGCACTGCCATCGCGACGCCGAGCGGACGGAGCGCACGCGTCCGAGCCAGAGCACCGACTCGCCTAGCAGAGCACAGACTCGCCTAGGTCACGGACCTGGCCTTCCTCGAACCGAACACCTCCCAGGTCTGCCACACGGCAGCGAGCCCGCTGGCGACCTCATCGTGACCTCGATAGACGGTCCGCTCGACAGCAGCTGGCCCGAGGGGCAGCCATTTGATGTCGGGGGCGGCACAGCTGAGCCACAGGTCCACGTCGTTCCGATTCCAGGCCTCAACCGCGTTCCGCACCACCTCCACGTTCGCATGCGACATCGCCCACTCCGACAGCCCCGCGGCTTCGAGGGCCTGCGGCGATGGACGAGCTTCGCTAGGCCGTGGAGGCCATGGCGTTGGCGTTCATCCGCGCGAGCGTGGCGTCCAGGACTGCATACTCGGCCTCCTGGATGGCGGACGCTGCGAAGTCGACGGCGACCTGCGCGTCGGCCTCGGCCCAGTCGGCCTCGTGCTCCGCGTCCTTGCGGTCTAGCTCGGCCTTCTTCTCGTGCATGCGCTGGCGAGTCCGCTGGATGTGCGCGTCCCAGTCGTTCTGGACCTGCTGCCAGCCGCTCTCAGCCTGCTGCGAGGCCTCCTGCGCCTTCGCGTGCAGTTTCGCGGATCGCTCGTCGGCGCTCTTACGCGCCGCGTCGACCCGCGACTTCAGCTGCGCCTGGTCCTGTGATGCCGCCGTGTGGACGCGCTCAACAGCGTCGTCGACCTGCGCGCCCAGCTTCTCGAATCTGTCCGATGCCGGCATGCTGATCTCCCTCCGGCTTAGGAATGGTTTGACCGGCCAAGCTGCCACCCAGCGGCTCCCTCTACGGCGCCGGGTTGAAATCGACCCTACGGCGCTGGATGTGGGGAGTCATCGGTAAGAACTGCGGTTGTGGCCCAGCCGCCGTTCGTGTTGGCCCGAAACGAATATCCGTCCGCGAAAGGTGGTCCCTTCGATCTTGGCGACCAGCGATGTGAAACTCGATGTCCTCTGCGGACAGCTCGACCTGCTTGCGGTCGCTGTCCTTCCCGAGCCGGGCGAGCCAGTCGCGTAGGCGCTCCATTCCGGTGCGAGCGACCCAGAGTGGCTTACTTTGCGTCGCCTACCGTCGCTCTCGCGCCGGATCGTGTCCGCGAAGCTGCGGCGGTTCTCGGCCTCCCCGAAGCCCAGAGACACGGCGAGCTCGCGCATCTTGGCCAGCACGAGGTCCGCGAACTCCGGGTCCATGAACTCCTCCTCGATCAGGTACTGCCGCATCTCCGGGTCGTCGGGCGCGGCGATCAGCCACCCGTCGGCCATCGTGTAGAAATCCGCCTCTAGCTGATACACGGCGGACCCTGCTAAGGGAGTGGACAACGCGCACCTAGCGGGCTTTTTCGGCCTGCCGATGGGGCTTCCCGCAGAGTGCGACGCCGCCGGCCGGGTCGTTCGTCCCCCCGTCCGCGAGCGGCAGGACGTGGTGCGCCTCGACTCGCTCAGCTGGTGCCGCAGGTCACCCACCCGGCCGCTCGGGCGCGCGAGCCCGGCGCGGCGGTACGCCGCCGCCTGCCACCCGAGCCGCGACTGGTGGTCGGGACCTTCCTGCCCTCGAGAGCCAGGGGGGAACCCGGGGCGAGCGCACACCAGCCGTGGCCCACTTGTGGCCCAAACGTCCGCGCCGCGCTGTACGCGGCAGGGCAATATTCCGCTCCGAGACGGGCTCAGAGCGCCATCGTTTGCAGCCGGTTCGCGTCCATCGTCGTCGTTCGTCGTTTTCGTCGGCGTGGTCTACGGAACCGAAGGTCAGAGGTTCGAATCCTCTCGGGCGCGCTGGTCGGAGCCGGCCGTTTGCGTCGACGTGCGATCTGACGCCGGCTTCAAGCCGCCGGGCGCAGGGCTCCGCGCCGGGCGTGGTCGACGGCGAGCGTGGCCGCCTCGATCGCGCTGGCCCACGACACCTCGGAGAGGCAGCCGGGCGCGGCGACCTGGTCGCCGCAGAGGAAGATGCCGTCGCCGCGGTTGATGGCGGGGCGGTCGCGCCAGGTCGTGCCTGGGAGGTCGAGCGCGCCGCTGCGCCCGTCCATCACCTGGCGCCGCCGCCAGGTGACGCGCCCGCGCCAGCCCTCGAATGACTTGTCCAGCAGCGCCTCGAGGCGCACGCCGGCTTCGTCGGCCTCCTCGCCCCGACGGAGCGGCATCTGGGCCTGGACGAGCTCCTCGCCGTCGGGCGCGAGCGACGGGTCCGGCGCGGTGAAGCGCTCGATCCAGCCCGCGCTCTCGAGGTCCGAGACGACGTAGGGATCGCCGCGGTGCTCGCGCAGTGCGAGGTCGAGGCACAGGGTGCGGCCGCTGGGCCACTCAAGGTGCTCGTCGTCGCCGAGCAGCCACCGCGCGTCCCGGAGCTCGAGCGCCAGGATGACCGGAGCGGCCGGCAGGGCATCGACGCGCTCGCGGGTGAGGATCTCGACGCCGAGCGATCGCGCGTGGCGCTCGAGCGCGTCCACCATCGAGGTCCAACCGCCGACCACGAAACGAGCGGGCGGCCGCGCGCTGAGCAGCAGCCGCTGGGTGCGCTCCCAGACGAACGCCGCTGACAGCTCGCCCGGGTCGTGGTGGAAGGTGTAGACGCCGGCGAGTGCCGAGAGCATGCCGGCGGTGCGGGCGTCGCTGTGGTCGGTCACCCACGAGCGGAAGTCCTGGTCGACAGGCGCCATCCGCCCGCGGAGCCGCAGGCCCGGCGGGATCAGGCTGAGCGGCGGGGTGCGGTGGATCTCGCCCTCGTAGTGGAAGCGCACGCCCGTCAGGAGCGGCCGGCCCAGCGGCGGCATGAGCTTGCGCTCGCAGAGCCAGTCCCAGAGCACGCCGCCCTTGTAGATCGCGTGAGGGCCCAGGTTCGCCTTGTAGGGCCCCTCGGTGCTGCGGGCCCGGCCGCCGAGCGTCTCGTGCGCCTCGAGCAGGCGCACGCGCGCGCCGCGTTCGGCGCAGGTGATCGCGGCGGTCAGCCCGCCGACGCCGCCTCCGATGACTGTGATCTGTTCCATGCGAGGCACGGTACGCGCGGACTGGCCTCTCGTACAGTTCCAGTTGCAGTGCCTGTGAAAGGACCAGTTGACCTACTGGTAGAGCTCGATCGCGGCGGCGGCCTCCCGCTGCACGAGCAGCTCGAGCGGACGCTGCGCGCCGCCGTGCGGGAAGGACGCCTGCGCGCCGGGGCGCGGTTGCCGTCGAGCCGCGCACTCGCCGCGTCCCTGGGCATCTCGCGCGGCGTCGTCACCTCGGCGTACGGGCAGCTCGCCGCGGAGGGCTATCTGGAGGCCCGGCAGGGCGCAACGGTGAGGGTTTCGCACGGCGTGCGGGCGCAGGCGCCGCCCCCGCCCACGCCGTCGCTGCTACCGCACTTCGCCTACGACTTCAGCCCCGGCCTGCCCGACCTCGCCGGCTTCCCGCGCGACCGCTGGCTGCGCTCGTTGCGCAGCGCCTGGCGCGAGACCGCGCTCGACGCCGTCGGCTACGGCGACCCGCGCGGCGTGCCCGAGCTGCGCGACGCGCTCGCCGATTACCTGGGCCGCGTACGCGGTGCGGCGCCGGATCCCGAGCACCTGCTCGTCTGCACGGGATTCCGCCAGGGCTTCTCGCTGATCTGCCGCTGGCTCCGCGAGAACGGAATCGCGCGGGTCGCGCTGGAGGACCCGGGTTGGCACGCGCAGCGTCTGATCGTCGAGCAGTCAGGGCTGGAGGTTCTGCCGATCCCGGTCGACGCGGAGGGGATCAGCGTGGCGGCGCTCGAGGCCGGCGACGCAGACTCCGTCGTCGTCACCGCGGCCCACCAGTTCCCGACGGGCGTGGCGCTGAGCCCGAGGCGCCGCGCGGCGCTCGTCGCGTGGGCCGAGCGCGGCGACCGGCTGATCATCGAGGACGACTACGACGCCGAGCTGTGCCATGAGCGTGTCGGCGCGTTGCAGGGCCTCGCGCCCGATCGCGTCCTGTACATCGGCTCGGCGAGCAAGCGGCTGACGCCGGGCATGCGGATGGGCTGGATGCTCTTGCCGTCGTGGGTCTCGTGGGCGCTGATCACGGCGAAGGCGATCGAGGACGCGGGCTCGGAGGTCGGCGGCCAGCTCGCCCTGGCCGACTTCATCGCCCGCGGCGAGCTCGAACGCCACCTGCGGCGCATGCGGTTGCGCTACACGCACCGCCGCGCCGCGCTGATCGAAGCCCTCGTCCGCGAGCTCCCCGAGTGGCGCGCCGGCGGGTTCACCGGCGGCCTGCACACACAGGTCGGCTTGCCGGACGGCGTCGACGAGGCGGCGCTGCTCGCCGCCGCCGCCCGCCACGGCGTCGGGATCGAGGGACTGTCGCTGCACAGCTTCGCGGGCGACTGCCCGCCTGGCCTCGTGCTCGGCCACGCCCACATGACCGAGGCGGCGATCGAGCGCGGCGTCCGGCTGCTCAGAGAGGCGCTCGCGACATTGACCTGAGCGTGGCGGGCGTCAGCGCTTCTTCGCGTCGACCGCGCGCTGCAGCTGGGGCTTGCTCATGTTCGAGCGGCCCTCGACGTTCAGGTTCCTGGCCTCGTTGTAGAGCTGGTCGCGGGTGCGGCCCTTGGGCCGGTTGGTGCCCGAGCGCTGCCCGCCCCGCTGCCCTGACGACTTGTCCTGCGTCGAGGTGCGCGACGCCTGGCGCGAATCGCCCGAGCGCGCGCGCTCCTTGTTCACCGTGCGGGCGGCGATCTCCTCGGCGCGGTCCTCGGGGCGCCCCTGCTCCTTCTGCGACTCCTTGATGTGCTCGTACTGCCGGGCGCGCTTGGTCCCGGGCTTGACCCCTCGTGGTGGCATGAGCCCTCCTCGTCGTTGGCGCTGTCTGCGAGAACGGGTACCACGCGGTGCTGAACCGAATCCCGAAGATGATGAGCCGGCGCGGTCAGCCGCTTCGCGGAGGCTGCATCACCGTGAATGACGCGCCCTGCGGATCGAGCAGGACCGCGAAGCGGCCCAGCGACATCTCCATCGGCGCGACGATCACAGTGGCCCCGAGCTCGCGGGCCCTGGCGACGGTGGCGTCGCAGTCGGCGACCGCGAAGCACACGCCCCAGTGCGGCGGGACCTCGGGCGGGAACCTGTCCTCGGTCATCTGGTTCATGCCGCCGACCGGCTTTCCGTCGAGCTCCCACACGACGTAGTCCTCGGGCGCCCCTTCGAACGTCGGGCGGCCGGCGTCCCAGCCGAAGACCGCCGGATAGAACGACTTGTCTGTCTCCAGGTCGCGCGTGAGCAGCTCGCTCCAGATCAATGAGTTGGGCTCGTTGACGAGGTCGGCGCCGGCGAACGCCTTCGGCTGCCAGACGCCGAACGCGGCGCCGGTCGGATCGGTGAAGATCGCCATCCGCCCGAGCTCCATGACGTCCATCGGCTCGACGATGACACCGCCGCGCGCAGCCTTCACCTTCTCCGCGACCTCGTCGGCGTCGGCGACGCTCACGTAGGTCGCCCAGGCGGTCGGCTGGCCCTCCTGCATGTGACCCATGAGCCCGCCGACGTTCTTGCCGTCCTGCTGGAACATGCGATAGCCGCCGGTCTCCTCCGCCGGTCCGGGCTCGGTGGCCACCCAACCCATGACCTCGCGGTAGAAGGCGGCCGAGGCATCGGCGTCCGGTGTGGACAGCTCGACCCAGGAGGGGGTTCCGGGCGGATACTCGGGCATGGTTCTCCTCTCGTGTGAGCGCGGGTCGAACAATCTTCCCCGACGTGGGAAGGTACGCGCCGATGCGCTTTGCCGCCGATCGACCGCTTGGCGTCGCGCCCGCGACGGCCCTCGACTACCGCGAGCTTGCGCGGCGGCGGCTGCCGCGCCAGCTCTTCGACTACATCGACGGCGGCGCCTACGACGAGGCGACCATGCGCGCGAACGTCGCCGACCTGCGGGGCGTGATGCTGCGCCAGGTCGTGATGCGCGACGTCACCGTGCGCGATCCGTCGGTCGAGGTGCTCGGTCAGCGGCTGGCGCTGCCGGTCGTACTCGCACCGGTCGGGCTCGCGGGGATGTTCGCGCCCCGGGCCGAGGTGCAGGCAGCGCGGGCGGCGGAGGCGGCCGGGGTGCCCTTCACGGAGTCGACCGTCTCGATCTGCAGCATCGAGGAGGTCGCGGGGGCGACGACGAGCCCGCCCTGGTTCCAGCTCTACGTGATGCGCGACCGCGGCTACGCGGAGGACCTGATCGCGCGCGCGAGAGCCGTCGGCTCCCCGGTGCTGGTCCTTACTGTCGACCTCGCCGTCATCGGGGCGCGCCACCGCGACACCCGCAACGCGATGGAGGGCGAGCCCACGAGCTGGGCCAAGCTGCGCCGCGGCCTGGACATCGCCTCCCACCCGCGGTGGGTCAGGACCACGGCGGTCGGCGGCCGGCCGCTCACCTTCGGCAACCTCGAGAAGGCCGTTCCCGGGGCGAGCTCGCCGACGGGCTTCAGGACCTGGGTCAACTCCCAGTTCGATCCGAGCGTCACCTGGGAGGACATCGCCTGGGTGCGCGAGCAGTGGCCCGGGCGCCTGGTGGTCAAAGGCGTGCTCGACCCCGAGGACGCGCGCCGCGCGGCCGACGTCGGGGTCGACGGCATCGTCGTGTCCAACCACGGCGGCCGGCAGCTGGACGCCGTCCCCTCGACCGCGCGCGCCCTGCCGGGCGTCGTGGACGCCGTCGGCGACCGCGTCGAGGTGCTGGTGGACGGCGGCGTCCGCAACGGGCTGGACGTCGTGAAGATGGTCGCGCTCGGCGCCCGAGCCGTGCTCATGGGCCGCGCGTGGGCGTGGGCCGTCGCGGCCCGCGGCGAGGCCGGGGTCGCCACATGCTCGAAGTGGTCAAGGCCGACATCGACACCGCGCTCGGCCTCACGGGCCAGACCTCGATCGGCGCGGTCGACCGCTCTGCGCTCTACGACACGGGCAGCGTCGGATGAACGGCGCCCAGGCTCTGATCCGCACGCTCGTCGCCGCCGACGTGACCACCTGCTTCACGAACCCCGGCACTTCGGAGATGCACTTCGTCGCCGCACTCGACTCGGTGCCGGAGATGCGCGCCGTGCTCGCGCTGTTCGAAGGCGTCGCGACCGGAGCCGCCGACGGCTATGCGCGGATGGCCGACAAGCCGGGCGCGACGTTGCTGCACCTCGGGTCGGGCCTGGGGAACGGGGTCGCGAACCTCCACAACGCGCGCAAGGGAAAGGTCCCGGTGGTCAACATCGTCGGCGACCACGCGACCTACCACACCCAGTACGACGCCCAGTTGCAGTCGGACATCGAGACGATCGCGCGCAACGTGTCGCCCAACTGGGTCCGGACGTCGAAGCGCACCGAGGATCTGGCCGCAGACGCGGTCGAGGCGATCGCCGCGGCGATCGGGCCGCCAGGCCAGGTCGCCACGCTGATCCTGCCGGCTGACGTGTCGTGGGGAGACGGCGCCGAGCCGGCCCCGCCCCCCGCGCTCGCCGCCCCGCAGCGGGCGTCCGGCGCAGTGGTCGAAGAGGTGGCGAACGCGCTCCGGGGCGGCCGGGCGACGGCGCTCCTGCTCGGAGGACGAGCGCTGCGCAGGCCCGCCCTGCTGGCGGCGGCCGGGATCGCCGCGGCCACCGGCACGCGCGTGCTGGCCGAGGTCTTCCCCACCCGGCTCGAGCGCGGGGCGGGACTGCCGGCAGCCGAGCGCCTCGCCTACGTCCCCGAGCTGGCGTCGATCCAGCTCGCCGGCCTCAAGCACCTGGTGCTGGTCGACGCCAAGGCGCCGGTGTCGTTCTTCGCCTACCCCGGCAGGAAGAGCTACCTGGTGCCGGACGGCTGCGAGGTGCACGAGCTCGCGGCGCCCGACGCCGACGTCCTCGGAAGCCTCGAGGCACTGCTCGCCGCGGTCGGTGGCGCCGACGGCAAGCTCGCGCTCCAGCCGCCGTCGCGCCCGGCTCGGCCGACGGGCGCGCTCACCGCCGAGAAGGTGTGCCAGGCGGTCGGCGCGACGCTGCCCGAGGGCGCGATCGTCTCCGACGAGTCGCAGACGTCGGGAGTGACGCTGGCGGCGCACACCGCCGGAGCGCCGCCGCACGACTGGCTCGCGCTGACCGGCGGCGCGATCGGCCAGGGGCTCCCGGTCGCCGTGGGCGCAGCGGTGGCCTCCCCGGGACGGCGGGTCCTGGCGCTCGAGGCCGACGGCTCCAGCATGTACACGATCCAGTCGCTGTGGACGATGGCGCGCGAGCAGCTGGACGTCACCGTCGTGCTCTTCAACAACCGCTCCTACGGGATCCTCAACCTCGAGCTCGAGCGTGTCGGCGCCCAGGCCGGCCCCAGGGCCAGGTCACAGCTCGAACTCGAGCCGGACATCGACTTCGTATCGATCGGCAACGGCTTCGGCGTGCCGTCGCGCCGCGTCGACGAGGGCGAGGAGCTCACGCAGGCGCTCGAGCGGGCCGTCGCCGAGCCGGGGCCGCACCTGATCGAGGTCGTGATCCCGACGGTCTACACGCCGCGGCAGCTGAAGGTCATGCCCTACGCGCTGCGAACGCTCGAGATGCTTCCGCGCCCGCTCGGGCGGGCGATCAAGCGGCGCGTGTATCCGTGACCGCCCGGCGGCGCGCGCGAGTCGTGCTCACCGTGAGGACGACGACGGCGCCGACGACGGCGTACGTGCCGAGCACGATCAGCGCGCCGGCCATGCCGTGGCCGTGGAAGTAGACGACGTCGCGCATGCCGGTGGTCGCCGCGCCGGGCGGCAGGAGCTGGCTGACCAGGCGCCAGAACCCGGGCAGCAGCTCGGGCGCCGAGCTGCCTCCCGACGCCGGGTTGCCGATGACCAGGAACATGACCGCGCCGATCGCGGTTCCGGCGATGCCGAAGAAGAGCTGGAAGGCGACGATCGGCAGGCCGAGCGCGAGCATGTAAAGCGAGGCCACGCCCCAGATCGCGAGGAAGTGGCCGTGGAACGCGCCGACGACGACGTTGGTGACGAACGTCGCCACGAAGCCCGCGCTGATCCCGAAGGCGACCATGGTCGCCAGGCGGAAGAGCGGAGGCCGGTGCTGGCCGAGCATGTAGATGATCGCCGAGCCCAGGATCCCGCGCGATGAGCAGGCTGATGATCATCGAGAACGGGGTCGCGCCGCGGGAGTCGGAGCTCGGCAGGGGAACGAGATCGCGCAGGGTCAGGGACTGCCCCTGCTGGCGGGCCGCCGGCTCGAAGGTCTTCTCCAGCAGGGTCGCGACCGCCGGACCGGCCGCGCTTGCGACCAGCAGCACCGGTGACGGCGCGGGTTGATAGGCGCCGTAGACCTTGCGGTGCAGGACCGCGGTCTGCGCCGCCGTCAGGGAGCCGTACCCGTGCACGTCGTAGGCGCCCGGCGCCTTCTGGCGCAGTGAAGCGGCGACGCTGCGAACCACGTCGGGCGTGCCCACGACGCCGACCGGCACGTTGTGCGGCTTGGGCTCGTGGTTCGCCGCCACGTTGGAGCTGACCAGCACGAACACCACCACCAGCACCGTGAGCAGCCCGGCCAGCAGCTTGCGGTCCTCCGGACCTACGGTCAAGCGGGCGACTTCGCGCAGGCGCGAGGACTCGATTCGCCTCGCTTCTCGCAGATGCGGGCGAAGAAGATGTCGGTCGGGCCTCCCCTCGCGAGCGGACGTGCGACGGTGAAGGTCGCGGCGAAGTCGCGACCCAGCGGTTGGAGGCCGAAGTAGTCACCGATGAAGTGGCCGACGAGCGTGTTGGGCGCGCTGTAGAAGTCAGATGGGCCGCTGAGGCGTTGCTCGCGCCAGCTGCGCCCGCGATTGTTCGAGCGGACGAACCACCAGGAGAACTGGGCCTTGCCATCCCCGCGGGTGACGTCGTCGCGGAAGTCGAAGTAGATGATGCCCACGGCGTCTCGCCCGGCGGCGATGATGGGCTGGCCCTTGAAGCCGCGGACCGGTGATGCCGAGTCGGCGTCGGTCATGCTCTTCCAGGTCGCGCCCCCGTCCTTCGACCGCCTGACGATGATGCGCGAGTTGGGCGAGTTGCTCTCGTCGTGGGCCGTCAGATAGGCGATGCCTCGCGGGTCGGCCGTCAGCGAGAAGTTGTCCGCGGAGGCCTTGAAGTCCTCACCTTCCGCATCGCGGACCGGCCCCCGGCGGTAGCGCGCAGCGACGACCGGCGCAGACCAGGTCGTCCCGCCATCGGTCGAGCGCACGGCGTACACCGTCACGACGGCCGCACATTCCTCGTCGGTGACGCACGCAGCTTGGTTGTCGGGCACGATCAGCGGGTAGGCGAGCAGCACGTCGCGGTTCGGGAGCACGACCACGACGCCGCCGGCGTACGCGGTTCCGATGCCGGTCGTGGCGAGCCCTCGGGGCGCCGACCACGTTCGGCCGCCGTCGACTGTGCGCGAGACGTACGTCGTCGACGAGAGCGGCACCGTCACCGGCGGCAGCGTGCGCTCCTGCTTGACCCACGTGACGTAGGCGCGCTTCGGGTCACGTGGATCGGCGGCCATCGTCTCCTTGTCGTCGAAGTCCGCCGGCGTCCGGTCGCGGTCGACGTACCGCGCCCCGCCGAAGGTCCGGCCGCCGTTCTTGGAGCGGTGGACGGCGATCGCACCCGGGTTGGCTTCCGTGAACGGCAGCGTGGCGACCGAGACCACGTCACGCGGGCCGAACGCCACCCACGGGTCGGCCATGTACTTGTACTGCGGCTTTCCCCCGTTGCAGGCGCCGGCGCGGCGCAGCGTCTGGCGGCGCCACGATCGTCCGCCGTTCGTGCTGACGGCGACGTCGTCGGCGACCGCGAACGGGCTGTCGACGTCCTGTATCCAGGCGGCAACGAGATTGCGGGGGTTGCGGGGGTTCACCGCGAGGCTGGGCTCGCCCTCTGCCGCCGTGGCGTGGGACCCCGCCCCATTGCACCCGTCCTGATACGGAGAGGGCCCGGAAACCGGCACCAACGGGCCGACTCGATACGAGCGAGCGGCCGCCGTTCCGGGGGCGATCGTCAGCGCTCCCGCGCAAACCAGGATGCCCGCCCGCGTCCGCCACCCCATCCGTCCGCAGCGCCGATGGTGCCGCGCCATGCCGCTCTCCTCTCCGAGGCGACTCTATAGAGTCGGAGGCGATGAAAGAAGTCCGCGTCGCGATCGTCGGTGCCGGATTCGGAGGGCTCGGCGCTGCGATCCGGCTGCGCGAGGCAGGCATCGACGACGTCGTGGTGCTCGAGCGCCGCGAGGACGTCGGCGGGACGTGGTGGGACAACACCTACCCGGGCTGCGCGTGCGACGTGCCTGCGCACCTCTACTCGTACTCGTTTGCCCCGAACCCCGAGTGGTCGCGGATGTTCGCGCCGCAGCCGGAGATCCTCGCCTACCTGCAGCGAGTCGCGCGTGACCGCGGCGTGCTGCCGAAGATCCGCTTCGGCACCCCGATGCGCTCGGCGCGCTGGGACGAGGCCGAGCACCGCTGGACGATCGAGACCGCGAGCGGCTCGTTCGCGGCGCGCGTGCTCGTCACCGCGGCGGGCCCGCTCAGCGAGCCGGTGCGCCCGGACATCGCCGGACTCGATCGCTTCGAGGGGCCGATGTTCCACTCGGCCCACTGGGACCACGACGAGGACCTTCGCGGCCGCCGCGTCGCGGTCATCGGCACCGGCGCTTCGTCGGCGCAGTTCATCCCGCACGTGCAGCCGCTCGCCTCGCGCCTGACGGTCTTCCAGCGCACGCCCGCGTGGGTCTTCCCGCGCCCGGACTTCCCGCACCCGCCCTCGCTGCGCCGGGTCTTCCGTCTTTTCCCGTCATTTCAGCGGACGGTGCGCAACGCGGTCTACTACTTCGCCGAGACGCTGGTCTACGGCCTCACGAAGAACCCCAACGCGCTCAAGCCGAACGAGGCCATCGCGCGGTGGAACCTGCACCGGGCGGTCAAGGACCCCGAACTGCGGGCCAAGCTCACGCCCGACTACCGCATCGGCTGCAAGCGGATCATCTTCGCCAACGACTACTTCCCGGCGCTGGCCCAACCCAACGTCGACCTGGTGACCGCGCCGATCCGCGAGGTCGTCGGCGACGGCCTGGTCACCGCCGATGGCGTCCACCACTCCGCCGACACGATCATCCTCGGCACGGGCTTCCAGGTCTTCGCGCCTCCGGTCATCGAGGGCATAGTCGGGCGCCACGGGCGCTCGCTCGGCGACGTCTGGCGCGAGCAGGGCGCGCAGGCCTACCGCGGCACGGCGGTCGCGGGCTTCCCCAACCACTTCGTGATCGTCGGGCCGAACACCGGGCTCGGGAACAACTCCATGATCAACATCATCGAGGGCCAGCTCGAACTCGTCGTGGACGCGATCGCGACGATCGAGCGCGAGCGGCTGGCCAGCATCGACGTGCGCCAGGAAGCCCAGGACGAGCACAACGCGATGATCCAGCAGCGCATGCAGGGCACGGTCTGGACCGACGGCGGCTGCAAGAGCTGGTATCTGGCCAAGGACGGCGTCAACCGCACGCTGTGGCCCGGCTACTCAAACGAGTTCAGACGCTCGGTGGCGCGCTTCGAGGCCGCCGACTTCGAGTCAGCGCTCTGGACCTGCCGCAGCGGCAGCCCGCCCGCGCGGGCTGAGCGCGGCCACGAAGTCGCGTCCTCGTGCGAGGGCTCGCCCGGCCCGCCTTCGTTGCCACGGCCTTGCGTGTCTGGTACAGCTTGCCTGCGCACGAGATTCTGGCGTGACGCCCGAAGCTCGGCGCGCTCCTTGGAGAGGGGGCCCCCGTGCAGGTAGCTGATCGCTGCTTTCGACCGACACTCGCCGTGCTCGCCGCCGTGGCGGCGCTCGCGCTCGGGTCGGCTTCGGCCTCAGCGGCGGCGGCGCCGCCCGTGCCGGCCCTGAACTGGCTGCCGTGCGGGACCGCGGCCGGCGTGCGGTGCACGCGGGCGGCCGTGCCGCTCGACTACGAACGCCCTGGCGCGCGGAAGACCATGGGGTCAACTCCCAGCCCTTCTCGACGCCGCTCGAGCCAAGGCTCGCAAGCCTCCTGTCCACGGACGACAGCTACGTCAAGCGCTGCCTCGCCCGCAATCCGATCGGCATCCTCAAGCACCTCTCCACGGCCAACGTGGCGCGCGACATGAACCTGGTGCGTCGCGCGCTGGGCGAGCGCCGGCTCAACTACCTCGGCTTCTCGTACGGGACGTTCCTCGGTGCGACGTTCGCAAGCCTGTTCCCCACGCGTTACCGGGCGATGGTGCTGGACGGCCCGCTCGACGCAACGGTCTACATCAACCGGCCGGTCGAGCTCCTGACCAACTCGGTCGTCGGGTTGGAGAGCGCGTTGCGGCGCTTCGAGAAGGCCTGTGCCAAGGACCAGACCGCGTGCCGGGGCTTCGGCGGCGCGAACCCGCGCAAGGCCTACGACGATCTCGCGAGACGCCTTGACGCGACCCCGCTTCCCGCCTCCGGCAACACGGCCGATCCGCGCCCGGTGGACGGTGACGACCTGCGCGCCGCGACCACGTTCGTGCTCTACAGCAAGCGGTCGTGGCCGCTCCTCGCGCAGGCCCTGTCGGATGCCCAGGGCGGCGATGGCTCGGGCCTGCGTCTCCTGGCCGACCTGTACTACGGCGTCCCGGACGGCTCGGACGACCCCTTCACCGATCGCTACTTCGCGATCACGTCCGCCGAGGGGCGCTTTCCGCGCTCGGTCGCTGCCTACGCGCGAGCGGGCGAGCTGGCATGGAAGAAGAGCCGGCACTTCTACTTCTTCGCCGGCTACAACGCGCTCAGCTACAGCCGGTACCCCTTCACGGACCGCGACGCTTTCTACGGGCCGTTCCGCGTGCCGAGCTCCTCGCCGACTCCGCTGGTGGTGGCGACGACGCACGACCCGGCCGCTCCCTACGCCGGCGCGAAGAGACTCGTGGGCGAGCTGGGCAACGCCCGCCTGCTGACGATGCGCGGCGACGGACACACGGCGTACGGCAACGGCAGCCCGACCTGCATCGACCCGGCGATCGAGCAGTACCTGATCACGCTCGCGCTGCCCGCGAAGGGAACGACCTGCGTCCAGGACGTTCCCTTCTCCGAGCCGGCTGCACGCCTCCGGCGTCGCGCGCTCTATCCCTCGCTCCCTCCGCCGGCCTCCTTCGCCGCCGCGGCGGTCGCGTCGGCGTCCTCGCCGACGAAGTAGGGGCCCCGATCCTTGCACGCCGCGGCGGCCGAGCTCGCACTCGCACCCGGCCGGGCTCAGTCCTCCGCCAGGCGGCGCAGCAGCGCGACGGTGTCGCGGAGCATCGCCTGCTCGTCGGCGGTGAGGTCCTCCGAGATCGCGCGCGCGAGCCAGCCGTCGCGGTGGCCGCGGTCGGCCTGGAGCGCGCGGTCGCCCTCCTCGGTGAGCTCGATCGTCGCGCGCCGGCCGTCGGCCGGGTCCGGGCGGCGCTCGACGAGCCCGTCGGCTTCGAGGTCGTTGACGGTCTGGGCCATCGACTGCGGGCGCACGCGCTCGGCGGCCGCCAGGTCGCTCACGCCCTGCGGCCCCTCGCGATCGAGCCGGCCCAGCACCGACCCTTGAGAGAGCGGGAAGCGGTGCTCGGCCCGTAGCCGGCGGACCAGCTGCCCGAGCACCACGCGCAGATCGCTCGCCAGGAGCGCAGGGTCGGCTCGCGTCGGCATCCGACGAAACTATACAGGCGAACTGAACAGTTTACCTGTATACTTCAAGCACCAGTGGACGGCAACTACAAGTGGATCGCGCTCTCGAACACGACGCTCGGGGTATTGCTCGCCACGCTCGACGTCTCGATCACGCTGATCGCGATGCCCGACATCTTCCGCGGCATCGAGCTCGATCCGCTCGTCCCGTCCAACAGCTTCTACCTGCTCTGGATGATCCTCGGCTACATGGTCGTGGCGAGCGTGCTGATCGTGAGCCTCGGCCGGCTCGGCGACATGTTCGGGCGCGTCAAGATCTACAACCTCGGCTTCCTCATCTACACGGTCGCCTCGCTGCTGCTGGCGGTCGACTGGATGACGGGCCGGGCCGGGGCGAGCTACCTGATCGTGTTCAGGATCGTCCAGGGCATCGGCGGCGCGTGCCTGCTGGCCAACTCGGCCGCGATCATCACCGACGCCTTCCCCATGCGCCAGCGCGGGATGGCGCTCGGCATCAACAACATCGTGGGCGTCAGCGGCATGTTCATCGGACTCGTGCTCGGCGGCCTGCTCGCGCCCGTCAACTGGCGTCTGGTGTTCCTGATCTCGGTGCCCGTGGGCGTGTTCGGCACCGTGTGGGCGTACCTCAAGCTCGAGGAGCGAAGCGAGCCGCGGCGCCGGCCGATCGACTGGTGGGGCAACGTGACCTTCGCGCTCGGGCTCATCTGCGTGATGGTCGCGATCACCCACGGCATCCGGCCCTACGGCTCGCATGCCACGGGCTGGACCAGCCCGACGGTGATCGCGCTGGTGTCGAGCGGCGTGGCCTGCCTCATAGCCTTCGTGCTGATCGAGCGGCGCGTGCCCGACCCGATGTTCCGGCTCGAGCTCTTCCGCATCCGCGCCTTCAGCTTCGGCACGCTATCGACCTTCCTGTCGGCGGTCGCGCGCGGCGGCCTGATGTTCATGCTGATCATCTGGCTGCAGGGGTTGTGGCTGCCGCGGCACGGCTATGACTTCGTGAGCACGCCGCTGTGGGCCGCCATCTACATGCTGCCGCTCACGATCGGGATGCTGCTCGCCGGCCCGACGTCCGGGTACCTGTCCGATCGCTTCGGCGCGCGCGGCTTCGCCACCGGGGGGATGCTGGGTGCCGCGCTGAGCTTCGCGCTGCTCCTGATGCTGCCGGTCGACTTCGCCTACCCGATGTTCGCCGGCGCCCTGTTCCTGGTCGGCGTGTCGATGGGCATGTTCGTCTCGCCCAACCGCGCCGCCGTTATGAACAGCCTGCCGCGCGGCGAGCGCGGCGCCGGCGGCGCCATGAACCAGACCTTCCAGAACTCGGCCCAGGTGTTCTCGATCGGGATCTTCTTCACGCTGATGATCGTCGGGCTCGCCGCGAAGCTGCCCGCCGCGATGACCGCGGGGCTCGAGGCGCACGGCGTCTCCGCGCCCGCGGCGCAGCACGTCGCTCAGCTGCCGCCCGTGTCGATCCTGTTCGCCGCGTTCCTCGGCTACAACCCGATCGAGCACCTGCTCGGGCCGCACGCACTCGCCGCCCTCAGCGCGCCGGACCGCGCGGCGGTCACCGGCCACTCCTTCTTCCCGCAGCTCATCTCGGAGCCGTTCCGGACCGGACTGCACTGGGCCTTCGCCTTCGCGATCTTCGCGTGCCTGCTCGCTGCGGCGGCATCGTCGATGCGAGGCGGCCGCCACGAGCCCGAGCAAGCCGCCGCAGCAACCTCGCTCCCGACTCGGCCCGTGCCGGTGGCCGGTCGGAGCGCCACCGCGCGACCGGAGGAGCAGCATGCGAGTTGAGTGGTACGGCCAGTCCGCGTTCCGCCTCGCCGCCGGAGGGACGACCGTGTTCGTCGATCCGTTCGGCGACGTCTCCGGCCTGGCCGCCCGCGGCGTTCACTTCGACTACCCGGCGATCGCCGGCGTGGACGCCGACGTCCTGCTCGTCACCCACGAGCACCTCGATCACAACGGCGTCGACGCGATCGGCGGCGAGCCCGTGACTCTGCGTTCGACCGCCGGCCGCCTCGACTCGCCGCTCGGGGAGGTGACCGCCATCGCCTCGGAGCACGACGCTGCGGCGGGCACCGAGCGCGGGCCGAACACGATCTTCGCCTTCTCGCTCGACGGCGTTCGCGTCGCGCACCTTGGCGACTTCGGACAGCGTGCGCTGCGCGAGGAGCAGGCCCAGGCGATCGGCCACGTGGATCTGCTCTTCATCCCGGTCGGCGGCGGGCCGACGATCGGCGCCCAGCAGGCCGCGACGATCGTGGAGCGTCTGCGTCCATCGGTGGTCGTCCCGATGCATTACCGCACCCCGCGAATCGGCTTCCTGGAAACGGCCGAACCGTTCCTCGAGCGTATGCCCGAGGTGTTGCGACTGGACGACCCGTCGTTCGACACGTCGCAGCTTCCGGCAGGCGAGAGGCCGCTTGCGGTAGTGCCCTCCGCCCCCTGAGGGCCGGTACGCTCGCCGTCCCCGACACGCTGAGGAGGGAGCATGCCCGAGGCACGCTGGTTCGCCGAGGAGGAGCTGCGCGACATGTCGCGCCCGACGATGGACCGGGCGATCGAGGCGCTCGACCGGGGCGACGTCGCGACGGCGCGCGGCCTCTGCGAGGAGATGAAGCACGAGTGGCGCTTCATGCACGACCTCATGGCGGGCGGGATGCTCGGGCTGATCAGCTTCGTCCAGGAGAAGCTCGGCGACGACGGCGTGGCCGAGGCATGGCGCTACGGCAACGAGCGCGGCTGGCGCAGCGACGTCGAGAAGATCGACGCGCTGGACCGCAGGCAGGTCGTCCACGCGCTCGCGACGACGTGGCGCGCGCACTCGTGCTCGGGCACGGGACCCAATCCCGGCGCTTTCGAGATCGAGGAGGACGAGGAGAAGTTCACCTTCCGCATGAACCCGTGCGGCTCGGGCCAGCGGCTGTGGCGCAACGGGGCCTACCGGGGCGAGAACGCGATGGGCGTCACGCGCGAGCCCCACGACTGGAGCTACGGGCGCGCGGGCTTCCCCCTCTACTGCACGCACTGCTCGTTCATGAACGAAATCCAGCCGCTCGAGTGGATCGGCTATCCGATGTATCCGTCGGACCCGCCCGACGACTTCGACCGCGATCCCTGCACCTGGTACTGGTACAAGGACCCGGCCGACATCCCCGAGCGACACTGGTCGCGCTACGGGAAGCGCAAGCCCGAAGACGTTCAACCGGCCTGATGCCGGCAAGCACCTCGCCCTCGGGGCGGCGCGTCCTCGTCACCGGAGCGGCCGGCGGCATCGGCCGCGCGATCGTCGCCGCTCTGGCCGCGAGCGACTGCCGGGTCGCGGCCTGCGACATCTCTAAGGAGGTCGCGTCGGCGTTCACGGACATCGTGGGCGTCGCGGCCACCGCCGCGTTCGACGTGCGCGACCGGCCGCTGACCGAGGCCGCGGTGGGGGCGCTGATCGACGATCTCGGCGGCTGCGACGCCGTCGTGGCGAACGCGGGCATCGTCGACACGGTCCATCGCGCCGAGCGATTCCCCGAGGAGGATTGGCGCAAGGACATCGAGACCAACCTCTCCGGTCAGTTCCATGTGGTGCAGGCCGCCTTCAAGGCGCTGGTCGAGGCCGGGGACGCTCGCGTCGTGCTGATCTCGTCCGCGTCGGCGGAGACCGGGCTGCCCGGGCAGGTCGCCTACACGGCGGCCAAGGCGGGGATCGTCGGCATGGCCCGGACGCTCGCGGCAGAGTGGGCGCCGCGCGGCGTGCGCTGCAACGTCGTCATGCCCGGCATGATCGCCACGCCGAAGGTCAACGCTCTCCCCGCGCCGCTGCTCGAGTCGCTCGCGCGCTCGATCCCTCTCGCCCGCATCGGCGAGCCGGACGAGCTCGCCGGCACCGTCAGCTTCCTGCTCTCGCCGGCGGCGGCCTACATCACGGGCGCAGTCATTCGCGTGGACGGAGGCTTCGGCCTCTCCACCGCCGGCCTGATGGGCGGGAGATGAAGCAAACCAATCAGCCGAAAGGAGCGCTCATGGACTGGAAGCTTGAGCTCATCGCCGTCCCCGTCTCGGACGTGGACCGGGCGAAGGCCTTCTACAGCGACCAGATCGGCTTCAACGCCGACCACGACCACCAGGTCAACGAGCAGCTGCGCTTCGTGCAGCTGACGCCGCCCGGCTCGGCGTGCTCGATCGCGATCGGGACCGGGATCGTCGACACGCCGCCCGGCTCGCTCAAGGGCCTGCAGATCGTCGTCGACGACGCCGCGGCCGCGCATGAGCAGCTGCGCGGCCGCGGGGTCGACGTCAGCGACCTCCAGGATCTTGAGTGGGGGCGGTTCGTCTTCTTCAGCGATCCCGACGGCAACGGCTGGGCGCTTCAGGAGCTGGTGCCGCGAGATCAGTCCTGATCACGAGCCGCTGGGCGGGATGTTCTGGTTGAGGTGGAACAGGTTGGTCGGGTCGTACTCGTCCTTGAGCGCCTGCAGCCGGGCGAACTTCTCCGCACCGTAGGCGGCGCGCACCCGGTCCTCTCCCTCCGCGGAGAGGAAGTTGATGTACGCGCCTCCGGTCAGCGAGGGCTCGATGTCGGCGTACAGCCGCTGGGCCCAGTCGACATGCGAGTCGTAGCCCTCGGAGTCGAACGACGCCCCGATGATGTTCAGCACGTACGGGGCCTGGCGCTCGCGGTAGGCCGTCGCGCCGTCGTCCACTCGAGCCGCCGCGCCGCCGAAGTGGTGGAAGTGGATCTCCGACGCCGGCGAGGTCGCCTCCTGGTGGTAGCGCGTCGCCGTCTCGATCGCCGCGTCGTCGAGCTCGCGGACGTAGCCGGCCTTCATGTAGGCGTGCTTGCCGTGCGGCCAGAGCGGGTCGAGCAGGCTCTGCAGCGCGGTGTACGGGAGCGGACCCATGAGGTCGGCCACCGGGTCGCCGAGCTCGCGCAGCGGCGCCACCGCCTTCTCTCCGTCCTCGACCGACCCCGCGTGGCAGGCGATGAGCCCGATCAGGGGCTTGCCGTGCCACTCCTCGGGGATGAACGGCGCGGGCGGCGCCCACAGCAGGTTCGCGATCGTCGTCAGCTCGTCGGGGAGCTCGCGGACGAAGTCGCGGTAGAAGCGCAGGATCTCGCCCGCCCGCTCGCCCGGGTAGAACGTCGGGCCGCCCATCACGATCGGGCCGACGGGGTGGACCTGGTACTCCAGCGAGACCGCGATGCCGAAGTTGCCGCCTCCGCCCTTGAGCCCCCAGAGCAGCTCGGGGTTGTCATCGGAGCTGGCGGTCACGAGCCGGCCGTCGGCGGTCACCACGTCGGCCGAGATCAGGTTGTCGATGGTCAGGCCCTGCTTGCGCACGAGCCAGCCGATCCCGCCGCCCAGCGTGAACCCGCCGAGGCCGGTGGTGGACACCAGCCCGCCGGTCACGGCCAGGCCGTGGGCCTGCGTCTCGTGGTCGAACCTGCCCCACTGCACGCCGCCCTCGGCCCGCGCGGTGCGCGCCTGCGGGTCGACGCGGACGCCCTGCATCGGGCTCAGGTCGATCACGATGCCGCCGTCGTTGGTCGAGAAGCCGGGGATGCTGTGGCTCCCGCCGCGGACGGAGACCTCGAGGTCCTGGCTGCGGGCGAACTCGACCGCGCGCCGCACGTCCGCGACGCCCGTGCAGCGCACGATCAGCGCGGGGCGGCGGTCGTGGGCGCCGTTCCAGATCGCGCGCGCCTCGTCGTATACGGAATCGCCGGGCCGGATCACCTCGCCGCGGATGGCCTCGGCCAGCTCCGCGATCGTCCCGTCGCTCAGCACCGTTTGTGTCATGGGCGTCGTCGTCATGTCTGCCTCCTGGCGTTCGGTTCAGGACGACGAAGGTACGGCCGGGGCTCTTAGCGGCCGCTTAGCCGGCTTCCAAGGCAGGCGTCAGGCGGCTTTGCCGGCACCGCCCAGCCGCGACCGGAGGGCCTCGATCTGCGCGAGGCCGCGGGCGTTACCGATCTCGCCGAACTCGGCGCATGCCTCCTCGATCAGCGACCGCGCGCGAGCCTCGTCGGGCTCCCGCGCGCTGAGCACCGTCTCCGCGAGCGTGCACATCGGCCAGCCCCAGCCGCGCAGCACCATCAGCTTGCGAAACAGCCCGGCCGCCTCCTCCAGCAACGGCAGCGCGCGGTCGACCTCGCCCGCTTCGAGCTCCATGTTGCCGAGGTTGAGGAGCATCCCCGGGCGTCCGGGCCCGTCCTCGGTCTCGGCGAAGATGGCCAGCGCGCGCCCGATCAGCCCGCGTCCCTCCTCAAGCTCTCCCGCGCGGCCGGCGAGCAGGCCCATGCAGCCGAGCGTCATCCCGGTGGCTCGGCGGTCGCCCATCTCGCTGCGGATCGCGAGCGCCTCCTCGAGCCACTCGCGCCCGAGCTCGAACTGCTCGCGCGAGCGCGCGAGGTTGCCGAGCGCGTTGAGCGCGACCGCCGTGCCGGCGGCGTCGTCGCGCTCGCGGTGCAGCGTCAGGGCGCGGTCGAGCGCCTCGCGCGCGAGGAGGGGCTCGCCCTGGGCGCGTGCGACCAGCGCGAGGTCGCACAGCATGTAGCCCCTTGCAGCCTCGGGACCGATCCTGCGGAACAGGACCAGCGTGTCCTCGAAGTACATGCGCGGTCGCGCGTGCGCGTCGGGGTCGACGACGAGGCCGATGGTGGTGGCCCACAGCGAAGAGTCGGAGCCCGCGGCGGCCGGCAGCAGGTCCAGGCCCTCCTGGATCAGCCGCCGGGCCTCGTCGTCGTTCCCGCGCGAGTTCGCAACCACGCCCTGGGCGTGACGTGCGCCCGCGGCCACGAGCGCGTCGCCGACGTGCTGGGCCTCGGTGAAGGCCTCCTCCAAGGTCTCGGCGGCGGTGGAGTGCGGAGTGCGTGCCGACTCGAGCACGCCGCGGTAGAGCAGCGCGCCGGCCGCGGCGCGCCGGTCGCCCAGCGCGAGGTGTATCTCGCGCGCCTCGTCCGCGAGTGCGACGAGGCGCTCGGATCGCGCCAGGCGCACGTCGAGCGCCGAGGCGGCCACCAGCCCGCGTGCGCGCAGCGGCGTGGGCGCGCTCTCGGCGGCGAGCGCGGCGTCGAGCAGCCGCGAGCCCTCGGTGAAGTAGCCGCGCCGCATCCACAGCGGCCACATCGCCACCGCGGTGCGCAGGGCGGAGCACGGGTCGTCGCGCAACCCGGTGGCCACCGCCGCGCGCAGGTTGTCGAGCTCGAGCTCCGCGGACTCGAAGAAGCGTTCGCCGGCCAGGTCCGGGTCGGCGGCTTGCGCCACGGCCTCGTACCAGTCGCGATGGCGCGCCTCCAGGCGCTCGGTCTCGCGCGCTTCGTCCAGGCGCTCGCGAGCGTACTGGCGGATCGTCTCGAGCAGCCGGTAGCGGTACTCGCCGCGCTCCTCCTCGGCGCTGACCAGCGACTTGTCCACCAGGCGCCCGAGCAGCTCGAGCGTCTCACCGGACCGCAAGCCGTCCCCGCCGCACACCCCCTCGACGGCCTCCAGCCCGAACGACCCGGCGAACACGCCCGCGCGCCGGAAGAGCACGCGCTCCTCCTCGGTGAGCAGGTCGTGACTCCAGTTCAGCGTCGCCGCCAGGGTCTGCTGGCGCGTGAGCCGGCCGCGTCCGCCGCCGAGGAGGTCGAGCGAGTCGCTCAGGCGGGCGGCGATCTGCGCGGGCGTCAGCACTCCGGCGCGAGCCGCGGCGAGCTCGATCGAGAGCGGCATCCCGTCGAGCCGGAAGCAGACCTCGGCCACCTGCGCCGCGTTCTCGTCGGTGAGCCGGAATCCCGGCGCGGCGTCGGTCGCCCGCTCGACGAAGAGGCGGACGGACTCGAAGCGCATCAGTTCGGGGGCGGGGACCCGGAGCGCGGGGTCCGGAAGCCCCAGCGACGGAACGCGCACCGTGACCTCGCCCGCCATCCGCAGCGGCTCGCGGCTGGTGGTGAGCAGCGTGAGCCCGGGGCAGGCGCGCAGGAGCTCGTCGGCCAGGCGCGCGCACGCGCCGATCAGGTGCTCGCAGTTGTCGAGCAGCAGCAGGACCCGCCGGTCGCCGATCAGCCGCGCCAGGACCGCGCCGGCATCGTCGCGCGAGCGCAGCTGCATGCCGAGCACCACGGCGGTCTGCTGCGCGACGAGACCCGGGTCGGCGAGCGCGCCGAGCTCCACCAGCCAGACGCCGTCGGAGTACTCGTGCAGGCTCGCGGCCGCCACCTCGAGCGCCAGCCGCGTCTTGCCCGCGCCGCCCGGGCCGGTGAGCGTGAGCAGGCGGCTGCGGCGCAGCTGCTCGCGCAGCTCGCCCTGCTCGCGCTCGCGCCCGACGAAGCTCGTGAGCGCCACCGGGAGGTTGTGTCGCGGCGTCGCGGGCCGGCGCAGCGCCCCTGGCGGGCGCGAGTCGGCCGGCGCCTGCGCGGCGCCGGCAGGGTCCAGGTGCCCGGCGAGTATCTCTCGGTACAGGCTGCGCGTCTCGGGGTCGGGGTCGGCCTCGTACTCGCGGCGAAGCGTCTGGCGCAGACGCTGATACTGGGCGAGCGCCTGCTGGCGGCGGCCGACCTCGGCGAACAGCCGCATGAGCCGGCGATGGGCCTCCTCGTGCAGCGGGTCGTCCACGACCGCGCGATGCAGCGCCTCGACCGCGCCCGCGGCGTCGCCCGCGCCGGCAAGGCGCTCGGCGAGCTCGAGCAGCAGCGCGAGGTGCAGCTCGCGCAGCGCCTCGCGACGGCCGGCGCCCCAGTCCTCGAAGCGGTCCTCGGGCAGCAGCTCGCCGGCGTACAGCGCCGCCGCGTCGCGGTAGGCCTCGACGCTGCCCGCGGCGCGGGCCGCCTCGGCGGCCTGCTCGAACTGCACGGCGTCGATCTCGACCGGGCGTTCCTCGGAGAGCACCAGCATGTCGTCGCGAAGGGCCAGACACTCCAGCGCGTCGGCGCCGGCGGTCTCCAGCGCGCGGCGGGCGACGTAGAGCGCCTGGTGGAGGTTGTTGGCCGCGGACTCGGCGCTGCGGTCGGGCCACAGCAGCTCGGCCGCGCGCTCGCGGTGGATGCGCCGCTCGGGCGCCAGCGCCAGCAGCTTGATCACGCTCTTGGCCTTGCGCAGGCGCCAGGCGCTCTCGGGCACGGTCCGATCGCCCACGGCCACCGCGAACCCGCCGAGCACGCGCACGCGAAGCGGATCGATTCCCAGTTCACCGGCCCTGATGGGGCCAGCGTACGCGTTAGCCGGAGGCCCGTCTCAAGCCGCCGCGACGAGCGGCCACACGCGCTCCCGGAACAGCTCGAGCTGGCGCAGCTCGTCGGCGAGCGGCCAGACGAAGACCCGCTGCGCGCCGGCGTCCGCGTAGGCGCTCAGCCGCGCGGCGCACTGCTCGGCCGGCCCGATCGGCAGGGCGAGCTCGCGCAGCTGCGCTTCGGGCCGGTTGAGCAGCGGGGAGAGGACGTCCGCGAGCATCCGGTCGGCCTCCGCGCGCTCCTCGGTCACGTACAGCCACATCGTCGCGATCGCGTTGGGGAACGCCTCTGCGGACCTCTCCGGGGCCTGCGCGCGGAGCTGCTCGGACAGGAGCGCGCGACTCTCGCGAAAGCGCGGCGGAGTCGTGTTGTAGCCGGACGCGAGCCAGCCGTCGCCGAGCCTCGCCGCACGGCGCAGCCCCGCGGGTGAGCCCCAGCTCGCGACCCAGATCGGCGGTCCCGAGAGCTGCGACGGCGGAGGCTCGAGCACGATGCCCTCCGTCGAGTAGAAGCGCCCGGCGAACTCCCCGGCGTCCCGGCTCAACAGCGAGCGCAGGGTCCGGATCGACTCGTCGAAGCGCTCCCAGCGCTGCTCGAAGCTCACGCCGCTCGCCGCGTAGTCGCGCGGCGAGGATCCGGGACCGACGCCTGCCACCAGCCGGCCGCCGGACAGGCGGTCGAGCGTCGCGAGCGTCTTCGCCGTCTGCACGGGGCCGCGGACGACGGGCAGGGCGACCGTGGTGGCGATGCTCATGCCGGCGGCCTCGTCGAGGACCGAGGCGAGCGCCGTCGGCCCGTCGAGCCACGGACGGCTGAAGAGCAGGTGATCGTTGGCGCACAGGAAGCGGTAGCCGAGCGCCGCCGCCTCGCGCGCGTAGCCACGCAGGTCGGCGAGCGTCTTGTGCTCGCCGCCGAACTCGATCAGGGGGAGGTGGGCTCCGAGCTCCATGCGGTCGCGGGGCGGGAGTTTATTCCCGCCGTGTCCGGGCAAACATGTGTGTGACGCACACATTCGTACGACGGGGAGGCACGATGACCACCCAGGCACACGGCACGTTCAAGATCCAGTCGTGGGACGAGCAGCCCTACGTGGAGAGCGACGACGGCGCGAAGCTGACGCGCGCGAGCGTCAAGCAGGCCTTCGCGGGCGACATCGAGGGCGAGGGCGCGGTCGAATGGCTCATGTGTTACCGGCCCGACCAGACCGCCGACTTCGTCGGGCTGCAGCGCGTCGAGGGCCGCATCGGCGAGCGATCGGGGAGCGTGGTCCTGCGAAGCACCGGCTCCTTCGACGGCAGCGAGGCGAAGGGGCCGTTGACGATCGTCGCCGGATCGGGCACGGGCGAGCTCGAGGGAATCGCCGGCGACGGGGAGCTCCGTGCGCCCATGGGGGGCCAGCCGTCGGTGTCGCTCAGCTACCGCTTCGACTGACGCCGTGGCGTCGTCGCCGGAGATCCCGAGCGAGCACACCGCCAACCTCCTCGGTGCGCTCGCGCTCGTGGTCCACGACCGCCTGTCGGAGGCGCTGGGCCAGAGCGAGACCTCCGCGGCTGCTCTCTCCTCATTGCACAACTTCCTCGAGCGGCCGACGATCGACCTGCTGCACCGCGTGCTCGGCCTCACGTCGTCGGGCACGGTGCGGCTGGTCGACCGCCTCGAGGACGAGGGCTACCTCGAGCGAGCGGCCGGCTACGACGGCCGCTCGACCGCCGTGCGCCTCACGCGCCCGGGCCGCGGCGCGGCCCGGCGCGTCGCCGCGGCGCGCGCCGACGTGCTCGAGCGCGCGCTGTCGACGCTCACCGAGGACGAGCGCGTGGTGCTCGACGCACTGCTGTCGCGCGTGCTCGTGGGCTTGATGCGCGGCCCCGGCGCGCAGCGCTTCATGTGCCGCCTGTGCGACGCGCGCGCCTGCGGGCACGGCGACGGAAGGTGCCCGGTCGGAAACGCCGCCGGCCGGCGGACCGCTCGGCGCTAGCCGCCGCCGCCGGCGGCCTCGCCGAGCGTCACCGTGCGCGCGACCTCGTGCACCTGTACGTCCGGGGCGCCGACGATCGCGTCGAAGATCTCTCCCATGAAGCTCGCGATGTGATCGGTGCCGAAGTGCTCGCGCAGCGCTTCCATGCTCTCCCACTCCTCGACGAACAGGTAGGCGTCCTGGAGCTCGGTGTCCGCGTAGAAGCGGTAGCCCAGGCAGGCGGCCTCCTCACGCGACGCGCGCGCCACCTCCTGCCCGATCCGCAGCAACTGCTCGCGCTTGGACGCATCCGTCCGCACGCGCCCGATGACCACGACCACAAGCCCTCCCTCGGTTGCCTTCGGACATGATCGCCGACGCGGGTCAGCGCTTGGGCTGCCAGAACGCGATCTCGCCGCCCGCGGGCGCGGCGACGACGCTGCGCCAGCCGGCCGGGCCCTCGCGGGGCTCGAGCGGGACGGAGGCGCCGAGGGCGCGGGCGCGCTCGGTGGCCGCCGACACGTCGGCGACCCGGACGTAGGGCAGCCACAGCGGGCTGCGGGTCTCGCACTCGACGATCCCCCCGCCGAAGCCGCCGCCCCACTCGACCGCGAGGTAGGAGCGCGGGCCGCTCCAGACCGTCTCGGGCCGCCAGCCGCACAGGCGCGCGTAGTACGCGCTCGCGAGCTGGCGGTCGCCGGTGTGCAGCTCGAGGTGAACAACAGGGTTGGTCGCGTGCGCAGGCATGCCCTGCAGGCATAGACCGGCGCTCGGACCGGAACTAATCGGTCGGGCGATGAGTGCGTCGCGCGCGGCGATCCAGCGCCGCGAGACACGGCCAGGCGGGCGTGTGGGTCGCGGAACCAGTCATCTAGTCTGTCGAGCGATGAGCACAGCCCCCAGCGAGACGGCGGCGCGGGAGCGGGAGCTCCTCAAGGCCGCGCGCGGCGGCGACGAGAGCGCGTTCGCAAGCCTCGTCGAGCCCTACAGAGGCGCCCTGCACGCCCACTGCTATCGCATGCTCGGCTCGGTGCACGACGCCGAGGACGCACTCCAGGACGCGCTCCTGCGCGCGTGGCGCGGGCTGCCGAAGTTCGAGGGCCGCAGCTCGCTGCGGTCGTGGCTCTACACGATCGCCACCAATGCCTCGCTCAGCGCGATCGAGAAGCGCCCCAAGCGCGTGCTCCCGATCGACTACGCGGCCGCGGACCCCCACGGCGGGCCCGGCGAACCGCTCGTGGAGTCGGTGTGGATCGAGCCCTACCCCGACGAGACGCTCGGCGTCGAGGACGGCTTCGCCGCGCCCGAGGCGCGCTACGAGCAGAAGGAGAGCGTCGAGCTCGCGTTCATCGCCGCGCTCCAGCACCTCCCCGCCAACCAGCGCGCGGTGCTGATCCTGCGCGAGGTCCTCGGCTTCTCCGCCAAGGAGGCCGCCGACACGCTCGACACCTCGACCGCGTCGGTCAACAGTGCGCTGCAGCGCGCCCGGGCGACCGTGGAGGACCGGCTCCCGGAGCAGAGCCAGCAGGCGACGCTGCGCGCCCTGGGCGACGACGGGCTGCGCGAGCTCGTCGACAGCTACGTGGAGGCCTGGGACCAGGGCGACGTCGAGACGGTCGTCGGCATGCTGACCGAAGACGCGAGCTTCGCCATGCCCCCGCTGCAGACCTGGTTCCACGGTCGCGAGGGGATCGCGACGTTCCTGGCCGGGTGGCCGCTCTCGGGAGCGTGGCGCTGGAAGCCCGTGCGCACGCGGGCCAACGGCCAGGAGGCACTCGCGTACTACGCCTGGGACCCGGAGGAGAACGCGCACATGCCGTTCGCGCTCAACGTGCTGACCTTTCGCGGCGACAAGATCAGCGACGTCACGGCGTTCATCACGCGCTCGACCGAGGATCCAGACCGCGAGGTGATCGCGCGCCTGCCCGAGCAGCCCTACGAGGCCTCGCGGCTCGCGGCCGCATTCCAGAACTTCGATCTGCCCGCGCGGCTGGCCTGAGGGAGGCGGGGCTGAGCGGGAGGGTCGCAGCGCTCGTACTGGCGGCGGGCGCGGCGCTCGCCCTGCCCGGCTGCGCGCAGAGGCTGAGCTCCGATCCCTACACGAACGCGAGCAGCCAGCACGCCACCGAGGTGGAGCCCGATAGCTTCGCGTTCGGCAACACCATCGTGTCGGCGGTTCAGGTCGGGCGAACCTTCGACGGCGGCGCGGCGAACATCGGCTGGTCGACATCCACGAACGGCGGCGCCTCCTGGACAAGCGGCTTCCTGCCCGGGATCACCACCGTCGCGGGAGGGCTCTTCGCTCGCGTGAGCGATCCCAGCGTCGCCTACGACGCCAAGCACAACGTTTGGCTCATCGTCTCGCTGCCGCTGTCCGCGTCGGTCAACGGCGCCGCCGTGGTGGCCAGTCGGTCGACCAACGGCGGAACCACGTGGGGCAACCCGGTGGCGGTCGCGGTGGCGGGGTCAGGCAACGCCGGCAGCGACCTCGACAAAACCTGGGTCGCGTGCGACAACACGCCGGCGAGCCCGTTTTACGGTCGCTGCTACGCGGAGTGGGACGACTTCGGGGCCGGCAACCGGATCAAGATGAGCACGTCGGCCGACGGCGGGGTTACGTGGGGCCCAGCGCGTGAGACCACGAACTCGGCAAGCGGTCTCGGCGGTCAGCCCGTGGTGCAGCCCAACGGCACCGTAGTGGTGCCGATTAACAACATCGTCCAGACGGCGATCCTCTCCTTCCGCTCCACCGACGGCGGCGCAAGCTGGGGCGCGACGACCACGGTCAGCGGCGTGCTGAGCCAAATCGTCGCCGGCAGCCTGCGCACGTCGCCTCTGCCGTCGGCCGAGATCGACCGCGCCGGCAAGGTCTACGTGTCGTGGCAGGACTGCCGCTTCCGCAGTGGCTGCGCCGCCAACGACATCGTCATGTCGAGCTCCAGCGATGGGCTGAGCTGGTCACCGGTGGCGCGGATCCCGATCGACCCGACCACCAGCGTCGCGGACCACTTCATCCCCGGCCTCGCGGTCGATCCCTCGACCTCGGGGTCCACGGCACGCCTCGGCCTCGCCTATTACTACTACCCGAACCGCAGCTGCACGACGTCGACCTGCCAGCTCGACGTGGGCTTCACCTCGTCCGCCGACGGCGGCCAGACGTGGACGAGCCCCGTGCAGCTCGCCGGCCCGATGACCCTCGGCTCGCTCGCTGCCACCAGCCAGGGCCCCATGGTCGGCGACTACATCTCCACCTCGTTCGTATCGGGCACAGCGCGGCCGTTCTTCGTCTCGGCCAATCCGCCGAGCGGAGGCGTCTTCGACGAGGCGCTCTACACCTCGGCGACCTCACCGCCCACGGCCGCGCGCGCGCGCCGCCGCGTGGCGACCGCGCCGGTCGTGAGCGCCGCGCCGCAGCGCGCCGCCCCGGCGCGGGCGGTCAGGATCCGCTGAGCGCGCGCCGCGCGGCGCGGCGGCTCAGGCCGGGAGCCGCTCGAGCCACTCGCTGACGGCCTCGGCCACCGGCGCGATGCCCGCCCTGAGGCTGTGGTTGCCCGGCACCGTCACCACGGTGTGTGCCGGTCCGGCGGCGGGCATCCCGAACGGGTCGGATTCGCCCTGTAATACCAGGGTCGGGACGGTGACCGCGTCGAGCTCGGGTTGACGGCTCCTGTCCGGGCGGCCGGGCGGGTGCAGCGGGAAGGCCAGGCACAGTACGGCGATCGCGCCGGTGGCGGCCACCGTGCGGCACGCCACGCGCGCCCCCGAGGAGCGGCCGCCGGCGACGAGCGGCAGGTCGCGCAGCTCGCCGGCCCGCAGGTGCTCGAGCACGGCGATCCAAGCGCTGTCGAGCCGCTCAACGCGCGGGGGCGTGCGCCGGCCGGCGACGCGGTAGGGCTGCTCGATCGCGGCCACGGTCCGTCCCGCGTCGCGCGCGATCGAGATCACCGCGGCGAGATCCGGTGCGGCGAACCCACCCGCCGCTCCGTGCCCCAGCGCGAGCGCGCCCGTCGCGTCAGGCGCGGCGTGCAGCTGCGCTCGCGCGAGCCCTTCCGGGGTCTCGATCTCGAGGACGGGCATGAGGTCGATGCCGCATCGTACGATCTGTTCGCACAGTGCCGGCGCTCCGCGACTTCCGCCTCGGCCTCGGCTGTATGGGCATGTCCGACCTCTACGGCCCGGCCGACGAGAGCGAGAGCATCGCGACCGTCCACGCCGCGCTGGATGCCGGCATCGTCCTGATCGACACGGGCGACTTCTACGGGATGGGCCACAACGAGCTGCTCATCCGCCGCGCGCTGGAGGGCCGCGCCCGCGAGGACGTGCTGCTGAGCGTCAAGTTCGGGGTGCTGCGCGGTCCGGCCGGCGCGCCGCTGGGCTTCGACGCGCGCCCGGCGGCGCTCAAGACCGCGCTCGCGTACACGCTGCGGCGGCTCGGGACCGACTACGTCGACGTCTACCGCCCGGCGCGGGTCGACCCGTCGGTGCCGATCGAGGAGACCGTGGGAGCGATCGCGGAGATGGTCGATGCCGGCTACGTCCGTGCGGCCGGCCTGTCGGAGGCGGGCTCGGACACGATCCGCCGCGCCGCCGCCGTGACCCCGATCCACGACCTGCAGATCGAGTACTCGCTCATCTCGCGCGGGATCGAGCAGAGCGTCCTTCCGGCCTGCCGCGAGCTGGGCATCCCGATCACCGCCTATGGAGTCCTATCGCGGGGGCTGATCAGCGGCCACTGGTCGGCGGGCCACGCCATTGCGCCGACCGACTTCCGAAGCCGTGCGCCGCGCTTCCAGCCTGGGAACGTCGAGCGCAACCTCGAGCTCGTCGAGCGCCTGCGCGCGGTGGCCGAGGTCCGCGGCGCGACGGTCGCCCAGGTGGCGATCGCCTGGGTGCTCGCGCACGGGGACGACATCGTGCCGGTGATCGGCGCGCGCCGGCGCGAGCGCCTGACCGAGGCGCTGGGCGCGCTCGAGCTCGAGCTGGGCGGCGACGATCTGGAGGCGATCGAGGTGGCCGTGCCCCCCGGCTCGGCGGCCGGCGCCCGTTACAACGAGCAGCAGACGGCGTTGCTCGACAGCGAGCGCGGCTGACGGCTCACGCCGGCGCCGGCGCCGACTGCGGGTCCTGGAGGTGGCGCGACAGCACCAGCGCTGCGGCGGCCACGGCGATCAGGACCGCCCCATAGACGTCGGCGGTCTCGTGCAGGCCGACCTTGGTCACCGCGGCCCCGGCGGCGACGGCGGGCAGGCTGAAGGCCAGATAGGACACGGCGAAGATCGAGGACACGAGCGCCGCGCGCTGATCCTCGGGGGCGCGCGTGCTCAGCGCCCGGAAGGCGCCCCCGAACGCGGGGCCGAAGCCGAGTCCCGCGATCGCGGCGGCGGTGAGGAAGAGGGCCGTCGAGCCCGTCCCGAGCGCGAAGAGCGCCAGGCCGACACCCACGATCAGGGCGGCCAGGCCGCCGCGGGCGGTGGTGCGGGCGTGGGTGTCGCGCAGCCGCACCGAGGCGAGCGCGCTGACGCCGGCCATCACGAAGATCGGCAGCCCGCCGGCGGTGTGGCTCGCGTCGCCCAGCACGCCGGCCATCAGCGACGGCCCCAGCGAGAGCACGAGCCCGCCGAGCGCCCAGGTCGCGGCCACGCAGGGGATGGTGGCCAAGAACGCGACCCGCAGCGACTGCGGCACGGCGATCCGCGGGCGCAGCGAGCTTCTCCACGCCGCGTCGCGCGCGACGGTCTCCGGGATCGCCGGGACGGCGGCGGTCGCAAGGGCGAACGCCCCGAGCAGCAGCCAGAAGATCAGGCGCAGCGGCACGGGCCCGTACTGGACCAGGAGCCCGGCGCCCAACGCGCCCGTGGCCAGGCCGGTCAGCGGCGCGGCCACGCCGACGAGCGCGCCGAGCCGCGGCTTGGACGCCGGCTGCAGGTCGAGCAGCGCCGCGCTGATGGCGCCCATCGCGATGCCGGTCGCGACCCCTTGCAGGATCCGGGCGGCGAACAGCCACGCGACGCTTCGCGCCTCGGCGAACACCACCATCCCCGCCATCTCGATCACCAGCGCGAAGAGCAGGGTCGGCCGCCGGCCGAGGTGGTCGGACACCGAGCCCGCGACGACCAGCGTGGCCAGCAGCGCGATCGCGTAGACGGCGAACACGCTGGTGAGCGTGATCGCGGAGAACCCCCACTCGGCCTGGTAGACGACATACAGCGGGGAGGGTGCGCTGGAGGCGAACAGCAGCAGCGCGAGGATCGTCCCGAGCAGCCAGAACGCGGGCCGGCGGCCGAGCTTGGCCGCGGGCGCGAAGCGCGGCCGGGTCGAGACTGAGCGTGATGTCATCGGGTAAGAGCTCATCGTCTTCTTGAACGTTTCGCAGCGCTCGGATGTGACATCGATGCTAGGAGCGGTCCATGGGCCGGATGTGCGGCCGGACACGTACCCGGGGCATGGGTGACGAGCGCGCGCACCACCGGGCCTACGGCCGCCTCCGGATCGCGGCCCAGTCGCTGACCCCGATGGCCAGGACGGCGGCGAGCATCTCGCTCGAGCGCCAGGCGGGCCTGCGCGGCCGTCGGCTGCGCGCCGCGGCGCGCGACGGCCTCGCCCAGCGGCGCCGCGCGACGCGGCCGCGGATGCGCGCGCTCTCGGCGGGGCCCCGGGCGAAGCTGCGCTGGCGCGACGTTCCGGCGCCGCCGCCCCCTGGCCCGGAGGCGGCGCTCGTCCACCCGATCGCCACCGCGACCTGCGACCTCGACCGCGCGCTGGCGCTGGGCGCCACGCCCTTCCCGCTGCCGCTGCACTTCGGCCACGAATGCGTGGCCGAGGTCGTCGAGGTGGGTGAGCGCGTGACCTCGGTGCGGCCCGGCGAGCGCGTGGTGGTGCCCTTCCAGATCAGCTGCGGCGCGTGCGGGCCGTGCCGCGCCGGCTTCACCTCCAACTGCGCGAGCGTGCCGCCGATCTCCATGTACGGCTTCGGGCTCGGCGGCGGGCACTGGGGCGGCGCGGTCGCGGACCTGCTCGCGGTCCCCTACGCCGACGCGATGCTGGTGGCGCTGCCGCCGGGCATCGAGCCCGCCGACGCGGCGAGCGTGAGCGACAACGTGGTCGACGGCCACCGTCACGTGGGGCCGCACCTTCCCGCGATCCTCGAGCGCGATCCCGGCGCCGAGGTGCTGATCGTCGCGGGCATGAGCCGGCGCTCGCGGTTCAGCGCCAGCGTGCCGCTGTACGCAGGCCTGGCCGCGCGCGCTCTCGGCGCGCAGCGCGTTCGCCTCGTCGACGCCCGCCCCGCGGTGCGCGCGCAGGCGGAACGCCTCGGCCTGACGGCGCACGAGCCGCGGGACCTGCGCGGCCTCGATCCTGCGCCGCTGGTCGTCGACAGCTCGGCCAGCCGCCAGGGGCTGCGCGCGGCCCTGCGGCTGACCGCCGAGGACGGGATCTGCACCAGCAGCGGCGGCCTGCACGCGAGCGTGCGCATCCCGAGCGGCCGCATGTACGCCCGCAACGTCACCTACCACGTGGGGCGCTCCAACGCGCGCGCCCTGATCCCTCAGGTGCTCGAGCTGATGACCGCGGGCAGCCTGCGTCCCGGCGACGTCACCACCGTCCTCGGCCGCCTGGACGACGCGCCCCGCGCGCTGCGCGAGCACGTGCTCGGCGACGAGACCAAGACGATCCTCGTCGGGGACTGAGGGCCCCAGCACCTCACGCGTCGGTCGCGAGGCCGATGCCACCCACCGCGCACAGCGAGATCGCCACGACCAGGATCAGCGCCGGGACGAGCTGCGGCGCCCAGCGCAGGATCTTCGGCCGCAGGGCCTCGAAGCGGCGCTCGGCGCTCTCGCCCAGCACCATGCGCGCGATCAGGATCGCGAGCAGCGGCGCGACGAAGGCGACGTTGAACACGACCAGCAGGACGATGCTGACCGGCAGGCCGCGGTCGGCATCGAGGATCGCGGCGATGATCGCGAAGTAGGGCAGCGCCGTCGGCAGCTCGAAGGCGGTGATCCCCGCCCCGAGCCAGAACGACGAGTGTGCCCGCAGCGGGCGCTCCTGCGTCTTGGCGATCCCGCGGGCGAGGTGGTCGCGTCGCAGCCACAGCACCAGCGCGAGCGCGAGCGCGCCGACGCCGAGCGCGATCTCGATGATGTGCTCGACGTGCCGGCTGAAGTTCGGAAGCGCCGCGAGCAGGAGCTGCCCCGGGCCCAGGAGCAGGATCAGACCGCCGACCAGATATGTCGTGAAGACGCCGAGCGTGAAGCCGGAGACGCTGCGGGCACCGTGCTTCGTCGTCGCCAGGTAGAGCGCCGGCGCGATCGTCGTCGGGTTGAGCGAGTCGGCCAGACCGACGGACACGACCAGCACGATCAGTCCGAGCATCGCGCGCGAGCCTGACAGAGCGGGCGGTGGACCCGCGCGCCGCGCCGTGTGGCTTGCGCGCCACCGGGCGGGCGAGCGACAGGGAGACGGCATGGCGGATTTCGCAGCGACGATCGCGACGGCCTTTGCAACCGAAGGGGCTGCGCTCGCCGCACGGCTGGCGACGCCCCCGGGCGCTTCGCCGGCCGAGCGGCCCGCCGCCGGGGCCGAGGCCGAGCGCATCCGTCCTCAGATCGCCGCCGCGGTGCGCGAGGTCCTGGCGGAGTTCGATGAGGGCGACGGCGTGCGGGCGCCCGCGTCTAGCTGGATCGTCTCCGCCACCGCACCGGCCGATTAACGCGGCCCGTCGGGAAACTAGCCGGCGGCGCTCCAGCACACGACGTGCTCGGGGGTGAGGCGCAGCAGCGGGCCGCGCGGCGGGCGCTTGCGGTACTGCGGGTAGCGGTCGGCGAGCGCCGCGAGCGCGTCTCCGTGGTCGTCGCGGTCGAGGACCGCGACGGTCCCGACGAGCTGCACCCACGCGAGCGCGCTCCAGTCGTCCTCGTAGCGGTCGACGGTCAGCGTCGCAGCGGGACGGGCGCGCAGCCAGCGCACGCGCGCGAGCCGCTCGCCCGGGCGGCGCTTGGGCTTGTCGTCGACCGCGCTCCACGCCTCGCCGGCCACCAGCGCGAAGGTCACGGGCAGGACGCGCGGACGCCCGTGGTCGTCGATCAGCCCGAGGTGCCCGACGCGAGCGGCATCGAGCAGCTCGACCGCCCACCGGGGTAGCTCTTCTACATTCCGCGTCGCGGCCATCGGGTCACGATAAGTCGACACCGAAAGGAGAACCAGCATGGACATCGGGATCGGGCTTCCGAACGCGGTGCGCGGCGTCGACCGCGCGGGGATCGTGGAGTGGGCGCGCCGCGCCGAGGCCGCGGGCTTCTCCTCGCTCGGGACCATCGACCGGGTCGCCTATCCAAGCTTCGAGTCGCTGATCTCGCTGGCCGCCGCCGCCGCGGTGACCGAGCGCATCCGGCTTGCCACCGACATCTTGATCGCGCCGCTGCGGACCAGCACGGCGCTGCTCGCCAAGCAGACCGCGACGATCGACCAGCTCTCCGGCGGCCGGCTCGTGCTCGGGCTTGCGGTCGGCGGGCGCGAGGACGACTACGAGCTGGCCGGCGCCGACTTCCATTCGCGCGGGAAGACGTTCGAGCGCCAGCTCGAGGAGCTGGCCCGGCACTGGAGCGGCGAGACGCCGGTCGAGCCCACTGCGGCGAACGGCAGCCGGCCGGCGCTCCTGATCGGCGGCTACGCCGAGGTCGCCTACCGCCGGGCGGCGCGCTTCGCGGACGGCTGGACGATCGGCGGTGGGGCGCCCGACGCCTTCGCCGAGTCGCGCGCGAAGCTGGTCGAGGTCTGGAAGCAGGAAGGCCGCGAGGGCGAGCCGCGCACGATGGCCCTCTTCTACTTCTCGCTGGGCGATGACGCCGAGCGCAACGCCCGCGAGAAGCTCGGCCACTACTACGGCTTCCTGGGCGACTACGCCGACCAGATCGTGCAGTCCGCGGCGAAGGACGCCGACACGCTCGAGGGCTACGTCGCGGCCTTCGAGGAGGCGGGCGCCGACGAGGTGATCTGCTTCCCGGCCTCGCCCGACCCGGCCCAGGTCGAGCTGCTGGCCGACGCCGTGCTGCGCTAGCGAGCGGCGGTGCCGGCGTCGCGGCGGCCGACGCATCACCGGCCGCGTCGCTTCACGGGTCTATCGTCGAGATCATGGAGGATGCCCTCAATCCGGCGCTGAGAGCGGTCAGCGACGCGGTATTGGCGGTGGCCGCGGAGCTGTCCGTCGACGAGGTCCTCCAGCGGCTTGTCGACCGCTCGCGCGAGCTGGCGGGAGCGCGGTACGCGGCCCTCGGGGTTCCCGACGCCGCCGGCGGCTTCTCGCGCTTCCTCGTCGCCGGCATGACCGACGATGAGATCGCCGCGCTCGGTCCGCTCCCGCGCACGCACGGGATGCTCGGGGCGATGCTCGAGAGCCGCGCGCCGTTCCGCACGCCCGACATCCACACCGATCCGCGCTTCCGCGGCTGGTGGCCCGCCGGGTCACCCCGACATGCGCTCGTTCCTGGGCGTGCCGATCGCCGCGGCCGGCGAGGTGATCGGCGCCTTCTACCTGACCGACAAGCTCGGCGCGACGAGCTTCTCCGAGGAGGACCAGGAGCTGATCGAGCTGCTGGCCGCGCACGCGGCGATCGCCATCACGAACGCGCGCCTGTACGAGCGCAGCCGCGAGCTCTCGATCCTGTCCGAGCGCAACCGGCTCGCGCTCGAGCTCCACGACGTCGTGAGCCAGAAGCTCTTCAGCCTGGTGCTCAGCGCCGAGGCCGCCGGGACGCTGCTCGACCGCGACGCCGGCGCGGCGCGCGCGCAGGTCGCGCGGCTGCGCGAGCTCGCCGGCGAGGCGCTCGAGGAGCTGCGCGCGCTGATCCTCGAGCTACGGCCCGCGGACCTCGGCCGCGACGGGCTGTGCGGCGCCTTGCGCAAGCACGTCGACGTGCTGCGCCGGCTGCACGGCACCGACATCGTCCTGCGGGTCGACGACGCGGTGAGTGCGGAGGGCGGTGGCGCGCGCGACCGTGAGGTGCTGCGGATAGCCCAGGAGGCGCTTCACAACGCCGTTCGCCACGCCGCCGCCCGGCGCGTCGCGGTGTCGCTCGCTCGCGACGACGGCCGGCTGGTACTCGAAGTCGCCGACGACGGCGTCGGCTTCGAGCCCGAGGCGCCCGAGCTGCGCTCACAACGGCTCGGACTGACCTCGATGGAGGAGCGGGCGCAGCGGCTCGGCGGGCGGCTGGCGATCCGCTCGGCCCCGGGCGCGGGCACGACCGTGCATCTGGAGGTCGACGGTGGCTGACGCGATCCGGGTCCTGATCGTCGACGACCACGCGGTCGTGCGCGAGGGCCTGCGCGCGTTCCTCGAGCTCCAGGACGGGATCGAGGTCGTGGGCGAGGCGGGCGACGGCGCCGAAGCCGTGCGCGAGGCCGAGCGCCTGGTGCCCGACGTGGTGCTCATGGACCTGGTGATGCCGCGCCTCGACGGGGTCGGCGCGATGCGCGCCCTGCGCTCGCGCCTGCCTTCCGTGCGCGTGATCGTGCTGACGAGCTTCCTCGACGACGATCGCCTGTTGCCGGCGATCCAGGCCGGAGCGGCGGGCTACCTGCTCAAGAACGTCGAGCCGCGCGAGCTCGCCCGCGCGATCCGCGCCGCGCACGCCGGCGAGGCGCTGCTCGATCCCGCCGTGGCGGCCCGCGTGGTCGAGGCGCTGGCCGAGCCCGCGGCGGCCGACGGCGAGCCGCGCGGGCGCCTGACGCCTCGCGAGCACGAGGTGCTGGAACTGCTCGGCCGCGGCTTGTCCAACAAGCGCATCGCGCTCGAGCTCGGAGTGGCCGAGAAGACGGTCAAGACCCACGTCGGCCACGTGCTCGCGAAGCTCGACGTCGCCGATCGCACCCAGGCCGCGCTCTACGCGGTCCAGGCCGGGATGGTGCGCCCAATGGGCTAGCGGCCGCGCCCGCCCGTCGCCCGCTCGCCCCGCCGGCCCGCTCGCTCCGCCGGCCCGCTCGCCCCGCCGGCCCGCTCGCTTTCCCGCCGGCCCGCTCGCCTTCCCACCGGCCCGCTCGCCGCGCAGCGCGCCCGGTCCTAGGACCAATTACCGCTGGTTTCTGAGACCCGCTCGAACCTAGGGTGGGCGCCATGCCCACAGCGATCATCACCGGAGCCTCCCGCGGACTCGGCTTTGCCCTCGCCCAAGAGCTCGCCGGCGAGGGCTGGCGCCTCGTGATCGACGCGCGCGGAGCGCCCGCTTTGGAGCGCGCCGCGTCGCTCCTGCGCGAGCGGGGGGCTGAGGTCGTCGCCCTGTCGGGCGACGTCGCCGATCCGTGGCACCGTGCCGGGCTGTCCGAGCTCGCCGGCGAGCCCGTCGATGCCCTGGTCAACAACGCGAGCGTCCTCGGCCCGAGCCCTCAGCCGCCGCTCGGCGCCTACCCGGTCGACGAGCTCGAGCACGTCTACCGCGTGAACGTGCTCGCCCCGATCGCGCTGGCCCAGCTCGTGCTGCCACGCATGGATCCGGGCGCACGGATAGTCAACGTCACCTCCGACGCGGCGGTCGAGGCCTACCCGGGGTGGGGCGGCTACGGGTCGTCGAAGGCCGCGCTCGAGCAGGCGAGCGCGGTGCTGGCCGCCGAGCACCCCGAGCTGCGCGTGTACGCGGTGGACCCCGGCGACATGCGGACGCAGATGCATCAGGACGCGTTCCCCGGCGAAGACATCTCGGACCGCCCGCCGCCCGAGGAGAGCGTGCCGGGGATGCTTGCGCTGGTCGAGGGCGAGCTTCCCAGCGGGCGCTACCGCGCGCGCGAGCTCGTCCGGACGCCCGCGTGAGCGCGCTCGCCTTCGCCCTGCCCACTGCGCTGGAGGCACGCGAGCCGCCAGAGGCCCGCGGTCTCGCACGCGACGCCGTGCGCCTGATGGTCGCGCGGCGCGCGAGCGGAAGCATCGAGCACGTGCGCTTCCACGATCTGCCCACGCTGCTCGACCCCGGCGACCTCCTGGTCGTAAACGTCTCCGCGACGGTCCCGGCGGCAATCGGGGGGCGGCTGAGCGACGGGACAGCCGTACGCATCCACTTCGCGAGTCCGGCGGCGGGCGAAGGGGGCGCTGAGCAGGGCCGCGAGCGGGGCGCTTTCGAGCCAGGCGCGGCGTCGGGCGGCGAGCGCTGGATCCTCGAGCTGCGCACGCACGACGGCGCGGCTCCCTACCGTCGCGCCGTTCCAGGAGAGCTGCGCCTCGACGGCGGCGCCCGTGTCGAGCTCCTCGCCCACTACCTGACCGGGGCCCGCCTTTGGCTCGCCGAGGTCGACGCGCCCCAGCCGCTGCCCGCCTACCTCGCGCGGCACGGTGAGCCGATCCGCTACGGCTACGTGCCGGAGCGCTGGCCGCTCGATGCCTACCAGACCGCCTACGCCCTCCGACCGGGAAGCGCGGAGATGCCCAGCGCCGGGCGGCCGTTCACGCCCGAGCTCATCACCCGCCTCGTCGCCGGCGGGGTGCAGATCGCGCCGATCACCCTGCACGCCGGGGTCTCCTCGCCCGAGAGCCACGAGCCGCCGCTGCCCGAGCGCTACGAGGTGTCCACGCCCGCGGCGCGGCTCGTCAACGCAGCGCGTGGCTGGGGCGGGCGTGTGATCGCGGCCGGCACGACGGTCGTGCGCGCGCTGGAGACGGTCGCGAACGCGGACGGGGCCGTGCACGCCGGCGCGGGCTGGACAGGCCTCGTCATCTCGCCCGGCCGCGGCCTGCGCGCCGTCGACGGCCTGCTCACCGGCTGGCACGAGCCGGAGGCATCCCACCTCCAGATGCTGCGCGCGTCGGCCGGCGACGATCTTCTACGCGCGTCGTACCGCGAGGCGCTCGAGCACGGCTACCTCTGGCACGAGTTCGGCGACAGCCACCTGATCCTGCCCTGATCGGGGGCCGCTCGCCACCGTCCTCAGTCCGACGCCGGCTGCTCCGCGAGCTGGTGGCGCAGTCTGTCCCGCAGCTCGGCGAAGTGGACGGTCTCGTAGACGATGAGCACGGCGAGCACCGCGACGAGCAGCGCGACCGTCGCCAGCGCCGGCAGCTCGAGCGCGGCCGGCACGAGCACCAGAAGCGCGGCGGCCGCCGCGACGCGCTGGGTGCTGAAGCGGTGCACGTTCCGCCACCGGAAGGCCACGTGGGCCAGCAGGTAGAGCGCCGTCCCGCCCAGCAGCGCGACGGCGATCTCGAGCTCGAGCGAGTCGCCGACGTGGCCGAGCGTCTTCTTCAGCCCGAGCGCTACCAGCACGATCCCCGCGACCATCGGGAAGTGCAGGAACGAGAACGAGTCGCGGGCGATCTCGTTTCGCTCGCGGCCCTCGGCCGCGTGCTCCAGCCGGCGCTGGGCGACGAGCGCGACGATGTCGAAGTACAACCACCACAGCTCGGCGGCCACCGCCGTCCCCAGCACCGCGGCGGCGACGACGCCCGCGTCGATGCCGGCCTCCGAGCCGACGCCGATGGCGACGATCGACTCGCCGAGCGCGATCAGCACGATCAAACCGTGGCGCTCGGCGAAGTGGCCGGGCACGAGCTTCCAGCCCTCGGCGCCGAAGAACGCGGGCCCGCCCATGTCGACGGCCAGCGCCACCACCCACAGCGCCCCCTGCAGCGCGCCATCGAAGAGCGATGCGGCGGCGATCAGCCCGACGCCCAACGCGGTGCTCACGGCCAGCCCGACGACCGACTTGCGCAGGCCAGGGTCGTCGCGGCTGGCGACTACGAACAGCACGGTGTGCGCCGCGCGGACCATTCCGTACGCGCACGCGAACAGCAGCGCCTCCTCGTCGAACGCCTGCGGAACGCACAAGGCGACCACGAGCAGCGCCGCCATCGCGGCGAAGATCGCGAAGCGCACCGTGCCCTCCTCGGGGTCGACGACGCTCGTCAGCCACGAGTACCCCACCCACGACCACCACAGGACGCCGAGCACGAGCAGGCCCTTGGCCAGACCCGACCATGTCGGCGTGCCGGCCATCAGCGCCGTGCACTGCGTGATCGCGAGGACGAAGACCAGGTCGAAGAAGAGCTCGAGCGGCGTGACGCGGTCCTCGGAGCGAAGCACCGCGGTGAGGTGCGGTCCGCGCCGGCCGCTGGAGGCTGTGGGGGTGGAGGAGGCCACGCGCGAAGCTCAGAGCTGAGTCGTGTCGGTCTCGAGCCCGAGCAGCAGGCGACCGGTCAGCTCGAGCGTCGCCGGCGCCACGAGCATGTGCTGCGTCACCACGTGCGCGTCGCGGAAGCGGCGCTGGAGCGGGCTGTCGTCGTAGATCGCCGTCCCGCCGCCGAGGTGGTATGCGGTGGCCGTTACGGCCGCGCCGGTGGTCGCGGCGTGGGTCGACGCCAACCGCAGCGCGGCGCGCTGCTCGACCGACACCTCGCCATGCGCCCGTGCGCCCTCCCACGCCTCCCCGACGCTCTCGCGCAGCAGCGCGCGCGCGCCGCGCAGGCTCGCCTCGGCGCCCGCCGTCTGCGCCTGGACCGTCGCGCGCTGCGCGAGCGGCCGGCGGCTGCCGGTCGGGGTCTTCGCGCCCGCCAGCGCGACCAGATCGTCGAGCGCTCCGCGCGCGATGCCGAGCCCGACGGCACCGATGGCCAGCGCCAGCAGGCCGAAGAGCGGGAAGGCGTACAGCGGCCCGGCCTGCACGGGCGCGTCGCTGAACACCGACGCCGCGTGCGCGGCGGGCACGAAGAGGCCGGCGAGCTCGATGTCGTGGCTTCCCGTGGCGCGCAGGCCGCTGACGCGCCAGGTGTCGTGGATCTTCCACTCGGCGGCCGGCGCGAGCATCAGGCGCACATCGGGCATGCCGTTGGGCAGCATCCGCAGGTCGCCGCCGTCCTCGACCACCGCGCCGCCCATGAGCCAGTCGCAGTGCTCGCAGCCGCTCGCGAACGGCCACCGGCCGCTGACCTCGAAGCCGCCCTCACGGGCGACGCCGCGGCCGCGCGGAGCGAAGACGCCGCCGCACACCGACTCCGGCGAGCCGTAGACCTCGGCCGCGCCCTCCTCGGGCAGGTAGCCGCCCAGCAGCCCGCTGGTCGCCGAGATCGCGACGCACCAGCCGGCGGCGCCGTCGCCGCGTGCGAGCGCCTCGACGGCGTCGACCAGCGCCTGCGGCGGCGCTTCGACGCCGCCGACGGCGGCCGGCACGCACAGCGCGAACAGGCCCGCGGCCGCCAGCTCGCGCACGAGCGCCTCCGGCAGGCGCCGCGCGTTCTCCGCGTCCGCGGCGACCTCCGCCGCGCGCGGAGCCAGCGTTCGCGCGGCGTCGACGGCGGTCTGCGCATCGGTCATCGCCGCGGCATTGTCGCTGCGACACGCCCACTCCGGTAGCGCGCTTCCCGTATAGGGCAGAATCATGGCTGTGAGCGCGCCGGCTCATCCCGTCGTGTACCTGCTTCCCGACGCCACGACGGTGGAGCGCGATCTCATCCACGAGTGGGCCGGCAACGGGGCGCAGGCAACCGAGGCCGAGATAGTCGCGCGTGACGCGCTCGACGGGCGCATGCGCCAGGGAGACGACCCCGTGGTCACGCCGGTGCGGGTGGCGTGGCTGCCGCGCGAGCGCGACGGCGCCCGTACCGCCCGCTGGTCCGACTTCCTCGCGGGCCGCAACCCGCGCCGCCCGAGCTCGCGCCGCCAGCGCGCGATCCGCGCGCGCGAGCCCGACCGCTGCCGCGTCGTCGTCGGCGAGCCGGCGCCGCTGAGCGAGCTGCGCGCGCGCTTCGACGACGCGGTCGGCGGCGACGCCGGCCATGGCGCCTTCGCCGACTTCGTGGGGCGCCAGGCCACGCTCGCGCTCGATCGGGCCGAGCGCGGCCTGTTCGGCTCGCAGTACAAGGTCCCGCGCTTCGTGGTCGAGGAGATCGTGGCCAGCGCGTCGTGGCGCCGCGGCGTCGAGCAGCTCGCCGACGAGCTCGACGTTCCTCGCGGCGAGGTCGAGACCCGCGCCGCGCGCTACCTCGAGGAGATGGCCGCCAGCCAGGGCCGCATGGCCGTCGACCTCATGGGCCAGATCCAGCGCTGGATGTCGCGCGCCTACCAGGTCGACCTCAACCCGAAGCGCCTGGACGAGGTGCGCCGGCTCGGCTCCAAGCACGCGCTCGTGTTCCTGCCCAGCCACCGCTCCTACCTCGACCCGCTCGTGCTGCGCCCGGTGCTGCTGCGCCAGGGCTTCCCTGCGAACCACGTCATGGGCGGGATCAACCTCGCGATGTGGCCGCTGGGCGACCTGGCCAAGCGCAGCGGCATCGTCTTCATCCGCCGCAGCTTCTCCGACAACGCGGTCTACAAGTGGACGCTGCGCGAGTACATCGCCTACCTGGTCCGCAAGCGCTTCAACCTCGAGTGGTACATCGAGGGCGGGCGCACGCGGACCGGCAAGCTGCGCCCGCCGCGCTACGGCCTCCTGACCTACGTGGCCGAGGCGTTCGCGCGCAGCGACGTCGAGGACGTCTACCTGGTGCCGGTGTCGATGGCCTACGACCAGCTGCACGAGGTCGGCGCGATGGCGGCCGAGGCCCAGGGCGCGGACAAGCGCGCCGAGAGCATGGGCTGGCTGATCAAGTACATCCGCGCGCAGGGCCGCAAGCTCGGCCGCGTGCACGTCGCCTTCGGGGAGCCGCTGTCGCTGCGGGAGGCGCTGGGGGACGAGGAGGAGCTGCGCCCAGCGGTGGTCAAGACCGGGCTCGAGGTCTGCCACCGGATCAACCGCGTGACGCCGACCACCGCGACCGCGCTGGTGACCCTGGCGCTGCTCGGGATGGAGGACCGAGCCCTCACGCTGGCCGAGATCCAGGCCGTCCTCGATCCGTTCCTCGAGTATCTCGACGCGCGCGGGCTGCCGGTCCCGGGCGAGCTGCACGTCGGGCGCACGGGCGGCACCCAGCGCGTGCTGCGCGCGCTGTCGGGCAACGGCGTGGTGACGACCTTCGAGGGCGGCGTCGAGCCCGTGTACGCGATCGGCCGCAACCAGCACCTGGTCGCCGCCTTCTACCGCAACAGCATCATCCACTTCTTCGTCAACCGCGCGATCGCCGAGCTGGTGTGGGTCGGGGCGGCCGAGCTGGACGAGCAGCGTGACCGCGATCAGACCTGGGCCGAGGTGATGCGCCTTCGCGACCTGCTCAAGTTCGAGTTCTTCTTTGCCGAGAAGGAGGAGTTCCGCGAGGAGATGCGGGCGGAGATGACGCTCATCGACCCGGAGTGGATCGAGCACAACCGCGAGCCCGAGGGCATCCGGCGCGGCCTGCACAGCCTGCGGCCATACATGGCCCACCGCGTGCTGCGGTCGTTCCTGGAGGCCTACGCGGTCGTGTCCGAGCGGCTGGCCGCGCGCGACCCGCGCGCTCCGGTCGAGAAAGAAGCGTTCCTGGCCGAGTGCGAGGGCGTTGCACGCCAGTACCGCATGCAGCAGCGCATCGGCAGCGGCGAGTCCATCTCGCGCGAGCTGTTCGCGACCGCTCTCAAGCTCGCCGACAACCGCGACCTCGTCGACGCCGGGCGCGAGGAGCTCGCGGCGCGCCGGCACGAGTTCGCCGCCGAGGTGACCGACGCGGTGCGGTGCATCGGAGTGATCCGCGAGCTCGCGTCGCGAGAGCTGCAGCCGCCGGCGGTGCCATGACGACCGTCGAGGAGCTCATCGCCCAGGTCGAGTCGGGCCCCGCCGGGCCCGAGGTCGGTGCCTTCTTCGACTACGACGGGACGCTGATCTCGGGCTACTCGGGCAACGCGCTGTTCCGGGAGCGCGTGCGCCGGCGCGACGTCTCGGTCGGCGAGGTCGCCCAGTCGATGGTCGCGGTCATGGACATGGAGCTGCGCGGCTCGGACGTGTCGCAGCTGTTCGACATCATGGCCCGGGGGCTGCGCGGCCGCCTCGAGGACGAGGCGATGGAGATGGGCGACCGGCTGTTCGCCAAGCAGGTGGCGGGCTGGGTGTTCCCGGAGTCGCGCGATCTGGTGCGCGCCCATCAGCGCATGGGACACACCGTGGCCGTCGCCTCCTCGGCGAGCATCTACCAGGTCGCGCCCTTCGCTCGCGACATGGGCATCGAGAACGTCCTGTGCACGCTGCTCGAAGTCGAGGAGGGCCTGTTCACCGGCAGGCTCGGCGGCCCGGTGCTGTGGGGCCCGGGCAAGGCGCGCGCCGTCCAGGACTTCGCCGCCGGGCGGGGCGTCGAGCTCGAGCTGAGCTACGCCTACGGCAACGGCGACGAGGACATCCCCTACCTGGAGACGGTCGGCAACCCGTGCGCGCTCAACCCGCAGAGCCAGCTCGCCAAGACCGCGCGCGAGCGCAGCTGGCCGGCCGCGAGCTTCGGCAGCCGCGGGCGGCCGGGGCTGCGGACGATCGCACGCACCGGCGCCGCGCTGGCCGGCTGGGGCGCCGCGACCGGGCTCGGGGCCACCGTCGGGCTGTTCAACGGCAGCCGTCGCGATGCGGTGAACCTGGGCGGGGTGATGGGCGCGGAGATCGGCCTGGCGCTGGCCGGGATCCACGTCGAGGTGCGGGGCGAGGAGAACCTGTGGGCGCGGCGCCCGGCCGTCTTCATCTTCAACCACCAGAGCTCGCTCGACATGCTCGTGGTGGGCAAGCTCGTGCGTCAGGACTTCACCGGGGTGGCCAAGAAGGAGCTCTCCCGGGATCCCCGTTTCGCGCTCGCCGGCTGGCTCGCCGACGTCGCCTATGTCGACCGGGGCAATCCCGAGAAGGCCCGCGAAGCACTAAAGCCCGCCGTCGACAAGCTGCGCAACGGGACGTCGATCGTGATGGCGCCGGAGGGCACGCGCACGCCCACCCCGCGCCTGCTGCCCTTCAAGAAGGGCGCCTTCCACCTCGCGATGCAGGCCGGCGTACCGCTGGTCCCGATCGTGCTGCGCAACACGGGCGACCTCGCGTGGCGCAACTCGACGATCCTGCGGCCGGGGACCATTCAGGTCGCGGTGCTTCCCCCGGTCCCGGTCGAGGACTGGAAGGTCTCGAAGCTCAACGACCGCGTCGCCGAGGTGCGCGGGCTGTTCGAGCAGACACTGGCGGAGTGGCCTGGGGAGGACCGCCAGTCTCCGCCAGCCGCCGAGCGCAAGCCGCGCAAACGCCGCGAGGCGGCGCGGGCGTAAGCACGAGCGCGCGCGGCGGGTCGAACGCCGGTCGCGGGCGGCGCCCGGGGGGTCTACAGCCGCGCGTCTACCGCGTGCGGATCGGCTCCGTCGGCCTGGGCCTTGACGGCGGGGCCCTCGTCGCGGCTCAGGGCCAGCACTTCGTCCAGGCCCTCGCGCATGCAGTCCATGAACAGCTCGTGCTCGGTGACCGCCGCCGCGTCGACGTTGATGCCGATGCAGCAGGTGCCGGCGTGGGAGAGGAGCGCGACCATCACCGCGCAGCCCGGCAGCGGGCCGTAGGGGTAGATGCGGTCGATGCGCGCGCCGGCGATGTACATCGGGACCGGCGAGCCGGGAACGTTGGAGGCCTGCAGGTCGATGTTCTGGGACTGGGCGCCGTACCAGCGGGCGGCCAGCGGCGCCGGAACGCGGCTGAGGACGCCCGCGAGCGCGCCCATCGCCTCGAGTGCCGGCTCCGAGCGCGCGTTGAGGACGAGCTCGCGCAGCAGCGCCACGCGCTCGGCCGGGTCGGCCACTCCGATCGGTGCGGCGAAGCGGGTGCCCGCGAAGCGGTTGCCGCCCATCGGATGGTCGCCTGCGCGCACGTTGATCGGCATCGCCATCGGCAGCTCCTCGATCGGCTTGCCCAGCGCCTCGTGATAGCGGCGCAAACCGCCGAGCAGCGCGGCGATGTAGGCGTCGTTGAGCGTCCCGCCGCCGGCGCGCCCCGCGCGCTTGATGTCGTCGAGCGCGCACTCCAGCGCGCCGAAGCGCCACGACAGGCTCCGGCCGCGAAGAAGGGGCGAAGGCGGGCACGGCGGCGGCGCGAGCATGCGCCCGAACGAGCGGCCGAGGCGCAGCGCGCCACCGACCGCGTCCTGGGGGCGGGTCGCGAGCGCGCCGGCCAGCCCGGCCGCGCGCCGCGCGCCGCCCACGAGCTCCTCCGGAGCATGCCGCAGCCGGTCCTCCACCCGGTCGGCGAGCGCGCCCATCGGGTCGAGCGGCTCGGCCTCGGGGGGAGCGGGCATCACTTTCCCCTCGGTGTGCTCGCGGCGGCGGCTGTGGAGCATCATCCCGAGCTGGACGCCGCCGAGCCCGTCGGTCAGCGAGTGGTGCATCTTGAGCACCCACACCGCGCGCCCATCCTCGAGCCCTTCGAGCAGCACCGTCTCCCAAGGCGGCCGCGCGCGGTCGAAGGGACGCATGGCGATCCCCTGGGCGATCTCGAGCGCCTGCTCGAAGGTCCCCGGCGCCGGCACCTGCACGCGACGGCAGTGGTAGCCCAGGTCGAAGCGCGGATCCACCGCCCACACCGGCTCGGCCAGCCCGAGCGGCGGCTCGACGGCGTGCATGCGCGCGCGCGGGACGATGCGCGTGCCCCACTCGAGCGCGGCCATCAGCCGGTCCCAGTCGGGTGCCTGGTCGAGCAGGTAGACGGCGGTCACCGGCGAGCGCAGCTTCGGATCGGACTCCATGCGCCACATCAGCGCCTCGAGCGAGTTCATCGCGCGCGCGGTGGCCCAACCCTCCGGGGGCGGACCGGCGTCGACCGCGCTGGGCGGGAGCTTGACGCCCTCGGGACCGGCCACCTAGCCCGCCTCGTACTCGGTCGACGGCCTGATCTGCACCAGCCCGCGGAAGGCCTCCTGCGGCGTGCGACCCTCATTCACGACCGCGTCCATCTCGCGGCAGATCGGCATCTCGATGCCGTGGCGCTCCGCCAGCTGGACGACCAGGCGCGCGTTCTTCACACCCTCCGCGACCATGTTCATCTCGGTGACGATCTCGTCGATCGTACTGCCCATGGCGAGCTTGTAGCCGACCGTGCGGTTGCGCGACAGCGGGCTGATGCAGGTGGCCAGCAGGTCGCCGACGCCGGCCAGCCCGGCGAACGTGTCGCGCTTGCCCCCGAGCGCCACGCCCAGGCGCGTCAGCTCGGCCAGGCCGCGGGCGATGACCAGCGCGCGCGTGTTGTCGCCGGTGAACAGGCCGTCGGCCATCCCCGCCGCGATCGCCACGACGTTCTTGAGCACCCCCGCGAGCTCCACCCCGATCACGTCGAGCGCGGTGTAGACCCGGAACACGTCCGTGCGGAAGATCTCCTGCAGCGCCTCGGCCACCGACTGGTCGGGCATCGCGATGACGGCGGCAGCCGCGTAGCCGTTCAACACTTCCCGCGCGAGGTTGGGCCCGGCCAGCACGCCCGCGGGGTGGCCGGGGAGGACCTCGTCGATCACCTCGGTCATGCGCCGGTTCGTGCCCTGCTCGAGCCCCTTGGTGAGCGACACGATCGGGATCCACGGCCGCACGTGCGGCGCGAGCTCCTCGAGCACCGGGCGGAAGCCGTGCGAGGGCACGCCCATCACGATCACGTCGGCGACCTCGGCCGCCTCCTCGAGCGAGTGCGTCGCCCGCAGCGTGCGCGGCAGCTCGCCGTCGTCGAGGTAGGCGGCGTTGGTGTGGCGCACGTTGATCTCCTCGGCCACGTCGGGTGAGCGCGCCCACAGCGTCGCCGGGATCTCGTTGCTCGCCACGATCGACGCGACCGTCGTGCCCCACGAGCCGGCGCCGACAACCGTCACACGTGTCGCACGAGTCATCCGGCCACTCAGCTCAGCGCGAAGTCGCGCGCGCGGGGTCGCCGGACGGTGTGCCAGTACTCGGTCGCGAAACCGGGCCAGTTGTTGGTGATGCGCCCGACGTCGTTCTTGTACCAGCTCGTGCAGCCCTGGCTCCAGATCGATGAGGACAGCCGCGCCTGGGCTCGCCGGTCGAAGCGCTCCATCGCCTCGGGTCGGACCTCGATGCGCCGCGCGCCGCGGCGGTCGAGCTCGTCGAGGCAGCCGAGCACGTGCGCGATCTGCGCCTCCATCATGAACACGATCGAGTTGTGGCCGAGGTTCGTGTTGGGGCCGTAGAGCAGGAACAGGTTGGGGAAGCCCGGGACGGTCAGGCCGAGATGGGCGTACGGGCCGTCGCGCCACGCCTCGTCCAGCGCGCGGCCCTCCCCGTTCTCGATCCGCATCGGCGCGACGAGCGCCTGCGAGTCGAAGCCGGTGGCGAAGACCACTGCGTCGAGCTCGCGCTCGCGGCCGTCGCGCGTCCTGACGCCGGCCGGGACGAAGCGCTCGATCCCGCTCGTGACGAGCTCGACGTGGGGCTCGTTGAAGACCGCGAAGTAGTCGTCGGAGACCAGCACGCGCTTGCAGCCGATGGAATACGCCGGCGTCAGCGCCGCGCGCAGCTCCGGATCCTCGACCTGGGACTCCAGGCGCCAGCGCGCCATGCGCGTCAACAGCTTGGAGGGCAGCGAGCCCGGCCGGAAGCCGAGGAAGAAGGCCTCCTGGCGGCAGAAGAGCAGCGACCGGTACAGCCGCCGCCATGCCGGGACCGCCGCGAACAGGCGCCGCTCGGCGCGCGTGTAGGGGCGGTCGTGGCGGGCGATGATCCACGGCGGCGTGCGCTGGAAGACGTGCAGGCGCCGCGCCACCTTGGCCACCTCGGGCACGACCTGGATCGCCGTCGCCCCCGAGCCGACGACCGCGACGCGCTTGCCGCGCAGGTCGAAGCCGTGGTCCCAGCGCGCCGAGTGCCACCAGGCGCCGGCGAAGTCCTCGAGCCCCGGAAAGGCGGGCAGGTGCGGCACGCGCAGCTGCCCGCACGCGGTCGCCAGCACGCGCGCCTCGAGCTCGTCGCCGCCGTCGAGCGAAAGCAGCCAGCGATCGCGCGCCCGATCGAAGCGTGCCGTTGTCACTCCGGTGCCCAGGCGCAGGTGCGGGCGCAGTCCGCGTTCGTCGGCGACCTGCTCGAGGTAGCCGAGGATCTCGGGCTGCGAGGGGTAGCGCCGCGTCCAGTCCGCCCGCGGAGCGAACGAATAGGAGTAGAGGTGCGACGGGATGTCGCAGGCGACGCCGGGGTAGGTGTTCGCCCGCCAAGTGCCTCCGAGGCCCTCGTCGGCCTCGAGGATGGCAAGCGACGTGCGCCCCGCCTCGCGCAGCCGCACGCCTAGGCCGAGGCCTCCGAAGCCCGCGCCCACGATCGCTACCTCGACCCTCTCCACCTTGGACAGGAGGCTACCCTCGGTGGAAGGGTCATGCAGCTCGAGGGAATCCACCACGTGACGGCGATCACCGGCGACGCGCCGCGGAACGTCGACTTCTACACACGCGTGCTCGGATTGCGGATGGCGGCCAAGACCGTCAACCAGGACGACCCGACGGTCTACCACCTGTTCTACTCCGACGAGCAGGGCCACGCGGGCTCGGACATCACCTTCTTCGAGTACCCGGGTGCGGCGCCCGGTCGCGCCGGCGCGGGGATGGTGCATCGCATCGTCTGGCGCGTCGCGGCGCCGGCGGCGCTCGACTTCTGGGAGCAGCGGCTCGCGGACGAGGGTCTCGAAACCGAGCGCGAGGGCGACCGCCTGCGGTTCGCCGACCCAGAGGGGCTCGGCCACGAGCTCACCGTCAACGCGACGGGCGACGAGCTGCTGCGCGCGCAGCACCCCGAGATCCCGGCCGAGCACGCGCTCGGCGGCTTCGACGGCGTGCGCGCCTACAGCGACCGGCCTGAGCTGAGCCGGCCGCTGCTCGAGCGGGTGCTGGGCGCGACGAGCGCCGGAGACGGGGCGTGGGAGCTGCGCGGCGAGCGCCGCGGCGGGACGATCTCCTACGACCCGGCGCCGCCCGCGCCCGGTCGCCAGAGCGCCGGAACGGTGCACCACATCGCCTGGGGCACGACGGTGGCCGAGCACCCGCGTTGGCACGAGCACCTCGCTGACGCCGGCGTGCGCTCGACGCCGATCATCGACCGCCACTACTTCCACTCGATCTACTTCCGCGAGCCCAGCGGCGTGCTGTTCGAGATCGCCGATGACGGCCCGGGCTTCACGGTCGACGTGCCGCTCGAGGAGCTGGGCTCGAAGATCATCCTCCCGCCGCGGTTCGAGCCCCATCGCGCCGAGATCGAGGCGCGCCTGACGCCGCTGCCCGACCCGCGCGCGGACCGCACGCCGGCCGGCGGCTGAGGACCTCAGAGCACCACGGTCGTGCCGTCGTGGACCAGCACGCGGTCAGGAAGAAGCGGCCGCCCTCGGGGTGGGACGAGTACTGGTCGGACTCGGTGATGTTGGCCCCGTGCTCGAACAGGAAGCGCGACACCGAGGGAGGATCCCCGGCCGGTCGGCGCACGAGGTCAGCAGCCGGCCGGTGTCGGTGACCATCGCGCAAAGATGGGCCGGGCAGCGGCACCCTTGCACCGCTTGGCGCGGTGACTAGGCTAGGAGCAGTGGCTGAGTGCACGCACCTCGATACCGTCAAGCTGCTCGAGCCCGACGGCCCGGTCATGGGCTGCGAGGAGTGCCTGGCGCTCGGAATGAGGTGGGTCCATCTGCGCATGTGCCATACCTGCGGGCACATCGGCTGCTGCGATCAGTCGCCCGGAAAGCACGCGACCGCGCACCACGCGGCCACGAGCCATCCGATCATCCGCTCGGTCCAGCCCGGCGAGGACTGGAGCTGGTGCTACGAGGACGAGCTGATGTTCCGTCTCGTCCCTGAGTGAGCCGGTCGCCCCGGCGTCGTTTTGGGGCACACTGCCAGTGGCAAGCGACGGCGAGGGAGGCAGCGGTGGCGAGCACGACGAGTTCCGTCGACGGGCGGGTCCCGGTTCCGCGGGACCGGGAGAACGACTACACGCGCGAGGCGGCGACCAAGCGGCAGGAGTTCGTGCGCGATCGCACCGGCGGCTCGCTCGAGCACGTCTCCAACTACTCGTTCGACCCCTCGATCCTGTCGGGCAACGTCGAGCACTTCATCGGCGTCGCCCAGGTCCCGATCGGCTTGGCCGGGCCGCTGCTGGTCAACGGCGAGCACGCGCAGGGGGAGTTCTACGTGCCGATGGCCACCGCCGAGGGCACGCTGGTGGCGAGCTACAACCGCGGCATGCGCCTGCTCTACGAGGCGGGTGGCGTCACGACCACGATCATGGACGACCGCATGCAGCGCGCGCCGGCGTTCCTGTTCTCGAGCGCGCGCGGGGCGCGGGCGTTCCGCGCGTGGCTGGACGAGCACTTCGACGAGATCAAGCAGGCCGCCGAGACCACGACGCGCTCGGGCAAGCTGCAGGACATCGAGAAGTACTCCGCCGGCCGCATGCTCTACACGCGCTTCAACTACACGACCGGCGACGCGGCGGGCCAGAACCTCACCGGCAAGGCGACGCAGGCGGCGTGCACGTGGATCGCCTCGCAGTACCCCGACATCGACCAGTACTTCCTCGAGTCGAACTTCGCGACCGACAAGAAGAGCTCGCAGGTCAACATGCTGCACACGCGCGGCAAGCGCGTGATCGCCGAGGCGACGGTCCCGAACGAGCTCTTCGAGCGCATCATGCGCTCCAACACCGAGCTC
>CAWCNV010000006.1:0-611072 GCA_963797015.1 uncultured Actinomycetes bacterium | reverse complement strand
GCAGCATATAGCCAATTGGTTCCTTGTGGAAGATCCTGTTCCGGCAGCGTATCGCTGAACAGCGAATAGTCGGTGCGAAAGTCGTCGTGCGCCACGCGGCTTTTGGGAATGCCGGTCGTACCGCCCGTTTCGAACACGTAAATTGGCTTATCCGCAAAGGCCTGCGGCACCCAGCGGCGCACCGGCCCGCCGCGAAGCCATTCGTCCTGAAACTCGGGGAACTTCTTCAAGTCGTCGAACGTGCGCACTTCCTTCAGCGGATTGAACTTCAAATCCGTGGCTTTCTCCAGCCAGAACGGGCAGCCAGTCGACGAATGGAAATGCCACTGGACCGTTTCATAGACGTGGGAATCGAGCTCGTCGCGGGCGGCTTTTGCAAGTTGGGCAATATCGTTGGGCATGGCGATTTTTGATTGAAGGACCGAAGTCGCGTCCGGTGAAGCAGAATCTCGCTGGCTTTGATTTTAACCCAGCATGCCGCTTTGCAGCTACCCGCCGAAACGCGAAGCGGGGTCGAGAAAAGCACATATTGAACCGCGAGACAAAACCAAGAAACTGCTGCCGACCGCCGGGATGAACCCGGCGGCTCACGGGGATTTGTGCCGAGTTCCACAATTAGCTACCCGCGGTCAGCCAGGAGCGGATATTGTGCGACAATTCATCGATTCGGCCGGTGTAGGAATGGTTGGCGCCGTCGACCGTCACAACACGCACGTTTTGCCGGCTGCCGGTGGCCTCGGCAATTGCTTCGGGCAGGCCGCGGAAATTCACTTCCTCTAGCTCGACAGTGCCAAAGGTGAAGAGCGTTGGCACCGCAATTTGACCAAGATGGCGCAGAAAATTGTATTTCTCATCGGGGCCGTACTTTTCCAGAAAGCTCGCCGCCGAAACCAAAAATGGCAAGGGAAACCGGATGCTTATCAATTCGTCCGGCTTGCCGTCGGCGACGTGCTTTTCGGCTTCGCGATAGTGCGATAGGAAAACATCCTTTTGCTCGGAAGCGAGGTAATATCCGTGTGCCAGCCGCGGTGGCGAGACGATCATCAAACGTTTCACCGCCGGATGGGGGCGCGTGGACGGCGGCATACACTGTTTTAATTCCCCCCAGGCTGTGGCCGATGACGGCGATCGATCGAAAGCCGCGCTGGACCAAAAACTCGGTCCAGGCGACCAAATCGTGACAGCAATCTTCCACTCGTTCCAGCGACGAACCAAGCCGCCGCAGCCCTTGCAAGGTGGCGGCGTTGTTGATGACGTCGTGACCCCGCGTGTTCACGCGGAGCACCGCTAATCCATCGGCGAGAAGTTTCGGCGCGAGCCCCTCGCCGATCGAGCTGGAGTAGAAATTGCTGCCGGTGCCATGAACGACAATTGCCGCATCAACCGGGTAGCGGTGATGCACTTCGATTCGTTTGGGCACGGCCAGCGCGCCATCCAGTCTCACGCCGTCGGCCGTTCGCACTTGGACCAATTCAAGATGTGCCATGAAAAAATTCGAAATTACCGATCGCTCGACGTGCGCTGGCAGTTTAGCGCTGCGCCGCCAGCGGTTGTTCCGTTTGCGATTTCGTACCCGCGACACAATATAGCCGACTCTCGGTGCGCAAAAACAGGTCGTCTCCGGCCGCGGCAGGTGTGGCCATCATCCGTTCTTCCAAGTCGTTGGCGGCGATCGGCCGCTGGAACGTATCGCCAGCGGCACACACGTAAACCACGCCATACTCGCTCGTGACGTAAAGATTTCCATTGGCAGCAATCAAGCTGGCCGAAAACGTGCCACGCAGCCGATCGCGCCAAATCTCCTCCCCGCTGCCGAGATTGTAGCAACTCAAAATGCCGCCGTCGGCGATCGTGTATAGCCGGTTTCGATACGCCACGCCGGTTGGCACGTACGGACCTCCTTTGGAGAGCTTCCAAACGACATTGGAATGCGTCACGTCGCCATCGCCGCCGGGACGGATCGCAATGACCGGTCCGTTGCGTCCGCTGGTGCTGACAACCAGATCGCCGCCCACGATCGCCGTCGGGCAGACGACCTCGGTGGTGCCGACGACATGCCACAACTCGTGCCCGGTCGCAGGGTCATAGGCAATCACCGCGCCACCGTCGCCGCCGTCCACGCCGGTTCCGTTCACTACTAATTCCCGGCGCTTTTGCCCCGCCGCGTCGGTGGCATCCACCAACACGGGCGTGCTCCAAGAGCCGGAGCTGGCGCGCGGCGTCGTCCAGACTTGCTCGCCCGTGGCTTTGTCGAACGCTTGAATCGAAGAATCGGCCGCGGCATCGCACAATTGCACAACGAGGTTTCCAAACAATACTGGGCTGGAAGCCGTGCCCCATTGATGTTCCAGCGTGCCGAGATCTCTTCGCCAGCGCTGTTTGCCCGATTGAAGGTCGAAGGCCAAAAGCCCGGCGATGCCGAAGAAGGCGTACACCAAGTTACCGTCGGTCGTGACCGAGGCCGAGGCATAGCCATTTTTGTTGTGTGTGTCTCCCGCGGAATGCACCGGATCGGTTTGCCATTGCGGCGCGCCGGTTTGGCGGTCGAACGAATAAACCGATAGCTGGACCCCCTGCGAATCTTCCACGCCGGAGGTGAGCAACACGTGATCGCCCCACACGACCGGCGATGAGTTTCCTCTTCCCGGCACCGGTTGCTTCCAGCGGATGTTCTGCTGCGTGGTCCAACGGGTGGCCAGGTACGGGCTGGTTGAGATGCCGGCGGTGTTGACGCCGCGCCAGCCCGGCCAGTTAAGCCGGCCATCGGTGGTTTCGGCCGAATCACGAGTCGTCGACGGCAGCGCTATGGCGCTGGTGAACGTTCTTCTTCGACCCCGCAGCCTGTCGTGGCGGCAAAAATGCAGAGCCCTAGCAACACCAGGAACCATCCACGGCGATCCGTCGCAGTCGCAAGAGACATATATCGAGCCGGACTTTCGATCCTCATTCAACCAAGAAAAAAAGGCGACGGGAGTCATTTCCGTCGTCGGCATTGCCGAACGACCTAACGCATCGGCGGAAATGACTCCCGTCCCCTTTTTTACTACGAATTCGGATTATTCGTCGGATTGGGCGTGCTGCCCAATTGTGCCAGCACTTGCAATACACCGTTCAAGTGCGCCAACCGGGGGCCGTAGCGATCGATAAATTCATTCAGCATGAATTCGCCATCCATCAGCACCTCGGGATTGTCGTTAATTTCGGTTGAAAGTGTCGAGAGGAACTCGGTCTGCACTTTGGCCAACGCCTCCGACGCCACGCGACAATTCTTCGCCAGTTGCGGATTCGCCTCGCGCCATTGTGATAATTCAGCCGCCCGTTGCTTTTGGCCGGCGCCGACTTGCCCAATCAGCTCCTCCATCAGTTCGTTTTGGCGATCGAGCGCCAGCAGCATGTCGTGCAAGAGCTGGTTCTGTTCCAAGAGCGTGCCGGCCACCGGCGGGGGGGTGGGGGGAGCGTGGAGGTGATATCGAGCTGTGTATACAGCGGGGTCGCAGTGCGGATTGATTGAGGCATCGAAGCTTTGATTCCCTTTGCCGTAAAGTGATTAGTTTTCCAGTGTAACGACAAACGCCGCCGATTTCCACTGTTTGGAACCTTAGGGCCGATTTTGGCGGGACAAAACAGCATGTTTTAGCATCCGCCGAGAATTCGCAACATGCTATCACCGAGGTACCTGGTTTCGGTTTAAAGTCGCTCCTACCGTCGCCCGATTGCTAACGAAGACGAACGCGGCTGGAATTCATAGGTCCACGGATTATTGAGGTGCTGGCAGCCAATGGACGACGGTGTTTCGATATCTTCCCTGCCGCCGATGTTGGGCTTTCTGACCGCCGTCGAGCACGCACCTCACGGCCTATTTGGTGGCTATTTGCTGTTGAACGCTGCCGGCCAGCCGGTCGAGTTTCATTGCACCACGCCGGTCAAAGCCAGCCGCATTCAGCAGATTTTATACGGGCCGACGCTCGCGCCGTTTTTGTATGGCGAGCAGATCGGCGCGACGCTGGTGACGAAATCTTCCCTGTCGCCGCTGCTGTTGGTCGTCGATCGAACGGAGTTGCTCGCCGTGCGTCCGCAGATCAAGGTGCCAACGGCGCTCGTCATTACGGCTGAGATCGCTGATCGCGCCGCTTTGCTGACCATCGGCGACAATCGCCTCCAACTGGCGAAGCACGATGTTGAAAATCGTCAAACGATCGCCGATCGGCTGGCGGTGCTCGACGAGTCGTTCGACTTTGCCGAGCCGTTCGAGCGCATCCGCGCCGCCATCGACGAAGCCCTGCGAACCGGCGCGAAAGCCGCATGAGCGTACCTGTACCCCCGGCAATGGACGTGGCGCCGATTCGATGGACCCCCATTGGGCGGCCGCAAATCTATTCCTGCGACCTCGGCGCTGTGCCGGCCGCACCGCTGCATTCGTCCGCGGCGACGATTTCACCCAGCCAGGTGTTCTCGCTTCCAGCGGGTCACATGGTCCCGGCGGTGCAGAGTTTTCGCTTCCATCCACAATTCAGTGCGACCGTTTTCGCCCGAGCGCTCATTCCGAAAGAGCGGTTGAATGCACTGCCGGCTCGCAGATCGATCACGCGCATTCAAAGCGCCCGGCGATGCGATCAAACTTTCCGATCGATTGCACTATGTGTTGCAGCCGCCATTGGAATTATTGCTTGCTCGCGGGTCGCTTGAGTTTCCAAAACAACCGTTCGCCTATCAATTGCAAGGCGTGGCATTCCTTTATCCGCGGTTCGGTGCCCTTTTGGCCGACGAAATGGGACTGGGGAAAACCATGCAGGCGATCACGGCCGTTCGCTTGCTGCTGCATACCGGCGAGATCGGCCGAGTGCTGTTGGTTTGCCCGAAACCGCTGGTGAGCAACTGGCATGCGCGAATTTACGCAGTGGGCCCCCGAGGTGCCGGTATCGGTGATCGAAGGCGATCCGCCAGCGTCGAGCGTGGCAATGGCAGTTGCCACGCTACCCCGTGAAAATTGCGAACTATGAACTGATGGCCCGCGATCGCCGAAATGCTCGCCGACCTGCAGTTACGATTCGATTTGGTGGTGCTCGACGAGGCGCAGCGAATTAAAAATCCGCAAAGCCGCCACCAACGACGCCGTTTGCGGACTCAATCGCAGCCGCAGTTGGGCCCTAACCGGCACGCCGGTGGAGAACTCGCCCGCACGACTTGTCGGGCATTTTCGAGTTCGTGGCGCCGGGGCATCTGAATGCCGAAATGAAACCGCAAGCGATGGGCCGCGCCGTCGGCGATTTCGTCCTGCGCCGCACCAAAGACAAAGTGCTTGCCGATCTGCCGCCGAAATTGTTTCGCGATGCTGAACTGGATCTGACGCCGGCCCAGCGCGAAACCTATTCGCTGGCCGAGGACGAAGGCGTCTTGCGGCTTACTGAAATGGGCGACGCAGCCACCATCCAGCACGTTTTCGAGCTGGTCCTGCGGCTCAAGCAAATTTGCAACTTCGATCCGGCCACCGGCGAAAGCGCGAAGCTGGAACGTCTTGGCGGCCGATCTGGACGAAATCGCCGCCAGCGGCCAAAAAGCCATCGTCTTCAGCCAATGGGTCGGCACGCTCGGCCGCTCGGCCGGCGAATTGTCGGCGCTGCATCCGCTGGAGTATCACGGCCAGATTCCGCTGCGCCGCCGCGACGGCGATCGTTGAGCAATTTCGCGACCGACGTCAAGCGGCATGTGATGCTGATGAGCTACGGCGCCGGCGGCGTGGGCCTGAATCTGCAGTTTTGCAGCTACGTGTTCCTGTTCGATCGCTGGTGGAACCCGGCGGTCGAGGATCAGGCGATCAACCGTGCCCACCGCATCGGCGTCGCCGGGCCGGTGACGGTCACGCGGTTTCTCACCGCTCGACACGATCGAGCAGCGCATCAACCAGGTGCTCACGAAAAGCGCGAGCTGTTCGACACGATCTTCACCGAAACGCGAAGCCACCGAAGCTGGGCCTCACGCAGCAGGAAATCTTCGGCCTGTTCAAACTCCGCTCGCCGCACGGGAAGACGACGGTAACACTGCCGGAATTCGAAGCGGCGTAGCGACAGCCGGGGTGGCGGGTTCCCGATCGATCGGAATAGCCGCCGCATTGCCCACTGGTGTGTTTACGCGGATTGCCCCCGGTGTGATCACCGGGGGCTAAATTTGCAATCGGTTCGGTCACGCGTTACCATTTAGCCCGCCGTGAATCCACGGCGGGCAATGCGGCCGGCAACCCCAAGCGACTTGAATTCTTACGATGCGGTTTACGCTAACAAAGTTGTTCCTCGCCGTGACGCTCGCCGCCTTCGCGTGCGCCGGACTGACACTGCGGACGCGATTTTGGGTGGAAGCAATTTTTAGCGCCACCGTGCTGCTTTACGTCGTCGCCGGCGCGCTGGCCGTCGGCCGATGTGGGCGTGCCCGAGTTTCATCGTTGACGTTCGCGCTGGTTGGCGGCGGATATTTGATCCTTGTAAGCTGCAACACATTTTCTCCCATCCGCGATTTGCTGCTGACCAATCGCGCATTGGTGCTGGCAGCCAAAGCATTGCATATTCCGACTGTAGAAGCCCGCAGTTCAAACTTCGGTGTAAGTGCAGCCACAATGACGGAAGAGTATGGCTGGAACAACAATTTTGCCTTCGGCATGCAACTCGCCAATCCGCAGATTCCCGCCGCCGCGTTTCTCGCTATCGGCCATTGCGTTTGGTCGTGCCTGTTGGCACTCTTGGCCGGATGGTTCTGCGGCGCGATGTGGTCGAGGGCGAAAAATGGAACGCGGGATCGCCGGCAAGCCGCTAAGCCGTAAGCGGGACGTCATCGCCTTTCTTATTCCCCATTCCGAATTCCCGACTCCGAACTCCGCATTTACCATGTCGCGTCTCTCCACCGGCATCTCCGCGCTCGACGAACTCCTCGGCGGCGGGCTGCTGCCGGGACGATTGACGGTCGTAGTTGTGCGCCACCGGCATTGGCAAAACGCAATTGGGATTGCAATTTGCCGAAGCAGGACGGCGGCAGGAAGGGCGCGCTGGAATTATCTTCGACATGACGGCTCGCGGCGATTCGCAAAGCCATGCCGAGTACGCGGCCGGATGTACGATTGGGCGCTATCAGAACCCTCTCCCTCTGGAGATCGTCCAGCTTTTAACTCGGTTGTTCCTCGGGATTTGAGTGGCTTCGGCGTAGGCGATGCAGGGTCATTGCGTTTTGTGACAGCACAACTAGTCCCACCTCGGCTTTTGCTCGGCGAAGTCCCCGGCCGTGCAAGCGGCGGAAATTGCGATGCGCCTTGGCGTCGCCGAAGGCTCGTTCGATGACCGCCCCGCGTTGTTTCCGCCGCGCCTGGCCTTCGGGCGTCTGCATTTTCTCGCGCAGCGCATCGAGCAGCTCTTGTCCTTCCAAACGTTTGATCACCCGGCTTCGGCTGCCTGGACGAAGGCATTGCGCGGCCAGAGGACAGTCGCGGCAATGCTGCGGCGAACATTGATAGCGCTGCTCAATCACATACTGGTTTCCGCGCCGCCGCCGCCGCGCTTTCCCCCGATCGTCGAGACGATGCCCTTGCGGACAAACGTAGGTTTGCTCGTCGGCCAGCCAAGTGAATTGCTCCCGCGGAATCTGGGTTCTGGGTTTGGCCGCGCGCTTGGCTGCGGTAAACGAATTCTCCTGCACGGGCGCCCATAGCTCGATGCCGCGCTGTTGGCAGGCTTGCAAGTCCAGCAGCGTGGCATAGGAGGCATCGGCGGTGACCGATTTCAGGGCGCCGGCCACGATCTGTTGGGTAAGATCGAGCATCGGCGCGAGCGTTCCGGTATCGGTGGCCTGGGCGAATACCTCCCAAGAGACAATCAGCAGGGAGCTGGGTTCCACCAAGAATTCCGTCGTATACAGCGGCGAGAAGACTTTCTCTTTGTCGCGGCCGGGAGGCGCCTCGGGCTCGCTGGGGTTGATCAGCACGCGACGTTCCTCCAGACGTTTGTCCTTGGGTTTTTTCGCGTTTTCTTGCAGTCGAACCTGCAGCACTTCTTGAGCCTGATCGTAACGGATCGACTGCTCCCAACGTCCCGACGTGGTCTTGGCCATCCAGGCCGGCAGTGTCGCGGGGGACTCCTGGCGAGCATCCTGCGCCATCGCCGCACGCAGTTCTTCTCGGCGGCGAGTCAACGTCTCTTGATGGATCAACCGATGCCGACTGGCGCAGGCGCGAATCGCGGTTCCATCCAGTACCCCTTGTTGCGGATCGACCAAGCCCTCCCGCATGGCCTGCTGGATCAACCGTCGATGCACCTCCGGCAACACCCTTCCCATCCGATCTCGAAAGTTATACCAGGCTGTTCGTGACGGTCGAATGCCACGCCCCAGCCAAGCCAGCGGCAGATTGACCTGCGCGTCCCGGTGCCACTGCGCCGGCGAGGTGCGACCTTCCAGAATCTCGAACAGCGCGATTTTCAGCATCAAGTCAGGAGGGTAGGCGGCCGATCCCACCTGGCGATAGGCCCCTTCGAGCACTTGGGGATCGATGCCGTTGACCACCTGTTCCACGATGCGTGCGCGATGCGTTGCAGGCAACCCTTCGCCCACTTCTCGCCACTGCGGGGAATCCTCCGAGAGCGGCGGGACCGTGAAACCGCTTTTTTAACGCGTCGTTTGCTGCTACCATCGTGTCGGCCTTCCGTGCTGTTACGTAGCGAATAACGCGCGCACATTTTGTGCGAAGCTCCTGATAGCACGAAGGCCATTTTTTGCGCTAACCGCCGCCCGTTCAGGCCTTAAAAGCTGGACGATCTCTCTGGGGAGAGGGCAGGGTGAGGGTGCCGTCACAATCGCACCCGCCCCCTCACCCCGGCCCTCTCCCAGAGGGAGAGGGGGAATTTATCGCTGGCCGATTTTTTCATTCCGGCGCGCCGGCATGGCGATTTCCTGCACGTCTTCGATCGCGCGCGGCAAACGGGTGACGCAAACGAGGCTGGATTTCGACGCCTGGCACGATTGGCAGGCGGAACTGACACGCCCGGTTGGAGCTCCCGATTGCGTTTCTTCTACGGCAACTTCATCCGCGGCGTGCGGCGGGTCGTCATCGACGGCATTGAACCGGTTGGCCGGCCCAGCGAATCGATCCAATTGGAGCTGTTTGAATACGTTTATCATCAGATCCTGCGAAAAGATTCGGACTGGGTGGCCCGCGACCTGTTTCGCCAGTAGTTTCGTGCAAACGCCGCGGCGATCGAGCAAGCCACGCTACGACCACGACCAGATCGGCTGCCTGTTGCTGTAACCTCCCACGAAACGATGCTCGACGAACTGATCCGCCGGCCGCTGGAGGAAGGCGACGTGGTGGCCAACGCCAACACGATTATTCACTCGGTAAAATCCGCGACGGCGCCAGGATGGGACGTGCCTTGCACATCGCCAAGCACCGCGGCAGCACTGCCAGCGACGAGATTGTGCCGTTTGAGATTACCGATCGCGGGCTGAGGATTGGCCGGTAGTCGGTAGGCTGTGGCAGTGTGACAGTAGTTGCTTTCGCGGTATCATTGAAGGCGATCGCCGCGGCATGTTGTTTGCATATTTCTGTGGCGGGCGCAGCATTCCCATCCGGTCTGGAGATCTATCATGGCTGAAGAAAGCGTCGTCGGTGTCTTTGAGAACACGGTCCAAGCCCGCGCGGCAATCGACAAGCTGATCGCCTCCGGCTTTCCCAGTAGCAATATATCGCTGGTCACGAAGTCACTCACGAGCGAACCGGCGGCTGTGAAAAAGACTCTGAAATTCGGCGATGAAACCGAAAAAGATGCTGCCATTGGCGCCGGCATCGGCGGCGTGATCGGCCTGTTGGGAGGGGCCACGGTCGTGTCGATGGCCGGCATGGGGGTGGTGATTGCCGGCCCTTTGGGCGCGATGACCGGCGCTGTGGTCGGCGGCCTGATCGGCGCCATCCGCGGGTGGAGTGTACACAAGGATCATATTCCCAAGTACGAAGAGAAGGTACAGGCCGGCAATGTGCTGGTGATCGCGCACCATGCCGATCCGTTGAAAATCACGGGTGCGGAAAAAGTCTTGCAGGGCACGCCGCATGTGTCAGTGCGGCTGTACGCGAAAGTCGATGACGCCGACGACCGGCGCGTGGATGACTTGGGCAGTTGATTCCATTGATTCCATGTATTCGTTCAGTTTGTCAACGTGAAATTGAGTCTGGGCTTTCGTCCCTACTGGTTCAAGGAGGATTGAAATGAACCGTCGAATGATTTGCATTGTCGCACTAACGATTGGCGCAAGTTCATGGCTACTTGCTCGCGGCGACGCCCCCACACAGACGAATGAATACGAAGCTCCGGACAGACTTCGAATCGCATTTGTCGACATCGCAAAGATTTTCAAGCGATCGACGGCATTCAGGGCTCAGATGGATGAAGTGAAAAAGAAAGTAGAAGCCGCCGAGGGGCAAGTCAAGGAACAACAGAAGCGGCTTGCCGAGTTGCAAAGTCCACCCCAAGCCGATTCCTCTGTATCGCTCCCATCGGACAAAACTGTCGACCAGCTAAACTCGCTTTTGAATCAGGCGATTGGCGCTGAGCGCGAGCAATTGATGCAAGAAGAGAATTCGATCTACTTTGAGCTTTCACAAAAAATCGACAAAGAAATCGAGCGCTGCGGGATCGTCATGGTATCCACGTTGTGCTTCGCATCACCACCGATCCAGTGGACCCAAAGGATCGAAAGGACGTTCTGCGCCAATCAATAAGTACATTTGTTACTTCAATCATCGCCTCGACATTACCGAAGAAGTGCTGGCGGGTTTGAACAAGGACGCTCCCTAATCAATGGCCGGTTCTTCTTACGATTTCGACGTGCTCGTGATCGGCGCCGGCCATGCCGGCGCCGAGGCGGCGCTGGCGGCGGCGCGGATGGGCGCGCGAGACGGCGCTGCTGACGACCAACTGCGACACCGTCGGCCAGATGAGCTGCAACCCGGCCATCGGCGGCGTGGCCAAGGGGCAGATCGTCCGCGAGATCGACGCCCTGGGCGGCGCCATGGGCCGGGCGATCGACGCCACCGGCATCCAGTTCCGCATGCTCAACCGCCGCAAAGGCCCGGCGATGCACAGCCCGCGGGCCCAGGCCGACAAGAAAGCCTATCAGCACGAAGTCAAGCGGATCGTCGAAGAGCAGCCGAACCTGACGCTGCGGCAGGAAGTGGTCGAAGACCTGCTGATCGGAATGCGACTCGATCGAACGCGGCGATCGCATCGCTCGCATCCGACCGATCGCGCGATCGTCGGCGTCCGCGTCCGCGGCGACGCCGTCTATCGCGCCCGCGCCGTCGTCCTCACCACCGGCACGTTCCTGCAAGCGCTCATGCACACCGGCGAAGCCAAAACGCCCGGCGGCCGCGCCGGCGAAGGGACCACCGCCGGCATCAGCGGCGCGCTTGCGCGGCTGGGCTTTCGAACTGGCCCGCTTCAAGACCGGCACGCCGCCGCGGCTCAACGGCCGCACGATCGACTTCAGCCAGCACCGAGCTGCAGCCCGGCGACGACGATCCGCAGCCGTTCTCGTTTCTGACCGACCGGATCGACGTCGAGCAGCTGCCCTGCTGGATCACCTACACCAACGAAGCGGTCCACGAGCTGATCCGCGCGAACCTGCACCGCGCGCCGATGTACAGCGGCCAGATCCAGTCGCAGCGGCCCGCGCTACTGCCCGTCGATCGAAGACAAGGTCGTGCGCTTCGCCGACAAGGATCGCGCACCAGTTGTTCCTCGAGCCCGAAGGCCGCAACACGCGCGAGGTCTACGTCAACGGCATCTCGACCAGCCTGCCGCGCGACGTGCAGGACGCGATGCTCCGGCTGATCCCCGGGCTGGAGCGGGCCGAGATCATGCGCTACGGCTATGCGGTCGAGTACGACTATCGCCCCGCCCGACCAGCTGCAGCCGACGCTGGAAACGAAGCGCGTCGCCGGGCTGTACTTCGCCGGGCAGATCAACGGCACCACCGGCTACGAGGAAGCGGCGGCGCAGGGGCTGATGGCCGGCGCCAACGCGGCGCTCGACGCTCGCAGGCGCGAGCCGCTGGTGCTCGACCGCGACCAGGCCTACATCGGCGTGCTGATCGACGACCTGGTGACCCGCGGCGTCGACGAGCCGTATCGCATGTTCACCAGCCGCGCCGAGTACCGCCTGCTGCTGCGGCACGACAACGCCGACCGCCGGCTTGACGCCGCTGGGCCGGCAGATCGGGTCTGGTCGACGACAGCGCGCTGGCAGCGGCTTGAGAGCAAAGAAGCACGAAATCGCGCAGTTGCTGACGCTGCTGCGAGCCAAACGCCACGGCGGCGGCTCACTGGACAAGTTGCTCCGCCGGCCGGAAGTCGACTTGGGCGGACCTGGTCGCGCAGCTGCCCGAGCTGGCCGCAGTTCGCGCGGACGTCGCTCGAGCAGGTGACGTACGACGTGAAGTACGCCGGCTATGTCGCGCGCCAGGAGGTGGAAGTCGAGCGTCATGCAGCGGCTGCAGGAGAAGCGCATTCCCGCCGCTTCGATTATCTGTCGCTCGGCGCACCTGCGGGCCGAAGCCCGCGAGAAGTTGGCCGCAGTCCGCCCGATTGACCCTGGCGCAGGCCAGCCGCATCAGCGGCATCACCCCGGCCGACCTGGCGCTGCTGATTGGTGCAATCTTCAATGAACGGGCTGGCGTGGGATCGCAAATGCCCGATGCAGCCGCCGCAAACCGCCGCAAAATGCCGTCCGGGAAGCCGGTTTGCTGTGGGAATCAACGCTCTGCGCAAAGTATTAGTTGTCCGCTGAGTTGCGTCGATTAGATTCAACCTTGACGCAATCCGTAAGATGGCTATAATTCGCATGGATGGCAGTTTCGGTAAGCCTGTAAAGCGGCTGCCGGTGTGCCCGCCAGAAGTCGGTGACTCTGCTTGACCCTGCAACACGGAGTCTGAACGTCAGGGTATGACCGAGGGAACCTTCCTGGGGACGCAGCGCGCTAATTGCGCTCGCGACACTCGTCTATGCGTAACACGGAGGACTAGGTAGCCTCCAGCGGCTTCTTGTGGATGAGACGGCCAAACTGTGGGTCCCGCTTAGACTAGCCTGACCATCGGCTAGGGAGAGGGGTGGTTATGCCTGATGAAAACTGTGTTCACGACCGGCGAAGCCGCCAAAATCTGCAAGGTCAGCCAACAAACCATCATTCGCTGCTTCGACTCCGGACAGCTCAAGGGATTCCGCGTGCCGGGCAGCCGGTTCCGCCGCATTCCGCGCGACCAACTGTACGCGTTCATGCGCGACAACGGCATCCCGACCGATGCCTTGGAAAGCGGCAAGCGCAAGGTGCTGGTCGTCGACGACGACCAGGAACTGGTCGATTTGATCGTCGACGTCCTGGAAAAAGACGGCCGCTTCGAAGTCCGCACGCGTCAACAACGGCTTCGACGCCGGCATGATGGTCAAGGAATACCATCCCGACCTGATCGTGCTCGACGTCATGCTGCCCGACATCAACGGCAAGGAAGTCTGCCAGCGCGTGCGCAGCGACAAGACGATGGACGACGTGCGAGATCATCTGCATCTCCGGCATGGTCGAGGAAGACAAGATCGACGATCTCAAGGCCGCCGGCGCCGAACGACTTCCTGCACAAGCCGTTCGAGGTCGAAACGCTGATCGATCGGATTGGGTCGCTCTTGGATGTAGAGTCGGTCACCGCCGGCTAGCTGGCCCACCAATTTTGCCGCACCGATCGTCAAGGTGTCTGGAGCTCTCTGTTTCGTCCCATTGGCACAGCGACGATGGCCTACGTGCTGAACTTCGTATACGCGCTGGTTTTGTTACTGTCAGCGCCGTGGCTGACTTTTCAGGCCATGTTTCGCGGAAAATATCGGGCTGGTTTCGCCGCGAAGTTTCTCGGCGCGACGCCGGTGCGCGGCGGTCAAAGGCCCTGCATTTGGTTTCACGCGGTCAGCGTCGGCGAAGTGAGCTTGCTGGCTGTGCTGCTGAAAGAAGTCGCCCAGAAACGTCCGGATGTGGATTGCTGCATCTCGACGACCACGGTAACCGGCTACGACCTGGCAAAACAGAAATACCGCGAGCACACGGTGTTTTATTGCCCCTTAGATTTTTCCTGGGCCGTGCGCCGGGCGATGCGGCGCATACGGCCCTCGCTCGTGGTGCTGGCCGAATTGGAATTGTGGCCGAACTTGATTCGCGCTTCCAAGGAACACGGCGCGAAGGTGGCCATCGTGAATGGTCGGCTCAGCGAGCGCAGCTTCCGCGGCTACCATCGCATTCGGAGGCTATTGCGATCGACCTTCGAGCGTATCGATTGCATCGCCGTCCAAACGCAGGAATACGCCGATCGCTTTTGCCGGCTGGGAGCGGTGTCGGACCGCGTGACGGTGACCGGTTCGTTGAAATTCGATGGTGCCGTCGCCGACCGCAACAATCCGCGCACGCAAAAACTACGTGAGCTGGCCGGCATCAACGCCGCCGACACCGTGTTCCTCGCGGGCAGCACGCAGGATCCGGAAGAGCGATTGGCGATTAAAGCGTTTCGATCGCTAGCCAGCAAGTTTCCTCGTTTGCGGTTGATCATCGTTCCGCGCCATGCGCACCGCTTCGACGAGGTGGCCGCGCTGTTGGACCGCAGCGAACTGGCGTGGACGCGCCGATCGAAGCTTGGAGAAGTGCGGAATTTGGAATGCGGAACGCGGAATAAAAACAACGCAAATCGCTCCGCACTCTGCACTCCGCACTCCCCATTCCCCATCCTCCTGGTCGACACCATCGGCGAACTAGGCGCCTGGTGGGGCACGGCGACGATCGGCTTCGTCGGCGGCAGCCTGTTTTCCAGCCGCGGCGGCCAAAACATGATCGAACCGGCCGCCTACGGCGTGGCCACCTGCTTCGGACCGAACACCCAAAATTTCCGCGATGTGGTGGAGTTGCTGTTAAGCAACCAAGCCGCCGTCCGCGTGAGCAGTGGAGAAGATTTGAGCGCTTTCGTCCGGCGCTGTTTGGAAGATCCTCGTCATGCAATCGAGCTTGGCCGCAATGCCGAATCCATCGTGCGCGCTCAGCAGGGAGCGACCGTAAGCACGTGGCATCTGCTGCGTCACCGATTGCCGGTTGCCAATCCAACAAGCTGGGATGAGCAAAAAACCGCAGCTTGATTCCCAGTTCAGCTATATTGCGACCTTATAGAGAATAATGTGCGAATAGGAAAAATCTGCGATCGTCAACCCGTTGCGGAAAGCAATTGCAATGGTTTGTTCTGCCGCATTGCGGTTCTACCGAGAGTCTCGCGGAGGTGGCGGCGAATCTCTGGACGCTGCATCGTTCTTCAAGTCGAAGGGGAGTGGGATGAAGCAGTTCACTCAATTCTGGACGGGAGATGCGTATTCAACGAACAGATTGGCTTGGTTGCCAACGCCATCAACCAGCACGATGTCTAAATGCAGGTTGCCGGCTGCATGGTAGTCATCATTTCTGCAATTGAGCCGGATGACCGCTAATGATGGCGTGTGTCCTAGACTTCGTCGAGCGCAATTAAGCCGTTCGAATCGCGCTGGGAGCGGGTGCCCCGCAGCAAACCTTCGGTCGATAAGTCCTCGTCAATCGCCGGCCAATGAATACCGTAGCCGCCGCCGGCGATCTGCCAGTTGTGCGCTCGGCGGCCGTCGCCTTCAACAGTCGTGGATACCACACCAGCGGCACGCTGATCGTGCGGCCGTCCATCAATGAGACGGACAGACAATCGTCATTGAATTCCAATCCAGCGACTCGTTCATCGGCGCCGATCGCTAAGTTGCCCATGCCATGCCTCCAAAAATTCGCCCTGATGTTCTTCGACAATCGCCTGAATTTTACGCAACTCATGTCGCCGCAAACCCGATGTTGCGGGCCAACTTTGTGCCTTCCAACCAGAATTTCGCCGAAAACCGCTCGCGATCGACGTGAATGTGCGGCGGTTCGGTGGACTCGTGGCTATGGAAATAAAATCGGTACGGCCCAAGTCTAAGTACCGTCGGCATGGATAAATTCTACCACAGGGAACAACAACCCAGCAAAGCGATCACCCGGTATTTTGTCCTGTAAATCCTAGCATTCGTCGGTTTTCCGGTCCGACAGCGTTGCTGCCGGCGGGTGTGGCGTTTTATAATACCGAGCTACAATTTATTGTGATACGCTGGCTCGATTTGCAGCACATCGTCATCGCTAATTCCCCTTCAACGAGGAGACCGCTCCGTGGCATCCGGCAAGTATCTTGTTTACCAGCGAATCGGTCAGCATGGGGCATCCCGACAAGTTGGCCGATCAGATTTCCGACGGCGTGCTCGACGCACTCTTGGCCAAGGACCCCTACAGCCGCGTGGCCTGCGAAACGCTGGTCACCACCGGCGTGGCGATCGTGGCCGGCGAAATCACCACCAAGGCCGTGTCGACTATTCACGAAGTCGCCCGCGACGTGATTCGCGACGTCGGCTACACCGACGACCAGATGGGCATCTGCTGCCGACACCTGCGCGGTGATGGTCTCGATCGACAAGCAGAGCCCCGACATCGCCCATGGGCGTCAACGAAGATCGAGCCACAGGCAAGGAAATCGGCGCCGGCGACCAGGGGCTGATGTTCGGCTATGCCTGCAACGACACGCCGGAGTTGATGCCGCTGCCGATCGCGCTGGCGCACCGCATCCTCAATCGGCTTGACCGAGGCCCGGCAGCAGCAGCGAAGTGGACTGGCTGCGGCCCGACAGCAAGAGCCAGGTGACGGTCGAGTACGACGGCAACCGGCCGGTGCGCATCGACACCGTGGTCGTCTCGCACGCAGCACGCTCCGAACGTGTCGCAACAGAAGGAAATTCGCAACTTCGTGATCAACGAAGATCATCGAGCCGTGCCTGCCGCGAGAACTGGTCGACCGGCGAGATCAAGTATCACATCAATCCGACGGGCCGATTCGTGGTCGGCGGACCGCACGGCGACTGCGGCCTGACCGGCCGCAAGATCATCGTCGACACCTACGGCGGCTGGGGCCGGCACGGCGGCGGCGCGTTCAGCGGCAAGGACCCCACGAAGGTCGATCGCAGCGCCGCCTACATGGCCCGGCACGTGGCCAAGAACATCGTCGCCGCCGGCCTGGCCGAGCGCTGCGAAGTGCAGTTGGCCTACGCGATCGGCGTCACCGACCCGGTGAGCGTGCACGTCGACACCGAAGGCACCGGCCGGATCGACGACGAGCGAATTTGCGAACTGGTGCGCGAAATGTTTCCGCTCTCGCCCGGCGGCATCATCAAGTATCTCGACCTGCGGCGGCCGATCTACCGCAAGACGGCGGCCGGCGGCCATTTTGGCCGCAGCGAACCGGACTTCACCTGGGAGAGCACGCACCGCGCCGCGGAATTGGCGAAACGGGCGGGATTCACCGCCGAAACAAGGACACGCTCCACTGCCGGCATCGCCTGATTTCGCCTGAACGAGTTTTCGAGCTGCACTCCAGGGTTGTGCTTGAGGGAATGAGCATGGACGCCGCCGGCGGCACGCTGCCAATCCGATCGGTTCGCTTATGGGAGTCAGAACGCTGGCCGTGGCAGCACTCGGCGAGTAATGTCGTCGTGGGCATCGTCGCGGCTGCGGCGATTCTCTTGGCGACCCGTCGATGGGTTGGGGCCTTGCTCACTCCACTGCCGGTGGCTTCGCTCATCATCGTTTCGGCAATCTTCTCTGCCGCGGCAGTCGGCGCGGCGGTTCTGCGGCCGAGGTCGCAATCCGACGTCGTCCCGTCAGCACGGCCAGTGCAACAGTGGCTATTGGGACTTTCCCTTCCACTGGTTGCCATATCGTTGTCGTTACCGGGCAGTTCCGTGTTTGGGCTGGTGGTTGTGTGGCTTGCGATTGTGGGAACCGAGCTTGTGCTGTGGAAACCGGCGCTGGCACGCCCGGCGCGAGTTCGACTACAAGCGGTGATTTTCCCGCCGGCGGCTAAAGATGAATTTGTCGATGTTAATGAGGTCGATCGCAGCGCCTCACAAATTCTGAAGTACCGGCAAATCGACGGGGTGCTTGCCGTCGAGGGGCGGCTGCGAGTCGACTTTGCCGCCGGCCAACGCATCGGCATTGCCCATGTGGCATTTTGTCCCGCATTTATGCAAGCGCCGGCGGTCGAGGCCGAATTCGAAGACGGCCCCGCGTGCGAGATTCGCCCCGCCCTGGTAATTCCCTGGGGAGTAAAATGGGAAGTGAAGTTGGATTGCACCGCGATGGAACCAGCGACGGTGCTGTTTGCTTTTCAGGCGGTCGAGTGCAATTCGGCGCCGACGATACGTTGAGTTCAACTTTATAATCACGCTCTTTTGACGCCATGGCACGCTGGCCTCGTCACGTCTGGACCACGCTTTACACCTACGCGGTGGTGTTCATTCTATTTCCGCTGCTGTGTCTTTTAGCCTATGCTTGGGTTCGCGGCTGGCTGTAGTTGAAATGTCTCATTCTCCGACGCCGTAGTTTTTTGATCCAGATGGCACACGCCAACGCATATCAATTGGCATTCGATGAGTTGGCGGTCGCGGGTCAGCAACACCTGCTGGCGTATTGGAACGAATTGGACGATGCCCGCCGGCAAGCGCTTCTCGACCAAATCGGGCAAATCGATTTCGACCTTGTCCAGAATCTGTTCGCCGTCGGCACGCGACAGGTCGACTGGTTGGAACTGGCGAAGCATGCCGAGCTGCCGCAGGCGTTCCGGCTGCAAGAGACCAACACCGAGTTCACCGCGGACGAGGCCCGCACAGCCGGCGAGAAATTGCTGCGACGAGGCGAAATCGGCGCCGTTCTCGTTGCCGGCGGGCAAGGCACGCGCTTGGGCTTCGATCATCCCAAAGGCATGTATCCGATCGGTCCGGTATCGCAGGCCACGCTGTTCCAGATTCTGTTGGAGAAAGTCGCTGCCGTGGGCCGCCGCTACGGCGACGAGGTGCCGCTGTACGTGATGACCAGCGACGCCACGCACGACGAAACTCAAGCATTTCTTAGCGAGCATCGCTGCTTCGGCCTGCCAGCAGAAAACGTGCGGCTGTTTTGTCAGGGTTCGATGCCCGCGGTGGACGCGGCGACGGGCAAGGTTCTGCTGTCCGAAAAAGGGAGCGTGGCCCTCAGCCCCGATGGGCACGGCGGAATGTTGGCTGCTTTGGTGCGCTCCGGTGGGCTGGCCGATATCGAGCGCCGCGGTCTACGCCACCTATTTTATTTTCAGGTCGACAATCCGCTCGTGGAAATATGCGATCCGTTGTTTTTGGGATATCACTTGCTGGCGAAATCAGCAGTCTCGACCTTGGCCATCGCGAAGACCGATCCGCTTGATCGCGTCGGCAACATATTGCGGATCGACGGTAAAACTCAGATCATCGAATACAGCGATCTGCCGGCCGAAATGGCTCAAATGCGAAATTCAGATGGCTCGCTCCGTTTCTGGGCCGGCAACACTGCAATCCACGTGTTCGATGTCGGTTTTCTCAAGCGCGTCAGCCGCGATCATCTGCAGCTTCCGTTTCACGTTGCCTTGAAAAAGGTGCCATTTGTCGACGCGCGGGGACAAACCATCGAGCCGGCCAAACCAAACGCATTCAAATTCGAGCGTTTCATTTTCGACCTGCTGCCGGCGGCCGCCCGCTCGATCGTCGTGGAAACCGATCCTCAGCGCACTTTCGCACCGGTAAAGAATCCGCCGGGAGCGGCGAAAGATTCACCGGAAACGTGCCGCGCTGCGATGTCGGCGCTGTACCGTCGCTGGCTGGTCGCGGCCGGGGCCGAAATTGCTCGGCAGGTGGCGCTGGAAATCAGTCCGCTCTTTGCGCTGGATGAGCAAGAGCTTCGACAAAAAATCAACGCCCCGCTGCAGATCGGTCAGCCAACTTATTTCTCTGCCCCCAACATAAGCGGCGGTCGCTGACGATCTCAATCAGATTCGCCGTTGTGCGACGCCCGCTTGGAGCCAGCCTGCTAAGTCGAAAACCCCACCGGGGAGAAGGGGTTTTCTACTGCGCAGAGCCCACCCGCTTAGCCGTCCGCTTTCGCGCCCGCGGCGGAGCTCGCTCTGCTTCAGAAAAGAAACTGATCGCCAAAACGCAAACCCCGGCCAGGACGATAATTCCGGCGATCGGCAACAGTTGCCGTAGCGTGTGGCGCGTCCGCATGCTTTCGTACGATACCGTCGCCTGTTGCGGCGCGAGATTTTGCGGGCCGGCTCCTTCCACCTGCATGAGCAGTTTTTTCACGGGCGCCAATTGCGGCGCCGATTCCACGCGTTCCATGGCTGGCGTCGGCATCGGCGGCTCCAGCGATTGCAGCCGCAGAAAAGCCACAAACGGAGGCTGCGCTTGAATTTCTGCGGCAATCGCGGCGGCATCGTACAATGTTGGCCACGAGAGCCACACATAGCCGGCGAATAAAAGCCCCACGGCCGCAATCACTCCCCCTAAAAAACGGAACCCCTGCCGGCGATTCCACCGCGCGGGAGCCGCAGCCTTCTCGTCGACGGGTTGCAATTCTCGCAACCGACGCACCGTCGGCACTTCGACACTCTGGCCGCAAACGCAGTGCAGCATTTGCCCCGCCTGCCCACTTTCGACAGGCAGTTCGCGCTGGCAACCCGGACAGGGAAGAAGGTATTTCATGAAAGATGTACGGGGGTTTACATCCATCATACCCGCTTGGGCGCCGGAGCGAAACCCTGCTCTCGCGCCGGTTGAAATCGCACCAAGCAGGCCAGCAGGAGGTGATACCGGCATCAGCCCCTGCCTTCGTCTGGGCGGCGACGGATCGACCGGCAGCGGGCTTGATATTTTATTTTGTATGTAATATATTTACCATGTCATAAGGAGGAACCGCATGCCCCGACGACGAAATCTGACGCGTTTATCGGCCGGAGAAATGGAACTGCTGCGGATGCTCTGGGAGCGCGGGCCGCTCACGCTCGCCCGGGCTCACCAAATGTTCGCCGATTTCGGAACCGCCATCGCCTACCCGACGATGCAAACGCGGTTGAATCGCCTGGCGGCCAAAGGCTTCGTCGCCCGTAACCAGCGCGTCCGGCCGAATATCGCGCGGTTTTGTCCCCCGAACAATCGGCGGCCGGCGTGCTCAGCCAACTCCTCGATAAGCTTGTGAGCGGCAGCGTGGCGCCGTTGATGTCGAGCTTGATTTCTGAGCGCCCGCTCACGCCGGAGGAAATTGCCGACATCCGAAAACTGCTGGACGAAGCGGAACGAAATCAGCGCAAGCAATCAAAGCGAAAGGGATAAAAAATGTTTTCCTCGACGTCCGATTTCTTAGCGGTCCTGCTGCGGGCGACATTGGCATTAAGCCTTTCGGCCTGCATCGCCTGGATGGTGCTTTTGTGGTTGAAACCACAATCGGTGCGGCTAACACGGCTAATCTGGTGGCTGGTCCTGCTGCAAGGCATCATTCTGCTGCGAATTCCCGTGGCGATTCCGTGGTACACGGCCGCCGCGCCCATCATTGCTCCGGGGACAGATCACATTGTCGTTTTTTCTAATCGCACTTTCAATTTCGGCGACGGCCCGCATCGGCCAGCGCCTGTCGTTGCGCCGAAGGCCGATGCGCCGATTGCATGGCAGCCGATTGTTTTTCAGCGCCTGGCTGGCTGGCGTTGGAATGGTGCTCGTGTGGTGGACGGTGATTTACTTCCGCGTCGTGCGTTGCGGCGGTCATGGCCAGCCGCCTACCGAAGAATGGTTAAACGAGTGGCACAATCTGGTCACCAACGCCCGCGTGCGTGCGTCGATTCCACTGCTGATCACTGAAAACACTGGCCCGCTCTTGGTGTGGCGGCCGCGTGGCGCTTCGAATGCTTGTGCCGCGGCGACTGTGGGAAACTCTAGGAAGCCAACAGCGCCTCGCGATTCTTCGGCATGAACTGGCGACACTTTCGCCGCGGCGATCTTTGGAAGATGCGCTGGCGCGACTCTGGCGCTGGCGCATTGGTTCAATCCGCTGGCCTGGTGGGTCGTGAAGAATCTCGACGAATGCGCCGAGTGGCTCTGCGACGACGAAGCGACCGGCGCCAACGGCCACACCACCGCCGAGTACGCCGAAGTGCTGCTGCACCTGGGGCAAAAACCACGAAATCCCGGCCTCTGGGCAACGGCCATGCGCGGCGGCCGGTTGCACCGGCGAATTTGCCGTGTTCTTTCGCCTGCACCAAAGGAGAAATCGATCATGAAAAAATCTTTGCTAGTTGCAATCCCGCTGATGTTGCTTGCCGGAAATCTGATTCGCGTTGAACTCGTGGCACGGGCGCAGATCCCAGCGCACCCCACACCGAGAATTCGCCAGTCCAAGCCGCGCCGAAAGCGGAAGGTTCAGCAGCGCTACAGCCGCTTCCCCCTCAACGTGGCCTAATGATGCGATTTCTCCTGACGCCGGGGGTACAAAAAGAATTGGGAATCGAGCCGGATAGCGATCAGTTGAAGGCAATTCTGAAACTCAACGCGCAAAGCACGCACGAAATCGAAGAGCGTCGCAGGTCCGTGACGGATGTTAACCGCGCCAACTTGCCAAAAATCATTGGCGAGCTTGTGGCCCAGCGTGACGTCGATTTGCAAAAGCTGCTTTCACCCGAGCAACGGACGCGGATCCACCAGATCATGCTGCAAAAGACCAGTACATTCCTTGCATTGACCGACCCTGAAGTCGCAAAAACACTGGAACTTACCAAGGATCAGTTGGAAAAACTCGCCGCTCTGGAAAAGGAACTTCGCACACGGCAGTCCAAGGTGTTCGATAGATCCCGCCAAACTGGCCCAACAGCGGAACTCGATAAAGAGCTGCACGAGTCAGTTGCCAACTACGAACAGGGAATCAACGAAACGCTCACGAAGGCGCAGCAAGAAAAGTTTATCGAGGTGAAAGGCAAGCCATTCACCGGTTCGCTGGCACAACCGAATTCTCGCGGAATAGTTTCGATACCGACCGGTGGCCTCATGGACTTGGCGCTACGAGAGCCTGTGTTGAAAGAACTGGGAATCGAGCACGACTCTCCCAAGTTTATTGCACTGCAAAACTTGGCCGATAAACATAAAAAGCTGGTCGAGGAATTGTTCCGTGAAAAACGACAGGAAAACCGTGTCGATATGGACGACATTGGGCCGAAAGCACAGGCCAAGCTCGACCCGGATTTGAAGGCGGCATTAACGCCTGAGCAGTTCAAGCGTCTGCGACAGATTTATTGGCAGGAGGAGGATATAGATGCTTTTGACGACCCTGAGCTCGTAAAAGCCCTGGATGTTAAGCCTGAGCAACTAGAAAAAATCAAGGCTTTGGTGATCGAAGAAGCGCGGAAGGGAACCTCGATGGCAATTAAGAATTCGAAAAGCAATGACAGCGAGCGGCTGAGCCAGGAACAAATGCGAAAGAAGCGCAGGGAATTGCGAGCGGAATACGAATCAAAAATCGCGAATATTCGGGAGATATTACGCTGATATTTCCACTCCGGCGACAAGTTCAAGACACGCCGACTTATGTTCAACGCAGACAATTTGTCTTGTTCGTTAAGGGCTGCCGCTCACATCACGGTGCAGCACGTCACCGAACCGAGCCAAGACGTAGCACATCGAGCGAATAGTACGTATTGCGCCAAACGATGCCTCCTTGTCGCGTTGTCACCCACGCCGAGTTCAAAATCGCGTAAAACAGGGCAAGAAAAACCAGCGGCGTCAGGATCGCACTGGCGACACTCCAACCAAGTTGCCGTGCAAGCACGTACGCCGGCGCAATTAAACTTAGCATCGCCAGCCCTGCGGCAATCCCAGCGACAGTCCCCGTTAGCGGTCCAACAATGGCGGCGCACCAGAGTAGTATGCCGCCCAATCCCGCGGCCAAAGCTACCGCGAGCCGAAAATCGATTGCTGCAAAATAGTTCTTTTCCATGACGTGAATCATTTCGCCGACGGTCGTTCCCCAGTGGCACTGCGCGTCGCTGCCACCAATAAAGGCGCGTGTGCGTTTGCCAGCACGGCTCAATAAGAGCCCCAGTCGGACGTCATCCAACACGGTCAGCCGCAATGCCTCGTAGCCACCGCACGCTCGATACGCCGAAGCACGCACCAGATTAAATGCGCCCATACCCAGATACGCCTTCGGTCGATCGCGATTCACACCCGAGAACCAGTTCGCCAGGGTGATGAGGAAAGCCAAATGCCAGGCTCGCGCGCCGAGGCTTTTCGTATCGATTCCGGGCGTGAGCGTGATGTGATCGGCTCGGTCGCGGTGGGCCACCAGCAACGCCCGCGAAATGACGTCGGACTTGAGCCAGCAGTCGGCATCGGTAAAGAGAATCCAGTCTGCATTCGCACTCGCGGCGCCGACATGACAAGCGTGGCATTTGCCTAACCAGCCATCCGGCAACTCGTCGACGCGTTGCATACGGACGCGGTGATCTTCCAAGGTCAGCCGCCGGAGGATTTCGGCGGTTTGATCGGTCGATCGATCATCGACGACAATCACTTCCAGCTGCACGTCGCGCTGGTCAACACGTCGTGGAACCGGATTTGCTCGCCGTTGGTCGAATATAGGAACGGCACGGCGTACTCGCCCTGGTAGCGCGGCTGCTGCTGGATACCGCGCGAGTAGCGCTCGGCCTGGGTCAGGACGCCTTCGGGCCCGAGGGTGAGCTTCTTGGCCTCGACCACGCCGTAGATCTTCTGCGCGACGCAGAGCGCGTAGTCGGCGGGGCCGTCGGCGGTCGGGAGCTCAGTTATCGCCGAGGCGAAGAGCGAGGTCTCGGGCGTGACCTGAGTCGACGGCGCCACCGTCCAGCCGGCCGCCTCGAGCTTGGGGTCGATGCGGATGCGCCGAGTCTCGCGTTCCAGCTCTTTCATCAGCGTCGATGATCTCAGGAAGGCGTGCCTACGGCTGGTGTTCGTAAGCCGATTTGGCGGCGTCGGCCGACAACCGAAGGGAGCTTCCGACGTCGACCCACGATCCGCCGTGGGCCACAGCAGTGCGCGCCAGCCGGCTGGCGATCGCGTCCAGCTCATCGATCGAGGCGCGGACCTCCGCCAGCGCGATGATGGCCTGATCGGCGGGCTCCGCTCCGGGGTCGATGGATGCGACCGGACGTCCGGTCCGACGCGACAGCTCGGCTTCGACGAGACGAGCGAGGTAGCCCGAGACTGAGGTGCCTTGCGCCAACGCTGCTTGCCGGAACGCGACCCACTGCTCGTCGTCGATCGCTAGCCGCGCCACCTGCATGCTGTTGACGATGCTGCATGTCGCACTCTAGTGCAAGTCTGTGAACGCTTTTCGGGTTGCGGAGCACGAGGCGCGTAGGGCCATGCGGGACCTGACGATCGCCTGGGCGATCAGCCAGGAGGAACGGCTACGAGGAGGTATCGGAACTCGATGCCGTCGATGCGCGAGTAGTCGTGCCACGCGAGCGAGTAGGTCCCTGAGAGGGTGACCGTCCCCTGTGCGCCGGTCGGCCGTCCCCCCGCAGCCCCCCAGTCTCCCCAGCTCAGCGTGCCGGTCAGGACGCACCCATTATGAAGGCGGAAGGCGTCGTAAAGCACGGGGCGCCGACTCGCTGGCGGCAGCCACACGTTCGAGACATTTGTGAGGAGCAGCAGGACACCAGAATCGATGACCCCGGTCGCCACCAGCTGCTCGAGCCGGCACAGACCCTCGACTGCGAAGTAGCGAGCGTGGTCATCAGCTCCCGTAGCGAGTTCGAACAGCTCGCCCCCCACCTCGGCGGTCATGCCGCGGCGCGGATACTTCAGCTCGACCCCGATCCTCTGCCGGTCAAGTTCGATCAGCACATCCAGCTCGATGCTCGGACGGACAGCGACGCGCTTTTCGAGCCGGATGCTGGCGCGCGGATGAGAGGTCTGGATTTCCCAGGCGAGGGCGTGCTGGAAGTCGGCCTCGCTGTGAAAGAGAGGTCGCTTGGGCGCCAGCGCGTCCATGGCGCCTTGCACCAACTGCGTGTGTCCTACTCCTTCCTCATCCGCTCAGCCCCAGAAGATGGCAGTCGGATCGCGATCGACCTCGTCCAGGAGTGCCATGACGTCGGAGTTGGGCTCGATCAGGTCGTAGCGATGCCACTTGGCGTTGCTATCGCGCCAGTAGAGCGTCCACTCGCCACGGGTGGCGGTCCAGCGCAGGCGCGCAATCCCCAGCTCGGTCCATTCGGGCCCGAAGTCCTCGCGCCACGGTGGGCGCCTCTCGACGATCGTGACCGCGCCGTGATCGACGACAGCCTCGACCCGCACCTGGTCGATCGAATGCGGCGGCACGCGTTGCTCGCAGTAGTGGCGGATCGCCGCGACGTCGAGACGTGGGAGGGCCACGGTGGGTCAGAAGATGCCGAATTCGCATGCGAGCCGCCCGGCCCCCATGCGCAACGAGCGCCTTCAGAAGATCCCGTACTCGCGAACCAGCGACGCCAGCGGCGTCTCGAAGAGGAGCGCCAGGAGGCCCTGCTCGAGTTCCTCGGCGAGCCGCCGTCCCTCGTTGTAGATCGGGGAGTCCGACACGTCGGAACGGGCGAGCCGCGTGAGCTCGGCACGCACGCCTTCATCGTTGAGCATCGCGATCCAGCGGTCGTAGGCGCTGAGCGCGCGCACGCCGGCATCCACGGCATCTTGCTCGATGAAGGCCACCGCAAGACGGTCGACGGGCGGCATCTTGAGCTGATCCACGAGGAACGCCCGCATGTCGCCCGCCGCGTGGCGATGGCAGAGCAAGATCGGCAGCAGGCCGCCGGCGAACAGCACCTTGCGGGACGTCCGGAGCTTGAGGTTGCGCAGCGCCCACTTCTCCCCCGTGCCTTGGCGCTCCTTGCCGACGAAGTCGACGCAGATCGTGCGCCAGTAGCGGATCAGGTCGTTAAGCAGGAACCGCGGCGGCCGGAAGTCCTTGATCGACTCGTCGAGGTAGCCGTCCAGTACCCGCTCCCAACAAGCACCGCCGACGGCGTCGTTTGCGATCGGCTGCGATTCGAGCAGCAGCAACGCCCGCCGGGTGAGGTTGCGGTTGTCGTCAGCGTCCAGGCCGATCCGCTCCACGAGGTGATCGCAGAACACGACTTCGCCGAAAACACCCTCAGCGCCGGGTTTGCGCTCCTCGAGGCCGATGCGGGCCTCCATCTCCTCGACCGTCGGACGCACGTCCATTCGCTCCGGGCCGTCGACGAGGATGGTCCAGTCGTCGTCGCTGTGCTCGGTGAGTTCGCGGCGTCCCCACGAACCGAACAGAACGACGCAGACGTCCGCGTCGATCTCCACGTCGGTCAGGCGGTTGCGCATCGCCGGCAGCTCGCGCTCCGTCCGATCGCGCGCTTCGAGCAGATTGGGGAACTCCTGTCCGCTGCGCTCCGCAAGCCCCTCAAGAGCGCTCATGGCCCGGCTCAGGTCGCGCGAAGAGGCGCTTCGAGTATCCAGGGAACGTCGCGGCAGCGATCAAGAAGAGGCGCGAAGAGTTCCTCGTGCTCGTCTGTGAGCGGCTCGTGGTGGCAGTCGCCGCTGACTGAACTGATGTGGAGGTGCCGGAGGCGCGGCGTAAAGCGATTCAGGAACTCGTGACCGAGCTTCATGCTGGGGTCCACGGACCACGCGTGCGGCACATCGAAGCAGAATCCGGCTTCGGGCAACGCGTCGAACAGGGGCTGCAACTCGTCGCCGGTCCGGCCCCCGTCCTTACGGGCATCCATGTTTTCGATCACCAGGCGACCGCCGAGCAGCTCGTATGTTGCGACCTCATCCATGAGATCCGGATGCAGGACGATCGCGTCGACGAAGGACGGCAGGTCGGCGAGGACTGCGACGAGATCCGCTTCGGGCATTCGGCGGTCCTTGCTTGGGCCGTGGACGCTGACGTAGCGGAAGGGCAAGGAAGGCTCGGACGCGAGGTACTCGACGAGCGACGGGAACTCTTGCTCTGACAGCGCAGCGAGCTCCGCGGCGAAGCTCGATACCGAAACCGCCTCCTCGACGAGACGAGGCCAATCGCCTCGATGATCGACCATGTAGCCGGTCGATGCCCCGAGCGGATGATGCTTCTGAAGGGGCTTCGGCCCGGTGAGAGCAGTCGGGGGCATCGTGTGCACGCTAACGGTCGGGCACGACACCAATTCCGCCGTACGTCGCGACGTCCGGCGATGCGGTTGCGTCTTGTGACACGTCGAGCGCCCGAGACAACTTCTCCGCGGCATCCAACTGCGGCACGTGATGCACGTAGATCATCGTCGTCGCGATATCCGCGTGGCCCATGTAGGCCTTGACATCGGAGAGCGGGAAGACCTGCACGGCGAGCGTGCCGAACGTGTGGCGTAGGTCGTGGAAGCGGATCGGCTTGAGGCCGGCGCGCTCGCGCGCCGCGTAGAAGCGCCGCCGCAGCGCCGAGTCCTCGAAGTGCTTGCCGAGGTCGTTGCAGAAGACGAGGTCCTCGTCGCGCGTGAAGCGCTCGCGGCGGCTCATCTCGTCGAGGACGCGCGCGACCTGATCGATCATCGGGACGCTGCGAACGCGGCCGGATTTGGGCGCGCCCTCGCCGCGCTGAACGTACGAGCGGCGGACGTGGATCAAGCGCTTGGCGAAGTCGACATCGCGCCAGCGCAGGGCACGTAGCTCGCCGAGCCGGAGCCCGGCGTACGCGGCGGTCGCATAGAGCGCCGCGTCCTGAGGCGAACCGGCAACTCGGACCAGTGCCTCGACCTCCTCGGCCGAAAGCACGTCGAAATCTCCGGAGCGGCGCAGAGGCTGGCGTTCCACGCCGGCGGCCGCGTTCGCGGAGAGCCCGTAGACCCGCTGGGCCCGCTTGAGGATCCCGTGGATGAGGGCCAAGTATTTGTTGATCGTTCTGGCCGAGAGCAGGCCCTCCGAGACCAACCGAGCCCGGAACGCGTCGATGTGGGCGCTCGTGATCGCCTCGACTGGCGCGTCGCCGAACGCCGGCAGAAGCACCTTGTCGACGACGATCCGGTAGTCACGGACCGTCGAGGGCCGGCGCTTGCGGTCGTGCTCGACGTACCGCAGCCACTCGGCGGCCGCCTCCTCGAAGCGCACTCCCCCGGCTGGCCGAACCGGCGCGATGAGCTGGCCCCGTTGCGCGTCCGCCAGGATCGCGTCGAGCTCCAGCTGGGCGAGCCGCTTAGTCAGGTAGCCCTCGGGCGGACGCCCGCGCTGGGTCCAGGCGCGGCCCAGCACGCGCTGGTGCTGGCCGGCGGCATCGCGCCACTTGACCATCCAGCGATCGCCGGACCTCCGCTTCATCCGGAAGACATGGCCGCTTACCGGAGCGGGCCCGAGGCCGGCGAGAGAGGGAGACACAGGAGCACCGTAGCGCGCCTGGCGGCAGAAATGTGTCCCGAATGTGTCCCCAACTCAGCAGAAATAGCCTGATCTAACCCGACGAAAATCGCTCTAGAAAGCCCGAACTAGAGCCAAACGAGTCCAGATCCCCCTAAATCATAATCCGCGTGTCGGGGGTTCGAGTCCCTCCTCCGGCATCGCAAAACATCTGTAAAGGCGCGCCTTGTTGAAGCCGGACTGCGACGCCAGACCGGGCGTGCACCGCGCATGCACCGAGCGCCGCGAGCGCGCCGCTCGGCTGGCTTCGGTCGGGCGCGTCGGCTGCGCTCAATCCGCGCGATGACCTCAGTCTCAGCCGGGCCCTCATGCGGCAGTTGGACTTGATGCCGCCGTCTCTCGGACGGGTTGTGCGAGGGAGCGACAACGATCCCGTCCGACCCTCCACGCGCCGGCCGTCCGGCATCCCGCAGCCGAGTATCGTCGCCCAGATGCGCTCTTCGACTTCCTCCCCTCCTGCCGTCCGCGTCGAGGGAGTGAAGAAGAGCTTCGGCGCGACACCTGCGCTGGTCGGCGTCGACCTGATCGTTCCGGAGCGCACCGTGTTCGGGTTGCTCGGGCCGAACGGAGCCGGCAAGACCACGCTCGTGCGCGTGCTGGCGACATTGCTGATTCCCGACGCGGGACGGGCCGAGGTCTTCGGCCGCGACGTGGTGCGTGACGCCCCGGTGGTCCGGGAGCTTCTCGGGCTGACGGGACAGTTCGCGGCGGTCGACGAGATCCTCTCGGGGCGCGAGAACCTGGTGATGTTCGGCCGTCTGTTCGGCCTCTCGCTGGCCGAGGCGCGGCGACGCGCCGACGAGCTGCTCGAGCGCTTCGACCTCGCCGACGCCGGCGACCGCCCCGCGCGTACCTACTCGGGCGGGATGCGCCGTCGGCTCGACCTCGCATCGAGTCTGCTGACGCGGCCGCGGATCCTTTTCCTCGACGAACCGACGACCGGGCTCGACCCGCGCAGCCGAAACGAGATCTGGACGATCGTGCGCGAGCTCGTCCGCGACGGCACGACGCTGCTGCTGACGACCCAGTACCTGGAGGAAGCGGACGAGCTCGCGGATCGGATCGCGGTGATCGACCACGGCCGGGTGATTGCGGAGGGCACCGGGAACGAGCTGAAGGAGCGGATCGGCGGTCAGATCCTCGAGGTCGAACTCGCGAACGCAGCCAGCCGGGACGAGGCTCAGGTCGTGCTGCGCGGCGTGGGCTGCGGCGAGCCGGAGCCGGAGGAGCGCGCCGACAGGCTCATGCTACCCGCCCCACGGGACGGGCTCGAGCTGATTGAGGATGCCGCGGCGGCGCTGCGCCACGCCGAGATCGACGTGAGCAACTTCGGGCTGCGCGGCCCAACGCTCGACGACGTGTTCCTGCAGCTCACCGGCGCGCCGGCGAGCGAGAACGGTGACGACCCGATGGCATCGCCCACCACGGCGCGAGCCACCGTCGAGCCCGTCCCGCGGGCACCCAGCCCGGAGCGCGGGCCCGAGCGCCCGCCGCGCAGGCGTCTTCGACTCCACATCCCCTCGTCCGCGGAGCTGCGCTCGGCGCTGACCGATACGGGCGTCGTGACGGGTCGCAACCTGCGGCATTTCATCCGCCAGCCGCAGCTGCTCATCTTCTCGACGATCCAGCCGATCATGTTCGTGCTGCTGTTCGCGTACGTCTTCGGCGGCGCGGTGAAGGGCTCGCTGCCCGCCGGAGTTGATTACATCGACTTCCTGCTGCCGGGCATCTTCGTGCAGTCGGTCGCCTTCCGCGCGACGCAGACGGCGGTCGGCCTGTCCGAGGACCTCGAGCGCGGCGTCATCGATCGCTTCCGCTCGATGCCGATGGCGCGCTCGGCGGTGCTGGTAGGCCGCACGCTGGCCGACCTCGTGCGCAACATCCTGATCATCGCGCTGATGACGGCGGTCGGCTACGTAATCGGCTTCCGCTTCCAGGCTGGACTGCTGAACGCACTCGCGTGCGTCGCCATCGTAAGCGCCTTCGGGCTCGCGCTCAGTTGGATCTTCGCGTTCGTCGCGTTGACTGTGCGCGGTGCCGAAGCCGCTCAGTCGGCGGGCTTCGTGGTGATCTTCCCGCTCGTGTTCGCGAGCTCGGTGTTCGTACCGGTCGCGAGCATGCCCGACTGGCTGCAGACGTTCGCCAAGGCCAGCCCGGTCACGCTGACCGCAAATGCCGCGCGGACATACGCACTCATAGGCGGCGTGCCGGCATCGCTCGCGGGGGCGGCGACGTGGATCGTCGGCCTCCTCGCGATCTTCATCCCTTTGTGCGTGTGGCGCTACCGGCGGATGAGCTGAGCCACCCTCCTACTCGGTATCAAACCGTTGCTCAGATCCCCAGCGCGCTCGCTCGCAGCCATGACCCATGACCACGCAGGCGATCGAGACCCGTCGTCACTCAGCATCGACGCGACCTCGGTCCTGACGTCGAAGCCGGCACCGCGGACGTCACCGGCGGGTGCCGCGCATCAGGCGCCGATCCTGAGCGTGTCGCGGACTTGGTCGGCGACCTGGGCGGCGACGTCGGCGGGTGGAGCGGTCAGCCGGTTGTGGGTCAGGGCAAAGGAGAAGCCATGTGCGCGGTCGGCGAAGGCGATGCTGCCGCCACTGCCTTTGCAGCCGAAGGTGCCGGCGTATCCGCCCATCTCAGGGAGGCGCAGGAAGTAGCCGAGGCCTTTGGGAATGGGCGCACCGACCACGCGGTCGGCTCCGGGTGTGGGAGGCTGGCCACAACCCATTGCGACCGAAGGAGGCCGAGTGCCGTCAGTAGCGTTCTGCGCCCCGATCATCCCAGGCAAGGAGGAGACCGACCGCAAGGGCTTCGAGGAGGTTCTCGGCTCGCGTCGGGAGGAGTACGACGCCTCGCGGCGGCGTGCCGGGATCACCCGCGAGATGGTCTGGCACCAGGAGACTCCCGACGGCACCGTGGCGGTCGTCTTTCTGGAGGCTGATGACATCCCGGCGTCGATGCAGGCCCTCGCAACCTCGGATGACCCGTTCGACCGGTGGTTCCGTGAGCTGGTGAAGGAGGTGCACGGAATCGACTTGAGCGAGGGTGGGCCTCCCCCCGAGCTGGTGCTCGAAGCGACCTTCTGAGCGCTAAGACGTCGGGCAGCGTGGTGAAGCGCTCAGATGTGTCTGTCGTGCTCATTTCGGTCCCTCCTTCGGATGCAAGAAGCAGCTGTGCGTGTGCTGCGCCGAGGTTGAGGCCGGCGCGGCGCGCTCGCATCCGCCGGTGGCCAGCCGCGCCCCCGCCACTCGCACTGTCCACCGCCGATCGAGGGAGGCGATCGGGACGCTTTATGCTTCAGGACGGTTGTCTTGGTGCCTCAGCATCTGATAGACGCGGATCCGGCCGTCGCCGCCGGAAAGTCGAGGACCAGCTCGACGACCGTGCTGGTGAGCCGCCGCGAAGCGTTCAACGCCGCCCACCAGCTGCGCGACGAGGGCATGTCCGATGACGAGAATGAGCGTGTCTTCGGGAAGTGCGCGAACCTGCACGGGCACAACTACGTCCTCGAGGTCGTGGTGGCCGGCGAGATCCAACAGGCCACCGGCTATGTCATGGACCTCAAGCAGCTTTCGGATGTCATCCACCGGCGGGTCATCCAGGACGTCGACCACCGCAACCTGAATACCGATGTTCCGTGGTTGCGGGGATGTATCCCGACGGCCGAGAACCTGGCCCTGGCCTTCTGGGAGAGGATCAACTCGGAGCTCGCGGAGGGGCTGCTGCGGTCGGTCCGCCTCTGGGAGACGGACAAGAACTGGGCCGAGGTTTGTGATCACGCGTGAGGCGCCGCCACGGTTTGGTCGGGAGCTGAGAAGGCGCTACACCGCGGCCGACCTGCGGGCGCTCACCGCGGACGAGGCGACACGGTTCGCTCCCCACGGAACCGGCGATCCGCAGGCCGACATCACCATGGCCTGGGAACTGCTGTACCGGCTCGAGCCGGAGCTCTATGACCGGCTCGTCAGCGCAGAGCGGCTCCATGCCGGCGTCCTCGAGTGGCTGCCGCGCGACGTCGAGCGGGTCGTCGAAGTCGGCGCGGGTGCCGGTCGGCTGACGCTGGAGCTCATCCACCGTGCGCAGGAGGTCGTTGCGGTCGAGCCCGCGGCGCCCCTGCGCCGGCTCCTGGATCGCAAGCTCTCGCGAGCGGACCATCGGGGTCGCGTCCGGGTGACCCATGGTTTCTTCGACGACCTGCCCGTGGCCGACGACTCCGGCGACGTCGTGGTCGCCTGCTCGGCTCTCACGCCCGCCCCAGGGCACGGCGGCGAGGCCGGCCTGGCGGAGATGGAGCGGGTCTGCAGGCCCGGTGGCCGCGTCGTCATCGTCTGGCCGAACAACGTCGACTGGCTCGCCGCCCACGGCTACCGGTACGTGAGCTTCGCCGGCGAGATGCTCGTGGAGTTCGCCAGCCTCGAGGAGGCGGTGGAGCTGACCGAGGTCTTCTATCCGGACGCGGTCGCGGAGGTCCGTCGCCGCGGCGCCAGGCAGGTTCCGTACGAGGTGCTCGGGGTCAACCCGCCGCGTGATCTCGCCTTCAAGGCGATGGCGCGATGAGGATCGCCATCGTCGCGCCGCTGGTTGCGGCCATCCGCGAGCCGCAGCGCGGCGGGTCACAGGCCTTCGTGTCGGACCTCGCGCGCGGGCTGGTCGGCAGAGGTCACGACGTCCATGTCTACGCCGCCTCCGGATCCGACGTGGCCGGCGTTCCGGTGATCGACACCGGGGTCGATCACGAGTCGTTGAGCGCCACGCTCTACCGAGCTTCCGACGCCCCGGCCGACCCGTTGGGCGCGGCCGAGGCGGCGTTCGCGGGGGTCTACTCCGCGGTGCGCGAGGACCGATACGACGTCGTGCACAATCATGCCTTCGACGCGCCCGCGGTCAGCCTCGCCAGCGCACTGCAGGCGCCGGTCGTACATACGCTCCACCTCCCGCCCGACGAGGCGGTCGCCGGCGCGCTTCGTCGTGCGGCCCGCTGGGACGCACCCCCCACGGTGGCCGGCGTATCTCACTTCCAGGCGAGCGCTTGGCGCCGGGTCGTCCCGGTCGACGCGATCCTCCCGCCCTGCATCCCGACGGGTCTGATCACCTGGTCGCCAACCGCAGGGGACGGGGCCCTTTACGCCGGCCGGCTGAGCCCGGAGAAGGGGGCAGGCGAGGCCATCGACATCGCCCAGGAGGCGGGAGTCCGCATCGATGTCTACGGCGACAGCTACGACGCCGGGTATGCGGAGGAGCAAATCGATCCGCGACGGTCCGAGCCGGGCGTGAGCCTTCATCCCGGAGTGCCGCGGTCGTCGCTCTGGGAGGCGATGGCGCGCGCGGCCGTCCTTCTGTGTCCCGCAAAGTGGGATGAGCCGTTCGGCATGGTCGCCGCCGAAGCACAGGCGTGCGGGACTCCGGTCGTCGCCTTCAACCGCGGGGCGCTCGGCGAGGTGGTCGTCGACGGGCGGACCGGCTTCCTGGTCGCACCCGACGACGTCCCGGCGGCGGCCGACGCCGTCAGGATGGCGGCCGGACTCTCGCGTTCGGATTGTCGCGACCATGCCGAACGCAACCTGGATCTCGAGGGAAGCCTGGAATCCCACGAACAGCTGTACCGGCGCGTGGTTGGCGTGGGCGCCGGGGCCGCGGTCCGTGGCTGAGCCGAGGCATTGGCTCGTCGGGCGGTCGGCGCTGGTCACCGGCGCCAGTCGCGGAATCGGAGCCGCCACCGCAGAGGCCATCGCGGCCGCCGGCGCCCACGTCGTGCTTGCCGCCCGTGACGGGGAGGCCCTCGAGGCCGTCGCCGCCCGCATTCGCGAGGGCGGTGGCGAGGCCACCGCGGCGCCGACGGACGTGAGCAGCGTCGACGACGTCGAGCACCTGTTCGCGACCGTCGAGGAGGTGGGCGGTCTCGCGGCTCTCGTGTGCGCGGCCGGCGTACTGACATCCGCGCCCTTCGACGAGATCACGCCGGAGTCGTGGGGCGAGACGCTGGACGTCAACCTGACCGGCTCGTTTCTGTGCTGTCGCGCGGCGTTCGTTGCCATGCGCCGCCGCTCCGGCGAGGGGCGCATCGTCAACATCGCGTCGCTCTCGGGCGTTTACGCCACCGAGAAGTTCCCGGGGCTGGCCGCCTACAACGTCTCCAAGTACGGAGTCGTCGGTCTCACGGAGGCGATAGCGGTCGAGGGCAAGGAGCATGGGATCACGGCAATCTGCCTGAGTCCGGGGGCCGTCGACACCGAGATGCTGCGTCGGGCCAATCCCGCGCTGCGGCCAGGCCTCACACCCGCCGATGTCGGCGAGCTGATCGTCGCGCTGCTCGACAGCCCGCTCGCGGCGGCCAGCGGAGCGAACATCCCGCTGTTCTCGAACGCCTAGCTCGGACGTCACCCGCACGTCAGGCTGCGAGCGACCACAGGTTCACACGCTCGTCGGTGAGCTGGGCGCCGGCGGGTCGGGCCCGCATCGCAACGAGGCGGGCGCATGCCGCCATCTCCTGGTCGGTGTCCAGCTCGGGGTCACCGCCGCGGTCGAGACCGACGGCCGCCTGGAGGAGTCCCTCCTGCAGGTAGAAGCCGATCAGCTTGCCCTCCTCCAGGCTCCCACGGACCACGAAGTCGTCCCACTTCGTGGCATGGCCGACGTATTCGAGCTTGTGGTCGTACTGGTCGGACCAGAAGGTGTGGATGTAGTCGTACGGCGCCGTGGAGCCGAGCATCGACCTCGCCGCTGCGCGCCCCATTTTTTCGGCGTTGTTGTAGTGCTCGACGCGAACCCGTCCGAAAACCGGATGGAGCTGGTTTGCGACATCGCCGGCCGCGTAGACGTCAGCAGCGCTGGCGCGACACAACTCGTCCACGAGGACCCCGTTCTCCTGCGCGACCGTGGATGCGAAGGTCGGGACCTCGGGCTCGATCCCGATGCCGATCACGGCGAAGTCGCACGGGACGCGATCGCCGGCGGCGGTCACGGCCGCCTGCACCCGCTCGGCCCCTTCGAAGGCGGTGATCTGACCTCCGGCGAGCAGCTCGACCCCGTTTGCGCGGTGAAACGCGGCAGCGGCCCCGCCGATCTCCTCTCCGAGGACCCGTTCGAGGGGCACGCGCTGGGGAAACACCGCGGTTACGCGAACCCCGAGCTGCGTCAGGGAAGCGGTCACCTCACAACCGATGAAACCCATGCCGACGACGATCGCGTGCCGATTCGCGGCGGCCTCGCGCTTGATCGCATCGCACTGGGCGACCGTACGAAGCTGATGGATGCCGGGCAGGTCGGCCCCGGGGACGTCAAGCCGCCGGTTTCGCCCTCCGGTGGCGATCAGGACCTTCTGGTACTAGATCTCGTCGCCCGAGTCCAGGACCACGATGTGCGCGTCGGTATCCACCGACGCCACGCTCGACTCGACGAGCCTCTCGACATCGTGCTCCCGGTACCACTCGGCCGGTCTGACATACCAGCCGTCGAGATCCTCCTCGGACCGCAGGTACGTCTTGGACAGCGGGGGACGACCGAAGGGAATCCCCGGCTCGCGGCCGATGAGCATCACTCGGCCCTGAAACCCCTCGTCGCGCAGCGTTGCCGCGGCGTTGCCTCCGGCGAGGCCGCCACCGACGATCACCATCGGCTTGCCGCCGTCACGCACGGACATCGAGCGCATTCTTCCATGCGCCATCGCCTACTCCGACAGCCCCACGGCTTCGAGGGCCTGCTCGCGTTGCAAGTAGGACTCGAAGCGCACCACCTTCCCGTGAGCCACGGTGACGGCGTGAAAGACGCTGATCTCGACTGGGGCGCGACTGCTCCTTCCGCGCCCGCGAACCGTGGTGGCGACGAAGATTCGCTTGCCGGCGTCGATCACCTCGTCGGCCTCCCAGTGCGCGTCATCGGAGATCTCGCCGATCTTCTCGAACCACCGCACGACCCCCTCGTGACCGCGGTAGTCCTGAGCATCAGGTAGGAACCCCGGGATGCTTATCCACTCGACGTCCTGGTCGAGGAAGGCCAGCAGCCCGTCGACGCCGCTGCGGTTCAGCGCGGCGAACGCCTCCCGCGCCAGCTCGAAGTTCGCCTGGGACACCGCCTAGTCCAGCAGGCCGACGGCTTCGAGGGCCTCGTCGCGGTCGAAGTACTCGACGCAACGGGTGGCCTTGCCGTCACGGAGGGTGTAGACGTGGGCCAGCTCCATGTCCAGCGGGGCCCCGCTCGCCGCCCCATGTCCCGTGAAGCGCACCCAGAGGAAGATCCGGTCCTGATTCGCGTGGGCGTCCAAGGGCTCGACGCGGAGGTCCGGATAGGCATCGATCCAGGAAGCGAACTGCTTCCTGATCGCCTCGATGCCCTGATGGGCCGCGGAGTCAGGGTCCTCACGCGCCGCCCGATATTCCGCGTCCGGATGCCAGAACCAGAGTTCGGGCGTGCGTTCTCCGGCGTTGAAGCGAGCGTAGGCACCCAGCACGAAGTCGAGGTTCTCCTGCGACATCACCTACTCCGAACAGCTCCACAACCGCACCCGCCAAGTATCCCGCGAGGCGCGCGCGTCCTAACGGGGCCGCGCGAAGGCGCGCCTGGTGAGTGGAGCAGTCCACTCAGCGGGAGCCGCTGACCGTGGGCGCGTCGTAGGGGTCGGGGACGCTGCGGCGGACGGCGTCGGCGGCTTCGTCGTCGGGCTCCTCCTGGGAGCGGCGCTCGGCGTCGACCCGGCCGCGGTAGAGCTCGACCTCCCGGCGGACGCGGTCCTCGTCCCAGTCGAGCACCTCGGCCATGATGCGCGCCGCGGGCTCGGCGGCGGCGAGGCCGCGGTCGAAGGTCTGGATCGAGAGGCGGGTGCGGCGGGCGAGGACGTCGTCGAGGTGCAGCGCGCCCTCGGCGGCGGCGGCGTACCAGACCTCGACCCTGAGGTGGTCGTCGGTGCCGGGCAGCACCTCGGCGAGCTCGGGGCGGCGCTCGATCTCGGCCAGCAGGTCCTCGACGAGCACGCCGTAGCGGCCGAGCAGGTGCTCGATGCGCGCGACGTGCAGGCCACTCGCCTCGGCGAGCCGGCGGCGGCCGTTCCACAGCGCCCGGAAGCCGACCGCGCCGAGCAGCGGGATGCCCTCGGTCGGTGACTCGGGGACGCTCTCGCCGAGATTGCGGACGACGGTGTCGATGGCGTCCTTGGCCATCACCCTGTAGGTCGTGTACTTGCCGCCCGCCACGGCGACGAGGCCCGGCACCGGCACGGCGACGGTGTGCTCGCGGCTGAGCTGCGAGGCCGCCTCGGACTCGCCCTCCAGTAGCGGGCGCAGCCCCGCGTAGACGCCCTCGACGTCGTCGTGGCCCAGCGGCGCGGCGAGCACGGCGTTGACGCGCTCGAGCACGTAGTCGATGTCGGCGCGCGTCGCCGCCGGGTGGAACTTGTCCAGCCGCCAGTCGGTGTCCGTGGTCCCCAGCAGCCAATGCCGGCCCCACGGGATGATGAACAGCACGCTCGTCTCGGTCCGCAGGATCAGACCGGTGTCGGCCTGGATGCGATCGCGCGGCACGACGAGGTGCACGCCCTTGGAAGCGCGCACGCGGAACTTCCCGCGCTCGCCCACCAGCCCCTGGACGTCGTCGGTCCACACCCCGGTCGCGTTTACGACCTCCCGCGCGGCGACCTCGAGCTCGCGGCCCGTCAACATGTCGCGCACGCGCACGCCGGTCACGCGACCGCCCTCGCGAAGCATCGCGACCACCTGGGCGTTGGAGACGACCGCGGCTCCGTAGTGCGCCGCCGTGCGCGCGGTCTCCATCGTGTGACGCGCGTCGTCGAGCTGCGCGTCCCAGTACTGGATCGCGCCGACGAGAGCGTCGCGCTTCAGCGCCGGCGCCAGCCCGAGCGCCTGGCGGCGGCTCAGATGGCGATGGCGCCGGAGACCCTTGAACCCGCCCAGACTGTCGTAGAGCAGCATCCCGGACCCCACGTACGCACGCTCCCAGCCGCGCCGCGTCAACGGGTACAGGAACGACACGGGCCGCACCAGATGCGGCGCGAGCAGGTTGAGCAGCAGGCTGCGCTCCTTCAGCGCCTCGCGCACCAGTCCGAACTCCTGCTGCTCGAGATAGCGCAGACCACCGTGGATGAGCTTGGTCGAGCGGCTCGAGGTACCGGACGCGAGGTCGCGCGCCTCGACGAGCGCGACGTTCAGCCCGCGCGCGGCGGCATCGAGAGCGCATCCGGCGCCCACCACGCCGCCGCCGACGACCACGACGTCGAACGTCTCGCCGCCGCCGAGGCGAGCGAGGTTGCGCTCGCGCTGCCGCGGCCCCAGCCGTGCGCGGTCGGCGGAAGCGGTCACCGGCAAGCTGACGCCGCCAGCAGCGAGGTCGGGACGGCGTTGGCCATGCGTGAATAACCGCGAGCGTTGGGGTGCAGGTGGTCGCCGCTGTCGTAGGCGGCGCGCAGACGGCCGGGGTCGTTGGGATCGCGGACCGCGGCATCGAAGTCGATCACGCCGTCGGGCACGCCGCTGGTCCGGATCCAGCGGTTGACGGCCAGGCGCCGCGCGTTGCCCTCGGCGCTCCCGTACGTGGGCACGGCGTAGCCTCCGGCGGGCGTCAGGGTCCCCACGAGCGCGCGCACGCCCGCGAGCCGCAGGCGCAGCACGACCTGCCGCAGCGCGGCGATTGCGTCGTCAGGAGCGGCGGGCGGGGGTTGACCGAGGTCGTTGATCCCCTCCAGCACGATCGCCGTACGCACACCGGGGACGGCGAGCACGTCGCTGTCCATCCGCGCCTGCGCGCTCGGCCCGAAGATGTCGAGCAACCCGTCCAGCCGCAGCCGGTTGCCGGCGATTCCCGTGTTGACGACCGAGAACGGCGCGTCGCGTCGCGCCAGTCGGCGGGCGAGGAAGTCGGGCCAGCGCGTGTTGCGCTCGCCCGCGCGCTGCGCGACGGTGCTCCGGGTGCCGTCGGTGATCGAGTCGCCCAACGCGACGAGCGTTCGCACGCGACGCGCTGCCGACACCTCGACTCCGGTGAGGAACGGCCACACCTGCGAGGGGGAAGCGAAGCTCGCTCCCGAAGGGTCCCGGCTGCGGTCGCCGGGAGCGTTGTAGGACCCGGTCTCCTGGGCGAACGGGTGGATCGTCGACGGGCCCGAGGGACCGCGCAGGTAGATGCTCACCGCGAGCTCCCGGAAGGCCTGGAACCGCAGCCGCGCAACGTCGGAGAAGACGTCGGCGCCGCGCGGGATGGTCACGCCCGCCTGCCCACGGAACGAGACCGCGCGCAGCGAGGCGGCGACGACGCGCGCCCCCGACCGCACACGCGCCACGGTCACACGATCGATGGTGAGCGGTCCCGAGCCGAAGCGGTTGGACAGCCGCAACCGCAGCCGCCGCCCGCCGCGATGAGGATCGACGATGAGCCGCACCGTCTGGTCGACGAGCGACGAGCCGGCGATGCTCGGCGCCGTACCCCAGGCGCCCACCCACCCGGAGCCGCGGCAGGCGGCCGGCGCCGCTCCGGCCGCCGGCGCGAACCGCGCAGCGAGTACGGCGACGATGAGGCCCACGGCGAGTCTCGTCCCAGCCTGGCTTCGCAGGCTCATGGACGAGGTCCTACAGGCCTGCTCGCGTCTCTAGGGACGCCAGCTGTAGGTGACGACTGCACCGTCTGTGACCTTGGCGGTGGTGTAGCGGTTGCCCTCCACGAGGCGAATCGTGTGGGCCTGGCCATCGTTGGCCGTCGCCACCACGACGCGGGTGCCGTCGGGATTGCGGAAGGCGACGTCCTCCAGGCCGCACGGAGGCAGCGGAATGGTGCCGTCGTTGCAGTCGCTCGGCGTGGTCGAGCCGATTCGGCGCGCGCCGAGGCGGATGAAGCGGCTGAACTGGCCGAGGGCCCAGTAGTCGCTGGTCAAGCGGTAGCGCCCGCGGTTGGTGTCGACGATCACCGGGGCGATGCACTGCTGGCCCGCGTGGGGGCCGACCAGCCCCTGGCACCCTGCGCCGACCTTGGGGCCGAAGTTCTCGTCCAGCGCGGCATTCCAGAGCTGCACTCCCTGGGCCCAGTTGCGCAAGACGCGGATGGCCATCTGCGCGGGCTCGATCTGGCTCAAGTAGCTGGAGCACTCGGTCTCGAACTGCGGCAGCCGCGGGTAGCGGCGGCGCAGGTCGCTGCCGGCGCGCGCGTCGGAGAGGTAGCAGTGGAAGGCAAGCCCATCGACGGCGGATCCCGCCTGGTCGACGACGGTCGGGACATATTCCGCGGCTCCGGGCAGGGGGATCTGGCTGCGCGGATAGGAAAAGTCCCAAGCCAGCACCGTGGGCCGCAGTCCCTTTCGCCGCAGTAACGGCGCGAGATGGTCGCGGATGACCTTCGCCTCGTCCGGCGCGGAGAGGTACATCTGCGGAAAGCTGTTGGTCAGGAACGTGTTGAGCGGCTCGTTCATCACGCTGAGCTGGTCGATCGGCACGCCCGCCGTGCGATAGCCCTCGATGACCTTGACCAGGTAGCGCGCCAGCGGCTTGAAGGCGTCGCGCCGCAGGGTGCTCGCTGTCCCGGTCGCGGTGGGGACAAGCGACTCGTCGGTCTTCATCCACGCGGGCGGCGTCCACGGATTGGCCATTACCGTCATGCGCGGATTGAGGCGCAGCGCCTGGCGGATCGCCGGCAGGACGTACTCGCGGTCGTGGCGCAGCGTGAAGCGCCGCAGGCTCGGATCGCGCTGGCCGCGCGGAAGGTCGTCGTAGGTGTAGGGGACGTTGACGATGTAGTCAGATCCGCCCATCGGCACGCGCAGATACGACAGGCCGATCCCGCCCTTGCCTGGGAAGAACAGCCGCCGCATCACCCGGTCGCGCAGCCGCGGCGGAAGCTTCTCCCGGATCACCCACGCCGACGTGTCGGTCATCGCCACGCCGAAGCCCGCGGTCAACGCCTGATAGCGCCGCGAGGCGTCCACCCGCACGAGCTCGCCGCCGCTCCCCTGGCCCGCGCGCCAACGCAGCGGCTTGACCTCACGCAAACCGGCGCCGGCGCCCTTTGCGGAGATCACGACTCGCACCCGCGACGCGCCCGCTGCGGGCGCCGGCGCGAGCACCCACCCCGCCGCCAGCAGCGTGAGAGCCACGAACGTCTTTCTCCGCTTAGCCCGCGTCTTCAACCAGTCCCCCCTTCCGATGCGACACCCAGCGTCGACCTATTCCACCCTGACCGCCCGCAACGTAGGTGGGCTGCGGCGACCGGCGCAGCCAGGTCCCTCGAGAGCCGACAGGTCCACCTGCTTGGCCATCCGGCGGTACCCGGCCGAGGAAGGATGCAGCGAGTCGCCGCTGTTGTACTGGGCGAGCAGGCGGCTGGGGTCGTCGGGGTCGCGCAGCGCGCGGTCGAAGTCGACATAGCCGTCCCCGATGCCGCTGGTGCGGATGTACTCGTTGATGCGCTGACGGCGGGCATTGGCGTCCGGCGTGCCGTAGCCGGTCAAGATCGCACCCCCGCTCGGGGTCAGCGTGCCGACGAGGACGTTGAGCTTTCGTCGCGCGCCCGTTCGCACCGCTCTGAGGCGCCGGACCACCTGCTTGATCCCCTGGATGACCTGGTGCGCCGTCGCCCCGGTGCCGACGTCGTTGATGCCCTCGAGCACGACCACGTCGGTGACGCGGCGGCGCGCGATGACGTCGCCGTCGAGTCGGGTGAGCAGCGACGGGCCGGCGAACGGAACGATTGGTGGGCTCAGGATCCGGTTCGCACCGATCCCCTCGTTCAGCACCGAGAAGCCGAGCCCGCGCTTGATGATCCGTCGCGCGAGGAAGTCCGGGTAGCGGGCGTCCTCGTCGACCCCGAGTTCCTGCAGCGTCGGCGAGCGCTGATCGCCGTCGGTGATCGAGTCGCCGACGGCCACGAGCACCCCGTCGCGGCGCGACGCTCGGGTCTGTATCTCGGTCACGAACGGGCGAGTGGTGGTGGAGAGCGAGAAGCCCTCACCCCCCGCCCGGCCGCTGCGGTTCCCGGCCCCGGAAGAGGTCATGTACGAGGTCTGATGCGCCTGGGAATGCTGAGTCGCTGGCCCGGTCGAGCCCGAGACGTAGATGCTCACCGTCAGGTGGTCGAGCGCGCGGTACGAGATCGAGACCGGGTCGCTCAGCCCCTCGCTCCCGGCCGGGATCGTCACCGACCTGCTTCCGTTGAACTTCACCTTCCGGTTTGAGCCCGCGACGAGCTCCGCTCCGGAGCGCTGCTTGCCCAGGTACACGCGGTCGAAGGTGATCGGCTGCGTGCCGAAGCGGTTGGAGAGGCGCACCCGCGCCACCCTCCCCGCTCGCAAGGGCGTCAGATTCAGCCTCAACGTCTGGTTCGAGAACGAAGCGGTCGCGTCGGTCGGTGCCGCCGTCCAGGCGCCGACCCACGCGCGACCCGTGCACGAGCCCGCCGTCGTCGCGCTCGAGGCGCTCGGCGCCACGGCGGCAGCGACGAGCGCAACGGTGGCGGCGACGAAGCGGCGTCGCATCACGGCTGCACTTGACCCTCTGCATACGGGATGAGGCGGACCGGGCCCGTGAGCCCGGCCGGCTGGATCGGGCGGGTGGCGTAGAGCTTGTAGTCCGCGTCGCCGAGCAGTCCCTGGGCCCGCATGGCGTTGCTCAGCGTGGTGCTGACCTCGAGCCGCAGGGTGTTCTTGCCGGCGCGCAGCAGGCGCGTGACGTCCCGGGGTGCTTCGCCGGGCACCGTCGGTATCGCCGCGCGCCGGCCGTTGACCCACGCGCGCAGCGCGCCGGCGAACGCGCCGGGGTCGAGCAGCGCGCCGCTGCCGGACTTCAGCCAGCGGGCGGGCGTGTTCACGGTGGCCGTGTAGGTGCCCGTGCCCGACCTGCCCTCCAGCCCGGGGATCTGGGCCCAGTCGACGAGCGCGGGAAGGCTGCGCTGCACGCGGGCATCACCGGACGGCTGCATGGTCGTCGCGTCCAGGCGCCACGGGCCGCCGACCGTGCGCGGGCCGCCCAGCGCGGGCAGGGCGACGCTCACCCGGCGGCCGTCGCTCAGCGTCGCGGTCTGGCTCCCGCCGCCGAAGTCGCGCAGGATCAGCCGCGACCCGGCGCGGCGGACGGAGTCGGCGCTGGTGCTCGTGACGCTCACGTCTCCGGAACGGCGGCGGTCGAAGGCGAGCACCGCGGTCTCGGCCGCACCGATGCTGAGCGGAACCGTGACCCGGCCTGCGCCCCGCGTGTACCGGCCCAGGCGCGTGGACCGGCCGGTCCACAGGTCGATCTGCGCGGGCGCGCCGGTGGTCGCGAACGTGAAATTGCGGGTCGTGCCCTCGGTGGAGTCGTTGTAGAGGAACCACACGTCGCCCCGGGCCGTGCGCCGGTGGACCGGGATCACGGTCGCCGCGGCGCCCTGGGCGAGGTCGGGCCCGACCGAGAGCGCCCGCAGCGCCGCCACCAGCTCGCTCGGCGTCGCCGCAACGCGCACGTTGGACCGGGCGCGCAGGCGCGCGACCGCCGCCATCACGGCGGCGTCCTCGCCCGCCGCGTCGCGGTAGCCCGTGCCCTGCTCGGGAACGCGGCCGTAGATGACCATCCGCAGCCCGGAGCGCGCGAGCTTGTCCAGGCGCTCGGCGGTCGCCGCGGGCAGCGCCTCCATGTCGTCGACGACGAGCGCCTTGTATGCCGGCCCCTTCGGCAAAAGCCGCCCGCCCGACATGCCGCCGGCGCGGCGGACGTCGAGGGGATCGAGGACGTCCCAGGTGTAACCACCGCCCTCCAGCGCCTCGCGAACTTCGTCAGGGGTGCCGGAGTTGGGCGGAGCGGAAGGGGTGCCGTTGACCGCCGAGGTGGCGTTGACCAGTGTCAGGTCGACACGAGGCCGTCCGGCGCGCAGCGCGGCGCCGGCGCGGCCGAGGTACCCCGTCAAACCCGACAACGCCTTGAACTGCGGCCAGAGCTGGTTCCACGAGTCGGCGACGTTGAAGCCGGGGAGGCAGTACGCGCACCACCCGGGCCAACTCGGCGGGAAGAACTTGTAGAGGCGGTAGGCGAAGGCGTGCAACACCATCCGGCTCACGCCCGCGGCCAGCGACCGGTCGGCGACCTGCTTGAGGACCTCCGGACGCACCTGGAACTGGCCGTTGAAGACGGCGCCCCACTCGTTTGAGATCTCCTTCGCGCCCGATAGGTGCGCCCCCGACACCACCTGCCGGTAACGATCCACCACGGCGCGGCCGGCAGCTGAGCCCGGCTCGACCGGAGTCGTCTGGCCGAACCTCGGGTCGCCGAACCCGAACGACTCGACGTCGGGATTGTCCGCGGCGGCGGCCAGCCGGCTGTTGTCGTCCTTGCCCAGCTCGCCCAGCCCGGCCTGGTAGGCCTGCGACCGCGACCGCAGGCCCCGTTTGTGCGCAAACCGGGTGATCCGGTCGAGGTGGTCGGTGATCAGCAGATCGGTGAGCGTTTCCTCGTAGTCGCTCTTCAGACGCGCCCCAAGGCCATCCGGGAAGGTGAACTCCGCGAACAACCCCGGCAGGAGCGGCGCCACGTCGTATCCCCGCCGCTGCTTGAACTCGGCGAGCATCGCCTGCGTCCACAGCACCGCGGACTGGCCCGCCGCCGTCTTCCCGACCTCCACCTCGTAGGAGTCCTCGAACACGTCACCGGCGTTGCGGCGGAACAGCGGCGCCATGTCCCCGCCGAACAACCGCTGGTCGAAGTCGCGAAGCACCCGGTCGATCGCCCGCCGGCTGAAGTGGTCTACCACGTACCACCCCGGTGTGCCCCCGCCGGTCTTCCCGCGCATCAGCGACGGCCGCATCCAGAGCCCGAACAGCTTCCAGGTGCCCGCGGGAACGGACCAGGACAACGTCCCGTCCGACTTCACGCTGCCGGTCAGATCGACTGCAGACTCAGGATCGAGAGTCTCGGGACTGCCGTCCGCGACCACCCGCATGGCGGTCACCGCAATCAGCCGCCTGGGCTGCCCGGCCACGCCCGGCGGATTGTCGGGGACGGAGCCCGTGAACGCCGTCGGACCGTTCAGCTCGACCGCGCCATAGTGCAGGCTCTGAGAGGAGATCCCCTTCGACAGGTCCATGGTGACCGGAGCGGAGATCGGCCACCCGGGCCCCAGGGTGACGTCGTACTTGACGCCGAGCGCGCTCGCCTCCCTCAGCGCGGTCCTCGTCCGAGCGCGAAAAGCCGGCGTCCCCCAGTCCAGGCCGTTGTACAGCAGGCTCTGCTCCACCGAGCCGAAGCCCACGCCTTTCACCGCGCGCAGCTCCTTTTGCAGCTCCGCGCCCTGGACGATGTCGGCCGGCCACCACCACCGGAGCCGGGGGCGGAACGCATCGGACACGCGCGAGAGCGAGCCGGGGTTCGCCGCCAGGTCGTTGGACGCACCCGAGGCCGCCGGGGCCGGCACGACGGCGAGCAGCGCGAGCATGCACAGCGCACAGCTCCAGAGACCCGCGATCGCCGCGTTCCTCGTCCGCATCAGATCCGGCATCCCTCTCCCCTTCCTTCAACCTCCGGCGTGTACCCTACAGTACTGGGTCAGTACCGATGAGTACCAAGACCGGAGAGCCCGGGCCCGCCAGAGCCCACGCGAGGCTTCGCTCCATGGGCGACGCGATCGACCGTCGCCGCGAGGCGCTCGACAGCGTCCAGCGCAGCCAGATCGTGGACGGCTTCGCGATCGCGGCGGCGGAGAAGGGCTACGCGAACGCGACGATCGCCGACATCGTCAGCATCGCGCGCGTCTCCAAGAGCACCTTCTACGCGCACTTCGCCGACAAGGAGGCCGCGTACCTCGCCCTGCACGCGACCGTTGCCGAGTCGCTGTGGGAGACCCTCGTCGCATCGGTCGAGCGCACGGCCGACGAGCCCGACTGGCGTGAACGGGTCCGCGATCTCGTCCGGGCGCGCCTCGAGCTGATGGCGTCCAACCCCAGCTTCCTCACGCAGGTTCGCATCGAGCCCGAGGTGACGACCGAGGGTGCTCAGAGGGCGCGGCGCGAGGCCGGCCGCCGATCCGCCAGGCTGTACATGCGCCTGTCGGAGGAGACGGCGCGCTCCACGCCCGAGGTGGCCCCACTTCCCGAAGACATCGCGACCGCCGGACTGGCGGGCAACCTCGCGCTCATCGCACGCGCGGCGACCGACGGCGCCCGCGCCGTGCGCGAGCTCGAGGCCACCCTCACCGAGTTCTGGATCCGGCTGCTCCGCGCCGGCTGAGTAGCCGTCGTGTGCCGGCCGCAGATCCGCGCCGCGCCGATCCTCCTCGTCGCGGTCGCGCTAGCGGGTTGCGGGGGCGGCGGGGGCGGCGGCTCGAACCCGACGACCACGACCACCACGACCACGACGCCCTCCGCGGGCGGGAAGGCCGGCACCGCCGCCCGCTCACCCGCCTGGCCGACCTACGGGGGCACGGCCTCGCGCGCCGGTGTGGCGGCCGGCGCGCCGGCCGCACCGAAGCTGCGCCGGCGCTTTGCGCGCGCGGTCGACGGCGAGGTCTACGCGCAGCCGTTGATCGCCGGCGGACGCATCTACGTGGCGACCGAGAACGACAGCGTCTACGCCTTCACGACCGGCGGGAAGCTGATCTGGAGGCGGCATCTGGGCGCGCCCGTGCCCGGCGGCGACCTGCCCTGCGGCAACATCGACCCGTCCGGCATCACGGGCACGCCCGTCATCGCCGGCGGGCGCCTGTACACCGTCGCCTTCCTGCGCTCGGGCCACCGGCACGTGCTCTTCGGCCTGCGCCTAGGCAGCGGCCGCGTGGCGGTGCGCGCGAACGTCGATCCACCGAACCCGCTCGTCGAACAGCAGCGCGGCGCGCTGCTCGCCGCGCGCGGGCGCGTCTACGTCCCCTACGGCGGCCTGTTCGGCGACTGCGGCCCCTACCGCGGCTACGTGATCTCCACGCAGCTCAGCGGCGGTGGGCGGATCGCATACGCGAACCCCGCCACGATGGCCGGGATCTGGGCCCCCGCGGGCATCAGCGCGCAGTCGGGGACGCTGCTCGTGAGCACGGGCAACGGCGGCGGCGGCAGCGGCTTCGCCTACCAGAACAGCGTCATCCGCCTCTCCCCCACCCTGCGCCGGGTCGCGTTCTGGGCTCCGAGCAACTGGCTCGAGCTGTCGGCCGGCGACGTCGACGAGAGCTCGCTCGCTCCGCTGCCCCTCTCCGGCGGGCGCGTCCTGCAGATCGGCAAGGACGGCGTCGCCTACCTGCTCGGCAAGTCGCTCGACGGGATCGGCGGGCAACAGTTCTCCGCGCAGCTCTGCAGCGGCGGCGCCTTCGGCGCGGACGCCTACCGGGCTCCGCTCGCGATCGTGCCCTGCGGCGACTCGCTCTTCGCGCTGCGCGTCGGACGCGCTCGCTTCCGGGTCGCGTGGACGAGCAACGCCGGCGGGCTGGTCCCCGTCATCGCGGGCGACAGCATCTTCGCGATCGCCCGCGACGGGACTCTCGACCAGCTGCGCCTGGCCGACGGCCGTCAGGTCTCCTCCGCGCAGATCGGCGCCGGCGCGACCTCGTTCCCCGCGCCCGCCGCGTCCGGAACGACGCTCGTCGCTCCCGCCGGCAGGCGGATCGTCGTCTTCTCGCTGTAGGCGCGCCCAGCGCTACTTCGGCGGCGCGGATCGCCCGACGCAGCGGCGCAGGGCGTGGCGGTGGCGGCGGCCCTCGCCGTACTTCAGCCTGAAGGCCGCGCGCCCTGTCCGCTTGCGCTCGGCCACGCAGGCCCGGCGCGCCTGGCGGCGGCTGGGAAACGCGTCGGCCACGACGATGTCGCCCGTCAGGAGCTGCTCGCTGCCGCTCGGGAGGATGGCGCACGTGGGGGCGGGCGCGCCCACCGGCGCTCCGTCGATCCTCAGCGTGTCGAGGCCCGAGCCGGCAGGTCCGTTGTCCTCCACGGTCAGCTTGCCGTAGCCGATGCCGAGGTCGTTTGCGGCAAGCGGCCCGACGAAGGTCGCCCTGTTCCCCTGGACCGAGAGGCACGTGACCCCCGTCCACGTGAGGGTCAAGGGACCGGCGTTGGTGGTGACGGTGGTGGAGCCGCGTGGCTCCTCGCCCGAGGGGCCGCTCGTGATCTCGAAGTCGAAGCTCTTGTAGAAGGCGGTGCTCCCGCTACCGGTGGCGCTGTCCCCCGTCGGCTCTGCGCCGGACACCGCGGGCTCTTCCCACCCCGCACCCACCGACACGATCAGAGCCGCGATCAGCCGTCTCGTCCCCGTTGCGAGCGCCATGGGGTCGCGATCTTACGCCGGACAGCCGCGCCTCACTCAGCGCGTCTCGTGTGGTCCGCCTCAGCCCCTTCGCTTAAGCCGCGGGAGCGGCCAGCGGTCCTCGAGCACCGAGCGCTTGGGAACGTACAGCCGCAGCGCGAGCGAGAAGGGCCCGGCCGGCGCCGGGAGCCAGTTGGCCTCCCTGCCGACGGGCGGGTCGCGCTGGATGTAGACGTCGAGCGAGCCGTCGGCGTGGCGGGCGAGGCCTTCAGTGCGGTTACCGACCGCGTAGCGGTCGATCGGGTTGTCGACCAGGAAACGGTCGGGCCCGTACATGGTCAGCGACCAGAAGGCCCTGACCGGCGGCAGCTTCCCGGGCGCGAAGTGGAGCCGGTAGCGGTAGGCGCCGCTCAGCTTGCGGCCGCGCGAGTCGGTGTCGGTGACGGGGTAGATCGCCTCCTGGCGGACGTTCGCGCCCAGGGCCGCGTCAGAAACGTAGGCGCGCAGCAGGAAGTCGCGCCCGAAGTTGCCGATCCCCTCCGCCGGCAGCAGCCACCCGTTGTGGCGCTTGGCCGAGGCGCGGCTCGTCCGCCTCGCGTAGGCGGCCAGCAACCGCGGGCCCGCGGCCACGGCCGCCTCGAGTCCCGCGCGCTTGGCGCCGCTGAGCTTTGAGCGCGAGGTCTGCAGCCCCGGCCCGACGCCGAGCCGCGCGAAGCGGCGCAGCAGGCGGCGGTCGCGCTTGGGCGGCGGGTTTTCAGCCATCGCCGCGCCGATCGCGTCGAAGAACTCCAGCCCGGTGGGGAGCGCCGGCGGGGTGAGGTTGGAGCTCGGCAGGAAGATCGACGGCAGCGGTTGGCCGCCGAAGCGCGCGAGCGGGGTGAGCGTGTACTTGTGCTGGATCGCGTTGACCGCGGGCAGGTCGCCGCCGCCGTTGACCAGCGTGCGCCCCAGCAGCCACACGACCGGCGTGGGCGACCGCAGCAGGCGGACGCCGGACGGCAGCTTGCCCTTCCAGCCGGGGCCCGCGATCGCGTAGTCGCCGGCGCCGGTCCCGGTGGTCCGCGAGCCGACGTAGCCGAACGAGTTGGTGTAGGCGTCCAGCAACTGCATCGTGTAGTAGCGCCCCGGCTCCGGCGGCACGTGCAGGACGAGCGGGCCCTGGTCGAGCCGCAGGCGAGCGACGGTGTAGAGCGTGTCGACGTTCGGCAGCACGACGAGCCGCTGGGCGGGCGTGCTGAGCTGCGTCACGCTGATCAGGGTGTTGGCCGGGAAGATCGTGATCACGCGCTGCTCGTTGAGCAGCGGGAGCCCGTACACGTACGCGCGCAGCCCGATGTCGAAGGCGCGCTTGGCCGCGCCGGAGAAGTCGGTCTGGAAGCCCGCCGCGGCGGCGCGGGTGGGCGGGGTCGGCGAGGGCGCAGCGACGCTCGCCCGCGCGCTCGCCGGCAGCAGCGTGATCGCAGCGAGCGCAGCGGTCACGAGCATTCGTCGCATCGAGCCAGCGTACCCGAGCGCTCAGCGGCCGGTGAAGCGAGGCGTCCGCCGCTCCGCCATCGCCTGCACGCCCTCGCGGAAGTCCTCGCTGGCCATCAGTCGCGCCTGCTCGTGCTGCTCGTGGTCGGTCGCGGCGCGCACCGCCTCGGCGAGCCCGCCTCGCAGCGTCGCGCGGATCGCGCGTACCGCGAGCGGAGCCGAGGCGGCCACCTCGGCGGCCAGCGCACGCGCCTGCGCGCGTTCCTCGCCGGGGGCGGCCAGGCGGTCGCACAGCCCCAGCGCGAGCGCCTCCTCGCCCTTCACGCGCCGCCCGGTGTAGAGCAGCTCGAGCGCCGCCTGCGCGCCCACCGCGGCCGGGAGCGTCACCGTCAGGCCGAAGCCGTGGTGGATCCCCAGCCTCGAGAAGTTCGCCACGAAGCGCGACTCGGCGCTCGCCACGCGGAAGTCCGCCGACAGCGCCAGGCCCAGCCCGCCTCCCACCGCCGCTCCCTGGACGGCGGCGACTACCGGCGTGCGCGCCGCGAACAGCCGCACCGCCTCGTCGTAGAGCCCAGGCCCGCCCGTCCCCTGGCCGCCGCCGAAGTCGGCGCCCGCGCAGAAGTGACGGCCGGCCGAGCAGAGGACGATCGCGCGGCAGCCGCCGTCCGCGTCGAGCCTCGCGTAGGCATCGGCCAGCGAGCCGATCAGGCCGGCGTCGAAGTGGTTGTGCGGTGGCCGGCTGAACTCGACGGTCGCGACGTGGTCGTCGCCGAGCTCGATCTCTAGGTCGCTGCTCATGTGCCCTCCAGGAAGTCCAGGACCGCGCGGTCGAAATCCTCGGGGCGGTCGATGTTCGGCGCGTGCCCGGCATCGGGGATGACCACCTGCCGCGCGCCGGGGATACGCCGGGCCATGGCCGCGGCGGCGCCCAGGAACAGGGTGTCGCGCTCGCCGACGACGATCAGCGCCGGCACCGAGACCGCCGGCAGCGACTCGATCACGCGCGCGTCGTGCTGCGGAAGCAGCCCGCGGGCCGCGTTGACCACCCCGGCCAGGCCGTGGACGTGCGCCGCCGCCCGCGCCTCGGGGCTGTCGGACACCGCCTCCGCCCCGCGCGCCTCGAGCTCGGCCGCGGTCCGCTCGGTCCACTCGTTCCAGGCCGCGCGCGCCGCGTCGTCGCGGTAGCCCGGCCCGGTGTCGACGAGCACGAGCGCGGCGACGCGCTCCGGGTGTTCGAGGTGGAAGGCAAGCGAGAGGTAGCCCCCGAGCGACATACCTGCGACCACCGCGCGCTGCGCGCCGGCGGCGTCGAGCAGCGCGGCCATGTCGGCGACGCAGGCCGCGTGGGTGTAGCGCTCCAGGTCGGCGGGCGCGTCACTGCGGCCGTGGCCGCGCAGGTCCCAGCGGATGACGCGCCGCGATGCGCTCAGCGCCTCCAGGTTCGCGTCCCACATGTCCGCCGTGGCCCCGAACCCGTGCGTGAGCAGCAACGGCTCCCGCTCGTCGCCGGCCGGCCCGTGGAGCTCGTACCACAGCGTCACGCCGTCCTCGCGCCGCAGCGTGGCCATCAGATCTCGACGACGGCGGAGCCGCCGGTGATCGACGGGTACAGCTTGTCGGCGCCGGCGCGTGCGACCCCGGTGCCCAGGCGGGCGCTCCAGTAGCGCTCGTCGCCGTGCTCGGAGCGCCACGACCACAGCCGCCGGGTGAGCTCTGACAGCGGGTGCTCGCGCGTCGTGCCGACCGCTCCGTGGACCTGGTGCGCGGCGCGCCCCGCCGTCACGGCCGCACGGCCCGCCAGCAGCTTGGCCGCGGCGATCTCGAAGCCGGCCGGGCGGCGCGCCGCAGCGTCGGCGGCGACGCCGACGAGCGCCGCGGCCTGCGCAACCGCGACCACGTGCTGCTGCACGGCCTGGAAGGAGCCGATCGGCCGCCCGAACTGGCGCCGCTCCTGGGCGTGGCGGGTGGTGAGCTCGCTCACGCGCTCGAGCGCGCCCGCCATGAGGAGCGCGCGGACCAGCGCGCCGCGGGCGCGAAGCTCGGCGGGGTCACACGGCGCGCCGACGTCGGCGGGGGCGGAGTCGAAGCTCGCCGTGTCGCGCGGCTCGCCGGCCAGGTTGGAGCCCTGCTCGATCGTGGCCGACTCGCCGGCGACCGCGGCCAGACGGCCATCGACGAGGATGAGGATCAGCTCGGCGTTGCGCGCCCAGGGCACCCGGCGTGCGGTCCCGCTCAGGTGTCCGTCGTCGAGCGCGAGGCGGTCATCCCCGGTACAGGGCGCGACCGTCACGGGTCCTTCGCTCGGCCGCGCGATCCCTCCGCGCCGCAGCAGCCACCGCCCGAGGGCCTCGCTCTCGGCGGCCCGGTCCGGCTCCCCGGAGCGGAGCGTGGCGAGCGCGGCCCGATCCCGGTCGCTTCCGCGCGGCGCAGCGAGGGCGCCGCGGTCCGGCTCGCCGCCGCGCGGTGCGGCCCCAGCGCTCACGCTCGCAGCGCCCGCGCCGCGACCGTGCGCAGGATCTCGTTGGTGCCGCCGCGGATAGTGAACGAGGGCGCGCCGAGGATCGAGGCGGCCAGCAGGCGCTCGAACGGCGATCCGGCCTCGAGGTCGGGCTCCACATCGACCAGGCGCCACACCGCGTCCAGCACCTCCTGCTCGAAGCGCGTTCCGAGCTCCTTGACGAGCGCGGACTCGGCGGCGGGCGCCTCGCCCGCGTCGATGAGCCGTGCCACCGACAGCGACAGCGCGCGGATGCCCCACCAGCCCGCGACTGCCTCGCCCACCGCCTCGGCGGTCGCGCCGTCGAGGTCGCCGCCGCGCTCGCGCAGCAGCTGCTCGACGAGCAGGTAGGTCGAGAGCCAGCGTTCGGGTCCGGCGCGCTCGAAGGCCAGCTCGGACATGTTCTGGGCCCAGCCCGCGCCGACCTCGCCCAGCACGAGGTCGTCGGGCACGAATACCCCCTCCAGCCTGACCTCGTTGAAGAACGCCGTGCCGTCCATGTACTCGATCGGCCGCACCTCGATGCCCGGCGAGCGCAGGTCGACTATCAGCTGCGTGAGCCCGGCATGGCGTTCGGGCTCGTCGCTGGTGCGGCACAGGACGACGAACCAGCCGCTGTCGCGCGCCCCGCCGGTCCACAGCTTCGCACCGCTGACGAGCCACCCGCCATCGGCTCGCGTCGCCCGTGTTTGCACGGCCGCGAGGTCGCTGCCCGCCTCGCGCTCGCTCATGCCGATCGAGAACGACAGCTCTCCGCGGCAGATCGCGGGCAGGAAGCGCTCCTTCTGGGCTTCGGAGCCGAAGCGCTCGATGACGGGCCCGGTCTGGCGGTCGGCCACCCAGTGATGCCCGACCGGGGCCCCCCACCGCAACAGCTCCTCGACGACCACGAAGCGATCGACGGCGCTGCGGTCGCCGCCGCCGTAGCGGCGCGCCAGCGCCATACCGACCCATCCGCGCGTGGCCAGCTCGCGCGAGAAATCCGGATCGCGCGGCGCGGCCATCCCGAGCCCGGGCCGGAAGCTCCCCCGCGGAAGCCGCTCCGCGAGGAACGCACGCACGTCCTCCTGCAGCGCGAGCTCGCCGTCGGTCAGCTCGGTGGGAGCGAAGCGCAGCACGGCCCAACCCTAAGCGGCCGCCCGCTCGCGCAGTCGCACCCGCGCTCGGGCCCGTCGCACGGAGTCGGTGAGCGTCGCTGTGTCGTAGGCCCCCTGATGGCGCCGGCCGTTGACGAAGAAGGTCGGCGTCCCGGCGACCCCGCTCGCGTCCGCGCCCGCGACGTCCTCGGACACCCGCGGGGCGTGCTCGCGCGAGCGAAGCTCCTCCTCGAAGCGATCGGGGTCGATGCCCAGCGCCTCGGCCTGGCGGTGCAGGCCGGGCGGGTCGAGCTCGTCCTGGTGTGAGAGCAGCGAGTCGTACATCTCCCAGAACGCGCCCTGCGAGCCTGCGGCCTCGGCCGCCTCGGCCGCCATCTGGGCGTTGGGATGGACGTCGTTGAGCGGCAGGTGGCGCCACACGTAGCGCAGGTCGTCTCCGAACGAGGCCAGCAGGTCGCGCACGATCGGCTCGGCCTGGCCGCAGTACGGGCACTCGAAGTCGCCGTACTCGACCACCGTGACCGGCGCGTCGGGCGCGCCGCGGATGTGGTCGCGCTCGGGGTCGACGTCCTCGGCCAGGTCGGGGATGTCCTCGGACGTGCCGAGCAGCTGCCGCGCCCGGACGCCCTCGGGCAGCAGCCGGATGACCCTGAACATGGTCCAGGCCATGGCCGGAGCGACGAGGGCCGAGGCCAGCACGCCGAGCTTCGCCTCGCTCAGGAGCCGGCCGTCGAACGCGAGGCTGGCGATCAGCAGCGAGACGGTGAAGCCGACGCCGGCGACCGCGGCGCCGCCGGCCAACCCGGGCCAGCTCACCGGAAGCCGCTGGCCGCCGAGCCATGGGCGAGTCGCCAGCCACGAGGCGGACATGATCCCGAGCGGCTTGCCCACCACGTAGCCCACGAGGATCCCCAGCGTCACCGGCGAGGTCAGGGCGTCGGACAGGAGCCCTCCGCTGACGTGGATCCCGGCGTTCGCCAGGCCGAAGAGGGGCACGATCACGTAGCTGGTCCACGGGTGCAGCCGGTACTGCAGGCGCTCGTTGGGCGAGATCGCGGAGGCGACCCCGAGCTGGGCCGAGCGGGCGAGCTCGGGCGTCGGCTGCTCGCGGAACAGGCGCGCGAGCGTCGCGGCGCGCTCGAGGTCGTCGCGCGCCGGGGTGTAGGCGCTCGTGACCAGGCCGACGGCGAGCCCGGAGATGATCGGGTCGATCCCCGACTCGAACAGCGCCACCCACAGCGCCAGGCCCAGCACGGCCGCCGCCTGGCGGCGCCAGACGAAAGGCGCGTAGCGGAGCGCAACGAGCACCGCGAAGATGCCGATCGAGATGCCGAACGCGAGCGGCGAGAGCCGGTCGGTGTACACCACCGCGATCACAAGCAGCGCGCACAGGTCATCGACCACCGCGAGCGAGAGCAGGAACACGCGCAGCCGCGTGTAGCGACGCGGCGCGACGAGCGCGAGCACGCCGAGCGCGAAGGCGGTGTCGGTCGACATCGCCGTCCCCCAGCCGTGCGCGCCGGGGCCGCCGGCGTTGAACGCCAGGTAGATGGCGATCGGCACCGCCATCCCGCCCAGCGCGGCCAGCACCGGGATCGCGAGCCGGCGGCGCTCGCGCAGCTCGCCGAGGTCCAGCTCGCGCTTGGCCTCGAGCCCGACGACGAGGAAGAAGAACGTCATCAGCCCCTCGTTGACCCAGTGGCGCAGGTCGAGCGCGATGCCCCCGCCGCCGATCTCCACCGCCAGACGCGTGGTCCAGAACGACTCGTAGGAGTCAGACCACGGCGAGTTGGCCCATGCGAGCGCGGCGACCGTGGCCAGCGCGAGCACCAGGCCGCTGCCGGTCTCGGTGCTCAGGAAGTCCCGGACCGGGGCGGCCAGGTTGCGCGCCCAGGCCGTTCGCCCCGTGTACGGGGTAGCTGCCGCTTGCGCCACCCCGGCCATTATCTGCTGTGCGCGGCCGTGCCGCGAGTGGCGCGTGCGCCTCACCGGCGGGGTGTGCCGCACCGATGTGGGAGAGTCGCGGCCGTGCGTCGCCTCGCCGCCGTGCCGATCGCCGTCGCCGCCGCGGCGCTCGCGGCCCCGCCCGCGGGCGCAGCGGTGACGATCGGGGCGCGGCAGGTGGTCGTCGAGGCCCAGGGTGCGCGCGCGGTGATCGAGCGCTCGCCCTTCCGGCTGTCGGTGCTCGACGGAACGCGGCCGGTGCTGCGCGAGGTGCGCGCGCCGCGCTCGGCGAGCCTGACTATCCCCGTGGCGGATCGCAGCGTCTCGGGTCGCTTCGACCCGCCGGGTCCGGCTCTGTACGCGCCGCTGTCCTTCATCGTCGGCGAGGAGTCGATCACGCAGACGCCCGGAACACAGTTCGCCGGCAACCTGAAGTCCGTGCGACGCGGCGGGGTCGAGTACGCGGCACGCGCGGTGCTCAGCGCGAGGCGCTCGGGCGGCGGAGTGGCGCTCACGCTCGCGACGAGCGACCCGAGCGGCCGGCGGCTGCGCGTGCGAGTCGGTCCCGGTCCGCGCGCGGGCTCGCTGCGCGTCAGCGCGCGGCCGACGCCGAGCGGCGGCGTGGCGGCGATGTCGGAGTCGTTCACAGCGCCCGCGCGGGAGGCGTTCCACGGCTTCGGCGGCCGCCATGACGCGCTGGACCAGCGCGGCAGCGAGTTCTACAACTGGCTCGACCAGGAGAACGTCAGCTCGGCCTCGACCGAGACGCTGACCGCGCCGGTGCCCGGGACCGCGCGCGACACGCTCTTCCCCAACGGCCCCGAGGCGGCCTACTACGTGCAGTCGAGCTTCGTCTCCTCGGCCGGCTACGGCTTCCTGCTCGACCGCGACGAGCTCTCGCACTGGCGTCTGGGCTCCGACCGCCCCGGCGCGTGGCGGGTCGAGGCCGCCGCCCCGGCGCTCGACTACGTGGTCGTCCCCGGCGCGGCGCCGCGGGCGATCCGGACGCTCAGCGCGATCACCGGTCGCCAGCGCGTGCCGCCGCGCTGGGCGCTCGGGCCGGCGCTCGACCGCGAGGTCAAGTTCCCCTCCGATCCCGCCGCGCAGTACGAGCGCGAGGTGCGCCAGGACCTGCGCGACATCGACCGTTACCGCCCTCCGCTCGACGCCTACCGCATCGAGGGCTGGCAGTTCCTGCCTCGTCCGGCGCTGAGGAGGATCATCCGCGCGCTTCGCCGGCGCGGGATCAAGCCGATGGTCTACTTCCGCGCCTTCGTCGGCCGCGACGAGATCGGCACCGACTCCCCCGCCGCCTACGACGAGGCGCTGCGCAGGGGCTACGTCGCGACGCACCCGGACGGCTCGCCGTACGTCTTCGAGAGCAACTTCGCGCGCGAGGGGGCCGTGATCGACTTCACCAAGCCGGCGGCGGTGCGCTGGTGGAAGGGCCGCATCCGGGCCGCGCTCGACCTCGGAGCGGAGGGCTTCATGCAGGACTTCGGCGAGCAGGTCCAGAGCGACATGCATTTCGCCGACGGCAGCACGGGGGCGACCATGCACAACCGCCTGCCGGTCCTCTTCCACCGCGCCACCCGAGCCGTGGTCGACGCCTACGAGCGCACCCACCCGGGGCGCCGGATCTTCTTCTTCACCCGCGCCGGGTACAGCGGAACACCCGGCACCGCGGCCTACGAGGGCGGGAACTTCCCCGGCGACGAGACGACCGACTGGAGCCACGCCGCCGGCCTCGCCTCCTTGACGACCGACATGCTCAACCGCGCCGTCGGTGGCGCGTACGGCTTCACGACCGACATCGGCGGCTTCTTCGATGTCGGCCCCTACGAGAGCCCGACGAGCCGGGAGCTGTTCGAGCGCTGGGCGCAGTGGGCGGCGCTGTCGCCCTTCTTCCGGCTCCACGGCTCGGTGCTGGCCGGCGTGCACACGCCGTGGAGCTACGGCCGCGCGACCGCGCGCCGCTACAACGCGCTCGCGCGCCTGCACCTGCGGGCGGTGCCGCTGATCCTGGCCCTGTGGAGGGAGGCGCGCCGCACGGGGATCCCGCCGACGCGCCCGCTGTGGCTCGCCTACCCGAACGACGGCCGCGCCGCGCGCCAGGACCAGGAGTGGCTGCTCGGCCCCGACGTGCTCGTCGCGCCGGTCGTCGTGCGCGGCGCGCGCAGCCGCTCCGTCTACTTCCCGCGCGGATGCTGGCGCCAGCCGGCGACCGGCGCGCGCTTCCGGGGCCCGCGGTCGGCTCGCGTGCCCGCCCCGTTGGCGCGGCTTCCGTACTTCTTCCGCTGCGGGACGCGGCCTTTCTGAGGGCGCGGGGCGCGCCCGGGATCCCGGCACCCCCAGACGCCCGCCCTGCTTACGAGCTCGCGATCCGCCGCCGCGCCGCGACGGTCAGGCGGCGGTAGTGGCCCGAGGCGTCGCGGTACCAGGCCGCGCCGTCCGAGGGCTGCGGGAGCCCCGCGGCGCGCAGCTCGCCGAGCCGCAGGCGGTACCACGTGGTGCGCGGGATCTCGTCGACGACGTGGATCACTCGCGGGCGGTCCTCGACGTCCAGCGTCTCGAGCGCCGAGTCGAGGTCGGCGGGCTCGACCGAGCGGCCCGCGCGCAGCGTGATCGCCGCTACCACCAGCTCGCTCGGTCCCTTTCCGGCCCGCACGCCGTAGGCGGCGGCGAGGTCGACCGACTCGAGATCGCCCAGCGCCTCCTGGATCGGCACGGGCGCGACCACGCGGTCGCGCGTCCGGATCAGGCTCGCGAGCGGCCCGACCAGCCAGTGGTCGCCGTCGGCGTCGCGACGGAAGAGGTCGTCGGTGGCGAGCCAGGCGTCGTCGCGCTTGAACACCCCTCGCAGCGGGCTGGCGGTGGTCGCGACAGCGTCCGCGCGCGCCTCGGCCAGCAGCATCCCGGTCTCCCCCACCTCGCAGCGCAGCGCGAACCCGTCGCGCCCGGTCTCGAGCCGCCCGGCGCGCGTGTCGTATCGCGCGATCGCGACCTGCGCGCTGCCCGGGAGCGGCCGCCCCACCGAGCCCGCCTTTGCGCCGGTCACGTTGACCAGCACCGAGTCGCCCTCGGTCGCGGCATAGAACTCGAGCACGCGCGCCGGGGCGAAGCGCGCCGTGACCCGCCGCCACAGGCCGCGCGGCATGCCCGAGCCCATGAACAGGCGAACCGGGTGGTGGTGCTCGTTGGGATGCGGCGGAGCCTCGACCAGGTCGCGCAGCATCGTCCAGGTGTAGATGGCGGTCGTCACCCCGTAGCGGCGGACCTCGTCCCAATAGGTGGACGGGTTGAAATCGGAGGCCATCGCCAGGCGCGCACCGCCCGCGATCGCGCCGCCCACGCCGACGAGCAGGCCCGACGCGTGGTAGATCGGGGTCACGCTGTAGACGGTGTCGCCCGAGGACAGCGCGGCGGCCGACGCCGTGCCGAAGGCCGACAGCGCCGAGCGCCCGTTGGTGATGCGGTTCGCGCGCGTGTGGGCGCCCTCGCCCGTGAAGAGCAGGAAGGCCAGGTCCCGCGCGCGGCCGGGGTTGGGGCGGTACCAGTCGGGCAGCTCGACGGCGTCGGGGTCGATGCGCTCCATGTCGATGACCCCTTCGATCCCCAGGTTGCGCATCTCGCCGCCGCCGCCCAGCACGGCGACGTGGCCGGGCGCGACCTTCGCCGCCGCCGCGGCCAGCTCGGGGTCGGCGATCACGCGCGTCGCCTCCCCCAGCTCGAGCTCGCGCGCTACGTCGCCGTCGGGCCGCAGGAGCACGACGACCGCCCCCAGCCGGTTGAGCGCGGCGACAACAGCCAGCGCGCTCGGCCGCATCGCCATCAGGACGCCGACGTGCTCGCCCTGGCGGACCCCGATCGAGATCAGCCCGCGCACGACCGCGTCGATGCGGCGCTTGACCGCGTCGCGCGAGTAGGCGCGGCCCTCGAGCAGCACGAACACCTCGTCCGGACCCGCGCGCGCCTGCTCGTCGAGGATCAGGCCCAGCGACAGGCGCGTGGCGGGGCGCGTCTGCTCGAGCCGGCCCAGGCGGCGGATGGTCTCGGGCGCCTCCTGGGCGAGCTCGCGCACCGTGCGCGCGGCGGTCGAAGCGGTCCCGGCCATCGAGCGCGCGATCCCCGTGCCGGCCCCAGCGGCCAGCTGGGCGTAGCCGGTCAGGATCGCCGGCCCGGGAGGCCGCGCCGGCGGCGCGTCCTCCTGCATCGGGCGGACCGGCTCGGGCAGCGCGTCCTCGCCGTCGGCCCAGCGGGTCCAGTCCGCGACCACGGGCCACGTCGTCCGCAGCGCGGCGGAGCCCACGACGAGGCCGAAGTGGCCTGCTTGCAGCGCGACCTCGTAGATGTCGGCGCGCGGCGCGGCGGCCGCGACGGCCCGCACTCCGGGTGCGGGCGCGATGTCGTCGAGCTCGCCCACGAAGCACAGCACCGGGCACTCGATGTCGGCGAGCGTGACCAGGCGCTCGTCGATCACGAAGCCGCCCGAGAGCATGCGGTTGTGGGCCACGAACTGGCGCACGAAGTCCGCCAGCGCCGGGCCGGGCCACGCGACCCAGCCCTCGTTCTCGAGGAAGCGGCGCTGGCGCTCGCGCGGCAGCAGCGCCTCGCGGTTGTGGAGCTGCAGGACGAAGTCGATGCGCGAGCGCAGCGACTTCACCGGATCGAGCATCCGGAAGCCGGCGCGGCTCACCCACGCCGGCACCGCAGCACGGCCCAGCACGCGCGCACCGAGGATGTCGGCGCCGCGCGTGAACACCTCCTCGGGCAGGCCCAGCGGCAGCGCGCCGCGCGTGTCGACCGGGCTGCCGAACGTCACCAGCGAGACGATTCCCTCGCTGCGCCGCAGCGCGGCGGTCTGGTAGCAGAACATCCCGCCCTGGGAGTAGCCGCCGAGGTGGACGTCGCGGCCGAGCGTCTCGCGCACGCGGTCGACGGCGTCGCTGACCGCGAGCACGTGGTCCGAGAGCGTGCGCTTCAGCCCTCCCTCCTCGCGCTCGGGCGCACCGAAGTCGACCACCCAGGGGTCCACGCCGTGCTGCCGAAGCGCGCCGACCGCGGTGGTGCGGGCGGCGACGTCATAGACCTCCGCCGTGAGCATCAGGGGCGGCACGAGGATCAGCGGCGCACGTTTCGAGGTGTCGTCGCCGTTCGGGAAGTAGTGGCGCAGACGGTAGATCGGATGCTCGGCGACGACCTCGTAGGGGGAGGACTCCTCGTCGGTCTCGAGTCCGCCGAAGCGCGCGACCTCGAGCGCGTTCTGGGCGGCCGCGGCAAGGCGCCCCGCCGGGCCGGTGATCACCCCTGGGACCAGGTCCATCGCGCGGCAAGCCTATGCGCTGCGCCTCGCCGCGGGCGCTTTTGACTGCGCTGCCAGGCATCATGTCGCGCCCCGTGACGCCCGCTCCGAACGACGATCCGCCGCCACGCTGCGATCTCGCCGTCGTCGGCGGAGGGATCGTCGGCCTGGCGGTCGCGCGCGAGCTCGCGCTCCGGCGCCCGCGCGAGACGGTCTGCGTGCTCGAGGCCGAGCACGAGCTCGGGCTGCACCAGACCTCGCACAACTCGGGCGTGATCCACGCCGGCCTGTACTACGCGCCCGGCTCACTGAAGGCGCGGCTGTGCGCCGAAGGGCTGCGGTCCCTGTACGAGTACTGCGAGGAGCGCGGCATCGAGGCGCGCGCCAGCGGCAAGCTCGTCGTCGCCGTCGACCGCGCCGAGCTCGGCCGGCTGGAGGCGCTCGAGACGCGCGCGCGGGCCAACGGCGTGCCGGGCCTGCGTCGCGTGGGCCAGGAGGAGATCCGCGCGCTCGAGCCCGCGTGCGCGGGCATCGCCGGCCTGTACTCGCCGCGCACGGGCGTCGCCGACTTCTCGCTCGTCGCGCGCGCCTACGCGGACGACGTGCGCGCGGCGGGCGGCCTGGTGACGACCGGCGCGCCGGTGCGCGGCATCAGCCCGCGGTCCGCGAGGATCGAGCTCGAGCACGCGCGCGGCGCGCTCTCCGCCCGCTACGCGGTGTTCTGCGCGGGCGCGGCCTCCGATCGGCTCGCCGTCCTCGCGGGCGCGGACGCCGACCCGCGCATCGTGCCCTTCCGGGGCACCTATCTGCGCCTCGGGCCCGCGGCGCGTGAGCTGGTGCGCAGCCTCATCTACCCCGTGCCCGACCCCGCCCTGCCGTTCCTCGGCGTCCACTTCACGCGCGGGATCGGGGGCGAGGTACTGCTCGGGCCCACGGCGCAGCTCGCCGCCACCCGCGACGGCCGCCCGCTGCGCGCGGCCGGCGCCCGCGACCTGCTCGACACGCTGCGCTGGCCCGGGAGCCCTCGGCTGCTGCGCCGCTTCTGGCGCACGGCGCTGCGCGAGTGGTTCCTGGGCAGCTCCAAGAGCGCACTGGTGCGAGCCGCGCGACGCTACGTGCCCGCGCTGGCGGAGGACGACGTGGAGCCGTGCTTCGCGGGAGTGCGCGCGCAGGCGGTGTCGCGCGACGGCCGGCTGGTCGACGACTTCGCCCTGTCGCACACCGAGCACGCGCTGCACGTGCGCAACGCGCCGTCGCCGGCGGCGACGGCGTCGCTCGCCATCGCGCGCGAGATCGCCGACCGAGTCGAGGCCCAGCTGGTCTCCTAGGACCGCCGGGGGGAGGTCCGGGGCCCGCCGTAGCATCGCGTCGCGGTGGCCGAGAGCGACCCGCCACTCCCCGTGCCCGCGAGCGCCCCGCCGCCCGCTTCCGCGGCGGCGCGCGGGGTCGACACCAGAGCCGTGCTGAGGGTGGTGTTGACCGTCATCAGCGCGGTGCTGGCGCTGTACCTGATCTACCTGCTGCGAACCCCGCTGGAGTGGATGGTGATCGCCGCGTTCATCGCGATCGCCGTCTCGGGGCCGGTCAACATCCTCAACCGCCACATGCGCCGCGGTCCGGCGATCGCGCTGGTCTACCTGGGCGTGATCCTGGCGCCGATCGCGATGCTCGCCGTGCTGGTGCCGCCGGTCGTCACCCAGGTCGGCAACCTCGCCGACAACGCCCCCAAGTACGCGCGCGACGTGACCGACTTCGCCCAGCGCAACAAGCGCCTGCAGGAGCTCGACAACAAGTACGACCTGACCAAGAAGGTGGAGGACGCGGCCGCCAACCTCCCGTCCAAAGCGGGCGACGCCGCGAGCACGCTGGCCGATCTCGGCGCGGGCTTCATCTCGAGCCTGTTCGCCGCGATCACGATCCTGATCCTCAGCATCTTCATGGTCGGGGCGGCCCCGCGCTGGCGCTCCGCGTTCCTGCGCATGCACCCTCCCGACCGCGCCGACGCGCTGAACCGGATGTTCGACCGCATCGGGACCGCGGTCGGCAACTACGTGCGCGGCGCGCTGCTCCAGGCGCTGATCGCAGGCGTCAGCAGCTACATCGTGCTGGTGATCCTCGGCGTCCCCTACCCGCTGGCGCTCGCGCTCGTCATCTTCCTGCTGGACCTCGTGCCGCTCGTCGGGGCGACGATCGGCGCGCTGCTGGTGGGGGTCGTCACCGTGTTCCAGGACTTCCCGACGGTGACGATCATCTGGGCGATCTGGTCGATCGTCTACCAGCAGATCGAGAACAACCTCATCCAGCCCCGTATCCAGGCGCGCCAGGTGCAGGTGGAGCCGTTCTTCGTGCTCGGCTCGGTGCTGTTCGGCAGCACGCTCTTCGGCGTGATCGGGGCCCTGCTGGCGATCCCGGCGGCGGCCTCGCTCCAGATCGCGATCCGCGAGTACGGCGTCTACAGCGGCAGCCTCCGCGCGCCGAAGGACGAGCGCGAGACCGAGCTCAGCGAGGGCCAGTCACCCGCGCCGCGGGAGTGATCCCGCACGGCAAGCCCGGCGCCGCTGCTCGTCGCAGCGCCGGTGAACGGCATCGACGAGGGGAAGGGAGGAGGCGTCAAAACGTCGCCTCGATCACGACGGGCCGCGAGGGACCCCTGCTCTCATGGAACCCTCATTGGGGCCTGGAAGCATGTTCCCATGCGCGTGCTCGTAGTCGAGGACGATCCCAAGATGGCGGCGCTGATCCGCCGCGGCCTGCGCGGCGAGGGCGCGGCCGCCGACGTCGCCGGCAAGGGCGAGGATGCGCTGTGGATGGCGACCGCCTCGCCCTACGACGCCGTCGTCCTCGACGTGATGCTTCCGGGCATCGACGGCTTCGAGACCTGCCGGCGCCTGCGCTCGGAGGGCATGTGGGCGCCGGTACTGATGCTGACCGCCCGCGATGCCGTGGAGGATCGCGTACGCGGCCTCGACGGCGGCGCCGACGACTACCTGGCCAAGCCGTTCTCGTTCGCCGAGCTGCTCGCGCGGCTGCGGGCGCTCGCGCGCCGGGGGCCGGTCGAGCGCCCGGTGGTGCTCGAGGTCGGCGACCTGCGCCTGGACCCGGCCGCCCGCCAGGTGTGGCGCGGCGAGCAGGAGATCGCCCTGTCGGCGCGGGAGTTCGCGCTGCTCGAGACGTTCATGCGCCGGCCGGGCATAGTCCTGACCCGGCATGACCTGCTGGACCTCGCGTGGGACTATGACTACGAGAACCGCTCCAACGTCGTCGACGTTTACGTGCGCTACCTACGCGAGAAGATCGACCGGCCGTTCGGCGCCAGCACGATCGAGACCGTGCGCGGCGTCGGCTACCGACTGTGCCGGCCCGCACCTTCCTGAGCCGCCTCGAGAGCCTCGGCGACCGCCTCGCGCCCAGCCGGCTGCCCATTCGCTGGCGGCTGACGCTCGCCTTCACCGTCGTGATGGCGATCGTGCTCGGGACGGTCGGCACCTTTGTCTACCTGCGCCTCGAGGACGGCTTGGACTCGAGCATCGACAGCGGCCTGCACGCGCGCGCCAGCGACCTGGCTTCGCTCGTCCAACAGGTCCGTGAGCCGGGGACGGCGCCCGAGCGTCTTGCCCTGGGGCGCGGCGCCGGTGAGGTCCAGGTCCTCGCCCCGTCCGGCCGCATCCTCGGCGGCAGTCCGGGCAACGAAGCGCACTCGCTCCTCACCACCGCCGAGCTCCAGCGCGCACGCACCACGACGTTCCTGGTCAGCCGCGGCGAGCGCGAGCGCCTGCTGGCGCGGCCGGCGGGCGACGCGACCGACCGTGTGGTGATCGTCGTCGGCGACTCGCTCGAGCAGCGCGAGCACGCGATGAACACGCTGACGGGCGCCCTGCTGGTCGGCGGACCGCTCACGCTCCTGCTCGCGGCCGTCGCGGGCTACGGGCTCGCGGCGGGGGCGCTGCGGCCCGTCGAGGGGATGCGCCGCCGTGCACGCACCATCAGCGCCGACCGACCGAGCGCGCGGCTGCCCCTGCCGCCCGCCGAGGACGAGGTGCGGCGCCTGGGCGAGACGCTCAACGACATGCTCGGCCGTCTCGAGGCTGGCCTGCGCCGCGAGCGCGCGTTCGTCGCCGACGCGGGCCACGAGCTGCGCACGCCGCTGGCGATCCTCAAGATGGAGCTCGAGCTCGCGATGCGCGGGGGCGCGACGGTGGAGGACCTCCAGGCGGCGCTGAGGTCCGCGGCCGAGGAGACCGATCGCCTGGCGCAGCTCGCCGACGACCTGCTGGTGCTGGCCCGCGCCGACGACGGTGAGCTGCCCGTGCGGCTGGAGCAGCTGCGCGCCGCGGCGCTGCTCGAAGCGATCGCCGGCCGCTTCTCGGTGCGCGCCGCCACGCTCGGCCGCGAGCTCCACGTGGAGCCCTGCGGCGAGCTCGAGTTCGACGGCGACGAGCTACGCCTCGAGCAGGCGCTCGGGAACCTCGTCGACAACGCGCTTCGCTACGGCGACGGCACGGTGCACCTGCGAGCCGCTGCCCGCACCGGATCGGTCGAGCTCCACGTCGCCGACGAGGGACGCGGCTTCGACGAGGGGCTGCTCCCGCGCGCGTTCGAGCGCTTCACGCGCGCCGACGCCGCGCGCTCGCGCGGCGGCACCGGCCTGGGGCTGGCGATCGTCGACACCATCGCGCGAGCCCACGGGGGTCGCGCCTCTGCGACGAACACCGGCGCCGGCGCCGACGTGTGGATCACGCTGCCCGCCGCTGCTGCCCCTGAGGTCCCGACTGGAACCACGCGAACACGAAGCAGCCCAGACCGAGGAGCAGCGCCGCGATCCCGTGCTTGACGTGGTGGTGGCTCGAGCCCGCCTCGTGCCCCGGGATGAACGACGGCAGCGAGCTCGCCGGGTCCACGAAGTAGAGGACCGCGAGCGCGACCAGCAGCAGGCCGACCAGCACGGCGGGGACGATCAGGGCGCGGGACTTGGTCACGTGTGGCTCCTCACAGGGCGAAGTAGGCAAGGCACGCCGTCCCGGCCACGAGGCAGTAGACGGCGAACGGCGTGAGGCGGTTGGTCTCGAAGTAGCGCATCAGGAAGCGGACGGAGAGGTAGGCGGTGAGCGCCGCGCACAGGGCCCCGACGAGCGCCTGCCCGCGCACGCCGTCGCCCTGCGAGCCGAGCAGCTCGGGCAGCTTGAGCGCGGCCGCGGCGCCGATGATGGGCGTGGCGAGCAGGAACGCGAAGCGCGCGGCGTCCTCGTTGGAGAGCCCCGCCAGCAGGCCGCCGCCCATCGTCGCGCCCGAGCGCGAGATCCCGGGCAGCAGCGCGAGCGCCTGCGCGGAGCCGATGCCCGCCGACTCCCGCCAGCTCACGCGGCGCGAGATGCGCTCGTCGCCGCTGCCGAGCGAGTGGTCGGGGCCCGGAGCGCGCCGGCGCAGCGCCTCGGCGCCGGCCAGCAGCAGCCCGTTGATCATCAGGAAGACGGAGGCCGAGGTCGGCGAGGCGAAGACGTGGCGCAGGGCGTGCTCGAGCAGCAGGCCGATGAGGCCGGCGGGAATCGTGCCGATGACCAGCAGCCAGCCCAGCTTGGCGTCGGTGTCGTCGGGCGCGATCTCGCGGTCGCGCAGCGAGCGCCCGACGCCGCGGGCGATCCTCACCCAGTCGCTCCAGAAGAAGGCGAGCAGCACGAGCGCGGTCGCGAGGTGGGTCCCCACCAGGAAGGTGAGGAAGTAGTCATCGTTCTGATGGATGTCCCAACCCAGCAGCCCCGGCAGGATCACCGAGTGCCCGAGGCTGGACACCGGGAACAGCTCGGCCGCTCCCTGGAGCAGGCCGAGCACCACGGCTTGGCCGTATGAGATCGCCGAGGCGAGCACGAGCGCCACGTCCTGCTGTCTAGGGGAGGGCGATGAGACTCGTGTGAGAGCGGCCGGACGGTCGGGCGGTGGTACCGTCGGCCGCGGTGACCGCTCCCACCGCCGCTCCCACGATGCCGCCCGGCCCGCCGCTGTCGCCGCTGGTCCAGACGCTGCTGTTCGTGTTCTTCCCGCGGCGCTTCATCCACGCCTCGTGGCGGCGCTACGGGGACGTGGTGCGCTTCCGCACGCGCTTCGACTCGCGCTTCGTGCTCGTCTTCCACCCGCGCGAGGTGCGCCAGGTGTTCACGGCGTCGGGCGATGTGCTGCACGCCGGCGAGGCCAACGCGCCGCTGGGCGCGGTGCTCGGCGCGCGGTCCGTCCTGCTGCTCGACGGCGCCGAGCACCTGCGCCACCGCCGGCTGATGCTGCCGCCGTTCCACGGCCGCCGCATGCAGGCCTACGAGGATCGCATGGTCGCCGCCACCGACCACGCGCTCGAGCGCTGGCCGGTCGGCGAGCCGTTCGCGCTGCTGCCGGAGATGCAGGCGATCACGCTCGACGTCATCACCACCGCCGTGTTCGGCATGGAGGAGGGCCCGCGCGCCGAGGAGCTCAAGCGCCGCCTGCGGGCGATGATCGAGCCGCTGTCGAACCGGCTCGGGATCCTCACCCTGGTGCTCTCGGGCGGGCGCTTCGGAGACCGCGGCGCGATGCGGCGCTTCGAGGAGAGCCGCGCGGCGGTGGACGAACTGCTCTACGAGGAGATCGCGGCGCGGCGTCAGGACGGCGGCTTCGAGGACGCCGACGACGTCTTCTCCGCCCTGCTGGCGGCGCGCGACGAGCAGGGCCAGGGGCTCACCGACCGCGAGCTGCGCGACGAGCTCGTCACGCTGCTCGTCGCCGGCCACGAGACGACCTCCGCCGGGCTGGCGTGGACGTTCGAGCTGCTCGGCCGCAACCCGGCCGTCCTGGCGCGCGCCCGAGAGGCCGTCGAAGCCGGCGACGACGCCTACCTCGACGCACTGGTCAAGGAGGCGTTGCGCCTGCGGCCGGTGATCGCGGGCGTGGGCCGCAAGGTCCGCGGCCCGTTCGAGCTGGGCGGCTACCACCTCGAGCCGGGCACCGAGATCAACCCCTCGATCGCCCTGATTCACCGCCGCGGCGACCTGTACCCCGACCCCACCGCGTTCCGCCCCGAGCGCTTCCTGGACCCCGAGAACGCCCCCGACACCTACACCTGGATCCCGTTCGGTGGCGGTGTGCGCCGCTGCCTGGGCGCGAGCTTCGCGCTGTTCGAGATGCGCACGGTCACCGCGCGCGTGCTCGCGCGCACGAGCCTGCGCCCCGCGCGCCGGCGGCCCGAGGCGGTCCTGCGCCGCGGCGTCACCCAGGTGCCCGAGCACGGCGCGCGGGCGATCCAGCCCGCCCCTCCGCGGCCGGCTCCCACCCACGAGCCGGCGGCGGTGGCCTAGTCGCCGCGCGACCGGCGCGCCGTCGCCCGCCATGTGGCCAGGCCGCCCCCGCTCGCGCGCAACTCGCCGCTACGGTGCGGGTTCCTACCATCTCCCGCTTCCGATGTCCCGCCGACGCCTGACTCTCACCCTGATCGCCGCCCTGCTCGGACTCGCGGTGGCGAGCCCCGTCGCCGAAGCCGCCCCCAAGCTCAAGCTCTCCTGGGCGCGCTGCTTCGGCGTCAAGGGCACGCCGTGCCCGGCCAAGACGACGGTCGTCACGGGCGGCGCCCTCAAGCTCGCCGTGCGCAACAGCTCGAAGGTGCGCGTGCTGTGGCCTGACACCCACGGCCGCGTCCGCGCCGTGCGTCCGTGGTGGCGCACCGCGACGAGGCTGTGGGTGCGCGTGCCCGCCTGGGCGGCGAGCGGTCGCCTACGCGTCAAGGACCGCGGTCGCCGTTCCAACTCGGTCAAGGTGATCGTCCAGCGCCTTCGCAAGCTCGGAGACGCGACCGCGTTCGCCGGCGACGCGATGTGGATCTGGCAGCTCGGGCGCGTCGAGGGCGGCGATCCCGACGCGATCGTCTCGCGCGCGAAGGCCAACGGAGTCGAGACCGTGTACATCAAGTCCGGCGACGGCACGAGCCTGTGGAGCCAGTTCAGCCCGCAGCTCGTCTCGCGCCTGAAGGCCGGCGGGCTGCGCGTGTGCGCCTGGCAGTACGTGTACGGCTCGAACCCGGTGGGCGAGGCGCAGACCTCGGCCGCCGCGATCCAGCGTGGCGCGGACTGCTTCGTGATCGACGCCGAGGCCGAGTACGAGGGCCGCTACGCCGCCGCCCAGCGGTACGTCCAGGCGCTGCGCAAGGCGGTCGGGTCCTCGTTCCCACTCGGGCTGAGCTCCTTCCCCTACGTCGACTACCACCCGACGTTCCCCTACTCCGTGTTCCTCGGCCCCGGCGGCGCCCAGGCCAACCTGCCGCAGATGTACTGGCAGGCGATCGGGGTCTCGCCCGACCGCGTCTTCGAGCGCACCTGGCAGCTCAACCAGGCCTACGACCGCCCGATCTTCCCGGTCGGCCAGCTCTACGAGAACCCGTCCGGGGCGGACGTCGCCCGGTTCCGCTCGCTCGCCGGCGGCTACGGCGCCCGCGGCGTCAGCTGGTGGTCGTGGCAGCACGCACGCGACCAGGACTGGACGGCCGCGCTCGGCCAGCCGGCGCCGGGCGCCGCCACGGTCACGCCCGGCTGGGTCTCGCTGGGGCGAGGCAGCCGCGGCGACCTCGTGGTGCGCGCCCAGGAGCTGCTGGCCGGCGGAGGAGCGTCGCTGCCGATCAGCGGCAACTACGGCTCGCTGACCGAGAGCGCGGTGCGCGCCCTCCAGGCCCGCCGCGGCCTCGACCAGACCGGGGTCGTCGACGAGCCGACCTGGCGCGAGCTGCTCAAGGCCACCCCGCGCCAGGCCGACTGGGTCGCCGCTGCGGCCCCGCGGGCCAGCGGCCGCACCGCGGCGGCTGGCTAGCTTTCGCGCCCGGCCGAGCGGGTAGGCCCGGCGAACGGCATCGACGAGGGGAAGGGAGTGGTGTCGGCCGAGACCGCTCCGAATCCAGCGTGGCGCGGCGTTCTAAACCGAGTTATGCACGTCTGAGGGCAATAACTCGGGTCAGAACCGAGCGAGACGAAATCGGACCCCTTCGGCGACGACACCCCCGCCCACCCCTCATCTCCTTCGTCGATGCCGTTCGCCGGCGGGACGACTCCGCCGGGACGCCCTGCCGCTCGCGGCGCGGCGCAGGCGCGCGGAGTGGGTGAGAACAAGTCTCATTCTTGCTAGCCTCCGCAGCCGTGCTGGAGCCGTTCACGCTGCCCTTCGTCCAGCGCGGGGTGCTCGAGGTCCTGCTGCTGGCGGTCGGCGCGGGCCTGGTCGGTACCTGGATCGTCCTTCGCGGCCTGGCCTTCTACTCGCACGCCGTCGCCACCGCGACCTTCCCCGGGCTGGTGCTGGCCGAGGGGCTCGGCTTCGCGCCGTTCCTCGGCGCGCTGGGCGTCGCGGTCCTGTTCGCGCTCGCCCTCGGCACGCACGCCGGGCGCCGCTCGCCCGACTACGACACCGTGACCGCGCTGGTGCTGGTCGGCGCGCTCGCCGGCGGCATCCTCCTCGCCTCCGACGTCTTCCTCTCCGGCGGCGATGTTGAGTCCCTGCTGTTCGGCAGCCTGCTCCTCATCGACGGACGCGACCTCGTCGTCGCGGCCTCCGCGGCGCTCGTCGCGATCGCGGCGAGCGCGGTGCTGGGGACGCGGTGGACGGCGATCGGCTTCGACCCGGCGGCCGCGCGCGACGCGGGCCTGCCCGCCGCGCGGCTCGACCTGGCGCTGCTGCTCCTGATCGCGCTCTGCGCGGTGGCCTGCCTCTCCGCAGTCGGCGCGCTGCTCGCCACCGCGCTGCTCGTGGTCCCCGCCGCCACGACGCGGCCGTGGGCGCGCAGCCTCGGTCGCTGGCGCATCGCCACCGTGGCCCTCGCCGCCGTCGAGGGCGTGGCCGGCATCTGGCTGTCCGCGCAGACCAACGCTCCCCCGGGCGCGACGATCGCCGTGCTCTCCGGGGCGGTGTTCGCGCTCGCCGTCGTCGTCCACGAGCTCACCCCGCGCCTCGTGCGGCCCGCCGCGCTCGCCGGCGTGCTCCTCGTCGGCGCGCTGGCGGCCTCGGGGTGCGCGGCGACGAGCTCGGGCGACGGGCGCCCGCAGGTGGTGGCGACCACCACGCAGCTCGGCGACATCGTCCGCAGCGTCGGCGGGAGCGCTGTCGACGTGCATCAGATCCTGCGCCCCAACGTCGACCCGCACGAGTTCGAGCCGCGGCCGAGCGACGTGCGCGAGACCGCCGGCGCCGACGTCGTCTTCACCAGCGGCCAGAACCTCGACCGCTGGATGAAGGACGTGGTCGACCAGGCGGGCGGCAGCCCGCGCGTGGTCGACCTCAGCGCGGCGCTCCCGGATCGCGTGCCCGGCGAGGCTCGCGGCGCCGAGGCCTCGCGCTATGACCCCCACTGGTGGCACGACCCGCTCAACGTCGTCGCGGCCGTCGGCGCCGTCCAGGCGGCGCTGACGCGGGCGGACCCCGGCCACCGCGCCGGCTTCGCCCGCCGCGCGAACGCCTACCGAGCGAAGCTGCGCCTGCTCGACGCCGGCATCCGGCGCTGCATGGCCGCGGTCCCCGCCCGGTGAGCGCAAGCTGGTCACCGACCACGACGCCTTCAACTACTTCGCGAAGCGCTACGGCATCCGCGTGGTCGGCGCCGTGATCCCCTCGCAGACCACCCAGGCCCAGCCGTCGGCGGGAGAGCTCGCCGCGCTGGCCCGGGTCATCCGGCGCGAACGCGTCAAGGCGGTCTTTCCCGAGCAGTCGGTCAACCAGCGCACCGCGCGCGCGATCGCTGCGCAGACCGGCGCCACGTCGAGCTACGAGCTCTACGGCGACACGCTGGGCCCGGACGGCTCGCGCGGGGACACCTACCTGCGGGATGGAGCAGGCCAACGCCGACGCGATGGTGCGCGGCTTCACCGGCGGGCGCCGGGGCTGCTCCATCGCGGGGCTATGAGCGCCACCGCCCCGCTCGCGATGGCCGACGGACTGGCCGTCGGCTACGGCGGCCCGCCGGCGCTGCGCGGCGTCACCTTCGCCGTGCGCGCGGGCGAGCGCGTGGCCGTCCTGGGGCCCAACGGAGGCGGCAAGACGACGCTGTTCCGCGCCCTGCACGGCGAGCTCCAACCCGCCGCGGGCACGCTGCGCAGGCCCGCGGCCGTCGCCACCGTGCCCCAGACCGAGCGCTCGCGGCTCGACTTCCCGGTCAGCGCGCTCGACGTCGCGCTGATGGGAGCGCTGCCCGGCCTCGAGTGGTGGCGGCGTCCGGGGCGCGCGGCCCGGCGCCGCGCGCGGGAGGCGCTCGCCACCGTCGCGCTGGACGAGCTCGCCTCCGAGCCCTTTGGCACGCTGTCTGGCGGCCAGCGCCAGCGCGTCCTGATCGCGCGCGCGCTGGTCCAGGAGGCGCGTCTGCTGCTGCTCGACGAGCCCTACTCCGGCCTCGACGCGCCGAGCGCCGAGCGCCTGAGCCGGCTCGTGGACCGGCTCGCCGGCGAGGGCCGCGGGATCATGATCGCCACCCACGACCTCGACCAGGCGCGCGCCTGGGACCTCGTCCTGTGCCTCAACCGCGTGCAGGTCGCGTTCGGGCCCCCCGCCGAGGTGCTGAGCCGCGAGACGATCGAGCGCACCTACGGCGCCGCCGTAGTCGAGCTTCCTCAAGACGGAACGCTGGGCATCGTGCCGCCCCACCATCACGAGCACGAGCCGACCCCGTGAGCGGCTCGCTCTGGCACGCGCTGGCCGACCCGTGGACGCTCTCGATCCTGCGGCGCGCGTTCGCCGAGGTCACGCTGATCGGGATCGCCGGCGGCGTCCTGGGGTGCTGGGTGATCCACTACGGGCTGTCCTACGGCGCCGAGTCGCTGGCCCACGGGCTGTTCCCCGGCCTGGTCGCCGCGGCCCTGCTCGGCTTCCCGCTGCTGCTCGGGGCCGCGGGCGGGGTGCTCGCCGCGGCGCTGGCGGTGGCGCTCGCCGGCCGCGTCCGTGGCCTCGAGGGCGACACGCCGGTGGCGGTCGTGATCACCACCCTGTTCGGCCTCGGCGTCATGCTCGCGCTCTCGGCCGACACGCCGCCGGGCCTGCAGAGCCTGCTGTTCGGAGACGTGCTCGGCCTCACGGACGGCGACCTGCTGCTCGCCGCGGGCCTCGCCGCCGCGCTGGTCGGCGGCCTCGCGCTGGTCCATCCGCGCCTGCTCGCCGCCGGCTTCGACCGCTCCAGCGCGCGCTCGCTCGGCGTCTCGCCGACGCTCGCCGACGCCCTCCTGCTGGTCGCCCTCGCGGTGGCGATCCTGATCGCCGTCCAGGGCCTGGGCAACCTGCTCGTCGTCGCGCTGCTCGTCGGCCCGGCCGCCACCGCGCGCCGGCTGACGCGGCGGATGGTCCCGATGATGGCGCTCGCCGCGACGCTCGGCACGGCCGCCGGGATCGCCGGGCTGTACGCCAGCTATCACCTCGACACCGCCGCGGGCGCGTCGATCGCGGCGGTGACCGTGCTGCTGTACGCGTCCGTCGCCCTGCTCTCTACGGTTAAGCCGTGAGCGCGATGCGACCCTGGGCCCGACACGCGCAGGCGCGGCTGCAGGAGGCCGGCTACCACCGCGGCGAGGCGCGCAGCGCGGTCGTCGAGCTGCTCGCGCGCCAGCCGTGCGCGCTGAGCGCGCTCGACATCGAGGAGCGCCTGCGCGATGAGGGCCGCAGCGTCGGCCGCGCGAGCGTCTACCGCGCGCTCGAGCAGCTCGCCGAGCTGCGGCTCGTGCAGCGCCTGGAGGTCGGTCAGGGAACGGCGCGCTATGAGCCCGTCCAGCCCGGCGGCGACCATCACCACCACATGGTGTGCGACAGCTGCGGGACGGTCGTCCCGTTCGAGGACCCGGAGCTCGAGCGCAGCATCGAACGGTTGTCCGCACGCGTGAAGTTCAGCGTCGCCGAGCACGACGTCGTGCTGCACGGCGCGTGCGACAGCTGCCGCTAGGCCGCATGGGCCGCCCATACGGTCTAGCGACTCTCCCACACGTCTTGGAGTCGCGATGCAACGTCACTTCCGGTCTCCTTCGGCATTGCTCGACCCGCATCCCGCAGCCTCCGAGGAGACCCCGACCTAACAAGAATTCAGCTGATCACAACAGGCGTCCTCGGCGTCGAACGCGACGCGCCCACGCGTCGGGTACTCGGCGGCCTCGCCTTCTTCCGGCAGAGGGCGAGCGCACTCTACGCCGCGCTGGACGTTGCCTCCGGCCAGGTGATCACCGACATGGCGCCGCGCCATCGGGCCGAGGAATTCCGCCGCTTTCTGAATTGATCGAGAGCTCAGTGCCCCAACACCTCGACGTTCACGTCGTGCTGATAACTCCTCGACCCACAAGACCCCGGCGATCCAGCGCTGGCTTCCTCGCCACCCACGTCTTCAGCTGCACTCCACGCCCACCTACAGCTCGTGACTGAACCTCGTCGAAACGCTGGTTCGCCGAACTGGCGACAAAGTGGATCAAGCGCAGCGCTCATCGCTCGGTTCCCGACCTCGTCGCGTCGATCCGCGCCTGGATCACCAACTGGAGCGGCGACCCCCAGGCCATTCATCTGGCACAAGACCGCGGACCAGATCCTCGACTACCTCGCCAGCTACTGCCAGCGAATCTCTAACTTAGGTCACTAGGGCACCTGGAGGACCAGCCCTGGGTCCGTGCCCAGCGGCGCGAGGGTGGCCGGCGCCACGCGCGTGGCGACGCTCGCGCGGAAGCGAACAAGCTCGTAGCTCGTCGTCCGCCGCACCGCCACCGCGATGAAACCGCGCGGCCGCAGCGGCGGCGGAGAGCCTCCCCGGGCGAGTTGGATCACGTCGACCTCGCGAACGTCGGCGCCGGCCGGCGGCAGCGGCGTGGCCCCCCGCAGGTAGGTCGTCAGCGGCGCCGTCTCGTAATCCCTGGATACCACGACGGCGCGAGCCTCCCGCGGGGGGCCCAGCGCGGCCACTGCCCCCCGCCAGTCGTCGCGCTGCAAGGCCCGATCGAGCGCCACGCGGACGTCGGTGGCCAGCCAGATGACGGTGAGCACCGCCGCCACGCCCAGCCCGACCCGACCCGCACGTGCCGCGCCGAACCCTGCTCCCGCGAACAGGAGCGCCGGGATTGCGCCGGGGATGGCGTAGCGGGGGAGGAAGTAGTCGAGGCCCACAGCCGCGAGGGGGATGGGCAGCGCGACGCAGAGGGCTAGGGACCCCGCGACGAGCGCCGCTCGACGCTCGCGCTCGGTCCCGCGTGCCAACAGAAACCATACGGCCGATAGCGCGAGGACACCGGCCACCGCGGCCTGGCCGTTGAAGGCACCCCCGAGCTCGCCGTTGAGGAGCTTCTTGATGAGGTCCTGCGCCCGCTCGACCATCGTCGCGGCGCCTCTGCCGAACGCCTCGGTGCCCGCGGAGCGCTGCTCGAGTACAAGTGGCAGCAGGGCGACCCCGGCGGCGCCGAACGCCCCTATCGCCACCACCGGAGCCAGCCGTCTCCCGCGGCCGGCCGGCGCGGCGGCGAACAGCCACACCGCCTCACCGAGCACCACGAAAGCGGCGAAGTAGTGCGTGGCCAGGGCGAGGGTCGACACGACCGCCCACAGCGCCAGGTTCCGGCTCCGCCGCCGCCCGTCGAGAGCCCGGGAGAAGAAGACCAAGCCGGTCGCGGTGAGCAGGACCAGCAATGCGTATGACCGCGCCTCCTGGGAGTACCAGACCAGCCACGGATGGACCGCCACGAGCATCGCGGTGACGAGCCCGGCACGCCGAGAAACGAGCTCGCGGCCGGCCATGTAGGCGACCGGGACTGTCGCCGTCCCGATGAGGGCCGACAGCGCTCGCAGTCCCACCTCGCCGCTGCCGAAGACCTGGGTCCAAAGCCAGGCGAGGATGAAGTACAGCGGCGGAGTGTCCTCCGCGTGAGGGAGGACGGACAGCATGTCGCCGAGCGGCCGCCGGACGAGCGCGACGGTGAACGTCTCGTCAAGCCAGAAGCTCTGGACGTCCAGCGTCGCGAACCGGATCGCGGCCGCGAGCACGCAGACCGCGGCGAGCGCGAGCGCCGGGGTCGCCGCCGAGGCTCCGGTCTCGGCGGCGCCCGGCCTAGCGGCGCGCGCGGCCACCGCCGGCGGCGGGGGCGCGCGTCTCGCAACCCGCATAGAGCGCGGCGGTCCGCCGCCCCACGTTGCTCCAGTCGAAACGCAGCACCTGCTCGAAGGCTTCAGCGACCAGCCGGTCGCGAAGGACGTCGTCGGTGAGCAGGCGGGCGACCATCGTCGCGAGGTGCTCGGCCTCCCCGCCCTGGAGGCGCAGGCCGACGCGCTCGTCCTCGGGCACTGTCTCGCGCAGCCCATCCGTGTCGGCCACGATGCACGGGCAACCCGAGGTCATCGCCTCCAGAGCCACCAGCGCGAACGGCTCCTATGGCGAGGGGCACACGCACAAGTCGGCGATACGGTAGAGCGAATGGAGCACGTCGTCGCCGATCGACGCCAGGAATGTCTGGTGGGAGAGGACGCGGGTCACGGTGCCAGCAGCGGAGCCGGCTCGAGCCCCGCGGCGAGGTGGCGTAGCTCGGGCGGCGGGGAGTCTATTGCGCGGCCAGTGCGGCCCATGGCCGTCGGAGCGCTCGCGCGGGGACGGCCCGGCCAGCCTTCCGCGAGACCATGCAGCGCCTGGACGCCACCGACGACTGCGACTTCTCCCCCTTCGTCCGCGACGAGAAGCCCGAGCACGGGTCCCCGGACTGCGCCCGCGAGGTCGCAATGCGGAAGATCTCCAACCGCCTCCAAGGCGCCCGCATGGCCTCCGAGGAGCTCGGCGTCGAGTCCTCGGGACCCGGATCACAGACCGCTCAGCGGACACTGCTGGGCGGCGCCCGGTCGGTCGCCACGGCCACTGCTCGCGTGACCACGATCGGCTTTTTCTCTTACTGGGATCCGCGCAGCGTGCAGGAGTGGTCGGCCAGGGGGCTCTTCACTTCCCTCGAGGAACTGGGTGTCCGAGTCCACCCGATGGACGCAAGGCCCTTCGGGCGCTCCGGGCTGGGCCTGCTTCGTAGGATCGGCGCATATCGCGGCGGACCGACCGCGGCGCTCTACAGCCCTGAGCTCTCGGGCTTCGCTCGGCCGCCGCTGCGGTCGAGCTCCGTCGCGCCCCGCCGCTTGACGGGGTCGTTCAGATAGGAACCCATTACGAGATCCGCACGCGCGTTCCCACCGCGGTGTACTTCGACATGACGGTTCCCCTGGCCATCGCCACCGGCCACCCGCTCATCCGGCGGATCCCGCCACCAATATTGCGGTCGTGGAAGGCGCGCCAGCGGCGCGTCCTGCGCCGGGCGAACGCGTGCTGCGCCTACACCCGGTGGGCAGCGAACTCCGCCCACGCGGAGTTCGGGTGCCGGTCGAGCGGATCCACGTCGTCGGCTGTGGCATCAACGTCATCGTGCCCCCGACCGACCGGGAGTGGCGGACGCCGCGCTTCCTGCTCGTCGGCCGGAACTTCGAGCAGAAGAACGGCCCGGTGGTGCTGCGCGCCTTCCGGAGGCTCCGCGCGCAGGTACCCGGCGCTCGGCTGGATGTGGTCGGCGGCCACCCGCCTCTGGACGAGCCGGACGTGACGGGCCACGGCCTGCTGCGCCCCTACGTGGCCGCCGAGGCCAAGCGCCTGCGGGAGCTCTTCTCGCGCGCCACCTGCCACGTGGCCCCGTCGCCGTGCGAGCCATTCGGGATGGCCAATGCCGAGGCGGCGGCGGCGGGCATCCCCAGCATCGCGACCACCGTGGGTGGCTGCCGCGAAGTAGTCGGCGACGGTGCCGGGCGCTTGGTCGTCCCCGGCGACGAGGACGCGCTGCTCGAGGCGATGAGGGAGCTCTCGCACCCGGCGACCGCTCGCGCCGCCGGCGAAGCGGCCGCGATCCGGGCCCGGAAGTTCACGTGGCCGGCGGTCGCCCGACAGATGCTGCTGCGCTCGACCTGCGGCCACCCGTGGGGCTGGCCATCGTGATCATCGGCGGCGGGCGCCTGTCCCGTCGCCGGGCTCGTCCCAAGCGGCCGCCGGGCCGCGCTCCGTGGGGGTGTCATCGCCGGTGACGACCCCGCGAGCCGACGACGAGGATGGGCGCGAGCTCGCCTGCGTGGTGCTCTCGCTCGAGAATCAGCCGGGGCTCGTCGACGCCGTACGCTCCGTGGTCGATCAGGCCCCGCACGCGGAGCTCGTGGTCGTGAACTCGGCGGCGGCGACGCGTCAGCGACCCTGAGCGCCGCGGGAGTCCAAGCGCGCGTGGTCGAGCGGCAGGAGCGCCTCCTTCCCGGCGGCGCGCGCAACGAGGGGATCCTCGCGTCGCGCGCCCGCTGGGTCGCCTTCCTCGCCGCCGACTGCCTGGCCGAGTCCGGGTGGGTCGAGGGCCGACTGCGCGCTCACCGCGCCGGCGCCCCTACCGTGGCGAGCGCGATCACCAACACCCCCGACCGCCCCGCCGCGCGCGCCGCCTATCTCCTCCTTCACGCGCGGCGCATGCCAGACACCCCGCCGGGCGAGCGCATCTTCTTCGGGCTCTCCTATGACCGCGGCCTGTTCGATCGCTTCGGGCTGTTCCGTGACGATATGCGCGAGGGTGAGGACTCGGAGTTCAACGCTCGCCTGGAGTGCGAGGTACGGCCCCAATGGGCCGCGGACGTGCGGACGGCGCACCGCCATCCGCCGACCCTGGTCGAGCTGGTGCGCGACCAGTACGGGCGCGGGCGCCGCACGCACCTGTTCAGGACGTTCTCGATCCCACGGCTCGCCTTCGTGACGCTCAACCGCCCGCTCTACGTCCTGCGCCAGGCCTCGCGCGTGCGGAGCCCCGAGGAGCGCCGGCGGCTGCTCGCATCCGCGCCGTGGGTGCTGGCGGGGACTGCCGCCTACGCCGCCGGCCTGCTCGCCCAACGGCACCGCCGGTCAGACGTTCTCGGCCATACGCGGAGCCTCGCGACGGAAGGCCCACAGCCCCAGGGCAAAGACGGCCACGACGATGATCCCTGAGAGCGCCAAGCCACCAGGCCCTGCTACCTCCATGGCGCTCGGCGCGTCGGGATCGATGAGGACATGGCGCATCTGGGTGAAAACGATCGCTAGCGGGCTCAGGAGGGCTAACTCTCGGATCCTCTCCGGGTACTGATTCACGACGTAGAAGATCGGCGAGGCGTAGAACAGGATCTGGAGGGCGACCGTCCAGATCTGGAGGACGTCGCGCAGGCGCACGTAGGCGGCCGCGAGGAGCATCGCTGTTCCGGCGGCCAGTCCCACGAGCGCCAGCACGAGCAGCGGCAGCTCGAGCCACTCCAGGCGTGGGGCGAGGCCCGAGGCAAGCGCGAAGGCGAAGACAACGACGGAGTTGACGGCGAGGTTGAAGAGCGCCTCGAGCACGACGGCCAGCGGGATTACGAGGTGGGGGAAGGGCAGGGTGCGAATCACCATCGCGTTCTTGACGACGCAGCTCACGGCCTCGCCCGTCGTCTCCGCGAAGTAGGTCCACAACATGATGGCGGCGAGCAGGTAGACGGGGTAATGGGCGACCCCATGGCCGAATCTCAACACCTTGGTCATCACGAAGTAGATGACGGCGAAGAGCATGAGCGGACGCAGCAGCGACCACGCGTAGCCGAGCGCCGAGCCCAGGTAGTGCAGGCGGAACTCCGTGGTCGCCAGCGCGTAGGTGAGCTCGGCGCTCCAGCGGACGCGCTGGCCGACGGGACTGCGACCCGACCCGGCGCCGTCGTCGGGCCACGAGAGTTCCTCGTCCTTGACCGGGGGAAGCAGCGGCGGTCGCGGACGTTCGTTCAGGTCCTCGTAGCCCTGCGCGATGTCCTCGGCGTCTCCTTCGCCGACGAGCTCGCCCCGTTCGAGCAGTAGCGCCCGGTCGCACACACTGACCAGCTCGTCCATCCGGTGAGAGACGAAGATCACGGTCCGACCCTCCGCCCGCAGCCGCTCGAAGCGGTCCGAGCACTTGTGGCGGAAAGCGGCGTCCCCCACCGCGAACACCTCGTCGACGAGGAACACATCGGCGTCCACGTGGCAGGCGACGGCGAAGCCGAGCCGCACCGCCATGCCGGACGAGTAGTTGCGCAGTTTCATGTCGGCGAAGTCCTCGAGCTCCGCGAAGGCGATGATCTCGTCGACCCGGGCCAGCGCGCTCCGGCGGGAGAGACCACGGAACATCGCGTTCAGGACGACGTTGTCGCGGGCGGAGAGCTCCGGGTTGAAGCCACCCTGCAGCTCGATGAACGGGGAGACCCGGCCGGTCACGTGGACCGTGCCCCGGTCGGGCGGGTAGATACCTGCCAAGCAGCGCAGAAGCGTGCTTTTCCCGCTCCCGTTCCGCCCGGCGATGCCCACGAACTCCCCGCGGGACACCTGGAAAGAGACGTTCCGGAGCGCGGTCAGGCGCTCGACGGCGCGCGGGCGGAAGCCCTCCACCAGCCTCTCCTTGAAGAGCGCATGTCGCTCCTGGGGACGTACGAATTCCTTGGTCACCCCGTGAACGGCGATGGCGGGAGCGGCCTCCGCTCCAAGCGTCGCGACCCGACGCGCGCTCTCAGCGACCGCTGGCTCTCGCTCGGACTCGATCGCCGCAAGGTACCGGGAGGAACGGGTTAATCCTCGTGCCACATGCGGTCGGGTGGGATCGAGCGAAGCGCGAGGCCGCGCTCATCGGTGAGATAGGCGTATCCCTGGCGGGGCTGCCAGAGGCCGTGAGGGTCGGCGCGCTCGTAGCGCTCGCGCCGAGCACGGCGATCCGCGGCGTGGAGCATCCCGAGGTGGTAGACCTCTAGATCGGCGAGCGGAAGGTATCCGAACACCCTCCGGGCCTGGAGCGGGACCTTGTCCGCGTGCAGCGGACGCTCATCGAAGGCGTGGTCGGCACGGACTTTGAAGAGACGGGGTGGCAGCTTCCGACCCCATAGTCCGTCCGACCGGTAGCGGCCTGGTTGGTTCCACACCTCCCTGAGCCGGACCGCGTAGCCTGTCAGGCCGAGCCGCGCGCCACGGTGGATGACTCGCTCGGCGCGCGCGCGAAAGTTGCGCTCGACCCGCTCGTCGGCGTCGAGGACGACCGCCCAGTCGCCTCCATGACGCACCGCCACCGCGACAAGCCGGCGGAAGTTGCCCACCTCGTCCCAACCCGGGCGGTCAGGCGCGATCCGCACCAGCTCCCTCACCTCGGGATGGTTCGCGAGCCACTCCGCGGAGCCGTCGGTGGAGCCGTCGTCGAGCGCGACCACGCCGTCGACGTGGGGGGCGACGTTGGCGAACCACCCCGGCAGCTGCTCTATCTCGTCCCGACACGCGAGAAGAGCCAGCAGACGAACCCGACGGCGGGGAGTCCGCAGCCCTGCGGAGGGAACGGCGAGGATCACAAGGCATAGGATCGCTCCCCCATCGTCCCGGCGGCAAGGCGATGGTGGGCCGCCATGACCGAGCTCTGCGCCATCCTCCTCTCTTTCCGGAACGAGTCGACCGTGCTCGCCGCTCTCGACTCGCTCCTCGCACAAGACCTGGAGCTCGATGTGGTGGCCGTCCATTCGGGCGGGGGGCCGACGCCCGAGCTCGTGCGAGGCGCCCACCCCGAGGTGCAGGTCGTCGCTTCGCCGTCGCGGCTGACGCCAGGCGCCGCTCGCAACGCGGGTCTGGCCACGACGCGAGCGCCCTTCGTCTCCTTCCTGGCCGCCGACTGCCGCGCCCTGCCGGGGTGGGCCGCCGGCCGGATCCGTCGACACCGCGCCGGGGCAGCGGCAGTCGCCAGCGCGATGGTGGCCGACGACGGGCGCGCTGCGTCGCTCGCGTCCCACCTCCTCCAGCACTCGTCACGCATGCCCCACCTCGAGATGCCGCCGCCTCTCCGCTTCGGGATGTCGTACGCGCGTGATGCGCTGGCCCGCCACGGCCCCTTTCCCGAAGAGCTCGACGGCGAGGAGGACGTCGTGCTGAACGCCCGGCTGCTCGCGGCCGGCGTGGAGATCGCATGGGCGCCCGACGTCCGCACCGCGCACGCGTATCCCCGCTCGGCTCGGGCGCTTTTCGCAGACCAGTACCGCAGGGGGCGCACGCGAGCAGCGATCCGCGGGCCGTGGCGTCCGTGGCCGCTGCTTGCCGGACGCGCGCTGCTCGACGGCCCGGCCGGTCTGGCGCGCGCTTCACGGGCCGGCTCGATGGTCGAGCCGGGACGCCTCGCCCGCGCCGCCCCGCTCACACTCGGCGCGGCGGTGGCGACCGCCGCGGGCGTGATCGCCGGACGCCCACGTTGAGGGTCGCGGTCCTCTCGCCGTACCCCGTGCTCCCGCCACTGCACGGGGGCCGAGTCCGAACCCTCGAGCTGGCACGAGGACTGGCCGCCGCCGGAGCTCGAGTGACCGTCTTTTGCCCGTGGTGGCCGGGGCAGCCCGCGCGAGGGCGGCTGGCGCCGGGGGTCTCGTGTCGTTCGCACCTGCTCGCCGCCGAGGCGCTGCCGGTGCTACTTCCGGACCGAGTCGCCTCGCCGCTCGCCCTGCTTTCCCTACAGCCGCTCGGCACACCCGGGCCGCGGCGCATCGCCAAAGCCCTGCGCTCAACCGATGTCATCCAAATCGAGTTCTGCGCTCATGCCCGCTGGCGGCGACTGCTGCCGGCCGACGCGCGGATCGTGTATGCCGCCCACAACGTCGAGCACGACTACGCGACCGCTCCGGGACGCCGGATCCTTCGGCGGTGGTCGGTGGAGCGGGTCACCGCCCTCGAACGCGAATGTACGAACACCGCCGACCTTGTGGTCACATGCACACAAGAGGACGCTGCTCGCCTGGCCGCGCTGTACGGACCGCCGGCCCGCTCGGTCACCGTGCCGCACGGGGTGCAGTCGGGCCTGCTCGCGCTCGACCGCGCCGCATTACGCGAGCCGGCCCGCCGGGCGCTGGGCTTGCACCCGCGGGAGCGCATGCTCCTCTTCATCGGGGGCGACTCCCGACACAACCGAGAGGCCGTCGACTTCCTCGTCCGCGCGGTTCTCCCGTCCCTGGCGCCTGACTCCCGGCTGGTCGTGTCCGGGCGGGCGGACGCAGGGCGCCCGGACACCCTCGCCTGCGCGCCGTCGGGTTCACGCCCGACATCCGTCCGCTGCTCGCAGCCGCCGACGTCGCGCTCAATCCCACGTGCTTCGGGTCCGGAGCGAGCGTCAAGTTACTCGACTTCCTCGCTGCTGGCGTGCCGGTCGTCGCGACTCCGCACGGTGCCCGAGGACTCGACCCGCTCCCACGAGGGGTCCGGATCGCGGAGCGGGTGGGCTTCGCAGCCGCGCTCACCGACCCGCTTCCCGAGGTCGACCGGGCCGCCCTCGCCGGGCAATCCTGGCTCCACCGCGGCACCGCGCTGCTCGAGGAGTACCGCTCGTTGACCGGCCTCCGCCACTCGGACCAGAGCGACGTGCGAGCTCTCTAGCCTGGGCTCGTGCGACGGCGAAGATCGCGAGAGACTTTCTCCCCTCCCGCCTTCCGCCTGCGCAGGCGTATCGCGGTGGTGAGGGGCGTCATCGGTCACCTCCGTTGGCGACTACGGTGTGCGCTGGGCGGCCCTCGCGTGATCGGCGGTCGCGGCCTGTGCCTCTGGGGTGGCCTGAAGATCAGCGGTCCGGGCACTGTGGTGCTCGGACGGAACGTCACGGTGGAGCGGCGGACGGTCTTTCATACTCGCGCCCGGAAGGCCATCATCCACATTGGCGACCGCACGCTCCTCAACGGGCCGCGAATCACGTGTGCGACGAGCGTCAGCATCGGCGAGCTGGGCCTCATCGCCGACGCTCGAATACTGGACAGCGACTATCACCATACGAGCCGGCGGCGGCGCGAAGGGCTCCTTACACCGCCCGCCCGGCCGGTCCGGATAGGGGACAACGTCTGGGTGGGCGCCTCCGCCGGGATCCTCAAGGGAGTCACGATCGGCGACAACGCCGTAGTCGCGTTCGGTTCGGTGGTGACAACGGACGTCGCGCCGAACCGGATCGTCGCCGGCAACCCCGCTGCCGACGTCGGTCCCGTGCCGGACTGAGGAACGACTGGGTCAGCGCCCGGCCGTCGAGTAGCCCGAGCTGGCGCTCGGTGGCCAGTTAGCTCGCGCCGGCTCGCCAGCGCCTCCGCGCGCGTCGGGAAGATCGCGAAGGTCGACTCGGTGCGCGTGATCTCGAACATCCGCAACACGGTCGGGTTCTGGGTGGCGATGGCCAGCCGGCCGCCGCGGCGGGTCAGCCGCCGCAGCCCGTTGAGCAGCGTCGCGAGGCCGTTGGAGCCGACGAACACCACCTCGGAGAGGTCGACGACGACGGACGACTTGCCACTGTCGATCACGGCCATCAGCGACGCGCTGAACTCCGACGCCGTGGCCAGGTCGAGCTCGCCGCGCACGGCGAGGACGTGGGTGCGCGCATCGACCGATTCCTCGGTGAGCTCGAACGTCGGGGGCAGACCGAAGTCGGAGGCCATGGACGTGGGCGAGCATAACCGCCGCCCTCCAGCCGCTGGCCGCGTTTCCCTGCTTTAGGAGCGATTCAGCTCTAGCTCGACAATCCTTCGGCCCTCAGTACCCTCCTGGGGGAGCGCCGATGGCCTACGCCGAAGAGACCTCGAGCCTGCGCCCACGCGGGGCGCAGCACTCAGTCGCCCTAGCTCGCGAGTGGCGCAAGCTCGGCCGCGCCGCGACCTTCGTGGCGATCCTGACCAGCCCGGCGCTGTTCCTGCTGTTCCACCACTCGAACGGCTGGGGCCTGCTCGTCTCGCTGCTGCTGACCTTCCTCGCCGTGATCGCCTTCCGCGGGCTGATCGACGTGCTCGCCCACAAGGTCATCCCCACCTTCAGCATCTACGGCGCCGAGAAGGAGCTCCAGGAGGACGACATCGTCCAGCGCCGCCGCCTGTGGTACTGGCGCAAGAAGTGGCGCCGGATCGTGTGGCTGGTGGCGATCGGCGGGCTGGTCCTGTTCGGCATCGTGCTGATCATGCGGTTGACGGGCTCGGGCTCGACCGTCGGCGACGCATTCGGCGCGCTGGGCAACGTCTTCAAGGCATTCGGGCCTACCTTCCTCGCCCTCGTCCTCCAGCTGCCGCTGTTCTTCCTGATCAACTTCCTGATCCTGTTCGGCCCGCTCGTCTTTCTCGGCATCCAGCAGATCAAGGGGTATGAGCCGGGCGACGCGGACTGGGGGGTCAAGCTCGAGGACGTCCGCGGCCAGGCCGAGGCCAAGGAGGAGATCACGCGCGTCGTTGCACTCTGGCAGTCCGGCGAGGAGTTCGAGAAGGCGGGCGGCAAGCGCGAGCGCGGCGTGCTCTTCCTGGGACCGCCCGGGACCGGCAAGACGATGCTCTCCAAGGGCATCGCGACCAGCTTCAACTGCCCGTTCGTCTCCATCCCGGGTTCGGGCTTCGCGCAGACGTTCATCGGCATGGACGCGGTGATCGTGCGCTACATGGCGCGCAAGGCCAAGAAGCTCGCGGCCAAGTGGGGCGGCCAGTGCATCGTGTTCATCGACGAGATCGACGCCGTCGGCATGCGCCGCAGCACGCTCGGCCCGCAGATGGGCTTCGCCCAGCCCGCCCCCGCGATCCCGACCTCGATCCACGACGTGCTGTGGCACGGCGACAACGGCGCGCTCACCCCCGACGGCGAGCTGCTCTACAAGTCGGCCGACTGGCAGGAGCGCGTGTTCCAGGCGCGCGCGGAGCAGGAGCGCGCCGCGCCCACCCTTCTCGGCCGCGTCTCGGGCCGCGTCAACGGCTTCATGTTCCCGGGCGGCATGGGCGGCGGGGGCGGCGGTCTGGCGCTCAACCAGCTGCTGGTCGTGATGGACGGCATCGACGACCCGCCGTGGGGCAAGCGCTTCGTCACCAACCGCGTCAACACGCTGCTCGACGCGAGCTACATCGTGCCGCGCCAGGTCGGCAACGTCTCGCTGCGCATGCCCAAGCCCAAGCCGCGCAAGGAGGACATCTACTTCATCGGTGCCTGCAACGTCCCGCTCGAGAGCCTCGATCCGGCGCTCACGCGTCCCGGCCGCATGGGCCGCCACGTGTACTTCCGCACGCCAATCAAGGAGGACCGGCTCGACATCTTCGACCTCTACCTGGGCAAGGTCGACCACGACCCCGAGCTCGACAGCGAGCGCCGCCGCGACGAGCTCGCGCGAATGACCGGCGGCTACTCGCCCGCGATGATCGACCAGGTGTGCTCGATGGCGCTGACCATCGCGCATTCCGAGGGGCGGCCGCGGTTCAGCCGCGAGGACCTCGTGGAGGCGATGACGACCGTCGAGACGGGCACCGCGGTCAAGGTCGAGTACATCCCCGAGGAGAAGCGCTCGACCGCGATCCACGAGGCGGGCCACGCGGTGTGCTCGCACGCCTACGAGAAGAACGCGGTCTCGACGCGGCTCTCGATCCGCAAGCGCGGAGCGGCCTACGGCCACCACGCCTTCACCGAGCGCGAGCAGAAGTTCATCAACTGGCGCTCGGAGCTCCAGGGCCACCTGATCGCGGTGGCCGGCGCGATGGCCGCCGAATACGCGTTCTACGGCGAGAACTCGCAGGGCGTGGGCGGCGACATGCAGTCCGCCACCGCGCTGGCGGCGAGCATGGTCGGCATCTGGGCCATGGTGCCCGAGCCGCTGAGCATCGGCGACGGGCGCGACGACGACGACCGCGCCGAGGAGATCGCCAAGCGCTACCGGCGCATCGGCTCGCAGATGATGAACCGCGCGTCTATGGGCGGCCCGATGCAGGCCGACCCCGTCGCGAGCGTGCTCGGCGACCGCGACAAGCGCGACGCGGCGGCCCAGCTCCTGGGACAGGCGTTCGTGACCGCCTACGCGTTCATCCAGCACAACCGCAGCAAGGTCGAGTACGTCGCCGACGTGCTGATCGAGCGCAGGGAGATGCACGGCGACGACGTCACCGAGCTGCTGGACCGCGTTGATCTCGAGGAGCCGAAGATCGATCCGCTCGACGAGAGCGTGTGGCCGAGGCGATGAGCGGCGGACGCCTGATCCCCGAGTTCGGCGAGAGCGCCCCGCCCGAGGCGCCGCCCGCCCCGGAGCACCCGCCCGCGCCCGAGCGCACGCCACCCCGCGAGCCGCCGAAGCCGCCCGAGCCGGCGTCACAGCCCGCCCCGTGGGGCCAGCCGGCGCCGATCGAGCGCGCGCCGCTCGAGGCGCTTCCGCCGGGCGACGGCGACCAGCCGCCCGGCGAGCTGCCGGTCGAGCCCGCCCCCTTCGCGGCGCGCTTCCAGCTCATCCTCGGCGCGCTGCTGGGCGTCGCCGCCGTCGCCGTGGTCGCGGCGCTGCTGATCGGGACTGGGCCCAAGGCGCCGCCGGGGCGCAGCTGGTCGAGCTGGAAGCCCGACACCAGCAAGCGCGGCGACGCGGCCCAGGAGATCGCCAACTACGTCGCCCCCACCTACCGCCTGGACTCGGGCAGCCAGCTCGTGGCCGTCACCGGCGGCACGCCGCAGGTCGCCGATCTGCCAGTCCGGCTCGCGCTGGCCGAGCAGGGCAACGTCTCCGTGCTCAACGGCGACGGCGTCCTGTACACCCTGTGCGGGCTGGGCCCCAAGTGCTCGATCGCCTCCGGCAAGCCCTCGGCCGCGCGCCACCTGATCCTGCGCCGCGAGGCGCTCGAGCTCGCGCTCTACACCTTCCGCTACACGCGCGGGACCGACTACGTCGTCGCGCTGCTGCCTCCGCTCAAGGGCAGCGACCCGACGCAGGCGATGTTCTTCCGCAAGGACGACCTGAGCTCGGCGCTCCACCGTCCGCTGCAGTACACGCTGCCGGCGCCGCCGCCGCGGGTCAGCACGCTGGACGCGGGCTCGGTCTCGACCGTGCAGGCGCTGACCGGCAGGCGCCTGTTCCAGTTCAAGTTCGAGCAGGGCCAGGACGCGACGGTGTTCATGGTCCTCAGCCCGTTCCCGACGGGCTGACGTCGGGCGCCGCCCTTCGCGGCTCCCAGCCCCGGCATTCCACCACCGGCAGGCGCGGGTAGCGGGGAAAGCTCCGGTCCGAGCGCGAGCGCTCGCAGAGCGAGAAGCTCGAGCCGCGCGTGTTGCGGATCACGCGCTGGTGGGCGCAGGAGTCGCACAGGCCCGCCGCCGGCATGCACCGAGCGTACGCCCCGACGGCGTTCCCGGCGGGCGCTCGTCGCTCAGGCCTTGAGGTAGGTGAGCACCGCGAGCACGCGGCGGTGGTCGTGGGGCGTGGCCTGCAGCTCGAGCTTGGAGAAGATGCTGGTCACGTGCTTCTCCACGGCGCGTTCGGTCACGACCAGCTCGTCGGCGATCGCCTGGTTGGAGCGACCCTCGGCCATAAGCCGCAGCACCTCGCGCTCGCGCGGCGTCAGCTCCGAGAGCGGGTCGTCGGCGCGGCGGCGGCCGAGCATCCGCCCGACCACCTCGGGGTCGAGCGCCGAGCCTCCGCCGGCCACCCTGCGCACCGACTCGACGAACCGGTCTATGTCAGCCACGCGGTCCTTGAGCAGGTAGCCGACGCTCTCGGCGCCCTCGGACAGTAGGTCCATGGCGTAGCTCTCCTCGACGTACTGGGAGAGCACCAGCACGGCGACGTCGGGCAGCTCGGTGCGGATCACGTGCGCCGCGCGCAGGCCCTCGTCGGTGTGTGTTGGCGGCATGCGGATGTCGACGATCGCCACGTCGGGCCGGTGGGCGCGGACCTTGCGCAGCAGGTCCTCGGCGTCGCCGGCCTGGCCCACGATGTCGAAGCCGGCCCCCTCGAGCACGCGCACCACGCCTTCGCGCAGCAGCACCGAGTCCTCGGCTACGACTACGCGCACGGGATTCTCGCCGTCACCGTCGTGCCGTGTCCCGCGGCGCTGTCGACGTCCAGCCGGCCGTCCAGCGCGGCCAACCGGTCGGCCAAACCGCGCAGCCCTGAGCCGCCCTCGGGGTCGGCGCCTCCGATGCCGTCGTCGCGCACCTGCACGGTCACGACATGATTCTCCCGCTTTATGCGGACCGTCGCGCGGCTGGCCGCCGCGTACTTGGTCGCGTTGGTCAGCGCATCGGCCACGACGTAGTAGGCGGCCGCCTCGATCGGCATCGGAAGCCGGTCGTGCGGCGTCTCGACGAGATCGACCGGAACCGGCGCGCGCCCGGCCAGCGCCTCGAGCGCCGCGTCCAGGCCGCGGTCGGACAGCACGGCCGGGTGGATCCCGCGGGCGAGCTCGCGCAGCTCGGCGGTCGCCTCGGCCAGCTGGTCGATCGCCTCATCGAGCAGCAGCTTGGCGCCGCCGGGGTCGGCATCGATGCCCTGGCGCGCGAGGCGCAGGCTCAGTGCGAGCGCCACCAGCCGCTGCTGGGCGCCGTCGTGGAGGTTTCGCTCGAGCGCGCGGCGCTCGGCCAGTCCCACCTCGATCAGGCGCTCGCGCGAGCGGCGCACGTCCTCGACGCGCGCCCGCAGGTCGGCCTCCAGGCGCGCGTTCTCGAGCGCCAGCGCGGCCGCCGCGCCGGCGGTGCGTATCAGCACGCGCTCGTCGGCCAGCGCGCGGTCGTGCAGGATCGCGGCGAGCGGCTCGCCGTCGCGCTCGACCGGCGTCCACGCCTGGCCGGCGGCCCCGAACTCCCGCGGAAGCTCAATCGGGCGGCCGTCGGCGTCGACGTAGCCGCCGCGCGCGGGCACCCAGTAGGCGAGCTGGAGCGACGGGTCCCCGAGCGCCTGGGCGAGCGCCTCGCGCACCCCGAGCCTGGGCTCGTCGGCGTCGCTGAGGCGCTCCACCAACTCGCTGACCGCGCCCGCGCGCGTGAGGCGCGAGCGCAGCAGGCCGGCGAGGAAGGCGTAGGGGACCGCGGCCAGCGGGAGCAGCCCGATCAGGTACAGCTTGTCCTGGGTGCCGTTCGGCACGCCGGCGAGCGCGGCGGCGAACACCATCGCCTCGACCGAGAGCGCGACGCCGCCGGCCCACAGGACCGGCGAGAGCGCCCTGCGCTGGGAGGGCGAGAACGAGCGCCAGCGCTGATAGAGCGCGACGACCAGGCCCACGATGAGCACGATCGCCAGCACGCGCTGGGCGTCGTTGAGCGCCTCGTAGACGCCGCGCTCGTCGGCGACCAGCACGGGATTGGACGGGCAGCCGTGACAGCCCTCGAAGCGCGGGAACTGGGCGAAGAGGAGCCCCGCCCACTGCATCACCGTGACGTCGAACCAGGCGCCCGCCGCCACCAGGCGATCCAGCCTCGAGTGCAGCCTGCCGTCGGGGAACGACAGCAGCATCTGGACGAGGAAGCCGTAGGGCAGCGCGGCGATGAGCTGGCCGGCCAGGAACAGCCCGCTGTCGCTCGTGAAATACAGCGCCGGCGCCATCCAGGTGAGCCCGACCGCGGTCATGAGCGCCCCGATGCGGTTGTGCGGGCGCCGCCACCACGCGAACAGGCCGGTGCCCGCGAACGACCATCCGATCACGATCATCGCCGCGCCGTTGAGGCCGCGCAGATCGCTGTGGTCGCTGTGCAGCGCCAGCATCAGCGCCAGCGCGCCCTCGGCGACCGCCGCGACGCCGAGCGCGATCAGTGCGCGGCGCAGGCCCGTCATCGCAGCAATGTCGACAGAGCGTCGCCCGAGAGCTCGCTCTTGGGCACGAAGCCGCGCGCGCCGGAACCGGTGACCAGACCGGCGAAGTCGGCCGGGTCGCGACTCGAGGTGAGCACCACCACGGGCGCGTCGCTCGCTGCGGTGAGCCGCCGCGCCACCTCGAAGCCGTCCAGGTCGGGGAGCTGGACGTCGAGCAGAACCAGCGCCGGGCGCAGCTCCCGCGCGGCGCTCAGTGCGGACTCGCCGTCCGGCGCCTCGCCGACGACCTCGAAGCCCTCGGCCTCGAGCGTGCGCCTCGCGCTCATGCGGAAGCCGGCATGGTCGTCGACTATCAGCACCGTGGTGCCCACGGGGCGATTCTCGCTCACGCCGGATGCGGGGCACAGGGGGCTAACCGAACCACGGCGCCGGGTGATCCGCACGGAAGGACGCATGTTTCCCCCCATCGCCCGTCCGCCCGGAGTACGGGACCGTGGCCCCCATGCAAACCAAGAACCTCGCGGCCCGCGCCGGACACTGGAGCGCGCGCCACCGAAAGACAGCGATCTTGGGATGGCTGGCGTTCGTGATCGTCGCCGTCTTCGCCGGCGCGCAGATTCAGACCAAGCACATCCCCCAGACCCAGACCGGGACCGGGGAGTCCGAGCACGCCGACCGCGTGCTCGACAAGCAGTTCAAGGCGCGTGCGGGCGAGCAGGTCCTCGTCCAGAGCAAGACGGCGACCGTGTCCGACCCCGCGTTCCGGGCCGCGGTCCGAGACGTCACCGGGCGACTGTCCGCGCTCGCGTCGGTGACCAACGTCCGCTCGCCGCTGGCTGGCGCCAACGCCGACCAGATCTCGCGCGACCGGCACTCGGCACTGGTGGACTTCGACATCCGCGGCAGCAAGGAAAAGGCCCCGGACAAGGTCGGCGCCTCACTCGATGCCACGGCCGCCGCCCAGCGCGCCCACCCGGGCTTCAAGATCGGGCAGTTCGGCGACGCGAGCGCCCAGAAGGCGTTCGACAAGGCGTTCAGCGACGACCTCGCGCAGGCGCGCTTCCTTTCGATCCCGATCACGCTCGGGATCCTGACCTTCGCGTTCGGGGCGCTGGTCGCGGCCGGGATCCCCGTGCTGCTGGCCCTCACTGCGGTGATGGCCACGATGGGGCTGCTGGCGATCCCGAGCCACATCTCGCCGCTCGACCAGTCGGTGTCCGAGGTCGTGCTGCTGATCGGCATGGCGGTCGGCGTCGACTACTCGCTGTTCTACATGCGCCGCGAGCGCGAGGAGCGCGCAGCCGGTCGCGACAGCGACGCCGCGCTGGAGGCGGCCGCCGCGACCTCCGGCCGCTCGGTGCTGATCTCCGGCTTCACGGTCATGGCGGCCATGGCCGGCATGTACTTCGCCGGCGACAAGACGTTCGGCTCGTTCGCCACCGGCACGATCCTGGTCGTCGCGGTGGCCGTGCTGGGCTCGCTCACCGTGCTGCCCGCGCTGCTGGCGAAGCTCGGCGACCGCGTCATGAAGGGGCGAGTCCCGTTCCTGGCCCGCCGCCGCGAAGCCAACCACGGCGAGTCGCGGGCGTGGAACGCGGTGCTCGACCGCGTGCTCCGCCGGCCGCTGCTCTCCGCGCTGGCCGCCGGAGGCGTGCTGGTCGCCCTCGCGATCCCGGCGCTGAGCCTGCACACCGCCTCGCCGGGCGTGCAGGGCCTGCCCCAGGGACTGGAGGCGACCAAGAACCTCAACGCGATCCAGGCCGCGTTCCCCGGCGATCCCACGGCGGCGACCGTCGTCGTGCAGGCCGGTGACGTCGGTAGCCCGGCGATGAAGGCCGCCATCGCGCGGCTCAAGACGCGCGCGCTGGCCAGCGGCGAGATGCGCGGGCCGACCAAGGTCGAGGTCAACCCCGACCGCACCGTTGCGGCGGTCACGATCTCGCTCGCGGGCGACGGCACGAACGACGCCTCCAACCGGGCGCTCGAGACGCTGCGCGAGGACGTGGTCCCCGCGACCGTCGGGTTGCAGCCGGGCGCCCGGGCGAGCGTGACCGGGATGACGGCTGAGTCCAAGGACTTCAACGACCAGATGAAGTCCTCGGCGCCGATCGTGTTCGCGTTCGTGCTCGCGATGGCGTTCCTGCTGCTGCTGGTCACGTTCCGCTCGCTCGTGATCCCGGTCACGGCGATCGTGCTCAACCTGCTCTCGGTGGGCGCCGCCTACGGCGTGCTCGTGCTCGTGTTCCAGCACGGCTGGGGCGAGTCGCTGCTCGGCTTCTCCTCGACCGGCAGCGTGGCTTCGTTCCTCCCGATCTTCCTGTTCGTGATCCTGTTCGGGCTGTCGATGGACTACCACGTGTTCATCCTCAGCCGCGTGCGCGAGGCGTTCGACGGCGGCATGCGCACCGACGACGCCGTCGCGCACGGGATCAAGAGCACGGCGGGCGTGGTCACGAGCGCGGCGATCGTGATGGTCGCGGTGTTCGCGATCTTCGCCTCGCTCGGCGCCCTGGTGTTCAAGCAGCTGGGCGTCGGGCTCGCCACCGCGATCTTCATCGACGCGACCCTCGTGCGGGCGGTGCTGCTGCCCGCGACGATGAAGCTCCTGGGCGATCGCAACTGGTACCTGCCGCAGCGTCTGCGGTGGCTGCCCCGTATCTCCCACAACGAGCCGCGCACCGAACCGGCCCGGGCCTGACCCCCCATCCGGACCGGGCCAGAGCGGGCGCCCGCCGCTAAAGGCGGGCGCCCGCTCGCCCCGACCTCAGTCGCGCCCGCCGCTAAAGGCGGGCGCCCGCTCGCCCCGACCTCAGTCGCGCCCGCCCTCGCGGCGGGCGCCCGCTCGCCCCCGTCGCGGCCGCCCCCGGCCCACGCTCGCCGCCCCGCCCCCGTTGCGCCGGCAACTAACCTCGACAGGCGATGAGGACCTTCAACCGGCTGCTCGGCTTCCTGCGGCCCTACCGCCGGGGGCTCGCGTGGTCCTTCCTGCTCGCCGCGCTGGCGATCGGGGGCACGGTCCTGATCCCGTACCTGACGGGCCGCGCCGTCAACGAGGTGCGCGCCGGGGACAAGGGAGGCCTGCTCCCGCTCGCGCTCGCCATCGCTGTGGTCGGGGTGCTTCGCCTCGGCCTGACCGTGGGGCGGCGGCTGATCGCGGGCCAGGTGTCGCTCGGCGTCGAGTTCGATCTGCGCAACCGGCTCTACGCCCATCTGCAGCGGCTCGAGCTCGGCTTCTTCGACCGCCAGCAGACCGGCCAGCTCATGTCGCGCGCGACCGTCGACCTTCAGTCGGTGCGCTTCTTCCTGGGCTACGGGCTGATCTTCATCGGCCAGTCGGCGCTGACGATCCTGCTCGCGGCGGTCGCGATGTTCGCGCTCGATCCCGGGCTGGCCGCGGTGGCGCTCGCGCCGGTGCCGTTCGTGATCGTCGCCGCTCGCCGCTACGGGAGGCTCTCGCGACCGGCGCTGCAGGAGGTCCAGCAGCGGATCGCCGAGCTGACGGCCGAGGCCGAGGAGAACGTCTCGGGCGTGCGCGTAGTCAAGGCCTTCGCGCGCGAGGAGCGCCAGCTTCGGCGCTTCCGGCGCACGGTCGGGCGCGTGTTCGACCAGTCGATCTACTCCACGCGCATTCGCGCCTTCTACGCGCCCTTCATCGGCTTCCTGCCCAGCCTGGGGCTGGCCGCGATCCTCTTCTTCGGCGGCCGCCAGGTGATCCACGGCACGCTCTCGCTGGGTGACTTCACCGCCTTCTACACCTACCTGTTGATGCTGATCGCGCCGATGCGCACGCTCGGCTTCATGCTCGGTGCCGCGCAGCGCGCTACGGCCTCGGGGGCGCGCATCTTCGAGATCCTCGATCGCGCGCCGCGGATCGTCGCGCCCACCGGCGCGCCGCCGCTGCCGGCGGGCGGCGGGCGCGTGGAGTTCGAGCGCGTGACGCTGACCTTCGAGGGTGCGCGCACGCCCGCGCTGCGCGACGTGGACCTCGCGGTCGCGGCCGCAACGACCGTGGCTCTGGTCGGCGCGACGGGCTCGGGCAAGACCTCCCTGACGTCGCTGATCCCGCGCCTCTACGACCCCCAGCGGGGCACGGTGCGGGTCGACGGGGCCGACGTGCGATCCGTCGACCTGAGCTCGTTGCGCGGCGCGATCGCGCTGGTGACCGACGACCCGTTCCTGTTCTCGGCCTCGGTCCACGAGAACATCGCCTACGCCCGCCCCGACGCCTCGCGCGAGGAGGTCGAGCAGGCCGCGCGCCGCGCGCAGGCGGCCGCGTTCGTCGAAGAGCTGCCGGAGGGCTACGACACCCAGATCGGTGAGCGCGGATTGACGCTCTCGGGCGGCCAGCGCCAGCGGCTCGCGATCGCCCGCGCGCTGCTCGCCGACCCGCGCGTGCTGATCCTCGACGACGCCACCTCGTCGGTCGACGCTTCGACCGAGCGCGAGATCAAGGACGCGCTCGCCGCGGTCATGGCCGGGCGCACAACGTTCATCATCGCGCACCGGCTCTCGACGATCGCGCTGGCCGACGAGATCGTCGTGCTCGAGCACGGCCGCGTGGCCGCGCGCGGCCCGCACGAGGAGCTCGTGTCGCGCTCGGAGCTCTACCGCGAGATCGTCGAGAAAGGGCTGCCCGACCAGGTCTTCCTCACCGAGAAGCCGCGCGAGCAGGAGGTGGCGGGGCTGTGAGCCGCCTGGCAACCGCCCGCGACCGCCTGCGCGCCACCAGCGGTCGTGGGCGCAAGGTGCGCGGGCTGCTCGAGCTCCTGCGGCCCTACCGGCTGCGCGTGCTCGCGATGTTCGGCGCGCTGATCCTCGCCACCGGCGCGACCCTCGCCCCTCCCCCGCTGGCCAAGCTCGCCATCGACAGCGGCATCATCCCCGGGGACGTCCGCGCGCTCGACCTCTGCGTGCTCGCCTTCGTGGCCGCGGCGCTGCTCTACTGGGGCGCGAGCTACGTGCAGACCTACCTGGTGGGCTGGGTCGGTCAGCGCGCCCTGCAGGACCTGCGGATCCGCATCTTCGCCCACCTCCAGACGCAGTCGATCGGCTTCTACTCGCGCCGGCGCGCGGGCGTCCTCATCTCGCGGGTCACGAACGACGTGCAGGCGCTCGACCAGCTCGTGACCGACGGCGTGGTCACGCTGTTCCAGTCGAGCCTGACGCTGGTCGGCACCGCCGTGATCCTGCTGCTGCTGGACGTGCGGCTCGCGCTGATGACGCTCATCGTGCTTCCGATCCTGTTCGCGGCGAGCCTGGCCTTCCGGATCGCGTCCGCGACCGCCTACCGGCTGACGCGCGAGCGCATCGCCTCCATCACCGCCTACCTGCAGGAGACGCTGTCCGGCATCCGCGTGGTGCGGGCGTTCGGCCAGGAGGGCCGCCACGTCGAGCGCTTCGCCGAGCTCAACGACGCGAACCGCGACGCCAACATGAAGACCGTCTACCTGAACGCCGCGTACTTCCCGGCCGTCGAGCTGCTGTCGGCGCTGGTGACCGCCTGGATTTTGCTCTACGGGGGCGTCCAGGCGGTGGACGGCGACGTGACGATCGGCGTGCTGGTCGCCTTCATCGCCGCGCTCAACAACTTCTTCGACCCGATCCAGCAGCTCTCGCAGCTCTACACGACCTACCAGTCGGGAATGGCGGCGCTCGACAAGATCTTCGAGCTGCTCGACGAGGAGCCGGACCTGATCGACGCCCCAGGCGCGCGCGAGCTCGGCCGCATTCGCGGCGAGATCGCGTTCGAGGGCGTGTCGTTCCGCTACGGCGACGCGGCCTGGGCACTGCGCGAGCTCGACCTCGTGATCGCGCCCGGGCAGACGGTCGCGCTCGTGGGCGAGACCGGCGCGGGCAAGTCGACGATGGCCAAGCTCGTGGCGCGCTTCTACGACCCCGACGAGGGGCGCGTGCTGGTCGACGGCGTCGACGTGCGATCGGTCGAGGCGCGCTCGCTGCGCTCGCAGCTGGGGACCGTCCCCCAGGAGGCCTTCCTGTTCTCGGGCACGGTGCGCGAGAACATCGCCTTCGGTCGCCCCGGAGCGACCGACGAGGACGTGCGCGCGGCGGCGCAGGCGGTCGGCGCCGACGAGTTCATCTCAGAGCTCGCGGAGGGCTATGAGACCGAGGTCGGGGAGCGCGGCGTCCAGCTCTCGGCCGGCCAGCGCCAGCTCGTCGCCTTCGCCCGCGCGCTCGTCGCCGACCCGCGCATCCTGGTCCTCGACGAGGCGACCTCCAACGTCGACATCCATACCGAGTCGCGCATCGAGGAGGGCCTGCGCCGCCTGCTCGCGGGCCGGACCGCGGTCGTCATCGCCCACCGCCTGTCGACGATCCGGCGCGCGGGCACGATCGTCGTGCTCGACCACGGGCGGATCGTCGAGCAGGGCACCCACGACGAGCTCATGGCGGCGGACGGCCGCTACCGCCGCCTATACCGCGACTGGGTCGAGCAGGCGGCGGCGTAGGCTCGGGGAACATCGCGGGCCGCGTGCCACCGAGCGCGTAGTAGACATGGCTCGCCAGGCCCGAGTGAAGGGGCGGGCACAGCGCGGTGCGCCCGCGCGCCTCCTCCCAACGCACGATCCAGCGCGCGATCTGCGCCGAGGCCGCCGCGCAGACGAGTAGCCAGACCCCGTTGACGAACGACGCCTCCTCGAGCAGGTGGTCGGGGATGTCGCCGCGCGCCTTGCCGAAGACCGCGAGCTCGAGCGCGAGCCCCAGCGCGACGAGCGGCAGCAGCGCGAAGCCGGCGCACACCGCGGCGATCGTGGCGCGCGTCGCCGTCCGCCTGGGCGGCTCCGGGGCACGGCCGTCGGGCGGCGGCGGCGCCCGATCGAGGACCACGCGGTAGATCATCCGCGACGGCGTGCGCCGCCCCAGCGTCAGCGCGCCGACCGTGAGCAGCGGAGGCAGGAAGACGGCGTAGATCGTGGCCCAGAACTCGAGCGGCGACAGATGGTCGAGCGACCCCAGCAGCACCGCTCCCACGACGTACACGGCACCGGCGACCATCCACGCCACCGACACGACGCGCAACTCCCGATCGGCCCGGACCAGCGGCTGCCGAGCCTCGCGCGCGGCCCGCCGAGCCCGCAACCGCGCCGCGCGCGGAGCGAGCTCCGTGACCCCAACGCCCTCGAGCGACTCAGGCCCGCGCTCCTCCATAACACCGAGAGGGTAGGACACGCGGTTCGCGGTTTCCGCCCCTGTTCCGCCCGGCGAAGTTCTCGGTCTGGCTGTGGCAGTTGGGGCACAGGATCTCCAGGTTCTCCAGCCGGTTGTCGGATCCGTTGCCATTGACGTGGTGGAGGCAGAGCCCCAGAACCTGACCGCGCCAACGATCCAATCCGCAGCGCTCACAACGAGCCTGCTTGAGACCGGCTCTAAAGAGCCGACGCTTCAGATGGCCACGGCTCGGCGTACTCCGCAGCAGCTCGTCGATCGGTCGGCGTGGATCACGAAGCCGGACATCCTCGCGTAGCACCGCGTCGTGCCATGAGCTCCGCGAGAAACCGAACAGCTTCATGCATTCCCGCACGGAGGCACCGGCCTGATGCGCTCGATTCACCGCGGTCCAGTCAACACGCCGAGCGAACCGGCGGTCCGCCGGCACTCCGAGCCGCCGGAGGTGGTAGCTGACCGTCGAACGGGTGATCCCGAGCTCGCTGGCGATCGCCGCGGCCGATCGCCCTTCTCGATAGAGCTCACGCACGCGGTCACGGCGCGGATGCGCTCGGCTGCTCGCGCTCTGCGGCCTCGGAGCTACGTCTCCGCGACACACCGCCGCCTCCCACGCGCCGTCGGAGAAGCCGAACTGTCGCTGACAGTCTGCGACCGAGGCACCGTGGTCGTAGAGCGCGCTGATGGCGGCCCAGTCGTAGGTCGTGGGTCGATCACGCCGCCCGAAGCCCCCTCGAATCGCCCACTTGCTCACCGTGGACGCCGAGACACCGAGACGGCGAGCCACCTCGGCGCGCGAGAGGCCGTGTTGGAGCAAGATCTCGATCTGTCCCGACACAAACATATGTTCGCGAGTTCCCCAGACGGAACCCACCTATACTCAGCGCGGTCCAGGCAGTCTTGCCCATTACTCTGGGGAATGGTGTAACGGCAGCACGCGACGCTCTGGACGTCGAAGTTGGGGTTCGAATCCCTGTTCCCCAGTTCCTCGGCCGCGCGATGCAGACCCAAGTGCCAGCTGCAGCTGGGCTGCTGAGGCGCAAGGTTCGCCAGTTCGCCCGCGATCTCGGACGAGTGGATAGTTGGTCGGCGTCGCGCTCGGACACCGTCCGCTAGGCGGGCGGGCGCCCAGCGCCGGCCGCCGCCCACGGCGCGAGGTGCTCCAGCGTCGCCGCGAGCTTGCGTTGGGTCCAGGCTCGCCCGACCAGCGCCCAGAGGACCCGGTCCGCGAGGCGCGCATCACCGAGGCCGACGCACAGATCCGCCATCGTGCCTCCGCGCGCCGGACGCAGGGTCCATTCGACGGCGGCGCGGGTTCCGTTCGCGGTCTGCGCGTGGCCGGCCAGGCGCGCGTTGGGCTCGGCGATATCGACGCGCGTGCGGGCCGTGCGGCGTAGACCTAGCGGGCCCTGGAGGCGCACGACGGCGCCCTGCGCCGGCGCGATCGGCGGCTCGAGCGACACGACCTCGACCCAGTCGCCGGCCATGCGCCAGTGCTGGGCGAGGTCCTCGAGCAGCGCGAAGACGCGCTCGGGCGGCGCCGCGACCGCGCCGGTGGCCCGCGCGCGACGGGCCACGCTCAGTTCGGGTAGACGAAGCTGTGGCGCAGCAGCCGCGTGACCGTGGCGAACCTGTAGCCGCGTGCGCGCAGCGTGTCGATCACCCGGGGGAGCGCCGCGACGGTCTGGCCCCGGGGGCCGCCGCCGTCGTGCATCAGGACGATCGATCCGGGGCGCACCGCGCCGACGATGCGGCGGTAGATCGCGCCGCTTCCCGGAGTCGACCAGTCGCGCGGATCGACGTCCCACACGATGGTCATCATGCCCAGCGCGCGTGCGCGCCCTACCAGGTCACGGTTGTAGGAGCCATAGGGCGGCCGGAACAGGCACGGGGTGAACCCGGTCGCGCGCCTGATGCGCGCGTTGGTACGCCGCAGCTGCCTGGTCGCCTCGCCGCCACCGCCCGCGTAGGCCGCGTGGTTGAAGGAGTGGTCGCCGACCTCGTAGCCGAGCTTCAGGTCGCGGCGCAGGGTCGCCTCGCGGCCGGGGATCTGGTTGCCGAGCACGAAGAACGTCGCCTTCACGTTCTTGCGCTTGAGGACCCGGATGACGTCGGCCGTGTACGCGCTGGGGCCGTCGTCGAAGGTCAGCGCGACGACCTTGCGGCGGCGCGAGCCGTTGAACCGCAGCGGGTTCCCTCCGCGTCGGCAGCCGGTCGGAAGCGGTCGCGCGGCGGCGGCGAAGCCCGGCGGCGCGGCCTCGACCGGCCCGGGGGCGGCGGCCGCCGGCGGCGGGGCGCCGTCGTAGGGACGGGGAGCGGCCGCGTGGGCGGCAGCCGCGGCACCCGACAGGGCGAGAACCGCGACCAGGGGTGCAAGGCTGCGGGGACGGCGCGGCACGGTGCGAAGGTAGCTCAGGCGCCGGTCGCGTCCGCTCCGGCGCTATCGCGCCCGGTCGGCCTGCCTAGCTCGGCGAGGTCGGAGTCTATGTCTGCGAGGCGCGCGGTCCGGTCTGAGAGATCGTCGCCGCCGGCCAGCAGCCGGCCCGCGTGGTCGAGGTCGTCCGAACGCCCGACGGAGAGGCAGCCGCGGACCCGGCCATCCTGCAGGTACCAGATCGAGAACTTGCCCTCGTCCAGCGATCCGCGCACGATCTCCTCGTCCCACTCGCGCGCCGGCCCGACGTACTCCATCGACGACCAGTCGGCGAGGTCGGAGAAGAAGTAGGGCACGGCGTCGTGCGGAACGTCGCGCCCGAGCATGTTGAGCGCCGCCGTCTTGCCCTGGTTGAAGGCGACGTCCCAGTGCTCGATTCGAAGGCGCTCGCCGCGCACGACGCTGTCGTACTCGCAGATGTCGCCCGCCGCGAACACCCCCTCGGCCGAGGTCCGCAATCGCGAGTCGCACGCCACTCCGCCCGACTGCCCGAGCTTGAGCCCGGCGCCGCGCGCGAGCGTCACGTCGGGCACCGCGCCCGTCCCGAGCACGACGGCCTCGCCGGCGACCGTGAGCCCGCTCTCGCAAACCACCTCGCGCACGCGGCGGTCGTCGCCGCCGCGAAAGCCCTCGAGGTCCTCGCCGCCGTGGACCTCGACCCCGTGCTCCTCGAGGCGGTCCTGGAACCAGCGCCCGGCGGTCGCGCCGAAGCCGCGCTCGAGGCACACGCTCTCCTGCATCACGAGCGCGCAGCGCCGGCCGCGCAGCGTCAGCGAGGCGGCCACCTCGGTGGCGATATAGGAGCCGCCCACCAGCACCACGCGCTCGAGGGCATCGGTGTCCTCGCGGATCGTGTCGCTGTTGCCCAGCGTGCGTAGATAGTGGATGCCGTCGAGGTCACAACCGTCGACGTTGAGCCTGCGCACGTTCGCGCCCGTGGCCACGAGCGCCTGGTCGAAGCCGACCTCCTCCTTGCTCGACAGCCGCGCGACCCGCTCCCCCACGTCGAGCTTGAGCACGCTGGTGCGGGTCTCAAGGTCGATGCCCTGCTCGTCCCACCACGGCGCCGGCCTGAAGAAGGTGTCCTCCCGCGACTCCTTGCCCTGCATGTAGCCCTTGGAGCACGGCGGACGGTTGTAGGGAGGGTCGGGCTCACGGCCCACGAGCAGGATCGACCCCGCGGCCCCCGACTCGCGCAGCCAGCGCGCACAGTTGGCCGCGGCCAGGCCGCCGCCCACGAGCAGGTAGTCGACAGAGCGGTCGGGCACGCTAAGCGGCCAGCGAGTCGTCGCCGACGAACTGGCGCGTTATGTCCTCCTCGAGCCCGGGGTCGAGGACCACGAGCACCTCGTCGCCCACCTGCACGACCGTGTCTGGATTGGGAACGAAGCCGCCGTCGTCGCGCAGTACCGAGATGATGAGCGAGCCGTCCGGCAGCGCGATGTCGCGCACCGCGCGCCCAGCCGCGGGCGCCCCTTCGCCCACCTCCAGCTCGATGATCTCGAGGCGGTCCTCGGCGAGGTCGAGCAGGTGGACGAGCCCGTACTTCGGGACCTCGTGCTCGATCAGGCGCAGGATGAGGTCGGTCGCCGAGACCGCGGGCTGGATGCCCAGCAGCTTGAAGTGCTGGAGGTTGCGGGGGTTGTTGACGCGGGCGATGATCCGCTCGCAGAGGTACTTCTCCTTGGCGATCTGGCAGATGAGGATGTTGTCCTCGTCGTCGCCCGTCACCGCGATCACCATGTCGGCGCGGCCGATGCCCGCGCGCTCGAGCACCCACAGCTCGCTGCCGTCGCCGTACTGGACCGCGTGCTCGAGCTCCTGCTCGACGACCAGGTAGCGCCGCCGGTCGGACTCAATGAGCGTCACCTCGTGGTCCTTGGCGATCAGCTCGCGAGCGAGGTTCCAGCCCACCTTGCCGGCGCCGACGATGACGACGTACATCAGGCGGCCCCCGCGTGGTCGGGCCCGAGCACCGCCTTCTCGAGCATTTCGATCGCGACCTGGGTCGGGCAGATCGTGTCGAGGCCCTGCTCGGCGTACCACTGCGCGCGATAGGGATCGAGGACACGGACGATCACGCGCTGGACGTTGAACCGCTTGCGCGCGATCTGGGCGATGACCAAGTTCGTGTTGTCGCCGTTGGTGGCGGCGATGAAGACGTCGGCGCGCTCGATCCCCGCCTCCATGAGCGCGTCCATCTCGAGCGCCGTGCCGATCGTGAACTGGCCGCCGGAGTCCTCCCAGGAGTCGCGCTGATCCTTGTCGAGGCGCTCGTGGGACAGCGGGTCCTCGTCGAGCACCGACACCTCGTTACCGGCCGAGAGCGCCGACTTGGCCACCGCGGAGCCTACGCGGCCGGCGCCGACGATGAGGATCATCATGCGCGGGACTCTAGACGTTTGCGAGGGGAGGCCGACGGGCCTGCGTGGCTAGGAGCCGGCGTCCTGGCCGCGCACCTCGGCCGGCACCGCGGAGAGGCTCCCGTCCCCCACCGCTGCCGCCGGCTCGGGCGGCGGGGGCGGGGCGTCGTCAGCCGGCGGAGCGGTGAGGATCACGCGGCACGGAGCCTTCATCACCACGTACTTGGTCGCCTCGCCCACGAAGTTGTCGCGCGGTCCTCCCCGGCCGCCTAGCAGCGCTCCGCCGCGCACGCGGCTGGGCTCCTCCGCCGCAAGCACGATCGCCTCCACGCCACGGCGGCGCGCCTCCTGGACGATGGCCTCGCCCGCCCGCCGCGCGCGGACGGTGGCGGTCGAGACCTGCACGCCCGCGTACTCCTCCCCCACCGCCTTGGCGCGCCGCAGCGCGGCGCGCGCCTCCTCGAGGCGCTCCTGGGGCAGGCTCGCGTCGAGCGGCAGCGACATGGGGATCTCGAACACCCACAGCGCCTCGATCGTGGCACCCTCCTCGCCCTCGTCCTCGTCGCCTTCCTCCGCGGCGAGGCGGCCGGCGGTCTGCACGATGTCGTCGTCCAGCGGGCGGCCGAAGACCGGCACCAGGATCGAGCCGTACTCGGCCTCGGGCGCCTCGGTCTGCAGCGCGGCCGCCGGGACGGTCACGCGCTTGAACACCGGCTTGTCCTCGGCGCGCCTGTAGATCACGTACAGCGCCAGTCCCGCGATCAGCCACAGGCCGCCGACGACCCGCGCCCAGTCGTGGAGCACGACGACCGCGATCCACCCCGCAGCCGACGCCAGCGCGCCCACGGCCGAGGGGAGCGGCAGCTCGCCGCCGCCGATCCGCACCGAGAGCGGCACCTTGTAGGGCCGCATGCGGTCGGGCTCGCGGTAGCGCAGCACGCACACCGAGAGATGGGCGAGCGTGAAGGCGATCATCGCGCCGAACGCGTAGATCCCGACCAGGAAGTCGAGGTCGGTCGGGATCGCGAGCGCGGTGGCCAGCACGCCGGCCGCCACGATCGCCACCCACGGCGTCGAGTAGCGCGGGTGCAGCCGGCCGGCGGCGCTCGGTATCTGGCGGTTGGTCGCCAGGGAGTAGGCGAGCCGCGAGAGCCCGAGCATCGCGCCGTTGGCGGCGGCCACGAGCAGCAGCGTGGCCGCGACCGCGACCGCGTACTTGAGCGTGTCGGCGAGCCACTGCGGGTGGTAGCTCTCGACCACGCCGAGCACCGGCATGTCGAGGAAGTTGCGGCTCAGCGAGGTCGCGTTGCCGACCTGCGGCAGGACGCTCAGCGCGACCACCGACATCCCGACGTAGAGCACCAGCACGCTGCCGGCGCTGGCCGCGACCAGCCGCTTGAGCCCGCGCCGCGAGACCTGCACCTCCCCGGCCAGCCCGGAGGCCGACTCAAGGCCGGTGAACGAGATCGTCGCCACCGTCATCGCGAACAGCACCTCGGTCCACGAGGGCTCGGTCCCGAGGTCGGCCGGGCCGGTGAGCGCGCCCACGTCGAGGACGGTGAACAGCCCGATCACTATCACCGCGAGGAGCAGAACGAGGTTGATCACCGCGAGAACGCTCAGGCGGCTCAGGCGGCCGGCGCTCAGACCGCGCAGGTTGCGGACGGTCACGTAGACGATCACCAGCGCGCAGAACGCGAACTCCTTGAAGCCCGACGCGAGCTGGCCCCAGATGGGCACGAGGTACTGGCTCGCGGCCAGCGCGCAGACCGCGACCAGGATCACGTAGTCGAGCAGCAGCGCCCAGCCCGCCACGAAGCTCCACAGCTCGTTGAAGGCGTAGCGCGCGAAGACGGTCGAGCCGCCGCGGTCCTGGTGCAGCGAGGCGCCCTCGACGTAGGTCATCGCGCACAGCACGGCGAACAGCGCGGCGATCAGGAACACCACCGGCGTGACGGCGAGCGCGTGATCGGCCACGACCGCGAGCGAGAAGTACAGGCCCGCGGCCAGCGAGCTGAAGATCACCGCGAAGAGCGCGGGTGAGCCCAGCGTCCGGCGCATCGCCGGGCGCGACGGCGCCGGCTCGGCCAGGCGCTTGAGTGCGCGGCGCCCGGCGTCGCGCGCGCGCGGGTCCATCTCGTCTCCCCACCGCCGCAGCCGCTCGCCCGCTCGTTGGCGCTCCCCGGCGCCGTCGGGGCCCTGCCGCTCGCCGTCCCCGCCGGCGCCGGCCATCACGTGCGCCTCAGGAGCCACAGGCGCGCGGCGCCCGCGGCCAGGAACAACGTCCCGAAGACGATCCCGTAGGTCAGACCGCCGCCGCCCATGGCCAGCGTCTTGATCAGCAGCGCGAGGCCGATCACGACCATCAGGACCGACAGCAGGAAGGTGCCGCCTCGGTACGCCTGGCGCTGAGGGGACATCATCGCGAAGGGTAGACCCCGGGCCGGGGCTCAGACCAACGCGTGCTCGGTGAGCGGCTCCTTCTCGCGCGCGGGCGGGGTCTCGATGATCACCCTGCAAGGGCGCTCGGCGAGCACGGTCTCGGCGGTCGCCCCGAAGAGCGTCGCGCCGCCGCGGCGCTCGACCGCGAGCACGATCGCGCGCGCCCGCATCTCGCGCGCCTCGTCGACGATCAGGCGCCCCGCGCCGCCGGCCCGGACCTTCTCGTAGTGGCCGGACACGCGGCGGCCGCCCTGGATCTTGGCCTGCTCGATGATCGTCTGCGCGGACCGCTCGAGATCCGGCAGCTCGGCATTGATCGGACTCGAGTTGGGGACCGTGATCGTGACCAGCACGTGGATGCCGCGCCGCCGGCGCGCCCCGAGCTTGATCGCCGTGGCCAGCGCGTCGGGGTCGTAGTGGCGCTCGTCGAAGGCGACGAGGATCGACTCGTACTCGGCCTCGTGGTCGACGACGGGGCGGGCCAGCGCGACCTTGACGGTCGTCGTCAGGTCCAGGCCCTGCCGGCGGCGGTAGACCACGTAGACGACGACGCCGATGGCAAGCCAGCCCACGCCGGCTACGGCAACCGCGACGTGCAGGGCGGTGACGGTGAGGAACGCGATGCCGGTCCCGATCCCGCCGAGGACCGCGAACAGCGGCAGCTCGCGGCCGGCCACGCGCAGCGTGCCCGGGCCGCGGTAGGGACGCTCGCGGTCGGGCTCGCGCACGCGCAGGGCGATCACCGCCAGGTGCGCGACGGTGAACGACAGCATCGCCCCGAACGCGTACATGTTGCCCAGGAACGCGGCCTGCCCGGGAATCAGAGTCACGCACGCGATCCCCCCGAAGATGATGATCCCGATCCACGGTGTGCGGAACTTGGGGTGCAGCTGGCGCAGGCGGTCGGGCAGCTGGCGGTGCAGGCCCATCGAGTACACGAGGCGCGACACGCCGATGATGCCCGCGTTGGTGGCGATGAACAGGATCGTCGCGGCGAGCAAGCCGACGTATATCTCGCCCGCGTTCTGGAACGGCCCGAGGTCTATCTGCTTGACCACCCCCAGGATCGGGTCGCCCGCGTAGCCGCCCTGCTCCTCGGTCAGGCCGAGCAGCGTCTGGTAGGAGCCGTCCGCCGTGCGCGTCACCGGCAGCGCGCTCAGCGCCACGGCGGGGAGCGCGGCGTAGATCGCGAACACGGCGATCACCACGCGGTTGATCGCGGCCGGGATCGTCGTCGTCTCCTCGCGCGCCTCCTCGGCCATGTTGGAGATCGTCTCGATGCCGGTGTAGGCGATCATCCCGACCGGGATCGCGAGCAGGAAGTCCTTCCAGCTCGGGGCCATGCCGAGGTGGACGTTGTCGACCAGCGTGCTCGGCGAGAAGACGAGCACGCCGCCCACCACCACGAGCAGGAGCTGGGTCATGAAGTCGGTCACCGCCAGCGCGATGTTCAGGCCGGCCGCCTCCTTGACCCCGACGACGTTGATCGCGCACAGCAGCGCGACGATCGCGATCCCCGCCACGATGTCGCCCGGGCTGTGGCGCAGCGGCTCCCAGAACAGCCCGCCGATGTAGTGCGGGACGAAGAACGCCGAGATGGCGATCGTGATGACGTAGTTGAGCATCTGCGACCAGGCGGCGAAGAACGACGCGAGCTCGTTGAAGGCGTGGCGCGCGAACGACGAGGAGCCGCCGGCCTCGGGGTACATCGCCGTGGCCTCGGAGTAGGTGGCGGCGGTCAGGTAGAAGATCACCCCGGTGATCACGAACACCACCGGAGTGAGTCCCAGCGCGAACGAGGCGACCAGCCCGAGCGCGTAGTAGATCGACGAGCCGACGTTTCCGTACGCGGTCGAGAACAGCGCGTTCACGCCCAACACGCGCTGCAGGCCCTCGAGGCGGCGTTCGGCCATGGCTCGGGCTCAGTCTAGGCGGCGGCTCAGCGCTTCTTGATGCGGTCGATCAGCCACCCGCGGCCCACCCGGACGAGCGTGTAGTCGTAGGTGGTGCCGCTCTCCAGCGACCGCAGGCGGGCCTTGGTGAAGCCCGACACCTGCACGCTCTTGACCGTGAACTTGAACGCGCCGACGCCGCGCAGCTTGCGCACGCACACCGCCCGGCTGCCCGAGTAGGTGCGAGCGAGGTAGCCCCGGCTGAAGTAGCGGCAGGTCGCCTCACCGCCCTTGGCCCGCGCCCACGCCTTCCAGTCGCGCTCGGCCGAGCTTTGCAGGTAGTCGGCGTTGTCGATGTACCAGGTGCCGTCCTGCTTGACGAACGCGAACTCGACCGGCCCGCCGTCCGAGGCCGGGTCGATGGCGCGCACGCGGCCGGCGTCCCCGCTGACCTTGATCTGCTTGATCCGGTAGGGATCGTAGCGCGCCTTGTTGCGGTTGTTGCGCTCGCACGTCGCGCGCCCGCCCTCGGCCGAGATCAGCGAGTCCGAGAGCAGGTCGCAGGTCGCCGTGCTGCCCACCGCGGCGGCGTAGGCCTGCATCTTGGCCCGCATCTCGCCCTCGGGCGCGTCGGTGCGGTCGATCAGCCAGCTCGAACCCTGCTTGGCGAGCGTGAAGCTCCACGGGTCGCCGGTGTCCGGGTCGCGGGCCTTGGCCACCGCGGAGTCGCCGTCGACGGTGACCGTGCCGACGTCGAGCTTGAACGGCTTGCGCGCGCGGTTCTGGCTCAGGCACTTCTCGCGGCCGCCGAGAACCTGGATGTAGGAGTCGTCGAACTGGTCGCACGTGTCGCCGGCGCTGCCGGCGGCGGCGAAGTCGCCGATGCGCGAGCGAACGTCGGCCTTCGCGTCGTCGGACGACAGGACCCCCGAGGCGAGGACCGCGATGATGCCTCCCACCAGCACGAGCGCCACGGCGATGCCCGCGAACAGTGGCCACCGGCGCCGCCCCCGCGGGCGCGAGGGCGGGGGCTGGGCGGGGGGCGGCCCCTGGTGCCACCCGCCGCCCGGGGGAGCGGGCGGGGTGCCGCCGTAATGGCCGGCGGGCGCAGCGGGCGGGGCGGCGGCTCCGGGGCCGGCGGGATGAGCCGGCGCGGCGCCGGCATAACCCCCCGCCGGGGAAGCGGATGGCCCGCCCACCGGCGGGGCCTGGCCCGGTCGAGGCGGGGGCGGCGGCGCATAGGCCGCCGGCTGGGCGGCGGTCGGGGGCGGCGCCGGCTGCTGTGTCGGCGCCGCAGCGCCGAGGCGGGTTGCGTCACCCGCGCCCCACGCGGCGTCACCCGTGGCCACGCTGCGCTCGGGCGTCGCGGCTCGACGCCCTGCCATCGCGGCCTGCACCGCCTTCGCGAGGTCGCCCGCCGAGGGCTGGCGGTCGTCGGGGTTCTTGGCCATCGCGCGACGCACGACCGCCTCGACCTCCGGGGGAACGTCGGGACGGATCGCCGTCAGCGACGGCGGCTCGTCGTTCATGTGCGCCCAGAGCTTCGCCGCGTCGCCCTCCTTCTTGAACGGGACCTGGGCGGTCAGCATGTGGAAGAGCAAACAGCCGAGCGCGTAGACGTCGGTGCGTGCATCGGTGCTGGAGCCGAGGATCTGCTCCGGAGCGACGTAGTCGACCGTGCCGAGCCACTGTCCGGTCTTGGTCAGGCCGCCTGCCGAGGTCGTGCTCTTGCTGAGCCCGAAGTCGGTGAGGTACGGGTGGTCGGTCGCGCGCTCGACGAGGATGTTCGCCGGCTTGATGTCGCGGTGGACGAGGCCGCGGGCATGCGCGGCATCCAGCGCGCCCGCAACCTGCGCGAAGATGCGCACCGCGCGGTCGACGGGCATCGGGCCGTCACGCGTGAGCAGCTCGCGCAGGTCGTTGCCCTCGACCAGGTCCATGACCAGGAAGAGCCGGCCGTCCTCCTCTCCCGCGTGGTGGATCGGGATGACGTTGGGATGGCGGATCGACGCCGCGATCCGGCACTCGCGCTTGAAGCGGTCGCGGAACGACGGGTCCGAGGCGAGCTCCGGCGCGATCACCTTGAGCCCGTAGACGGTGTCGAGGGCGAGATGCGTCGCGCGGTACACGACGCCCATCCCGCCCACGCCGGCCACCCCGTCGATGCGGTAGCCGGCCAGTGTCGTGCCAGCCGCGAGCGTCATCGCGCCGCTTTATACGTGCCTGTGCGGTCGTCAGGCAACGCGGTACGCTCGCTCGAACCGCGATCGGGAGGGGTCATGCGGCAACTAACGAGTCTGGATGCGCAATTCCTCGCGATCGAGGATGCGCGCAATTACGGACATGTGTCCAGCCTGGCGCTCTACGACCCGTCGACTGCGCCCGGCGGCAAGCTCACCGTGGAGCGGCTGCGCGAGCTGCTCGAGGAGCGCATCCACCTCCTGCCGCCGTTCCGGTGGAAGCTGGTCGAGGTTCCCTTCGGCCTCGACCATCCCTACTGGATCGAGGACGAGGACTTCGACGTCGAGTTCACGTGCGCGAGCTCGCGCTGCCCGAGCCCGGCGACGACCGGCCGCCGCGCCAGCCGTTGCGCGCCTTGCGCGTCCTGCCCGGCACACTGCCCAACCGCGGGCGCCGGAAGCTGCCTCAGACGATCAGCGGGATGATCAGGATGGCCACGATGTTGGCCACCTTGATCATCGGGTTGATCGCTGGGCCGGCCGTGTCCTTGTAGGGGTCGCCGACGGTGTCGCCGGTGACCGCGGCGGCGTGGGCCTCGGAGCCCTTGCCGCCGAAGGCGCCGTCCTCGATCAGCTTCTTGGCGTTGTCCCACGCGCCCCCGCCCGAGGTCATCGAGATCGCCATGAACAGGCCCACCACGATCACCCCGATCAGGAGGCCGCCGAGCGCCTTCACGCTGAGCAGCCCGACGATGAACGGGACGACGATCGGGATCAGCGAGGGGATGATCATCTCGCGCTGGGCCGAGCGCGTCACGATGTCCACGCAGGTGGCGTACTCGGGCTGTTCAGTGCCCTCCATGATCCCCGGCTTCTCGCGGAACTGGCGTCGCACCTCCTCCACCACCGCGCCTCCGGCGCGGCCGACCGCCTCCATCGAGAGCGACGCGAAGAGGTACACCATCAGCCCCCCGATCAGCAGGCCGATCAGCACCTCGGGGTTCGCGATCTCGAAGACGAACTTCTTGTTCGCCTCCTGCTCGAGCTCGCGCTCGAACGCGTTGAAGAGCACCAGCGCGGCCAGCGCGGCCGAGCCGATCGCGTAGCCCTTGGTGACCGCCTTGGTGGTGTTGCCAACCGCGTCGAGCGGGTCGGTCACGTCGCGCACCTCCTCGGGCAGCTCGGCCATCTCGGCGATGCCGCCCGCGTTGTCGGTCACCGGACCGAACGCGTCGAGCGCGACGATCAGGCCGGTGAGCGAGAGCTGCGCCATCACCGCGACGCCGATCCCGTAGATGCCGGTGCCGCCGCCGCCGGCGAGCTTCCACGCGCCGAGGATCCCGAGCGCGATCACGATCGCGGGCAGTGCCGTGGACTGAAAGCCCTGCGCCAGCCCCTGGATGATGTTGGTCGCGTGCCCGGTCTCGGACGCCTTGGCGGTCTTCTTCACCGGGTTGAAGCGCGTCGATGTGTAGTAGTCGGTGATGAAGAACAGGCACGCCGTGACGCCGATCCCGATCAGCGAGCACAGGTACAGGTGGCTGACGCTCGGTATGTCCCCGGGCGCCGCGGCGTCCTTGAGCGAGAGGTCGGACATCAGCCACTTGGTGACCGGGTAGAAGGCCGCTGCGGCGATCAAGCCGGAGACGATCAGGCCCTGGTACAGCGCGCGCTCGACGTTGCCCGCGCGCGACCGCACGGCGAACGTGCCGATGATCGAAGCGATGATGGAGACCGCTCCGAGCACCAGCGGGTAGAGCGCCACCTGCGTCGCGACCTCGGGCGAGAAGATGAGAACGCCGAGCAGCATCACCGCGACCGCGGTGACGGCGTAGGTCTCGAACAGGTCGGCCGCCATGCCGGCGCAGTCGCCGACGTTGTCGCCCACGTTGTCGGCGATCACCGCCGGATTGCGCGGGTCGTCCTCCGGGATCCCGGCCTCGATCTTGCCCACCAGGTCGGCGCCCACGTCGGCGCCCTTGGTGAAGATCCCGCCGCCGAGACGCGCGAACACCGAGATCAGCGAGCCGCCGAAGCCCAGGCCGATCAGCGCGTCGATCGCCTCCTTCGGGCTCTTGTCGAACAGCCACGTGAGCACGCCGTAGTAGCCGGCCACGCCGAGCAGCCCCAGCCCGACCACGAGCAGCCCGGTGACCGCTCCCGACTGGAAGGCGACCCTGAGCGCCGGGGACACGCCCCCGCGGGCCGACTCGGCCACGCGCGCGTTGGCGCGCACCGATACGTTCATGCCGATGTAGCCCGCGGACGCGGACAGCAGGCCGCCGATCGCGAAGCCGACGGCAACCGAGATGTCCTGGATGAAGATCAGGGCGACGAAGAGGACGACGCCGACCAGCGCGATCGTGCGGTACTGGCGGTTGAGGTAGGCCCGCGCGCCCTCCTGGACCGCGCCCGAGATCGCGCGCATGCGCTCGTTGCCGGCCGGGAGGGCGAGCAGGCGGCGCGAGGTGAACACGCCGTAGAGCACTGCGGCGCCGGCGCAGACGAGCGCGATGATCACGCCGCGGTCGGTGACGAAGTCTGACAAGGCGGGTTCCTCCGAGGTCAATGACGCGCGCCCCGGAGAGAGGCGGCGCGTGATGGAAGGCGGGCGAGCTGCACGGCCCGTCTGTCGAAAAGCGGGCGGGAGTGTAGCGATGCGCCCCGCGGAGCGACCTACGGCCGTCGTCGGGCCGTGGCGAAGTCCTCGCGCGCTACTGCCCGGGGACCCAGAGCCGGCCGCTCGACTGCGCCGGGCCCTGCCCGGAGGACGGCTGTTCGGGCTCGTCCTTCGCCGCAGGAGGCGGCGGAGCGCCCGGCTGGGCGGGCGGCGCGCCCTCCGCTGCCGCCCCTGCCTCGCGGGCGTAGGCCATCTGCAGCTGCGAGAGCGCCTGCTTGATCGCGGTCGTCTCGCGCGCGGTGTCGCCCTGCTCGAGCACCGGCAGCAGCGCGCGCAAAGCCTCGATAGCGGTCTTCACCTGCCCCAGGTCGCGCTCGCCCTCCGCTCCGGGAGCGAGCCCGAGCCGCCTGCCGGCGAGGTTGACCAGCGACACGACGCTCTGGAGCAGCAACTGGTCGACGGTGACCCGCCGCATCTCCTCCTCGAGCGCGGCGCGAAGCTCCTCCTCGTCGGGCTGCGGTGGGCCCTGCGTGCTCACGCCGGCACCTCGGCCGCGTAGGTCTCGCGGGTCTCGCGCACGCACCCAGCATAGACCTCCTCCATGCCCACCCCGGCGTCGATCAGACGCCGTTGGCGCTGGGCCGGATTGAGCTCGGGCAGCGCGACCTCGATGCCCAGCTCGGCGCGAATCGGCTCGGTCCACGCCAGCAGTCGCTCGAGCGCCTCGGGAGCCGGGTACTCCGATGCCCGCTCGAGGTCGATCATGCGGCCGTCGAGGCCGTAGCGGATAGCCCGCCATAAGTTCTCTTCCACCAACCGAGGTGGCGGATCCGCGAACGGCACGCCCTCCTGCTCGTCGCGCGCGGCCTGAGCGACGCACGCCACGTGCAGGGCGCACAGCGCGTCGGACTCGGCCGCGGTGGGCTGCGCGTCGCAGATGCGCACCTCGACCGTGCCGAACGAGAGGTGCGGGCGCACGGACCACCACACCTGCGTGTACTCGACGATCGAGTTGCTGCGCTGCAGGAACGCGACGTAGTCGGCGAACGCGCGCCACGAGCCGAAGGAGTCGGGGATGCCGCAGCGCGGGAAGGTGCGCGTGAAGGCCTCCGTGCGCGCGGAGTGCAGGCCGGAATCGCGACCGTCGAGGTAGGGCGAGCTGGCGCTTATGGCCAGCAGCAGCGGGAGCACGGGCCGCATCCGGTCGCAGGTGCGGATCGCGCGGTCGGCGCCGCCCACACCGACGTGAACGTGCACGCCGAAGGTGTTGTTGCGCCACACGACGTAGCGCAGGTCCTGGTCCAGGCGGCGGTAGTGGTCGGTGTCGATGATGCGCTGTTCGCGGTAGTCGGCCCACGGATGGGTGCCGGTGGCCCCGAGCGCGATGCCGCGCTCCGCGGCGAGCGCGAACAACCTGCGCCGCGCGACGCGCTGGCGCGCGAGCGCGTCCGCGAGGTCCTCGCCCCGGCCCGAGCGGATCTCGATCTCCGAGGAGATCAGCTCGCCGGCGATCGCCTCGGCGAGCACGGGGTCGCCCGCGCCCGCGTCGCGCAGCTCCTCGAAGCCCGGCACGAGGTCGAGCGTCGCGCCGTCCAGGATCGCGTACTCCTCCTCGATCCCGACGGTGAAGTCCGTCGACGCGTCCAGGATCTCGCGGGCGGCAAGGAGGTCGATGGGCACGGCCGGGAGCGCCGTTCAGGTCAGGTAGAAGTACAGCGCGTAGAGTAGGTCGACGGCCGGGCTCGAGGTGTGGACCGTGACCTCGGGCGGCACCTGGAGCAGCGCCTCGGAGTAGTTGAAGATGATCTTGACGCCGGCGTCCACCAGGCGGTCGGCGAGCGGCTGCGCGGCGCCGGTCGGAACCGCGAGCACCGCCACGACCACGTCCTCGTCGTCGACCACGGTGGTGAGGTCGCCGGTCGCGCGCACGGTCTGGGCCCCGACCCGTGTGCCCACCTTGCCGGGGTCCGAATCGAAGATCGCCACGACGCGGAACCCGTGGTCGGCGAAGATGTCCGAGCTGGCGATCGCCGTGCCGAGGTTCCCCGCCCCGAACAGCGCGATGTTGTGCTGGCCCGAGGTGCGCAGGATCTTGCGGATCTGGGAGACCAGCGCGTCGACGTTGTAGCCCACCCCGCGCTTGCCGAACTTGCCGAAGCCCGACAGGTCGCGGCGGATCTGGGTCGAGTTGACGTGCGTGTAATCCGAGAGCTCCTGCGAGGAGATCGTCTCCTTGCCCATCTTCTTGGCCTGGGTCAGGACCTGGAGGTAGCGCGAGAGGCGCGCCGCGACGCCGAGTGACAGCCGTTCCGAGGCCGCCGGGGGAGCCTCGCTGGTGCTGGTCGAATCCCGCAGCGCCATCAGCGACTCACTCTAACGAGGCGTTCCCGCACGGCGGCCTCGTCGAGCTCGAGCTCGAACGCCTCCTCCCCGTCGATCGTTACCACCGGGATGCGCTCGAGATAGGCACGGAGCAGGGCCGGGTCACGCTCGATGTCGCGCTCCTCGAGCGCGAACGGCAGCTCCGAGCGGACGCGTTCGAGGGTGTCGCGCGCCTCGTCGCACAGGTGGCAGCCGGGACGGGTGAAGAGGACGACGCGCGGATCGGTCACGCGAGGCAGCCCCGGCCGGGCGTTTCAGGAGCCGAGCCGGCGCTCCTCACGCCAGCGGCCCCTCTCCGGTCGCGTATACGTCCAGCGCGAGGTAGTCGGGATAAGGGAGCGGGTCCACGTAGCGCGCCGCGCTCGCGATCATCGCCGCGTTGTCCGTGCACAGGTCGAGCGCGGGGACGTGCACGGCGGTTGCGAGGGCTGCCGCGCGCGAGCGCAGCTCGCCGTTGGCCGCGACCCCCCCGCCCAGCGCGAGACGGTCGAGACCCGTCGCCTCGAGCGCGCGCGTGGTGCGCTGCACCAGCGCCTCGACGATCGCGCGCTGGTAGGAGGCCGCGAGGTCGGCGCGCCGGCTCCGCGCCTCGCCCTCGCCCAGCTCGCGCAGCTTGTAGAGCAGCGCCGTCTTGACACCCGCGAACGAGAAGTCCAGCCCGGGCACGCGGCCAGCGACGGGGAAAGTGAACGCGTGCGGGTCGCCGTCCGCGGCGAGGCGCTCGAGCGCCGGTCCGCCCGGGAACGGCAACCCGAGCAGGCGCGCGCCCTTGTCGATCGCCTCGCCCGCCGCGTCGTCGAGCGTGCGGCCGAGCACCTCGGGCCGCGCCGGGTCGTCGACCCGCGCCAGCAGCGTGTGACCGCCGCTGGCCAGCAGACAGACGAAAGGCGGCTCGAAGGGCTCGGGCGCCACGAGGTTCGCGGCCACGTGGCCGTGAAGATGGTCGACCGGCGCCAGCGGCAGCTCGCGGGCGGCGGCCAGCGCCTTGGCGCTGGCGAGGCCCACGAGCAGCGCGCCCACCAGGCCGGGGCCACGCGTGACCGCCACCAAGGACACGTCGTCGAGCGTCGCTCGAGCCCCGGCCAGCGCGTCGTCGACCGCTGCGTTGATCAGCTCGAGGTGATGGCGCGCGGCGACCTCGGGCACCACGCCGCCGTATCGGTCGTGGATCCCCTGCGAGGAGATGACGTTCGCGCGCTGATCGCCGGCGGCGGTCAGGACGGCGGCGCAGGTGTCGTCGCAGCTGGTCTCGAGCGCGAGGATCACGCGTGCGCGCGGCGGGCGGCGGCGGGCACGTCCTCGAGCGACCCGGCCCGCGTGGCCGGCGTCGACCACATGATCAGCGCGTCCTCGCCGTTGTCCTGGTAGTAGCGCCGGCGCAGCCCCGCAGAGCGGAACCCGTGCCGCTCGTAGAGCGCGATCGCGGTGTCGTTGGAGCGCCGCACCTCGAGCGTGAAGCGCGCCCGCGGGTCGGCGATCCGCTCCCACAGCGACGCGAGCAGCGTGGTCGCGACCCCGGTCCGCTGCTGGCGCGGGTCGACTGCGATGTTCATCAGGTGCCACACGGTGTCGTAGCGCGAGCACACGCAATAGCCCACGATCCGCCCCTCGCGCAGCGCGGCCAGGCACACCCCCGAGGGCTTGGAGAGCTCGAGCACGAACATCGCCAGCGACCACGCGGTCGGGAACGCACGGCGTTCGATGGCCACGACCTGCGGGAGGTCGGAGTAGGTGAGGCGGCGGATCTCGGGCGGTGCGTTCACTGAGCTCGGCGGGCGATCTGGGCGTCTGGGAGCCGGAGGTAGTCGGGCAGCACCGCGGCGACCCCCTCCGCCGTCCTCGAGGCCGCGAGCCCGCAGTGGATCCGGGCCCGCACCCGGTGCGGCGGAGCGCCGTCGACCGGGACCTCCGCCCCGGCACCCTCCAGGCACGCACGAAATCGTATCGCCCCGTCGCCGACCGCCAGCGGCGCGGGCACCAGCGCGGCGACGCGCTCCACGAGCAGCTCGGGCGCGAGCGCGGCGGGGAACAGCAGCTGCTCGTCGCCGGCCCACGCCGCGGCGAACGCCTGGCCGCGGCGCGCGTCGATCACGGCGACGACGGGGCGCGACCCCTCGCCCGCACCGCGGGCCAGGGCCTCCAGGGTCGAGACGCCGGCGAGCGGGGTGCCGAGCGATTGAGCCAGGGCACGCGCGGTGGCGATGCCGATGCGCAGCCCGGTGAAGCCGCCCGGGCCGATGCCGACGGCGATCTTCTCCACCTGGTCCCAGCTCGAGCCCGCGGCGCGCAGCGCCCGCCGAAGCGCTTCGAGCAGCTGTGCCGCGTGGCCGGGTCGCTCGCCCGCAGCAGGATCGTGGCGCTCCTCCCAGGCCTCATCGCCCCGGCACACGGCCACCGCCGTCGCCGGCGTCGCCGTATCAAGCGCGACGACGGTCACGTCCAGCGCTCGCTCAGCCGCCGCCGCTCGCCGCCCAGGTGATCGAGCCGGACACGGAGCACGACGCGACCGAGCCACTCCTCCTCCCCCGCGCGCTCGGGCCACTCGACGAACGCGATCCTGCCCGGACCGAGGTAGTCGGCGAGCAGGTCGGGATCCTCTCCCTCGAGCCCGGCGAGCCGGTAGAGATCGAGGTGGGAGACCTCGACGCCCTCCCCTGGGTGGCGCGCCCCCACGGTGAAGGTCGGGCTCGTGACCGGGCCGCGCACGCCCAGCGCGCGCGCGGCGCCCCGTACCCAGGTCGTCTTGCCCGCGCCCAGCTCGCCGGACACCAGCACGACGTCACCGTCGCGGAGCCGGCGCGCACTCGCGGCGGCGCGGGCCTCGGTCTCGGCGGGGCCGCCGGTCTCGGTCTCGACGACGTCTGACGTCGTACTACGCGTTATTCGGGCCGCGCCCGCAGGCGAACCCGCAGAGCGACGCCGGCCACGAGCAACACGAAGCCGGTCAGCGCGATCACGAGCGGCTCGCCGCCGGTGCTGGCCAGCTGCGGGTCGCCGTTGGCGGCGGTCGTGGTCGAGCCGCCGTTCGTGCCGCCGGCTGCCGTCGTGCCGGTGGCCGACGAGCCGGTCGAGGAGCCGGTCGAGGAGCCGGTGCCCGAGCTGCTGGAGCCCGAGCCGCTGGAGCGCGCCGACGAGCCGCTGCCCGAGCCGCTCCCCGACGAGCTCGAACCGCCGCCGCTGCCGGAGCCGCTGCTTCCGCCGAACGGGTCCTGGTACTGCTGATCGCCGGCTCCCGCGGCGCCGGCGATTGCCGGAACGATCACGAGCGGGATCGCGAGGGCGAGCAGCGCGAGAAGGATCGTGATAGGTCGCTTGTGCGGCATCGCGGAACTGTAGACGATGTCCTTACCCGCTTGTTGCGGTCAAAACCACACCCGCAGGTAAGGATGCAAGGTCGTGCGCGGGGCCATCCGGATCAGGGCTGGAACTTGCGCGACCGCCACACGCCGTGCTTGTGGAGCAGCAGCCGCGTGCCCGCCCACAGCGTCTTCGTGCCGTACACGGCGCCGGTCTTGAACTTCACCGACGAGGCCTCCTCGAAGTAACGGCAGCGCGCGGGGATCTCCTTGATGGGGAAGCCGAAGTGGACCGCCTGCATCAGCAGTTCGGAGTCGAACGTGAAGTCCAGCGAGTTGCGCAGGAACGGGACGGTCAGCAGCAGCCGCCGCGAGTACGCCCGGTAGCCGGTGTGGGCCTCGGAGAAGTGGGTGCCGAGCATCCGGTTCTCGATCCCCGTCAGGAAGCGGTTGGCGACGTACTTCCAGCGCGGCATCCCGGCCGCGAGCGCGGCGCCGGGCTCGAGCAGGCGCGAGCCGAGCACCAGGTCGGCCTCGCCGGCGACGATCGGGGCCACCATGCTCGGGATCAGCTCGGGCTCGTACTGGCCGTCGGGGTGCAGCATGACCACGACGTCCGCGTTGCGCTGCAGCGCCTCGAGGTAGCACGTCTTCTGGTTGCCGCCGTAGCCGACCTGGTGCGGGTGCCAGACCACATGGACCGACAGCCGCCGGGCCAGGTTCACGGTCTCGTCCGTCGAGTGGTCGTCGACGAGGATCACCTCGTCGACCGCCTCCTGCGGGATCCCCGAGAAGGTCCGCTCGAGCGTCGCGGCCGCCTGGCGGGCGGGCATGACGACGATCACCTTGTGTTTGTCGGCACCGTCAGCCAAGGCGGGCCTCAACGTACACGGTTCCCGAACGCCGCAGACCGACCTCGACGGCCGCGCCCAGCAGCGCGACCGGGAGCAGCGCCACCCCGGCGGCCAGCGCGGAGACGCGCTGGCGCAGGCTGAGCGGGTCGCTGCGGGCGTGGCCCCGGCGCAGCGCCTGGTACAGGCGCAGGTCGCCGGGAAGCGCGCCTACGAGGCCGTCGAGCCAGCCGATGACGATCTGGCCGCCGCGCACGTGCGACACCCGCTCGACGCGGAAGCCGTTGGCCTCCAGGCCGGCGACCAGGGTTCGCGCGGGCAGGTGGCTGAGGTGCCTGGGCAGGTCGAGCGCCAGCCAGCGGTCGCCGAACGCCGCGGCCTGGAGGCTCGAGGTGTTGGGCACGGCGACCACCACCACGCCGCCCGGCTCGAGCAGCCGCGCGGCCTGCCGGATGGCGTCGCCCGGCTCGGGCAGGTGCTCGAGCGAGTGCCAGAACACCACCGCGGCCCAGCGACCGTCGATCTCCGACATCGAGGCGCCCCGGACGTCTGAGCGGCGCGACTCGCGCTCGAGGCCGAGGACCTCGCGGCCCCGGCGTCGCAGGGCGTCCAGCAGCGAGCCGTCGCCGGCGCCCACGTCGAGGATCGGGCCCGGCGGCGCGATCCGATCCAGGCGGCCGGCCAGCACGCCGCGCGTGTTGCGCAGGAAGGCGTCGCCGAGAAACTGGAAGCGAGGCGCGGAATCGGGCCGGTACCAGCTCCCGTAGGCGCGGCTGAGCTCCTCGTCGGTCGGCCACGGGTCGGTGGTCGCGGCTCCGCACTCGGCGCACTGCGTGCGGCCGCGCAGGCGCACGGCCCTGTCGTCGAGGGCCGCCCCGCACCACGCGCAGGTCGCGGGCGACGCTATCTCCGTGGCGACCGACAGACCGCGCAGAGGTCGAGCGATTCTGCGAGCCGGCTGCCGCGGAGCTCGAAGTCCTCGGTGCCGATCGCCTGCGCGCGCGGATCGTCCGTGCGCCGGAAGCGTCGCAGCATTACGTCATAGAGCCATTGCTTGACGCGCACCGGCACGAGCCGGCGCAGGCGCAGCGCGTCCAGGCGCAGCAGCCTGTCCAGCGTCGCGCGCTCCTCGTCGAAGAGCTCCATGTAGCGGGGCGAGCCGAAGATCCCGCGCAGCTCCACCTCGCCGAAGTGGCGCTCGCACGCGCGACGTAGCTGCTCGGGGTCGTACTCGCAGTAGTGATAGGGGTCGATGATCTCGTCGGGGCGCCCGAGCGTGAGCCGGTTCGGGGTGACGAACGCGGCCACGCCGTCCGGGTCCAGCACGCGCGATGCCTCGGCGATCGCGCGCTCGGGATCGGGGACGTGCTCGATCGACTGGACGGCGACGATCGACGCGAAGCTCGAGTCCCGGAACGGCAGCGCGCGCATGTCGGCAACCACCGTCTCGCGTTGCTGACCGGCGAGCGCGGCCGGCTCGATGTCCACGCCCACCGTCTCGCGGGGCGCGAGGCGGTGATAGCTGTGGCCCACGCCGCAGCCCAGATCGAGGACCTTCCCGGGACCCGAGGAACGGCTCGCAGAGCTCGTAGGCGGCGACATGGCGCTGCCAGGTGGGGTTGAAGCCCCCCTCGGGGCTGACCACCCGTTCGCCCGTGATCTTCGCGACGGCCACCACTTGGGCACGGCATGATGGCAGGACTCAGGCGCGGGGTGGCCCGCGCAAGCCCGATGGGAATACCGAGCACCGACAACGCACCGCCTCGCGCCGAGGCGTCGGAGTGTGAGGCCGGGGCGGCGTCCCGCACCGACACCGCCGCCCCGTTCGCCGCGACACTCGCGCTCACGGTCACGCTCGCGCTCGCCGCGGTCGCGGTCCTGATGGCGGCCGCGGTGCTCACGCGCCATCCCGACCTGCGCGTCTTCGCGAACTCCTTCGGGGTGCATCAGGACCAGACGGCGAAGACCGTGGTGTACGTCGCCGCGTTCGCGGCCGTGCTCCCGCTCGCGGTGCTCGCAGTGCCGCGGCTGGCGGACGCGATCGCCACGCGCCCGAACGGACCCGCGCTGCCCGCCCTCACCGCGGTGCTGGCGGCGGCCTTTGCGGCGGCGGTCCTCGCGACGAAGCTGTCGGCGCACCTCCCGTGGGGCGACGGCCTTGGAGTGCTGCTGGGCGCAGTGGCGGTCTGGTGGGCGGTGGCAGCCGCTGCGCTCGCGCTCGCGGCCCGGCGCCGCGCATGGCTGCCGCTGCTGCGCATCGCCGGCTGGACCTACGTCGCAGCCCTGGTCGCCGGCGTGCTCGTGCTCGCGACGTTGCTGTCCACCACGAAGCTCGGTTCGGTCACGCTCGCGCCGCTCGCGCTGGGGGCGCTCGTCGCCGCCGGCCTGCTGCTCGCTTACCGGCGCGGCGTGGTCGCGCGACCATCGCGCCCGTGGCGGATCGCGATCGACGTGGCGATCGTCGTGCTGCTGCTGCTCGCGATCCCCGACCTCGTGATCTTCGAGCCCTCGCGGAAGCCGCCGATCCCGCTGTTCCCGCCGGGGATCATCCAGTGGCACCACGACTTCCTCCTCGGGCCGACGAATCAGCTGCTCGGCGGCGGGGCGCTGATGGTCGACGATCCGATCTCGCAGTACGGCGTCGGCTACATCTACTTCCTCGCGGGCGTGTTCCAGTTCGTCCCGATCGGCTACGGCACCTACGGGCTACTCGACGGCGTTCTGACGGCGCTGTCGTTCGTGGCCGGCTACGCCATCCTGCGGCTGGCCGGCGTCTCGCGCCTGCTGGCCGGCGGCGCGCTCGCGGTCGCGGTCGTCGCGCTGCCCTACAACTACCCGCACGCGGTCGGACAGCTTCCCGAGCAGGGTCCGTTGCGGTTCGGGCTGCCCCTGCTCGTGATCCTGGCCGCGGTGGTCGCAGAGCGCTGGCCCGGCGCCGCCCGCGCCGCCCGCGCCGCGTCCCTCGTCGCCCTGGGCGTGTCGTCGGTGTGGGCCTTCGAGACCTTCGCGTACACCGCCGCCACCTTCGCCGCGGTGGTCGCGGTCGACGCATGGCTGCGCCCGGCGGGCGAGCGGCGCCGTCGGCTGCTGCTGCAGGCCGGCTACGGCCTCGCCGCGTGCCTCTGCACCCACCTGCTGCTGGCCGGGGCGACGCTCGCGGGGACGGGGCACCTGCCCCGCTGGGGCCAGTACCTGGGCATCCTGCGCGACTTCCTCGGCGGCAGCGCGGGCGAGATCACCTACGGCTTCGATCGTTGGTCCCCGGGGCTCACCGTCGCGGCCGGCTACCTCGCGTCGGCCGCCGCGATCGTGTTGCTGATCCGGCGCGCGCCCGCGATCGCCCGTCGCGAGCGCGTGATGCTGATCGCGCTCACGGGGATCACCGCCTACGCGATCGCGCTGTTCAGCTACGCCGACAATCGCTCCTCGACGTCGACCATCCGCTACGTGATGCTGCCCGCCGCGGTGCTGGTCGCGTTATGGCTCGCCCTGCTTCTGCGCTCCTCCGTGCTCGCGGCGCGCAGGGTCCAGGTCGCCGGCCTGGGCTTCGGCATGGCCGTGGCAGTGCTGCTCGTCGCGGTCGCGTGGCCGGGTACCGGCGACCGGGTCTCGAGCTCGGCGCTCGGCCACGCCTACCCCGGCGGCGGCATGGTGCCCGCCCTGCAGCGCCTATGGGACCCGCCGCCGATCGATCCGCGGGCGCCTGTGGGCGAGCGCCTGCTCGACCGCTTCATGCCCGGCCAGCGCCGGGTCGTGATCCTGTTCCCCGACCTGCCGGACCTAGGGACCGAGATCCTGATGCGCAGCGGTCGCTACAACCTGCTGCCGATCGGCGATCCGAAGGCCGACAGCTACGTGCCATCGCTGCGCATGCCCGATCTGCGGCGGGCGGTGGCGAAGCTCGAGCCGGGCCAGCTCATCCTGATCAACCGCGCGGCCCAGCTCACGGTCGCCACCGTGCGCGCGAATCCCTCGATGGACCCGCTTCACCCGCCCTTCCTATCGCCGACCTTCGGCTACCAGGCGATCGAGCGCTGGCTGATTGCGGAGGTCGCAAAGCGCTTCGAGCTCAGGCCGGTCTACACCGACCGGGCGACCGGGCTGGTCGTCGCGCAGCTCGTGAGCAGATGAAATTGAAATACTGACCCGATGGCGGTCCGAGCCGGAGACCATGGATCAGTTGCGGGCTCGGTACGCGGACCACGAGCGCCTGCGCGACGCGTACACGTCCTGGAACGCCAAGGGCATCGAGACCAAGCAGGCGATACTCGGACCTGCTGCCCGAGGACTGGTCGTTCGAGGGAAAGCGCGTGCTGGATTTCGGCTGCGGCGCGGGCCGCACCCTGCGACATTTCCTCGACGAAGCCGAGACGGCGGAGGTCTGGGGAACCGACATCGACGGCCGAGACCGTCGACCAGCTGGCGCAGTCAGCACTCTCCGCCGCTGCACCTCATGCGCTGCGACGAGGCGCCGCCGCTCGGGCCTGGAGTACGGCACATTCGACCTGGTATGGGCGATATCGGTCTTCACGCACCTCACCGACCAGTCGATCCCTTGGCTGCTGGAGCTGCATCGCCTGCTCAAGCCGGGTGGCCTGCTGATCGCGACCTACATCGGGCGCTGGAACTCCGAGTACGTCGCCGGTGAGACCTGGGACGAGAACCGCGTGGGCATGAACGTGATGTTCCACACCCAGTCCTGGGATCGCGGTGGACCGACCGTGCTGATCTCCGACTGGTGGGTCCGCGCCCACTGGGGGCGCGCGTTCGAGATCCTCGAGATCGCGCCCCGGATCCACGACATGAGCTGGGCGGTGCATGCGCAAGCGGGACGTCGAGGTCACCGCGCGAGGACCTGGAGAGACCGGAGCCCGACATACGCGAGTACACCGCCGTTCGCCACAACCTCGGACTGGTCCAGAAGGAGCTCGCGTTCAACGAGGCGGTCTGCGAGAAGATCGTCGCACGACACGCGCCTGAGGTACGAGTCGTCCCTGAGCTGGCGCGTCACGCGCCCGCTTCGCGCGGCCGCGCGAGGCTCGCGCGCGAGTTGCGCGCGCGCCGCACGCGGTAGCCCGGCCGCCGTCAGCTCCGCAGGAAGGCGACTCGATCCGGTCCAGCAGCGCGTCGTCGAACGACCGGTCCCAGTCACGGCTCCAGCGCACCTCGCTGCCCCGCGCGCGGCGCTCGAAGTCGCCGGCCTGCGGCCTCCGCCCGGCACCAGGGCGTCGGCGACGGACTCGATCGTCGGCTGCGCCGTGATGATGTTGGTGGAGATCGCGGCCATGGCCTCCGCGGTCTTGTTCTCGAAGCTGTTGGTCACCGTCAGCATCCCGGCGGAGGCCATCTCGATCGGCACGAGGCTGGGATGCGGCGTGTACATCAGCGCCAGGCCGACGTCGTGCTCGGCGCAGGATGCCCGCGTAGTCGTCCTGCTCGGAGCGCGGCAGCAGGTCGAGCGACTCGCCGCCGCCGAGCTCGACGCGCCGCCGATCGTCCACGGTCCCGATGCCGTGCAGCTCCCAGCCGCTCGCGAAGGCGCCGCGCGCCAGCGCCCGGCCCAGCGCGAGCGCTCCGAGCTCGTACATGTTGCGCGCCGCGTGGGGCTCGGGGCGGGCGTAGAAGAGCAGCCGGCGCGGCGCGCGGCCGGCCAGCTCCTCGGCGGTCGGAGGGTCGATCGCCGTGATCGCGTTCTCGAACGCGGCCGAGGCTGCGTCGCCCTCCGCCTCACCCGCCGCGTAGACCCCGATCCCGTGCCTGCGGAAGTAGTCGCGCAGCAGCTCGGTCGAGAACAGCGCGAAGTGGGGGAAGTCGTAGGACTCGCGGGCAAGTGCGGCGTAGGTGCCCATCGGGAACGTGAACGGCTCGTACTCCTGGATCAGGTACAGGAAGCGCTCGCCACCCAGCGAGCGCAGCGCCTCGCGGGCGATGTGCGCCGTCCACCAGGTGGTGGCGATGAAGCGGTCGTCGCGGCTGACCTCGATTCCGGCCGACTCGCGCGCGAAGGCGACCTCGACGCGCTCGAACAGACCGGCGAGCCCGCGGTAGGACTCGACCGTGCGCCTCCACGACGGGGGCAGCGAGCCGACCGGGTCGACGGTCACGAGCCGCACCCGCAGGCCGTGCTCGGACAGGCGCCGGGCGAGGTTCAGCTTGCCGATGTAGCCGCCGAAGAAGTGGCGCAGGTCGATCGTCGGGATCAGGATGTTGATGCGCTCGGGCGCGTCCTCGCGCACAGTGAGACGCAGCGGCGCGATCTTGTCGGCCACCCCCCAGGCCACCGGGTCGCCCGGGCTGCGCTCTCCCGGCCGGGGAGCGACGATCGGCGGCGGCAGCGAGTCCAGCCGCAGCCCCCGGACCGGGCGGTCGCGGGTGGTGGCGGCCAGCAGCCGCCTCCAGGCGAAGGCGGAGAGCAGCAGCCACTCCGCCCCCAGCGTCTCGGGTCGCCCGACCAGCTCGCGCAGCCCGCGCCCGGCCAGAGCGGCCAGCGGCCGCGGCGAGCGGTCGGCCGCCAGGAAGCGCCGCAGGACGGCGCGCTTGGGCGGCGCCATGCGGTCGCCGCAACGCAGCTCGAGGATGGTCGCGAACTGCATCAGGCGGCAGGCGTCGCCGAAGTAGGACATGCGCCAGCTCCGGATCAGCTCGCGCGGGTCGCGGGTCAGCGCGCCCAGCCGCCCCCGCAGGGTGGTCATGCGGTTGGCGCCCTCGTGGCCGAGCGCCGCCTCGCCGTGCTGGACGTAGTCGTACAGCGGCTCGTCGACGAACGCGACGTCGCCCAGCGAGAGCGCGGTCAGGCCGATCCAGTGGTCGTGGAAGTGCGCGAACTGGGCGGGCGGGAACGGCAGCGCGTAGTCGAGCAGCTCGCGCCGGAACAGCGAGGCCGCGCCGGTGATCGCGTTGGCGAGCAGCATCGAGAGCAGGTCCGAGTGGTTGTTGGCGCGCCGGCTCCAGTAGGTGTCGGAGAGCGGGCGGCCGTCGCGCTCGATGATGCGCGCGTCGCTGTAGACGAGCTGGGCCGGACCGAGACGCTCGAGCAGCGTGGCCAGCTTCTCCGGGCGCCACTCGTCGTCCTGGTCGGCCATCGCGACGTGGTCGGCGTCGGCGGGCACGAGCGACAGCGCGCGCTCGAAGTTGGCGTAGAAGCCCAGGCGCCGGGGCGAGCGCGAGACCACGAAGCGCTCGTCCCCGGCGACCGCGTCGCGCAGCTCGGCGAAGCGCTCGGGCGCCGAGCGGTCGTCGCTGATGACGCAGACCCAGTTGCGATGGGTCTGGGCCCGGATCGACTCGATCTGGCGGCGGAACAGGTCCATGGGCGGCTCGAAGGTCGCCATGCGATCGCGACCAGCGGCCCGGCGTCCGGCGCGGGCGCCCGCGCCGGCAGCGGCGCCTCCGGCGCGTCGAGCGGGATCCGCCCGAGCTGGGCGGTCGCCTGGCCCCCGCCCTCGAGCTCGGCCCGCAGCGACACGTCGCAGTCCTCGGCGCCGGGGCGCGGGGCGACGCGGACCATCCCCCAGAAGCCGCTGCGGTAGCCGCCGAGGTGGGGATCGTCGGGCGCGTGCCGGGTCGCGCTCCACGCCGGCCAGCGCGTAGGGGTCGAGGTCCGGGTGAAGCGCCTCGAGGACGTCGAGGCGCGGCATGCCGAAGGCCATCGGCGCCTGCTCCTCGCCGTCGACGACGAACGTGAGCGAGGCAGATCCGACCCTCGGTCGCCACGCACCAGCCCGCCGCGAAGAACGCGGTGCCCGCGGCCCACGGCCAGCGTCTGCGGCAGCGGCGCGTCGAGGTGGACGTGGAGCATCCCGGCACCCTACGTGCTCGCGTCCGGCGCGGCCGCGGGCGCCGGCGGCTCGCGCGCCCGCTCACGCTAGGGTGGCGAGCCGCTCATGACCGCGCCCTCGACACCGGCCAGCTCCCGAGGTCCAGAAGGCGGTTTGGCGGGCGATCCGCGCGCGCCATCCGCGGCTGCGCGAGGCGCTGGTCGCCGACGCGCAGCGTGACCGCCCTGCACCGCGGCGAGCGGCACGAGTTCCGCTCGACGCTCGACGCCGCCGTGCAGGTCGCGCGGCTGGCGTGGGAGAGCGACGCGTTCCTGGCCCAGGCGTTCTACCGCGCCAAGGCGCGCATGCAGGCACTCGGCGTGCCGCTCCTGCCGCGGCTGGCACATCGCCTGGCGATGGTGATCGCCCAGGTCTCGATCGGCGATCCCGTGGTCATGGAGGCCGGCGTTTACATCATCCACGGGCAGTTCGTCGCCGACGGCCTGATCGAGATCCACTCCGGCGCGTGATCGGACCGTTCGTGACGATCGGGCTGCGCGGCGGGAACGTGCAGGGCGCCATCGTCGAGTCCAACGTCAGCATCGGCACCGGGGCGAAGGTGATCGGCGCCGTCCGGCTGGGCGCCGGAGCTCAGATCGGGGCCAACGCGGTGGTGGTCGACGACGTGCCCGCGGGGGTCACCGTGGTCGGCTCACCGGCCCGGCCGGTGGGTGCTCGGCGCTGAACACATCCTTGGTACAGTCGCGGCCATGGGGCTATTCAAGCGCAGGAGCAACAAGCAGGCTGAAGGCGGAACGGCGCTCGCGGAGCGCCCGACCGAGACCACGGAAGGCTTCACCGGGAGCACGGAGGAGCTGTTCGCCGAGATCAACAAGCTCTCGGCGGAGAACCGCGCGAACCCGGATCGCGAAGCCGAGCGGCGCATCCTGAAGCTGCGGCACCTCGCGGGCGTGCGCCTGCTCGAGGCCAACGGCAGCGCTCCCAGCCATCCCGATCCGGGCAAGGCCGACCTCCCCGAGGGCGACCCGCTGCCTGAGTTCACGCGCGACGACGTCACCCCCGAGCTGCTGCGCGCGGGCATCCTGCGCGACGGTTGCGTGCTCGTCCGCGGGCTCGTCGACCGCGACGCCGCGCTGAAGTTCGCCGACCTCATCGACCGCTCGTTCGCCGAGCGCGAGAAGCAGGACAGCGGCGGCGGCGCGGCAGAGGCCTGGCTACTACGAGGAGTTCGCAGCCGACCCGCGCTACGGCCCGATCGACGTGCGCCCGTGGGTCAAGGAGGGCGGCGGCGTGCTGGCCGTCGACGCCCCGCTGCTGACCTACGAGATGATGGAGATGTTCCGCGACGCCGGCCTGCCCGAGCTGGTCAAGAGCTACCTGGGCGAGCCGCCGATGATCACGATCGAGAAGACGACGCTGCGCAAGGCCGACCCCTACGTCCCCGGCGCTTGGCACCAGGACGGCGCCTTCATGGGCGAGGTGCGGGCGCTCAACCTGTGGCTCTCGCTCTCGCGCTGCGGCGACGAGTCGCCGGGGCTGGACATCGTGCCGCGCCGCCTCGACGAGTTCGTCCGCACGCAGTCCGAGGAGGCGGTGCTCGACTACCAGGTCTCGCAGAAGCATGGCCGAGGAGGCCGCCGCCGCCGGCGGGAAGAAGATCGTCAGGCCGATCTTCGAGCCCGGTGACGCGCTGTTCTTCGACGACCTCTTCCTGCACCAGACCGGCTCCGATCCCGCGATGCCCAAGCCGCGCTTCGCGATCGAGAGCTGGTTCTTCGGCGGGTCCGCCTTCCCGACCGAGTACGAGCCCGTAGCGGTTTAGTCGACCACGGCAGGTCGCAGTCCGCCGGCCAGGCTCAGCGCCGGCCTGGGCCGGCGGCATCGTCGTCCCCGCGCTGGCGGTGGGCTTCGGCCTGCTCGCGCTCGAGATCGGCTATGACGCCCCGGCGGGCGACGCGCTCCTGTACCTGGCCTACGAGGCCGGCTTCGTCGTACTCCCCGGCTGGCTCGCCTACCGCGCGCTGAGCGGGCGCCCGGGCCCTCGTCCTGCGCCAGGTCGTGATCGGCTGGGCGCTGGGCTATGTCCTGGAGATCCTCGCCTTCATGGCCACGGCGGCCACCGGAGCGCGCGGCCTGTTCGCGGTCTATCCGGTGGTCGTGGCGGTCGCCGCCGTCGCGGGCTGGGCCTTGCGCCGGCCGGCCGGCGAGACGACAGGCGAGGAGGGCGGCGAGGAGGGCGCTGGAGGCGCGGCGCGCAGGGGCGGCCCGCGCCGCGGCCGGCGGCGCTGACGGGGCATCGCTTCGCGTGGCTCGTGGCCGGCGTTTGCCTGCTGGCCGCGGCGTACGTGGCGCTCGCCTACTTCGCGGGCTCCCCCCTGCCCGGCACCGAGACCGTCAACTACTTCCCCGACTATCCGCGCTGGATCGCTATCGCGGCCGACGCCAAGCACCACTGGCCGATCATGGAACCGAGCGTCGCCGGCGAGCCGCTCCCCTACCACTACTTCGTCAACATCCACTTCGCCGCGGCGAGCCAGGTGACGGGCCTCGGGCTCCCGGTCATCTACTTCCGGCTCTTCATCCTGCCGCTCGTAGTGCTCGCGGTGCTCGAGCTCGTCGTCGCCGGCCAGAGCCTCTCGCGCAGCGCGAAGGTCGGGCTCGGCGCCGCCGCGCTCGCCTTCTTCGTGGGTCAGCTGCGGCTCGACGCCAGGCAGACCGTCCTCGCCCACGACCCGTTCTTCGGCTTCTTCTTCACCTACCTGTTCCGCAGCCCGAGCTTCCTCCTCGGCCTGGTGATCTTCGTGCCGCTGATACGCCTGCTCGGCGAGCGCCTCGCCGCGCGCGGCAGCGAGCTGCGATCCGGCGAGTGGCTGCTGGTGGCGCTGTTCGCGATCGGCGCCTCGGACGCGAAGATCGCGCTGCTGCCGCTGATCTTCGTCGCGATCGCGCTCTACGTCGTGTGGGCGTGGGCCTCCGAGCGCCGCTTTCCCCCCGCCGCCGCCCCGGCGGCGGCGGTGACGCTGGTCGTGGCCGCGACGGTGTACCTGCTCCAGTACCGCGGGCACTCGAGCCGTCTCGGCCCCGACCTGCTGGCGGCGTTCAAGGACATGACCGGCGTCACGCTGGTCAAGTTCGGGCTGCGCGACGCCCTGCCGGCGCTCCCGGCCAAGGAGGCCGTCGTCTCGACGCTCGGCGTGCTCGTGGGCCTCTTCGCCCTGCTCGCCGCCCAGCTGATCGGCGTGATCTGGCTGGCGAGGCGCCAGGGTTGGCGCCTGCGGCCCGGCCAGGCGTGGCTGCTCGCGCTGCTGTGCGCGGGCCTGATCGGGACGCTCACGCTGGGCGAGCCCGGGACCCAGAACCAGTTCTATTTCTTCGCCTACGGCATCGTCGCGGGCTGCCTGCTCTCCGCCGAGGGCTTCGCGCTGGCCTGGCGGACCAGGCCGCACTTGACCGGCCGCGCGCCGAGGCTCGCCGCGCTCGGCCTGGCATGGGTGGCCGCGCTGGCCGTGCTGATGTGGCTCCCGCTGCACTTCGACCTCTTCACCGGCCCCGCGGCGGACGGCCGCGCCTTCGGCGCGCTCCACGTCCTCTGGGCGTGGGCGGCCGAGCGCCGCCTCCCCCCGCCGCCGTGCCCACGGCGGCGGTGACGGTGCTCGTCGCCGCCACCGTATAGCTGCTCCAGTACCGCGGCCACACGAGCCGCCTGGGGCCCGAGCTGCCGGCGGGGTTCGACGAAGAAACGGCGTCGTGCTGGTGAAGTACGCGTTCCGCGACGCGCTGCCGGCGATCCCGGCCAAGGTGACCGTTTTCTCGACGCTCGGCGTGCTCAGCGTGCTCGTCGGTCTCCTCGGCCTGCTCGCCGCGCAGCTCGCCGGCCTGATCTGGCTCGCGCGCAGGCAGCGCCGGCGCCTGCGGCCCGGTCAGGCCTGGCCGCTGCTGTGCGCGGGCCCTGATCGGGACGTTGACGCTCGGCGAGCCCGACACCGAGAACCTGTACTGCTTCTTCCCCTAGTGGATCGTGGCGGGCTGCCTCCTCTCCGCCGAGGGGCTCGCGCTGGCCTGGCGCAGCAGACCTGCGCTTGCCGGCCGCACCTCCAGGCTCGTCGTGCTGGGCACGGCGTGGGCGGCCGCGCTGGCGTGCGCTGATGTGGCTGCCGCTCCAGCTCGACCTCTTCGGGGGCCGGTCGACGGAAGGGCACCTGTACCTCCGGCTGCTCGTGCCCGCGTCGCGCTGGCCCGCAGCCGCGCTGGCGTACCGGGCGGTGGTGGCCGTCGGGGGCGCTCGACACGCCGATCGACAGCCTCTACGGCGCACACCAACCTCGTCCCCCTCGCCTACCAGTACTCCGGCTTCTCGGAGCGGCGGGTCCTCCTCGAGGGCTGGCTCTACTCCCAGCCTTACCTCGACGGGGTCGACTCCAACAGCGCGGCCAGGCCCTTCAACCCGTTCCCGGAGCGCCTTGCCCTCAACGAGGCGGCGTTCACGCGCGGCGACCCCCGCGCTCTCGCGATCATGGGGCGCAGCTACGGCGCCCGCTACCTGCTCGTCGACGCGGCGAACGGCTACCCCGCCGACGTGCCTGCGCTCTCACGCGCCGGGCGCGTCGTCTACCGGGCGCCCACGGGCGACGGTCCCGCGCTGCAGGGAGGGAGCTAGTCCTCGAGCGCGCGGCGGATCTCGTCCCTGGAGACCACCGTGGACTCGGTCCACAATCCAGCGCGGTCGCGCAGCTTGGACAGGCGCTCGGCCACGCCGAAGGCGCTCGAGCCCAGCAGCCGTCGTAGCACCGCCTCCTGGCGGTTGACGCGGTCCTGCAGCTTCCAGTTCCTGGTCATCTCGACCTGCGCCCGCGCCAGGTGCAGCACGCGGTTGGCCTCCAGCCGCTCGATCTGCGTGTTGCGATCGAAGGGGTCGAGAATCTGGTCGAGCTCCTCCGAGTAGGGCGCCTCGCGATGCCAGACCACACCGAAGCCGAAGAACGCCGGCACGATCACGAAGCGCAGCCCGTCGCGATCGGCGACGAAGTCCTCGATCGCCGTGCGCACGCCGTTGCGCGGCCCGCCCTCGTGGGCCGCCGACTTGGGGTAGGGCAGCCCACCGACGCGCAGGCCCTCGTCGCCCGGGAAGAGTCCCCCATCGTCCCCGGCGAGCGGCTGGCGGTAGTCCTCTGGGATCAGGTCGGGCGAGAAGTAGTCGTCGCGGCGCCCGTGCGGCCAGCAGACGTCGTGGAAGAGCAGCAGCGGCAGCTCGGGGTCCGGAGCGCGCTCGGCGATCACCCGCAGCTCCTCGGCGACCGTGTAGTAGTTGTGGTCGCCGTCGATGATCAGCACGTCGGGCATCGGGATGCGCGGGAGCGCCTCGAGGCTCGTCTCGCGGATCAGCTCGAGCTCGGGGCGGTCGCGATCGAGCCGCACGAGCTCGGGCTGGGGCGAGGGGTCGATCGCCGAGACGTGCGCGCCCGTCTCCGCGGCCCAGGCGGTCAGGAGCCGGGTCAGGTCGCCGGCGTAGGCGCCGACCTCCGCCACCGATCGCGCGCCCACCGCGTCCAGGCACGGGATCATCAGCTCGCCCGAGTGGGCGAGCGAGTGCGCCCAGCGGGTCGGATCGCCGAAGTAGGGGTCGAAGTCCAAGCGGGTCAGCGTCACGAGATCGGGCAGTCTAGCCTGGTCGCGGCCGCAGGTGCGCGGGCTCCCGCCGCAGGTCACTAGAGTGCCGCCGATCGTCAGACGATCTCTGCGGAATCCCGGCCCGGGCGCGGCTCAGGGGGTGTGGATCGCGCAGGCGCGCGCCCGCGCGCCGGACTTCGTCTCCTTCCCCCTGCCCACCTTCGCCAAGTCGCTGGTCCACAAATGCGGGCCGCCTCCACCCCAGTACGCCTCGCAGTTCAAGCTCGTCGCCGAGTACACCGCGCGCGGCTACGTGCCCCACATCGTGTGCGGCTACGCGCCACGGTAGCGGTGTCGCTACGCGCCGCTCGCGGTGCGTCGTGTCGCGGCCCGCGCCGGGCCGGAAAGCACCTCGCGGGATGTCGCTGACCCCGACCGTGGTCTCGCCCGCCGGGCGGGGATAGTGGCGCACCGCCTTCTGCGTGATCCGGAAGCCCCATCTCCGCGCGCGGGCAACGAGCTAGGTGTCGAGGATCTCGCGGCGCATGAGCTTGAAGGCGCAGTCCACGTCGCGGACCCAAACCAGCAGCCCCACCGTGCGGTTGTAAACCCACGAGACGAACAAGCGCAGCAACGGGGTCGTGCCTGTCCCGATCGCCGCCCCGTAGCCGGGATTGCCGTCGTGGGCCAGCAGCCGCACGGCCGGATCGTGCCGGCGCAACCAGTCCTCGGCCACCGCGGCGGTCGCATCCGTGCCGCCGTCGTCCACCACGATGACCTTGTAACGGGCGGCGAGCGCCAGCAGCGTGGCCGGCGCCGGGTCGATCATGGGATCGATGTTGGCCTCCTCTTTGAATTCGATGCCGGCGCGTCGCGTGGCATCAGACCGCGGGAGCGCCGGTCGAAGGCGGCGTTCGCCGGCTGCGGCCGTGGCCCGTGGTCTCAACTAGCATTCCGGGGCTACCGGCCCATCGGACATGGCTGAACGCACGATGGACATCATCGCCCCGCCCTCTCAGGACGCGGAGGAGAACAGCGCCGCGCGCGACGGGCGCAGCGCGCGCGCCGGGCTGGGCGCCACGGTGACGCTCACCGTCACGCTCGTCTTCGGCACGATGCTGACGCTGATCGCGCTGGTGTGGGTGATCGACCAGCCCTACACCCGCGCGGGGTACCTGCAGTACGCCGGCGATCAGAACCAGAGCGCGAAGACCGCTCTCTACGTCGTCGCCTTCGCGGTGGTGCTCCCGCTGGCCCTGGTCGCCGTCCCGCGCCTGACCGCCGCGCTGGCCGCGGGGCCCAACGCTGCCGCGCTGGGGCTGCTGGCGGCGATCCTGGCCGGCGCCCTGAGCGTCGCCCTGCTCGCGGTGAAGCTCTCGGGCGCGCTCCCGTGGCACGACGGCGCCAACGTGCTGCTGGTGGCGATGGCGCTGTGGTGGATCGCCGCCGGCGGGGTGCTCGCGCGAGCCACACGGCCGCGCGAATGGCCCGCGCTGCTGCGCAGGACCGGGTCGGCGGGCACGGCCACCGCCATCGTCGCGGCGCTCGTCTTCGGGACCGTCCTGTGCGCCGGCAACCTGCACACGCTCGACCTGTTCGGGCTGGCCCTCGGCGCGCTGGCGGTGGCGGCGGTGGTGGCCGTCTACGCCTCGCGCTCGCTGCCACGGCTGCGGCGCCCGTGGGGCCCGGCCGTCGACGTCGTCCTGATCGGCCTCGTCCTGCTGGCGGTGCCCGACATGGTCGTGGTCATGCCCAAGACCGTCGGCGTGCCCAGCCTGTTCGACGACACCGGCGTGATCATGTTCCACCACGACGTCCTGCTGGGCGCGACGAACCAGCTGCTCGCCGGCGGCGCGCTGCTGGTGAACGACCCGGTCTCGCAGTACGGCGTCGGCTCTGTGTACTTCCTGGCCGGCTGGTTCCAGATCGCCCCGATCGGCCACGGGACCTACGGCCTGCTCGACGGGATCCTCACCGCGCTCGTCTACGCGTCGGCCTACTGCGTGCTGCGGATCGCGGGCGTGTCGCGGCTGCTGGCCGGCTCGGCGCTCGCCGTCGGAGTGGTGGCCTTCGTCTACAACCTCGCCTATCCGATCGGCGCGCTGCCCCAGCAGGGCCCGCTGCGCTTCGGCCTGCCGATGGCCGCCGTGCTCGCGACCGTCGCGGGCGTGCGCTGGCCGAGGGCTTCGACGGCGGCGCGCGCGGCGACGTTCGTCGTGCTCGGCGTCTCCGCGGTGTGGGCCCTGGAGGGCTTCGCCTACACGCTGTTGACGGTCCTGTCGATGCTCTGCCTGCTGGCCGTCCTGCGACCGGCCGGCGATCGGCTGCGCTGGCTGGGCAAGCAGCTCGGCCTCGCCGCCGCGGCCTGCGTCGCCGCGCACCTGATCCTGGCCGGGGCGACGCTGGCCGGCACCGGCGAGCTGCCGCACTGGCACCAGTACCTGATCTACGTGCGCGAGTTCCTGCTCGGCGGTACCGCCGGCGCGATCACCTACGGCTTCGAGAACTGGTCGCCCGGGGCGGCGCTCGCCGGCCTCTACCTGGCCTCGGCCGCCGCCATCGTCCTGTTCGTGCGGATGCGGCCGGGCAGGGTCGTGCACGACCGCGTCTCCTTCGTCGCGCTGACCGGCATGACCGCCTACGGGGTCGCGCTGTTCAGCTACGCCGACAACCGCTCGGCGACCTATCTGCTGCTCTACGTCTCGCTCCCCGCCCTGGTGACGGGGGCCCTGTGGCTCAGCCTGCTGCTGCGCTCGAGCGCCTCCCGCGCCCACCGGCTCGGCGGGCTGGCGTTCGGGGCGGGGCTTGCGGCCGTGCTCGTCGCAGTCGCCTGGCCGGCGGTGGGCGGGCGCTTCGACCGCTCGGCGCTGGGCCACATCCCGCCGGCGGGTCACGGGCTGCGCGCGTCGCTCCAGCGCCTGTGGCACATGCCGGCGCTGGACGCGCGCACGCCCGAGGGCGAGCGGCTGGTGCGCACCTACCTGCCGCCCGACCGGCGGATCGTGGTGCTCACGACGCCCGATCTCGGCACCGAGATCATGATGCGAACCGGGCGCGCCAACAAGCTCCCGCTCGGCGAGCCGCTCGAGGAGAGCTTCGTGGCCTCGTCCCGCCTCCCCGACCTGCGCAAGGCGATCGCAGGGCTGCGCCCCGGCGAGCGCGTGCTGATGGACCAGTCCACGTGGCGCGCGCTCACGTTGCTGCGTGCCCGGCGGGATCTCGATCCGCTGCTCCAGAGCGTCCCCGGCCTGCCCACCAGGCTGCAGGGCTGGGTGCTCGAGCGTCTCAACGAGCGGTTCAGGATCGTGCCGATCTACTCCGACCGCCAAGGTTTCATCGTCGCGCAGCTCGAGCCGCGGCGGTAGTCTTTTCGCGTTGACCGAGCGTGGGCCTGGTGCGGGCCCGCGGAGGGGAGTGCAGGGACCATGAGGAAGGGACTGATCCTTACCGCAGCGGTCGCGGGACTGCTGCTGCTGGGCGCGACGAACGCGTCGGCCACCGTCACGATGTCGAGCTTCACGGCGACGCCTTCGACGACGACCGCGGCGGCGCACCCGAACTTCACGACGACCTTCAACTTCTCGTACTCGAGCGCCAGCGACGACGTGAAGAGCACGGTCGTGAACCTCCCGGCGGGACTCGTCGGCAACCCAACCGCGGCCACGAAGTGCACCGTCGCCGACCTGGCCGCCGACAACTGCGCGGCCTCGTCGAAGATCGGGTCGGTGACCTCGACGGCCAAGCAGGACCTGCTCCCCCTGCTGCCGCCCGTCCAGTCCACCGGTGACGTCTACAACGTCGCCCCGACCGGCAGCGAGCCGGCGCGCATCGGGATGGTGATCCGGCCGCTCGGCGGCGTGCTGGGCAAGATCACGATGTCGGGGCCCGCGAGCGTGCGGGTGCCGGGCGACTTCGGCCTCACCACCAGGTTCGACAACCTGCCGCGCACGCTGCCGGTGCTCGGCGGCGGGCTCCCGGTCGGGATCCAGATCCAGTCGATCACCCTCACGCTGAACGGCGTCGGCCCGCTCGGCAAGGCGTTCATGACCAACCCGACGAGCTGCGGCGCCGCGAGCACGTCGGCCATTGCCACCTCCTATGACGCTCCGAGCACGCAGTCGGTCAAGTTCAGCAGCTACACGCCGACCGACTGCGCGGGCGTCCCGTTCAACCCGGTCGCCGTCTTCCTGCCCGGGACCGTGCGCGCGAGCGTGCAGGAGGGCGTCATCGCCGGGGTCCTGCAGCCCGGCACCGAGTTCCCGCGCAGCCAGGCGCAGATCAAGAAGAGCACCGTGTACCTGCCGCAGGGGACGAGCATCAACTTCGCCAAGCTCGCCGGCATCACGCCGTGCACGGACGCGCAATTCAACGTTGGGAGCGCGGCGCCGCCGACCTGCCCCGCGAACTCCCAGATCGGGCTCGTGATCCTCAGCTCGCCGCTCGTCGGGACCGTCGTCGGCAGGGTGTTCTTCGCCGCCGCCACCCCGACCGCGCCGCTCAGGCAGTTCGTCACGGCACCGGTGACCGCGACCCAGACGGCGAAGTTCGTCGCGGTCAACCAGCTGCTGCCGGGCACGGTCGGGACCACGCTGGACAACCTGCCCCAGACGCCGGTGAACCTGTTCCTGTTCGTCTTCCCCGGCCTGCCGCAGCCCACGTTGCTGACCGCCCCCGCGACCTGCGGCGACCACTACGGGGCCGCGGTCTTCACGCCCTTCGCGCAGACGCAGACGGGAGCGTTCTTCGACGAGAAGGTCACCGAGACGGCGACCGGCGCGCCGTGTCCGTCGGCCGCCGCGGCGCAGTCGCAGACGCTCGCGGCGAGCGCGACGAACTCCGCGCTGAAGTCGGCCCAGACGACCGCGCCGTCGACGAGCTCGGTGCCCAAGCGCCTGCGCCCGCTGGTGCGGTCGCTCAGGGCGGGGACGCTCAGCGCGGGGTAACGGGAGCGGCTCAGCGCCACCAGCGGTTTCGCTCGGCGCCCCCTTGGCCGGGCGCCGAGCGGCGCCTGCTCGCGGCGCGACGCCCGACGTTGACCGCCTGGCGCAACGGCCTCGTCGCGCGCCAGGACAGCGACTGGGTGCGCGCCTCGATCTCGCGCTCGAGCGCCTGTACGCGCGCGTCCCAGGCCAGCACGTGGGAGTAGGCCATCGCACGCGCAGCCTCGCGCTTGGCCTCGGCCAGGCGGGCACGGTCCTTCCACGCGCCGTTCTCCGACGGCGCGCCCGTCGGGACGCCGCCGCCTGCAGAGGCCGGCATCCGCCCGTCCCAGCGCTCGGCCATCTGGACGTTGCACTCCACCCACTGACTCAGCTCGGGGATCAGGTCGACTCCGCTGTGGTAGGTGGCCTTCAGGTCGGCGGTAATGACCTTGCGGCCCGCGCAGCGGACGCGCATGCAGTAGTCGAAGTCGAAGCCGTGGCCCATCACCAGCGACTCGTCGAAGCGGACGTTCCGCACCGCCCACGGCGACAGGACGAGCAGGTTGCCGTCCACCACGTCGACCTCGCGCGCGACGGTGTCGGCCCCCGCCCAAGCGTAGGCGGGCACCTCGCCGCCGCCGTGGTCCTGGTAGCGCAGCGTCATGCCCGGAGCGCTGACCGACCCCTCCCACCAGGCGATGGTGCGCACGCCGGTCGCGCCGGCGCAGCCGACGACCGCCACGTCGGGGTCGGCGAACGCGTCCCTGACCTTGGCGCAGAAGTCGGGGTCCGCGATCTCGATGAATGGGTGCACCAGCACCAGCGCCTCGAGATCCTCGTGGCGAGAGGCGGCGTCGAGCAGCAGGTTGTAGCTGCGGCCGATCGAGCCCACGGCCGCGTAGGCCAGGACCGCTGAGTCGGGCTCGGCCGCGAGCCGCAGACCCGGCTCGACGTACGCGACGTACGGGTCGGGCTCGGTGATGGAGCAGCCGAACGCGATCATCGCCGGCCAGTCAGCTGCCGGCGCCGGCGCGTGTGCCGGCGGTGAGGCGCTCCCGGAGCCTGAAACGACCCGCGCGCTCGGAGCCGTTGGCCGCCTTGCCGTTGAGCTTACGCAGAGGCGCCGTCGCACGCCAGGAGATGCTTTCCTCGTGCTCGGCGAGCTCGCGCTCGAGCTCGCGCACGCGCGCCTGGCGGTCGAGCGCCTTGGACCAGTCGACCACCCGCGCGGCCTCGTACTCGGCCTCGGCACGGTGCGCGCGCTGCTGCCAAGTGCCCGCGGCCGTGCCGACGCCGGGGATGCGCCCGTCCCACTTCTCGGCCACCTTGACGTGCGCCTCGGTCCAGTGGTCCGGGTTCGTGAACGGCACCAGCGCGTGGGCGTGGATGGCGCTGAAGTCGGCGGTCACGACCTTCTTCCCGGCGGCCCGGACCTGGAGGCAGAAGTCGAAGTCGTAGCCGTGCAGCTGGCCCAGCGACTCGTCGAAGCGGATGTTCTGGATCGTCCACGGCGAGAGCACGAGCAGGAACCCGTCGAGCGTCTCGACCTCGCCACAGCGCGCGTATGGCGGCGCGTCGTCCCAGCTCCATGAGAACGCCGGCAGCGCGCCGCCGCCGTGCTCCTCGAACTGATGCAGGAACGAGGCGGTGGCGACCGAGCCCTCCCACCAGGCGATGCTGCGCACGCCCACCGCGCCAACGCAGCCGATCAGGCCGACGTCGGGGTCGCGCAGCGTCTCGCGCACCTTGCTGCAGAAGTCGGGATCCACGATCTCGGCGTCCTGGTGCATGAGCACGAGCGCCTCGACGTCGTCGCGCGCGGCCGCCCGGTCGATCACCGCGTTGTAGCTCTCGAAGAGCGAGCCGATCGAGGGCAGGTCGTAGACCACAGAGTCCGGCTCGGCAGCGAGCTTGATGCCGCGCTCCGCAAACCGGCGGTAGACGTCGGGCTTGGTGATCGAGGTGCCGAAGGCGATCATCGTCGGCGCGAGAGTCTATTGAGTCATGAACCGCCGCAGGCCCGCAGCGCTTGCGCTTCCAAGGCCGGGTTACAATCCGCCGCCGCCCGCCGGAAGGGGGCAAGGCCGCCCGCCGGAAGCGGGAAGGCCGTCCGGCCGACCCGGGGGCGAATTTTCTGATGTGGAACGGCAAAAGCGTATCCGTCGTGCTCATGACCTACGCCGAGCGCGACTCCATCCGCGCGGTGATCGAGGGCTTCCTCGAGACCGGCTTGGTCGACGAGGTCCTCGTGGTGGACAACAACGCGGAGAAGGGCACCCGCGAGGAGGTCGCCCAGACGCCGGCGCGCATCGTCCACGAGCCGCGCCAGGGCTACGGGCACGCGACGCGGCGGGGGCTGGTCGAGGCACGGGGCGACCTGATCGTCCTCGCCGAGCCTGACGGCACCTTCCTGCCCGAGGACATCTCCAAGCTGCTCGTCTACAGCAACGAGTGCGACGTGGTCTTCGGCACCCGCACGACGCGCGAGCTGATCTGGGCCGACGCCAACATGGACTGGTTCCTGCGCTGGGGGAACTGGGCCGTGGCCAAGATGGCCGAGGCGCTGTTCAACACGAGTCACCTGAGCGACGTCGGCTGCACCTACAGGCTGCTGCGGCGCGGGACCGCCGAGCAGGTGGCGGCCAGCATGACCGTCGGCGGCAGCCACGCGGGGGCCGAGATCATGCTGCTCACGATCACCTCGGGCACGCGCTTCGTGGAGGTGCCCGTCAACTACCTCCCGCGCGTCGGCGAGTCGTCGGTGACCGGCAAGCGGCTCGCCGCGATCCAGGTCGGTCTGCGGATGATCCAGCTCATCCTCCGCTTCAGGCATTCCTCCCCGAGGCGGCTGGAGCGGGCCCCTGCCTTCGTCGCCTCGCGTTCGGCCGACGACGAGGAGGCGCATGAGCAACTCCCACTTTGACACCATCGCCGAGGTCTACGACGAGGCGCTCCCGGCGCACGTCGTGGAGCACTACCTGCGCAAGCGCACGCGCTTCGTGGTCGAGCACTGCCCGCGCGGAAAGGGCCTCGACGTCGGCTGCGGGACGGGGGTGCTCGCCACCCGCCTGGCCCAGGCCGGCTACCAGATGTCGGGCATCGACCCCTCGGACGGGATGCTCGACGTGCTGCGGGCCCGGATGCCCGAGATCGAGGCGGTCCAGGCCTCGGGCACCGAGATCCCGTTCGAGGACGACAGCTTCGACCTGGTGCTGACCGTGGCCGTGATGCACCACATCGCCGACCCCGGCGACGTGCGACGGACGCTGATCGAGATGGTCCGGGTGGCGCGCCCGGGCGGCCGGGTCCTGGTCTGGGACCACAACCCTCGCAACCCCTACTGGGGGCGCCTGATGGCCAAGGTCCCTCAGGACACCGGCGAGGAGCGGCTGATCCCCGAGGAGGAGGTGACCGGCGGCCTGCGGGCCGGCGGGGCCGAGATCCTGCTCTCCGAGCAGCTCGGGATGGTGCCCGACTTCGTGCCCGAGAGAGCGCTGCGCGCAGCGGCCGCGGCCGAGCGTGCGGTCGAGCGCACGCCGCTCGTGCGCCGCCTGGGCGCCCACAACGTCGTGCTGGCGACTAAGCCGTCCTAGCCGCCGGGCGCGGGGCGTAGATCGCCACGATCGTGTTGATCACCCCGGGATAGAAGCGAAGCGAAACGCGGCGGTAGGGCGGAGGAATCGACAGCCTGCTCCTCGGGATCTGCCTCGCGCTCTTGATTTTATTGGAGACGCTGACGACGACGAAGATCCGGCTCCTGCCACGGGCCAGAACGGCGGCCTGGCGGCTCGCGACGGAGAGCGGAACGAGCTTGTCGAAGATATTGAAGGGGTGGTCCCGCTCGGCCGGTGCCGCGCCGCGGAGCAGCGGATGCGGCTTGCTCAGCGTCACGTCCAGCCCAGTCAACGGCCCGGGGCTGAGCAGCCCCGTGACGTCGAGGACGACGTCGCCCGGCGCGGCATTGCGGTCGACGAAGGCGGCGGCGTCGGCGTATCTCGGGCGCTCGTAACGCTTGAGCAGCATCTTCACGCCTCCGATCGCGAACGAGACGATCGCGAGGCCCACCGCCACGTAGCGCAACCGAGGTCCGGCGGCCATGAGCAGCGCGGCGAAGACGAGCGCGAGCGCGGGCCACGCGGAGGCGAGGTTCCTCACCCCGAAGACGTTGGTGCTCACCGCGCTGGCCAGCGCCTCGCCGACGGGAACCCCGAACGCGATCACGACCACGAGCACGAGCCGGCGGTCGATCGAGATCCGCCCGCCGACCGGGCGCGCACGCAGCCACCTCAGCGCGAGGCCGCCCAGCGCGACGGCCACGGCCGCAGTCAGGAGGAGGATCGCCGGCGTGCCCGGCAGGTCACCGAGGCGCAGGGTCGCGTACGGATAGCCGTAGGTCCAGTGCGCGAGCGCGATCACCACGTCGTGGAACGTGAAGGGCGAAAGCGCGTCGAGGATCTTCGTCGTCGGCGAGTTGAAGTCCTTGATCGCGCCGTCGACCCAGGGCAGGAACCCGATCGCGGCACCGACGTTGGCCAGGAGCGCGGCCTTGCGAGCGGCGGGATGGGCCCACAGCAGCCAGACGAGCTGCGCGGCGAGCGCGAAGGCCGCCGTGTAGTGGGTGTACATCGCCGCGCACGACGCGGCGGCATACACCACCCACCAGCCGACACGGCGCGTGTCCACGGCGAGCAGCATCGCCAGCGTCGACAGCACGACCAGCGCCATCATCACGCCGTAGCCGCGCGCCTCGGCGGAGTAATAGATCATGAACGGGGCCAGCGTGGTGATCGCGGTCGCCACCAGCGCGGTCGCCCTCCCCACCGTGCGCAGGCCCAGCGCGTAGACCAGCGGGATGGTGGCTATCCCCGCGACCAGCGACGGGAGACGCAGCAGCTCGGGCGAATTGCTGTCGTGGCCGGTGATCCACGAGGCGACGAAGTACAGAGGCGGGGTGATTTCCGCGTTCGAGTGCACGACGTCCAGCACGCCCCTGAAGCTGTGCGCCGAGACGATCCAGTAGGTCGACAGCTCGTCGGCGAATATGGACTGGTGCGCGACCGCCACGCGCAGTGCGCCGCCCCCCAACGTGAGCAGGGTGACCACGATGGTCGGGAGCCAGGCCTGCAAGCCCGGGCGCGAGGCGGCGGCCGCCGGTCGGGCCGGCCGCGCCGCCGGCTCCGCGGCGGCCACGCCTGTAGCTTGGTGGGCCGAGGCGCTCATGGGAGTCGGACACTGTACCCGGCTCCTGGCCTACGGTTCCCCGCCAGGATGCTGCTGTTAGCCTGCGGGAACTGCGCGCACGGGAGCGTGCCCCGCGCGAGGACGCGCCGATGACCGATGTGACCAGCCCCATCCCCTTGGACGAGGACGCGGAGCCGATCCTCCCCGTCCCCTCGCGCGAGCGCCTGCTCGCGGGGCCGCTCGCGATCGAGGTGCGCGGCGTAGACAAGACCTTCCGCATCCCGGAGCACCGGATCGACTCATTCAAGGAGCGTGCGGTGCGACCGCTGCGGCGCGTGGACTACCGCGAGCTGCACGTCCTGCGCGACCTCTCATTCGACGTGCATCGGGGCGAGTTCTTCGGCATCGTCGGGCGCAACGGCTCCGGCAAGAGCAGCCTGCTCAAGATCCTCGCGAGCATCTACAGAGCCGACGCGGGCAGGATCCGGATCGCCGGCCGGGTGGCTCCGTTCATCGAGCTCGGGGTCGGCTTCAACCCCGATCTGACCGCGCGCGAGAACGGGGTCCTCAACGGTGTGCTCATGGGCCTCACCAAGCGCGAGGCGCGGCGCAGGCTTGACGCTGTGCTCGACTTCGCCGAGCTCCGGGATTTCGTCGAGGTCAAGCTCAAGAACTACTCCTCGGGGATGATGGTGCGCCTGGCCTTCGCGGTCATGGTCCAGGCCGACGCCGACATCATGCTCATCGACGAGGTGCTGGCCGTGGGCGACGCCAACTTCGCCCAGAAGTGCAACGACTTCTTCCACGAGAAGAAGCGTGCGGGCAAGACGATCGTGCTCGTCACGCACGACATGAGCAGCGTCGAGAAGTACTGCCACCGGGCGATGCTCATCCACGACGGCGACCTGAAGTTCATCGGGGACCCCGAGCAGACCGCGCTGCGCTACTACAAGCAGAACTTCGGCTTCGTCACCAACAAGGACGACCCCGAAGTCCCGGCCGCCGCGCCCGACGTGGTCGCGCGAGTGGTGCACGCCCACCTCGAGTCCCAGGACGGGGAGCGCATCGAGAACGTGGAGCAGGGCTCGCCGCTGATCCTCGACGCCACCATCGAGGCCCGCCGCGATCTGGTCGAGCCCGAGTTCGGGCTGCACGTCCAAACCCCGGACGGACTGGTCCTGTTCGGGTTCAAGCGCACGCTCGACGAGCGCCAGGGCGACAGGGTCGCCGCCGGCCAGCGCGTGGTGCTGCGCGGCGAGATCGAGAACCGGCTGGTGCCAGGGCACTACTACCTCGACTGCTGGGTGCGCCGTACCAACGAAGGAGGCGACCTGGCCATGCAGGCGCTGCGGCTGGTCGACTTCGTCGTTTACGGAACCGCCCCGCGCTGGGGCTACATGGCCCCGCACGTGGACATGGAGCCCGTCATCGACACCGATCCCCAGCCGTGAGACGGCAGCTGGCGGCCGTGCCCGAGGAGGGCGCCGACGATCCTGTTCTGCGCGAGGTATCCGGGCCGTCGGCCCTGGGTGGCGGCTGGAAGCGCTCGCTCGAGCTCCTGACGCTGATCTCGGTCAGCGACTTCAAGAAGGCCTACTTCGGGACGGTGTTCGGCTACGTGTGGTCGGTGGCCAGGCCGCTGATGCTCTTCGGCGTGCTGCTGGCGGTCTTCACGAAGGTCTTCCGGATCGGCTCGCAGGTTCCGCACTATCCGGACATGCTGCTGCTCAACATCGTCCTGTTCGGGTTCTTCTCGGAGGCGACGGTGGTGGCGGTCACCTCGATCGTCGGCCAGGAGGGGATAGTCCGCAAGACGCAGTTCCCGCGCGTGGTCATCCCGACCTCGGTCGTCCTCACCGCGTTCTTCAACCTCGCGCTGAACCTCGTCGTCGTGTTCGTGTTCATCATCGTGCGAGGGGTCCAACCGACGTGGCATTGGCTCGGGATCGTGCCGATCCTCGCCGCGTTGTTCGTCATCACCACAGCCGTCGCGATGATCGTCTCGACGCTGTACCCGCGCTTCCGCGACACGGCGATCATCTGGGGCGTGTTCGCCACGGCGCTGTTCTACGCCACGCCGGTGCTCTATCCGGTCGACGTCGTGCCCCAGGGCCTGAAGGACCTGATCCTGATCAATCCCCTTGCGCCCCTGTTCGAGCTGGCGCGCAGGTGGATCATCGACCCGACGGCCCCGACCCCGGCTCAGGCGGCCGGAGGCTACGACAAGCTGATCGCGCCCGCGGCCATCTTCATCGCGGTCTGCGTGATCGCGGTGTGGCTCTTCAGGCGCGAGGCGCCGCGCATCGCGGAGCAGCTGTGAGCCGCGGCGCGGCGATCGCGATTCGGGCGGCGGTGACGGTGGTCGCGGTGCTCGTCGTCGGCTGGCTGGTGGTGCTCGAGCGCGACTACCGGCTGCAGACGCGGGCGATCACTCAGACAGGGGCACTGGGCCCGGCGCGCTCAGCCGATGACCTGAACCGAGCCCGGTTCCTGAACCCCAACCGCGACCCGGACTTCCTGCGCGCTCTGGTCATCGTCGGGCAAGGCCAATACCAGTCGGGCAAGGCGATCATCACGAGCGCGCTCCGCGACGAGCCCGACAACCTGAGCGGCTGGAACACCCTGCGCCTGATCTCGCTCGGGGGACGCGACCCCGCGTCGGAGCGCCTGGCGATCGCCAACCTGCAGCGGCTCGACCCCATCGCCACGCAGCCGCTGGTCGCCCGCCAGCGCCGGTAGCGACGCCGCCGGGCGCCCCTCGCTTGCGCGCCGGATATCGCCCAGCTTCGGCTACCGTGCGCGGATGGCGAGAGTGAGGACGGCCCGCCTCAGCGGACGGCTGGGCGACGCGCTCCCTTCCGGTCTGGGCAGCGCGGACACCGTAAGGGCGGCCGGCCTCGCCGGCGCCGCACTCGGCGCCAACGTCCTCGCGCTGGTCTTCACGATCGTGTTCGCGCGCCTGCTCGGCGCTTCGGACTACGGCTCGCTTGCGGCGCTGCTGTCGACCTACATCATCCTCTCGGTCCCCGGCTCCGCGATGCTGGTGGCGACCGCGCGCGAGACCGCGCTGGGCCGGCTGGGAAGCGGCGGGGCGGTCGCGGCGACCGTCGCCCACTGGCTGCGCCGCCTGCTGGTCATCACCGCCGGCGTCGCGCTCGTATCCGCGCTCGCGCGCAAACCGCTCGCCTCGATGATCGGGGTCGACCAGGTGTGGGCGGCGGCTGCTGTGCCGGTGACGGGCTGCGCATGGGTGCTGGTGTCCGTGCTGCGCGGCGTGCTCCAGGGCCTGCACGCCTACCGCCCCGTCGGCCTAAGCATCCTCGGCGAGGCCAGCGGCCGCCTGGTCTTCGGGCTCGTGCTCTACGGGATCGGCGGCGCGGTCACAGGGGCCTACCTGGGTACGCCGGTCTCGATGTTCGTGGCCGCCGCGGTGCTCGTGCCCGTGCTGTGGGCACGCACCGGCCCCTCGGACCACGGCCCAGAGCGATTCCGGCTGCGCTCGCTCGCGGTCGAGACGTGGGCGCCGGTCGTCGGACTCACGCTCGTCGCGATCCTGCAGAACATCGACGTGATCATCGTCAAGCACCAGGTGGGCGGCGACCTCGCGGGCTCCTACGCGGCGATCTCGGTGGCGGCCAAGGCCATCATCTGGGTCGCGATCGGGCTCAGCATGCAGCTCGTCCCCGACACCGCCCGCCGCGTGCGCGAGGGCCAGGACCCGCGCCACGCGCTCGTGCGCGCGCTGGCGATCGTCGGCGTGCTGGCCGTCCCCGCGCTGCTGATCTTCGCCGCCGTGCCCGAGCAGCTGATCCGCGTCGGGTTCGGGTCCGATCTGACCGATGCGAGCGGCGCGCTGTTCACGCTCGGGGTCGCGATGGTGCTGCTGGCCTGCACGTACCTGGCCGTGCAGTACCAGCTCGCCCTGCGCCGACGCATGTTCCTGATCCTGCTCGCCGTCGGGGCGGTGCTCGAGCCCTCCGTGCTGCTGATCTCCGGGGTGACCGACCTGGAGACCTTCGCGCTGCTCGTGCTCGCGGTACAGGCGGCGACGGCGGCGGCAATGCTGCTGGCCGCGGTGAGGGCGGGCGTCCCCGACCGAGCGGCCGTTCCCCGCCCGGGCTGAGGCCGCGCTCAGCGCGCGGGCTCGGCGGCCGCGCTGCGCGCGCCGTCGCGCCGGGACGGCACCGCCGGAACCGCCGCATCCACGGCCGGCCGGCGCGCCACGACCACGCGCTCGTCACCCAGCGACAGCGACAGCCGAACCGACGAGGGCAGCCGCCGGGCGGCGCCGGCCAGCGCCGCCAGCGGGCGGCCGCGCTCGGCCAGCCCGGCCAGCCAGTAGCCGAGCGTGAAGCTGCGCACGAAGGCCACGTCGCGCACGATCTCCAGGCCCGGCGCGGCCACGAGCTCGCGCAGGATCGCGCGCGGGACCAGGATCGTGTGAGCCGGCAGGTAGCCCCACCAGCGCGGTCCGGTGACGCGGGCGGCGAGCGAGGACGGGTCCGGGGTCACTACGAGCAGCGCGCCGCCGGGCGCCAGCAGCTCATGGCAGCGGACGAGCGCCGCGGCCGGGTCGGCGAGGTGCTCGAGCACGTCGGCGATGACCACCGCGTCCCAGCGACCGTCCTGCTCGCGGCCGAGGTCCTCGAGCGCGAGCTCCCGGACGGAGAGCCCCAGCTGCCCGCTGGCGTAGGCCACCGCCCGCGTCGAGAGGTCGATGCCCTCGGCCTCGTAGCCGCGGCGACGGGCCTCGTCGAGCAGCAGGCCGTGCCCGCAGCCCACGTCGAGCAGCCGCGCCCCCTCCGGCCGCGGCTCGAGCAGGTCGAGCAGCCGGTTTGCCGTCGCGCGCCGGCCCGCCTCCTCGTCGAGGTAGGCGTCGTCGGTCATCTCGCGGTACAGGCCGGCGAGCGGCGCCCCGCCCAGCAGAGCGGGCTGGTGCACGGCGTGGCAGCGCTCACAGCGGTACAGGTCGGTGTGCGCGCCCGTGGCATGGCAGCTCGGGGCGAGCTGCGCGGGGGTCGGCGATCCGTGCGCGCCTCGGTAGAGCAGGCGCAGGGGCCCGCTGCACAGCCTGCAGTCCTCGGCCGCGCGCATGCTCAGCGCTTGCGGGCGTGGACGACCAGGCTCAGGCCCCAGGGCGGGCGCAGGCGGCGCTCCAGCGGCCGCCACGCCGCGAGCAGCGCCTCGTAGACGCGGATCGACGCGGGCGAGATGCTCTCCGACCCGCGCCGGCTGGAGACCCACCAGCCGGGTACCCCCAGCAGGTTGAAGGAGTACAGCGCGACCTCCTCGAGCCCGGCGCCGCCGACCAGCGCGCGCAGGCGCTCCCGCGTGTAGCGGCGGTGATGCCCGTAGGCATCGTCGAGCGGGCCGTAGAGGCGCGGATGCGCGGGCACGAGCAGGCTCAGGTGCCCGCCCGGGCGCAGGGCGGCCGCCATCTCGGCCACCGCCCCGTGGTCGTCGGCGATGTGCTCGAGCACGTTCTGGCACACGACCAGGTCCGCGCGGCCCTCGAGCGCGGCGACGTCGGGCGAGCCGGGAAGCTCGTCCGCGCTGATCGTCACGCGCGGGTCGTCGCCGAAGCGCTCGCGCAGGCGCTGGGTGCAGGCCGGCTCGGGCTCGACGGCCAGCAGGCGCTCGACGCCGGCCTCGAGCAGGCGCGAACTGTAGGTGCCGATCCCCGCTCCGACCTCGATCGCGTCCGGCCCGACGTAGGGCGCGAACTGCTCGAACATCCAGTCGCCCAGCCGCCGTGCGCGGGCGAGCGTCTCGAGATCCCAGAGGTGGTCGGCGTCGTGGCTCGAGGGCGCAGGGGCCTGGACGCCGGTGGCCATAGGCCGACGAGAGTAGCGGCGCACGCGGCCGAGCCTTCTACCCTCCGCGGGCATGGAGCCCGTCGCGTCCGAGCCCGGCCCCGCTCTCGCGCCCGTCGCAGACGGCGTCGCGAGCCCGCTGCTGACCGTGATCGTGCCCGCCTGCGACGAGGAGGCGACGATCGTGGACGTCCTGCGGCGCGTCGACGCGCTGCCGCTGCGGACCGAGACGCTGGTGGTCGACGACGGCTCGCGCGACGCGACGGCGGCGGTCGTCGAGCGCGCTGCCGCGAACGGCCTCCCCGGCGTGCGCCTGCTGCGCCACGGGACCAACCGCGGCAAGGGCGCCGCAGTGCGGACCGCGATCGCCGCCTCGCACGGCGACATCGTGATCATCCAGGACGCCGACCTGGAATACGACCCCAAGGACATCCCGCGCGTGATCGGCCCGATCCTCGAAGGCCACGCGGACGCCGTGTTCGGGACGCGCCTGCGCGGCGGCCAGCCCCAGCGGGCGCACCTGTTCTGGCACTACGCGGGGAACCGGCTGCTGTCGCTGCTGACGAACGTGCTCTACAACACGACGATCTCCGACATGGAGGTCGGCTACAAGGCCTTCCGCGGCGAGCTCGTGCGCTCGCTGTCGTTGCGCTCAGACGACTTCCGCATCGAGCCCGAGTTGACGGCCAAGGTCCTGCGCCACGGGCGCGTACGGCTCTACGAGGTGCCGATCTCCTACTACGGGCGCACCTACGAGGAGGGCAAGAAGATCACCTGGCGCGACGGCTACCGCGCCGCCGCCGCGCTGGTGCGGTTCCGCGTGCGCTCGTGACGCGGGCCAGCACCGTGTAGTCGCCGAAGCGCGCCACCGGGCGGTAGTTGCGCGCCAAGTAGCGGTCCAGCGCGAGCACGCCGCTCGAGCGGCCCGCGCCGTTGGGCTCGGGCCGCGAGGCGTTCGGGTTGGTCCAGCGGACCACGATCCTCGGGCGTGAGGCCTGCAGCGACGCGATCATCTTCGCCTGCACTGTCGCGGTCGTGACCACGCCCGGCTGCATGACGTCGTAGTCCGTCGCGCTGGGCCGCTGCAGCAGCACATAGAGCAGCGTGTCCCCCACGCGCACGAGATCGTGGCGCGGATTGGCCACGAACACCGGGGCGCCGGGCGGCACGCGCGCGTCGACGTACGGCACGAGGCGGTTCAGCGCGGCGGCGTCGGCGGCGTCGACCCGCACGCCGTCGGCGACCGCGGCGGTGAGCCGCACCTGATCCGGCGGGTGGATCGCCTGGCTCGCCCGCTGCTCCCAGCCGTGGACGACGATCAGTGCGAGCACCAGGCCCAGCGCCCCCTTGAGGACGAGAAGCGGCGCGCGCACGGCGGCGATCGCCAGCAGGACCGGCAGCACGGCGGCCAGCGGGACGAGGTGAGCGGTGTCGGTGCGGGCGAGCAGGTAGGCGGCGCCGGCGAGCGCGAGCGGAAGCAGCGCCGCCTCCTCGCGCGTCGCCCGGCGCACGAGCGCGGCCAGCGCCCACAGCGCCAGCCCGACGAGCAGGACGAGCGGGAAGTAGAACCGAAGCAGCGCGAAGGGGTCGGCCGAGCCGTGGTAGTGCCACGGGAAGGGCAGCCGCTGGAGACTCTGCTCGTCGAGGAAGCCGACGGTGTCGTCGCGCACCGCGCGCGGGTCCGCGATCACGAACGGAAGCCAGGCGAGCGCCGCGACGAGCAGCGCGGTGCCCAGGGCGCGAAGGCCCTCGCGCCCGACCAGCGGCACGCGCAGGCCCGGCCCCGAGCGGTCCGCCCCGGCGGCGATGAGGACGCCCAGCGCAGCGGCGGCTCCGAGCTCCAGCCGGAAGGCGGCGGCCAGCCCGGCGAGCGCTCCCGCGCCCACGGGCGAGCGGCGAGCGAGCAGCAGCGCGCCGAGGCCGAGCGCCAGCGCCGGGGGATTGGGCCCGGGTGACGCCGGCCACGCCATCGCGGCGGCCGTCGCGGCCCAGGCCGCCAGCGCCCACCCGAGCCTGGCGCGGCGGCGCGCCAGCACGAAGGCCTGGAGCGCCACCGTGGCGTCGAGCGCCACGCGCAGGAGCCGCCACCACAGCAGCGAGGGGCCGAACGCCTTGATGAGGCCGGCGAGCACGAACGGCTGGCCCGGCCCGTAGTTGAACCAGAAGTCGCGGTAGGGAAGCTGCCCGTCGGCGATGCGCTGGGCCGCCTGCAGCATCAGCCCCTCGTCGTGGGGCCCGATGCCGCGCAATAGCGTGAAGCCCGAGAGCGCAGCCGCCGCCACGAACAGCAGCGGCCGCAACAGCCGTGGATCGGGCCACTCCCCGCGCGTGCCCATGCGCGGCCGGCCAGGCGCGCGCAGCAGCGGCCACAGCCGCGCGTCCGAAGCCCAGGGAAGCGCGCGTACGGGCCGCCGCCGCCGCGGGCTCAGGAATAGTCGCAGCGAAGCGAGCACTGGCAGCGGGAAGCTACCGCCGCGGGCGGCGCCGCGGACGTGCTGCCGGAGAGCCGAGTCTACGCCGGGCCGCGCAGGCGCGCCACCGGTCTGCGCTGCGCGCGGCGGCGGGCCCGGGCGTGGGCTCGGGGCTCGCGCTGGTCGGATTCGCGCGCGCGCTCCACGGCCGCGTGCATCTGCTGGCGGAAGCGCTCGGGGCCGAAGCGGCGTGCGTTGGCCACGCATGCCTGCGGATCGATCGCGCCGTCGTCGAACGTTCGGACCGCTTCGGCGAGGGCGTGCGGCTCGCAGAGCTCGAAGAACGTCCCCGTCTCGCCCTCGATGACCGTCTCGCGCGTTCCGCCGCTCGCGTGGGCGATCACCGGCCGCCCCGCGGCCTGGGCCTCCACCGCGGCGATCCCGAACTCCTCGGTGGCGGTGACGATCATCGCGCGGCAGCCCTGGGCGAGCTCGGCGATGCGCTCGTCGGAGACCCTTCCCTCGATGCTCACGTTGGGGCCGGCGAGCCGCCGCAGGTGCCGCGCCTCGGGCCCGTCGCCGGCGATCACCAGCCGGCGTCCGAGCTGGTTGAAGGCCTCCACCGCTACGTGGATGCGCTTGTGCGGCATCAGCTCTGAGACCAGCAGGTAATAGTCGCCGACCGGTCCGGGCTCGAAGCGCGAGATCTCCACCGGCGGGAAGACGACCTCGGCGTCGCGGTTGAAGTAGCGCGCGATGCGCTGGCGCGTGGTCTCGGAGATCGCGATGTAGGAGTCCACGCGCTGCGCCGCGATCCAGTCCCAGCGGCGCCAGCGGCTGAAGATCACCGCCAGCCCGGCGCGCACGAGCGGGTTGTGCTGCGCGAGCGTCGTGTCGTGCGCGTTCCACGCGTAGCGGAACGGGTTGTAGCAATAGGACACGTGGACGGCGTCGGGCTGCGGGATCACGCCGTGCGCCCACGCGCTCGAGCTCGACACCACGAGGTCGTAGCCCGAGAGGTCGAAGCTCTCGACTGCGAGCGGGTAGAGCGGCAGCAGCATCCGGAAGGTGCGCGACGTGGGACGCAGGCGCTGCAGGAACGAGGTGTGGATGTTGCGGTGCGCGAAGCGGCCCTCGGTGCCCTCGGGGTCGTAGACCGGGGTGAAGATGTCGGCGTCGGGCCAGGCGTCGCACAGTGCCGCGAAGACGCGCTCCGCGCCGCGGAGGTCCAGGAGGAAATCGTGCACCAGCGCGACCCGCTCGGGCCGGCCCCGGGTCTCGGGCATTGCGCGCGAGTGTAACCGCAGCCCGCCCTCCCGGTGCGCCGCCTACCCTCCTGCCCGTGACCCTGCGCTACCTGCTGCTGGCCGCGGCGCTGCCGCCGCTGTTCGTGGCGCCGGGCTTCCTGTGGCTGCGACGCGCCGGCGCGTCGGCGCTGGTCGCGCTGTACGCCGGGCCGGGGGTCACCGCGGGGGCCGGCGCCGCGATCGTCGCCCTGGGCGTCGCCGGCCCGCTCGACGTCCCAACGGCCTGCGTCGTCGGGCTGGTCGTGCTGCTCGCGACGGCCGCGTGGTGCGCGTGGACGGCGCCGCGGCCGCTGCTGCCGGCGCGCGCCGATCTTGCCGGCCTGGCCGTCTTCCTGCTCGCCTACGCGGCGCTCGCGGGCTTCTCCGGCGTACCGTCCAAGCCGTACGGCAACTGGGGGCCGAAGACGACCGGCCCCGGCCGCCTGGACAGCCCGCGCTGGCCGGGCAGCCCCAAGGACAACACGTTCCCGTACCGCACGGGCCAGCTCGCGCTCCACGAGCAGGGCGGCGACCAGCTGCGCGACCGCTTCGCGAAGAGCTGGTGGATCTCTGACCGCACGCCGCTCACCGGCCTCGACTTCGCGTGGGTCGCGGGCGCGTTCGACGTCGCCGTGCGCAGCGAGGACCCGGTCGCGCTTCCCACCGCGCAGGTCCCGATGCGCACCGTGGATCCGTGGGGCTTCTGGGCCTACCAGCTCGTCGCGATGCTGATGAGCATCGCCACCGTTCTCGGCGTCTTCCTGCTCGGGCGCCTGTGGCTCGGGACGCGGGTGGCGACGGTGGCCGCGCTCGCGGCGGCGCTCATGCCGGGGGTGTTCCTCAACGCGCTCTACACCTGGCCCAAGCAGACGATCGCCTACTTCGTGCTCGTCGCCCTGGCGCTGGCGTGGCGCGGGCGCGCTGCGGCGGCAGGATGCTTCCTCGCGCTCGGCTACCTCGCCCACCCGGCGGGCATCTGGTGGCTGCCCGCGGTGGTCGCCGTGCTGCTCGCGACCCCGGAGCGGCGCGCGCGCTGGCGCCCGCTGGTCGCCCGCCTGGCGGCCGCCGCGTTCCTGGTCGCGCTCCCGTGGCAGCTCTTCACCGCCCTTGTCGTCAAGGCGTCCTCGCGACTGGTCACGTGGCCCTTCGGCTACCGGCTCGAGGACCCGACCGACGTCGGCGGCGGCGTCAGCAAGGCGTGGGACGTGTTCACCGACCGCGGCCCGCTCTACAACCTCTGGATCCGCATCCACAGCCTGGCCGGCTCGCTGTATCCCGTCGACCTCGCGCGCACGCCAGGCGGGAGGCCCGGCGGTGGCCGCTTCGAGGGCTCGGTCGGGTTGCTGTGGACCAACGCCCACGGCCTGTCGGTGTGGGGAATGGTGGGCCTCGTGCTGTTCCCGGCCACGCTGGTCATCGTCGTGCGCCGCTGGCCGCGCGAGCGGGGCGTGGTGCTGTGGGTCGTCCTGCCGCCGCTGGCCCTCGTCACGCTGGCGAACGGCTACCCCTATCCGTTCGCGACCCAGAGCATGTTCCCGCTCGTCGCACTGCTGGCGCTGGGAGCCGGGCTGCTGCTCACCTCGGCGGCGCCCTGGGTGCGCGCCGCGCTGATCGCGGCCATGGCGCTCGAGCTGGGGACGATGGTCTGGATCGCCCTGCTCGCGCCGTTCAACGTCTCGACCGCCTCGCTGGTCGTGCTGCTCGCGATCGGCGCGGCGGCCCAGCTCGCCCTGCTGGCGTGGCTGCTCGCCGCCTGCGGGCTGCTCAGGCGCCGGGGGGCGGAGCGCGCGCAGGCCGCCGCCACGCCGCGCGCCCGCGGCGACGCGGTCGCGCTGCCGGGCTGACGGGTCCTTCCGACCGGCGCCCGCCGGCCCATACACTCGCCGGCCATGCCAGAGCCGCTCCGCATCCTGGTCCAGTGCGACGAGATCGTCGGCACGCGCATGGCCGGCGCCGGCATCCGCTACTGGGAGATCAGCTCCCAGCTCGCGCGCAGCCACGACGTGACGCTGGCGACCCCCTTCGAGTCCGACGCGGCGCCCGGCCGCTTCAACGTGATCCGGCGACCGCGCCGGCCCGGGGCGGGCTTCTACCGCGGCTACGACGCCGTCATCACCCCGGCCGTCCGCCCGGCGCTGGCCGCGGCCAGGCGCCGCTGGGGCTTCCGGCTGGTCGTCGACCTCTACGACCCGGTGATCCTCGAGGCGCTCGAATGGCTGTCCGCGCGGCCGCCCGCGGAGCAGGAGCGCGCGCTCGCCCGCCAGCGCCGCGAGCTAAGGCTGGCGCTGCACGCCGGGGACCACTTCACCTGCGCGAGCGAGGTCCAGCGCGACATGTGGATCGGGGCGCTGACCACGGAGGGGCGCATCGGCCCGCGCGTGTACGCCGAGGACCCGCGGCTGCGGCGGCTCATCGACGTGGTGCCGTTCGGCGTCAGCACCGAGCCGCGCGAGCGCAACGGTCCGGGCCTGCGCGAGCGTTTCGGCCTACAGCCGAACGACCTCGTGCTGCTGTGGGGCGGCGGGATCTGGAACTGGCTCGACCCGCTGACGCTGATCGAGAGCGTGGCCGAGGTGTCCTGCGCCCAGCCGGCGACCAAGCTCGTGTTCATGGGCGTCGACCACCCGAACGATGAGCTTCCGGAGATGGCCATGGCTGCGCGCGCGCGACACCTCGCCGACGCGCTGGGAATCAACGACCGGCACGTGTTCTTCAACTACGGCTGGGTCCCCTACGAGCGTCGCGGCAACCTGCTCCTGGACGCCGACGTCGGCGTCTCCACCCACGCCGATCACCTCGAGACCCACTTCGCGTTCCGCACCCGCAACCTCGACTACCTGTGGGCCGGGCTGCCGATCCTGTCCACGCGCGGCGACGTCTTCGCGGCCCTGCTCGAGGCCGAGGGCGCCGGGCTGACAGTGCCGCCTCACGACCGCGCCGCCCTGACGGAGGCGATCGGCGCCCTGCACGACGCGAAGCTGCGCGAGCGCCTGTCGGCGGCGAGCCGGTCGCTCGGCGAGCGCATGGCCTGGCCGGCCGCGGTCCGTCCGTTGCTGACGATGCTCGACGGCGAGGCTTCGGCGGTGCGGCCGCACGCGGCCCGCGTCGCGCAGGCCGCCGCCGCCGGCTACGCCTCGGCGGCGCGCAACCGGCTGGCGGCCCTGGTCCCCGGCCGGCGCGGCTGATGGCACGGCTGGCGATCGTCATCGTCAACTGGAACGGCGGCGCGGTGCTCGGCGCCTGCCTGGATGCGCTCGAGCGCCAGTCGTGGCGCGACCACCGGATGGTGCTGGTGGACAACGGCTCCACCGACGGCAGCCTGGAGGCCGCGACGGCACGCCTCGACGGCGCCGAGATCGTCCGCAACGCCGCCAATGTCGGCTTCGCGCGCGCCAACAACATCGGCGTCACCCGGGCGCTCGCCGACCCCGCGGTCGAGTACGTCCTGACCCTCAACAACGACACGCTCCCGGCCCCCGACTTCCTCGAGCGACTCGTGGGCGCCGCCGACCGCAGCCCGCCCGGCTACGGGTCGTGGCAGGGCAAGGTGGTGTCGGCCGACGAGCCGCGGCTGCTCGACGCGGTCGGGCTCGAGCTCACGCGCGACTCGCTGGCCACCCAGCTCGGCTACCGCGAGGTGGATGCCGGCCGCTATCAGTCGGGCGACGTCTACGGCGTCAACGCGGCGGCGGCGCTCTACAGCCGCGCCTTCATAGAGGGGGTCTCGGTCGCAGATGAGTTCTTCGACGGCGACTTCTTCGCCTACCTCGAGGACGTCGACGTGGCCGTCCGCGGCGTCGCCTCCGGGTGGCGCGCGGGCTACGTCGCGGACGCCGTGGTCGGGCACGTCGGGTCGGCCACCGGCGGCACCGAGTCGCCGTTCAAGTGGCGCGTGACGAGCCGCAACAAGCTCTTCCTTGCGGTCAAGAACTACAGCGCGCGCGAGCTGGCCACGAGCCTGTTGCCCACCGCGGGCGCCGAGCTGCGGCTGCTGCTCGGCTTCGTGCGCTCGGCGCAGGCGAGCATCCTGCGCACGTACGTCGTCAGCCGGCTCGGCGCCTGCCTGGACCTCCGGCCGATGCTGGCCAAGCGCCGGACCGTCGTCGGCCGCCGCGTGGCCGGCACGATCTTCGCCCCTGCCCGCGAGCGCGTTCCGCCTGCCGCCGGCGGAGTGCGCCTCTCCGTCGTCATCCCGAGCTGGAACGGCCGCGACGAGCTCGTCGAGTGCCTGGCCGCGCTGCGCGAGCAGACGCTCGGCGGCCTCGAGGTCATCGTCGTCGACAACGGCTCGAGCGACGGCTCGGTCGAGCTCGTGCGCAAGCGCCACCCCGAGGCGATCGTCGTCCCGCTGGCGGTCAACATGGGCTTCGCGGACGCGGTCAACATCGGGATCAAGGCCTCCAACGGCGAGTTCGTCGCGCTGCTCAACAACGACGCGCTGCCGGAGCCCGAGTGGGCGCGGGAGATGCTCGCGGCCATGGACCATGCCGACGTCGCCGCCGCGCTGATGCTCGAGCGCGACGACCCCGAGCGCATCGACTCGGCGGGCGAGGCGCTGTCCCGTTGGGGCCTGCCCTACCGTGACCGCCAGGGCGATCGCGCCGCCGACCTGCCCTCCGGCGGCTACCCGGAGATCTTCGCCGCCTCGGGCGGCGCGTCGATCTACCGCCGCAGCGTCCTCGAGCACGTCGGCGTGCTCGATTCGCAGTACTTCGCCTACCTGGAGGACGTCGACCTCGGCTTCCGGGCGCGGCTGGCCGGCCACCGGATCGTGCTCGCGCCGCGCGCGCGGGTCCTGCACGGGGTCGGCGCCACCGCTTCCCGCCTCGGGCACTTCCAGCTCCAGCAATACATCAAGAACTCCCTGCTGCTGCTGCTCAAGAACGCGCCGGCGGCGACGTTGCTGCGGCTGGCGCCGCGCTTCGCCGTGGTCCACGCCCACCTGGTCGTGGCCGCCGCGAAGCGCGGGGCGCTGCCGGTCGCGCTGCGCGCCTACGCCGCGATCGCAGCCGGGCTGCCGATGATCCTCGTCAAGCGCAGGCGGGTCCAGCGCGCGCGCACGCTGCCCCGCTCCGAGCTCGACGCGTGGCTGACCGACCACTGGCCGATGCGCACCGACCCGGGGCGCTGGCTGCGGTCGCGGCTGCCCGGGCGCGGCCGTCAGCCGGAGGCGCGGCCCGCGAGCACCGACTCGTAGATCGTGCGCAGCCGCGCGGCGGTGTCGGCGGGCGCGAAGTCGGCGGAGCGCTCGCGACCGGCCGCGGCGAGCCGCTCGCGCAGCGTCGCGTCGGCGGCCAGCGAGCGCAGGACCTCGGCCAGTGCGGTGCTGTCACCCGGCTCGTAGAGCAGGCCCGTGCGCCCGTCCTCGATGATCTCGCGCGGCCCTCCCGCACCGGCCGCGACCACCGGCACGCCCGCCGCCATCCCCTCGACGATCACCTGCCCGAAGGGCTCCGGCGTGACCGAGGTGTGGACGAGCACGTCGAGCGACTCGAGCACGGCCGGGACGTCCTCGACGAAGCCGGTGAAGTCCACCCGCTCGGCGACCCCGAGCTCCGCGGCGAGGGCGCGCAGCTCGCGCTCGTAGTCCTCCTCGCCGAAGAACGGCGCGCCGACGATCACCGCCCGGTGCGCGCCGGAGGCGAAGGCCTGCGCGAAGGCGCGCAGGAACACGTCCTGCCCCTTCCAGCGCATGATGCGGCCGACGACGCCGAAGGCGAGCGGGCTGCCGTTCGCCGCCGCGGCGCGCGGCGCGGGCGGCGCGGCGGGACTGTAGGGGTCGTGCAGCACGTGCGCGCGCGCCGCCGCCCCTTTCGGCCGGCCGGGGCTCAGCGCCTCCAAGGTGCTCCTGGAGTTGGTGATGAGCGCCGTGGGCAGGTGCACGAGCGCCCAGCGGACGGCCGGGACGGCCGCCGGGGGCAGGTAATCGGGCGCTATCCGGTCGCGGACGTGGGCCACCACCGGCACGCCGGCGGCGCGCGCGGCCAGGGTCCCGTAGAGGTTGGACTTGAGCGAGTTGGCGTGGACCAGGTCAGGCGCGAGCTCGCGCAGCCGCCGGCGCAGGCGACCGACGTAGGGAAGCGTGCGCAGCGCCACGCGCCCCGGGAACCGCCGCGGGCCGACCTGCGCGCGGCGCAGCTCGCGCACGTCCTCGTCGAGCGCCAGCACCTCGTGCGAGATGCCTTCGCGTTCCAGCCGCCCGGCCAGCGGGCCCTGCTCGCCGAGGATCACGTGCGCGTCCACGTCGCGCAGCTCGGGCAGCGTGCGAAGCAACGCCAGCTCGCCCCCCGAGAGGAGCGCGCAGTGGTCCACGTACACGACCCGGAGCCGGCGGGAGGGCACGGCCAGGATTCTGGCAGGCGGCGCGTGCGCCACCTGCCCCCCTTATCCGGCGCGTGCGCCGCCTGCCCCCCTTATCCGGCGCGCGCGCCGCCTGCCCCCCTTATCCGGCGCGTGCGCCGCCTGCCCCCCGTATCGGGGCTACCATCCCCCGCCGTGCTCGTCGTGGTCGACGCTCGCCACCTCGGCCTGCGCCGCGGCATCGCCCGCACGACGCGCGAGATGGTGAGGGAGCTCGCGAGCGCCTTTCCCGCGGACGAATGGCGCCTGGTGGCGCCGGGCGGCGAGCCGGTCGACGTCCCCGACGCGCCCAACGTCACGCTCGTGCGCCCGCGCCTTCCCTCCCGCGTCGTGTACGGGGCGGCCGCCGTCGCGCGCGAGCCGACGCTGGCCCGCCTGGCCGGCGCCGAGCCCGACGTGGTCTGGCTGCCGCACCCGGTGCCGGTCGCCGTGGGCCGCCGGCCGTACGTGCTCACGCTCCACGACCTGTCGTGGGAGCTGCGCCCGCGGGACTTCACGCGTTACGAGCGCCTCTGGCACCGCGCCGCCCGCCCGCGCTCGCTCGCCCGCCGCGCGACCGGCGTGGTGGCGGTGTCCGAGACGACGCGGGCGGCGGCCGTCGCCCGCTGGGGGCTCGATCCGGGCCGGATCGCCGTGATCCGCTCGGGCGTCCGTGTCCCCGACGCCCCGGCGGGCGACCGGCCGCCCGGGCCCGTTCCGGGCCGGTACCTGCTGTCCGTCGGCGGGCTGGAGCCGCGCAAGGATCCCGAGCTGCTGGTCGAGGCACACGCCCGCGCGCGGGCGCGCGGCCTGGACGCCGAGCTCGTGTTCGTGGGCGACGGGCCGCTCGCGCCGCGGCTCGCCGGGCGGCCGGGCGTGCACCTGCTCGGCGTGGTCGACGACGATGAGCTGGACGTGCTCTACCGCGGTGCGATCGCGCTCGTCCAGCCCTCGCGCCTGGAGGGCTACGGCTTTCCGCCGCTGGAGGCGCTCGCCCGCGGCACGCCGGCGGTCGTCGCCGACCTGGAGGTCTACGACGAGACCGTCGGCGCGGGCGCGCTGCGCTTCGCGGACGGCGACCCCGAAGCGCTCGCCGGAGCCCTGGAGCGCGTGGGAGCGGAGCGCGAGCGGCTGCTGGCCGCCGCGCCTCCCGTTCCGTCCTGGCGCGACGCGGCGATCGCGATGCGCGCCGTCCTCGCCCGCGCCGCCGGCCGCTGAGCGCTCAGAACAGCCCGAGCTGCTCGCGCTCGCTCGCCTCCGTGGAGCCGGCGCGGACCATCTCGGGCTCCGGGACCGCCGGCTCTGGCTCGGGCTCGGGCTCGGGCACCTCGAGCGCCGGCTCGGGCTGCGGAGGCGCGCCCTGGGCCAGCAGCGCGGGGATGCGCGCGAAGTCCTCGCGCAGCGTCTCGAGCATGCGCGGCGTGTAGAGCGCCGCCGCGGGGTGGAACAGCGGGTAGAGCCGCACCGCGCGCGGACCGATCGTGCGCTCCTCGGCCTGCCCGTGAAGGCGCGTGATCCCCGCCGGGTCGCCGCGCAGCAGCTTGGTGGCGAAGTTCCCCAGCGTGCACACCACCAGCGGCTCGATCAGCTCCACCTGGCGCAGCAGGTAGCCCTGGCAGGCCTCGATCTCGGCCGGCTGCGGATCGCGGTTGCCGGGAGGTCTGCATTTCAAGGTGTTGCAGATGAAGACGTCCTCGCGCGCCAGGCCGATCTCGCCGAGGAGCTTGTCGAGCAGCTTGCCGGCCTGGCCGACGAACGGGAGCCCCAGCTTGTCCTCGTTCGCCCCTGGGGCCTCGCCGACGAACATCAGGTCGGCGTCCGCGTTCCCGGAGCCAAACACGACCGTGGTGCGGGTCGAGGCCAGTTGCGGGCAGCGCTCGCAGCCGCGAGCCTGCTGCCACACGGCCTTCAGCTCCTCGCGCCGCTCCTCCGCGCCCAGCATGGCGCCATCGTAGAGCGAGGGGCGGGCGCTAGAATGCCTTCCGAGCGCGTGATCCCCGCAAGGAGCGCACTCGTCAGCACGACCGACCGGTATCTCCCGTGCGAGAACTGGAACGGCTAGAGCGACATCACGTCATCGGAGGCGGCCGCCTGGGTCGCGCCCTGGTCCGTGCCCTGAGGCGCTCCGGGCTCGAGGTCGAGGGCCCGCTCGGCCGCGGCGCCGACGGCCGCGGCGCCGGCGTCGTAATCCTCGCCGTGCCCGACGGCCAGATCGAGGCCGCGGCGGCGCTCGTCGCCCCCGGCCCGCTGGTGGGTCACTGCTCCGGGGCGATGGCCCTCGACGTCCTGGGCGGCCACGAGGGCTTCGGCCTGCACCCGCTCATGACCGTGACCGAGGACGGCGCCGACTTCACCGGCGCCGGCTGCGCCGTGGCGGGCACGAGCGAGCGAGCGCGATGTACGGCGACCGCCCTGGCCGAGCGGCTGGGCATGATCGCCGTCGAGGTCGCCGACGCCGACCGCGCCGCCTACCACGCGGCGGCCTCGATCGCCTCGAACTTCCTCGTCACGCTGGAGGGCTTCGCCGAGCGCCTCGCCGCCACCGCCGGCGTCGACCGCGACCGGCTCGTGCCGCTCGTGCGCGCGACCGTGGACAACTGGGCCGCGCTCGGCCCCGAGCGGGCGCTGACCGGCCCGGTCGCGCGCGGCGACGAGCAGACCGTCGAGCGCCAGCGCGCCGCCGTGGCCGAGCGCACGCCGGAGCTGGTCGGGCTCTTCGACGCGCTGGCCGAGGCCACGCGTGCGGGGGTGCCGGCGTGAGGACCGTCCGCACGGTCTCGGACCTGCGCGAGGTGCTCGCGCCGCGCCGCCGGACCGGCGAACGCATCGGGCTCGTGCCCACCATGGGCGCGTTCCACGAGGGCCACCTTGCGCTGATGCGGCGCGCGCGCCGGACCTGCGACGTGGTCGTCGTCTCGCTGTTCGTCAACCCGACCCAGTTCGGCGCGGGCGAGGACCTCGACGCCTACCCCCGCGACGAGCGCCGCGACGCCGCGCTGGCCGAGCGCGAGGGCGTGGACGTGCTGTTCGCGCCGGCCGTCGGCGAGGTCTATCCGGACGGCTTCGCCACCTCGGTCGCGGTCGCCGGAGTCAGCGAGCCGCTCGAGGGGGCCGCGCGCGGCCCCGGGCACTTCGCCGGTGTCACCACCGTGGTGTGCAAGCTGCTCAACATGGCGGCGCCCGCGGTGGCGTTCTTCGGGGCCAAGGACGCGCAGCAGGCGCTCGTCGTACGGCGCATGGTCTCTGACCTCGACATGCCCGTCGAGATCGAGGTCGCAGCGACGGTCCGCGAGCCCGACGGGGTCGCGATGTCGAGCCGCAACGCCTACCTGGCCGGCGACGACCGCGAGCGCGCCCGCGCGCTGCCCGCCGCGCTCGAGGCGGCGCGGGCCGCCGCCGCGGCCGGCGAGCGCGAGCCCGAGGCGGTGCGCTCGCGCGCGCTCGAGGAGCTGGCCCGGCACGGGATCGAGCCCGAGTACCTCGAGCTCGTGGACCCCGAGACGCTTTCGCCCGTGCGGGCGCTGGACGGCGACGTGCTCGTCGCCGTCGCCGCTCGCGTCGGGCCCGCACGCTTGATCGACAACACGCTCATCCATGTAAACGGGAGACAGGAGCGCTGATGCAGCGCGTCATGCTGAAGTCCAAGATCCACAGGGCGACGGTGACCGGCTCCGACCTGCACTACGTCGGCTCGATCACCCTCGACCCCGAGCTCCTCGAAGCCGCGGACATCCGCGAGCACGAGCAGGTGCACGTGGTCGACATCGACAACGGCGCCCGCTTCGAGACCTACACCATCGCCGGCGAGCGCGGCTCGGGCGACGTGACCATCAACGGCGCGGCGGCCCGGCTCGTCCACCACGGCGACACCGTCATCGTCATCTCCTACGCCTCCTACGACGAGGCGGAGCTGGCAAACCACGAGCCGCGCGTCGTCCACGTGGACCGCGACAACCGCATCGTCACCGTCGACGACGCCGTGGCGACCCTCCTCGAGTCGAGGTGAAGACCATGTCCACCACCCCCCACACCGCAGAGACCCCGCCCGCCGACCGCCTTCCGGTCACGCTCCCCCAGCTCGCCGACAAGCGCGGCCGCGGCGAGCCGATCGTCATGGTCACCGCCTACGACTTCCCGTCCGCGCAGGTCGCCGAGTCGGCCGGCGTGGACATGGTGCTCGTCGGCGACTCCGCGGCGATGACCGTGCTCGGCTACACCTCCACGGTGCCCGTCAGCGTCGACGAGCTGATCATGCTCGCGTCGGCGGTGCGCCGTGGCCTGCGCACGCCGCTGCTGCTCGGCGACCTGCCCTTCGGCTCCTACGAGGCCTCCGACGAGCAGGCCGTGGCGACCGCGCAGCGCTTCGTCAAGGAGACTGGCTGCGACGCCGTCAAGCTCGAGGGAGGCGGGACCTCGGTCCAGCGCGCGCGCGCGATCGTGGCCGCCGGCATCCCCGTGCAGGGCCACGTCGGGCTCACGCCCCAGACCGCCACCGCGCTGGGCGGCTACCGGGCCCAGGGCCGCACCGCCGAGCGCGCGCTCGCGGTCGCCCGCGACGCGCTGGCCCTTCAGGAGGCAGGGTGCTTCTCGATCGTGTTCGAGGCGATCCCCGCGGCGGTCTCGGAGCTCGTGATGGCGCGCATGGAGGTGCCCGTCATCGGGATCGGGGCCGGCCCGGCGACGGACGGCCAGGTGCTCGTGTTCCACGACCTGCTCGGCATCTACGAGGGGCTCAGCCCCCGCTTCGCCAAGCGCTACGCGCACCTGAAGGGCGAGATGGTCGCGGGCGTCAGCGCCTACGCCGACGAGGTGCGCGCGGGGCGCTTCCCCGGCGCCGAGCACAGCTATTCGATCGACCCCGAGGAGCTCGAGCGCTTCCGGTCGGAGCTGGCGGGGGCCCAGCCCTAGATCGCGTAGCGGCCCACGCGCGGCTCGACGAACCCGTAGGCGACCACCGCCGGGAGCACGCAAAGCGCCAGCACGGCCGCCGCGATCAACGCGCGGCGGCTGGTGCGCCCGAGTACCGCCAGGGCGGGGGCGGCGAGCACCCCCGCCAGCGCCACGCCGAGCGCCGCCCGCCCGGCGGACGTGTAGCCCCGGTACACGCTCGGCCCGAGCAGGATCACGAACGGGATCGCGTTGGCCAGCACGCACGCGACCTCGACCCGCATCTTCCCCGCGCGCCACGCGACGAGGGCGAGCGCGACGAGAATCAGCGTCGGGATGACGACGCCGACGATCTCCGGCGGCTGGCGCGTGAGCTGCCAGTGCTCTGACTGGATGAGGCCCACGAACGGCGCCGACGTGTTACCCGGCGCCGTAGCCCCCGGAGACCCCAGCCAGGCCCACAGGAAGCCCATCCAGGCGAGCAGCGGGCCCACCGCCAGCGCGAGGAAGCCGAGCGCGCGCGCCCAGTTGGCGCGCACGCGCGAGCGCCAGTCGCCCGCGCCGGCGAGGAGCACCGCCCCGGCGTAGCAGACCGCGAAGGCCAGCGTGGTCTGGCGGCCCAGCCCGGCGAGCCCGAAGAGGAGCGCCGCCCACCACACGGCGGCGCGCCGGCCGGAGTCGAACACGTACACCGCGCAGGCGACGAGCGCGTACGCGAGCGGCTCGGTGAGGTCGCGCTGGAAGCACACAAGCAGCCCCGGGTACAGCCCGTAGACGAGCGCCCACCACGCCGACCACGATCGCCGGCGCAGCCAGGCCGCCAGGGCCAGCGTCCCCAGCCCCACCGCCACCCAGTTGACGAGCAGCAGCGTCCACGGGATCAGGTCCGGTTTGCCGAGCGCGGCCGCGCGTGCGACCATCGGGTACAGGACGCGCGTGTACCTGAACGCCGGCAGGTTCATGTAGTCCGGCGCATGCACCGGGTCCAGCGCGATGAAGTAGTAGAACTGCCCGTCGTAGCCGTAGCCGTTGGGGCTGTCGCGGTTGGGCGGGTAGCGGTAGGTCGGGTCGAAGCGGATGACGTCGCTCGAGTCCGCCTGGAGCACGAACCGGTAGCCGATCTTTATGAAGTCGCGGGCCTCGTGGCCGTCGGCGAAGTAGACGCCGGCCCACAGCGCGTAGAACGCCAGCGTCACCGCTACGACCGGCCACACGCCGGCCCGCGAGAGGCGGCGCGCCAGGTTGTCGAGCCGGGGCCGGCTGCGGACGGAGAGTGACTGCCCCCGCGCGATTTCGGTCATCGTCTCTTCCGGCATCTGGCCGCCGGGCATCATGGCAGCAACCGCCTGCGTGGCGCGCGATCCGGTCCGCTCATCGCTGTCCCTCTCGGCCGTGCGCTGGGAAGTCGCGATCCTCGTCAGCCTCGCCTTCTCGCTGCTCATCCGAGGTGCCACGCGGTGGACCGAGGACCGGCGCCAGGGCCGGACCGTCGCGGCGAGCGCCTACGTGGGCATGGCCGTCGTCGGGCTCGCCGGGTGCCTGGCGGCGGTGGTGGCCGGCCTGCTGATAATGACCGCGAAGTAGCGCTCGGGTCAGCCGGCGAGCGGCTCGCGCGGACGCTCGCGCTGCCAGCGCCGCAGCGCCGCCTCGAGGCTCGCCAGGTCGCCGTCGGGTCCGTCCGGCTCGTCGGGATCGCCGTCCTCGTCGGGCGGCCAGCGGCGGTCGTCGTCGTCGCGGCCGCGCGCCAGCCAGGCCGCCAGGCAGATCACCTCGACCGCGGCGATCACCAGCAGCGCCCCGAGCGTGACCGACTCCGCGGCCAATACGGCGAGCGCGGCGGCGCCGTACAGCAGCACCCCGACCAAGGCCAACGCGCGCAGCGCCACCGGCCGCCGGCGCTGCGGCCGGGGACCGAAGAAGGCGCCGCAGATCGACGCCGCGAGCACCGCGGCGAGCGCGACCTTGACGAGCGCGGGAAGCGCCGGCATCGGCCGTGAGCATCCGCCCGCCGGCCGCGGCTGTCAAGCCCCCGGCCCACTCCGGCCAAGCCCCCGGCTCCTCTCCGGGCCAAGCCCCGCCCCGCTCCAGCCACGCTCCCGCCCCACTCCAGGCACGCCCGCAGCGGGCGGCGCCGAGCTCAGATCCGCTGCGCCTGCGCCCTGAACGCCTGCACGCAGAAGGGCGGCGCCGCGGCGATCGTCCGCGCCGTGCGCATCGACTGCGGAACTGTCTCGGTGAACGGGCTCAGGGCGGTCTTCTTGTCGCGTATCGCCTCGAGCACCATGCGCGCGGCCGTGCGGCCCGCCTCGGCGGCCGAGTAGTAGCGCGTGGCGCGGAGGTACGGGGTCCGCAGCCAGCGCAGCGTGGAGTCGTCGCCGTCGCTGGTGACGTGGATGACGTCGCGGCGGCCGCCGGCGCGCAGGTAGGCGGCGATCGTGTCGCCCATCACCGCCGCGTAGTCGACGACGATCCGCGCACGCGGGTGGAGCGCGAACCCCTCGCGGACGACGGCGACCGCGTCGCGACCGTCGAGGTTGCCCGGCCCGCGGGTGACGACCTCGAAGCGCCGGTCGCCGGCCAGGGCCGCGTCCAGGCCGTCGTCGAGAGCCTCGGAGAGGCCCTGGCCGAGCAGCCCCTGCACGATCACGATCTGCCCTCCGCCCGGCACGTTGTCCTTGAGCCACTGCGCGATCAGCCGGCCGCCCTCGTTCCCCGGGATCTCGACCGTGCCGGCGAAGAACTGGGATCCCGGACCGGGGCCGGGCGACGGGCAGGCCACGGCGCGTACGCCGGACTGCTGGGCCAGCTGCGCTCCGCGCGTCGCGGTCGCGACCGATGCCGGCTCGAGGATCAGGCCGGCGACCTTCTGCGACAGAAGAGAGGTGATGTTGTCGGCCTCGGTGGTCGCGCTGTAGCCGGCCTGGCGGGCCACGAGCGTGTAGCCGCTGCCCCTCAGTCCGGCGTACACGCCGGTCGCCAGGCAGCGCGAGAAGGGCGACGGCCCGGCCAGGCTCAACCCGATGCGGCGCGTGCCCGGCGGCGGCGGAACGCCGCTGGAGCCGCAGGCGGCCAGCAGCCCCGGCGCGAGCGCGAGGCCCGCGCCCGCGCCGAGCAGCCGCCGCCGCGTGTAGCGCGGTGGAGCGGGCGGGCCGGCGCCGGCGGGCTCAGCCATGGGCGGCGCTGCGGTCGGGATCGCCGTACTCGATTTTGCGGAGCGCCTTCGCGGGCGCCCCCGCGGCGATCGTGAACGCCGGCAGGTCCTCGGTCACGACGCTGTTGGCCCCGATCACGCAGCGCTCGCCGATCGTAACGCCGCTCGTGATCACCACGTGGGCGCCGCACCAGACGTTGTCGCCGATCCTGGTCGGGCCCTTGGTGGTGAAGCCCTGCCACGGAACCGGCTTGCCCGGATCGTCGAAGCGGTGGTTGCCGTCGGTGACGAAGCAGTTGTTGGCGAACATGCAGTGCTCGCCGATCTCGACGACCTCGACCGCGGCGACCATGACCCCCATGTTGAGGAAGCTGCCGGCGCCGATGCGCACCCGCGCGCGGTCCGGAGCGGTGATCCACACGCCGGGCTCGAACAGCACCTGCGCGCCGACCTCCAGCCGCCCCTGGTCGAAGGCCTCGAGCACGTTCCCGTGCACGGGCCAGCGCACGAAGGCCCCGCTGCGCATGAAGTGCCAGTGGATCCGCGCCCGGTTCCAGGGCAGCGAGTTGCGCTCGTACCAGCGCCACTTCTGCGCGTAGAGCCGCGCTTTGGCGGCGAGCTCAGCCACCGCGGTCGTCTCGTCGCCGCTCGCCACGGCGGCGAAGCCTACGTCAGGCCGCCGCTGCGGCCCGCCGCCGGCGGCGGCGCACGCGCGGGGCGGCCGGCTCCACGATCCCGCGCAGGAACTCGCCGGTATGGGAGCCCTCCACGCCCGCGATCTCCTCGGGCGTGCCCGCGGCCACCACCCAGCCGCCCTCCTCGCCACCCTCGGGGCCGAGGTCGATCACCTGGTCGGCGACCTTCATCACGTCGAGGTTGTGCTCGATGACCACCACCGAGTTCCCCGCCTCGACCAGGCGGTCGAGCACGTTGAGGAGCCGCTGGATGTCCGCGAAGTGCAGGCCCGTTGTCGGCTCGTCGAGGATGTAGAGCGTGCGGCCCGTGGCGACCTTGCTCAGCTCGGACGCGAGCTTGACGCGCTGCGCCTCGCCGCCTGAGAGCGTCGTCGCCGGCTGGCCCAGGCGCATGTAGTCCAGGCCCACGTCGTGCAGCGCCTGCAGGCGCCTGCGGATCTTCGGGATGTGCGCGAAGAAGTGCAGCGCCTCCTCGACCGGCATCTCGAGCACGTCGGCGATCGTCTTGCCCTTGAAGCGGATGTCGAGCGTCTCGCGGTTGTAGCGCTTGCCGCCGCACTGCTCGCAGGGCACGTAGACGTCGGGCAGGAAGTGCATCTCGATCTTGATCTGGCCGTCCCCGCGGCACACCTCGCAGCGGCCGCCCTTGACGTTGAACGAGAAGCGCCCCGGCTTGTAACCGCGCGCCCGCGCCTCCCGGGTCTTGGAGAAGAGCTCGCGAATCTGGTCGAAGAGCCCGATGTAGGTGGCGGGGTTGGAGCGCGGCGTGCGCCCGATCGGGGACTGCTCGACGGCGATGATCTTGTCGAGCTGGTCGAGCCCGCTGATGCGCCGGTGCGCCCCCGGGCGCTGCTTGAGCCGATGCAGGCGGTTGCCGACCGCCTTGTAGAGGACCTCGTTGACGAGCGTGGACTTCCCGGAGCCCGAGACTCCGGTCACGCAGCACAGGACGCCGAGCGGCACGCGCACGTCCACGTTCTTGAGGTTGTGCTGTGAGGCGCCCTCGATCGCGACGTGGCCGCTCGGCTTGCGGCGCCGGCGCGGCACCTCGATGCGCCGCGTGCCGGCCAGGAACTGGCCGGTCAGCGAGGCCTCGACGCGCTCCACCTCCGCCGCGGTGCCCTCGGCCACGATCCGCCCGCCGTGCTCTCCGGCGCCCGGGCCGAGATCGATCAGGTGGTCGGCCGCCCGCATCGTGCCCTCGTCGTGCTCGACGACGATCACCGTGTTGCCGAGATCGCGCAGGCGCTCGAGCGTGGCGATCAGGCGCGCGTTGTCGCGCTGGTGCAGGCCGATCGAGGGCTCATCGAGGATGTAGAGCACGCCGACCAGCGAGGAGCCGATCTGGGTCGCGAGCCGGATCCGCTGCGCCTCGCCGCCCGAGAGCGTCGACGCCGCCCGGTCCATCGACAGGTAGCCGACGCCCACGTTGTCGAGAAAGCGCAGGCGCTCCTCGATCTCGCGCAGCACGAGTCGTGCGATCGCCCGCTCGCCCTCCGTCAGCTCCACCGTGTCGAGCCAGCCCAGCGCGCGCTGGGCCGACATCGCGGTGAGCTCGTGGATCGCCAGCCCGCCGACCGTCACCGCCCGCGACTCGGGACGCAGCCGCGCGCCGCCGCACTCGGGGCACGGCCGCACCGACATGTACTCCTCGATCTTCTCGCGCGACAAATCGGAGTCGGTCTCGCGATAGCGCCGCTCGAGGCTGGGCACGATCCCCTCGAAGCTCGTCATGTACGAGCGCCGGCGGCCCATGCGGTTGCGATAGGAGATGTAGATGCGGTCGCCGTCGGTCCCGTACAGGAACAGGTCGCGCTGCTCCTCGGGCAGCTCCTCCCACGGAGCCGCCAGGTCGACCTCGTAGCGCTCGGCGATCGCCTGGCTGATCTCGTCGTAGTAGCTCGAGGATGACGAGGACCACGGCAGGATCGCCCCTTCGCCGATCGACAGCGACGGGTCGGGGACCACGAGCTCGGGGTCGATCTCCATCTGCGAGCCCAGCCCGGTGCACCGCGGGCACGCCCCGTGGGGCGAGTTGAACGAGAAGATGCGCGGCTCGAGCTCGGCGATCGAGGGGCCGTGCTCGGGGCATGCGAAGCGCTCGGAGAACAGCATGCGCTCGCCCTCGCCACCGTCGCGGGGCACGACCTCGATCTCGACCAGCCCGTCGGCCAGCGCCACCGCGGTCTCGATCGAGTCGGCCAGGCGCTTGCGCAGGTCGGTCCGCATGATCAGCCGGTCGACCACGACCGAGAGGTCGTGCTTGTACTTCTTGTCGAGGACGATCTCCTCGTCGAGCATGCGCAGCTCGCCGTCGACGAGCACGCGGCTGAAGCCCTCGGCCCGCAGCTCGTCGAGCAGCTTGCCGTACTCGCCCTTGCGCCCGCGCACGACGGGCGCGAGGACCATGAAGCGCGTGCCCTCGTCCAGGCCCAGCACGTGGTCGATGATCTGCTCGGCCGACTGGCCCTGGATCGGGCGCCCGCAGACGTGGCAGTGGGGCTTTCCGATGCGCGCCCACAGCAGCCGCAGGTAGTCGTAGATCTCGGTCACGGTGCCGACCGTCGAGCGCGGGTTGCGCGAGGTGGTCTTCTGGTCGATCGAGATCGCCGGCGAAAGGCCTTCGATCGAGTCGACGTCCGGCTTGTCCATCTGGCCCAGGAACTGCCGCGCATAGGCGGAGAGCGACTCGACGTAGCGGCGCTGGCCCTCGGCGTAGATCGTGTCGAAGGCCAGCGACGACTTCCCCGAGCCGCTCAGCCCGGTGATCACGACCAGCCCGCCGCGCGGGATCGCGACGGTGACGTCCTTGAGGTTGTGCTCGCGAGCTCCGCTTACGACCAGATCAGCCACACGACCAGTCTAGGAGGGCGAACAGACGTTCGGCGCGCGATGACCGCGCGCCCCGGCTACCCGCCGCTCTGCGCGTAGACGTCGTCGAGCAGCGCGCTCGAGTCCCCGATGCTGAAGTTCTCCGCCAGGTAGCGCTCGGTCTCCGTGCGCGAAGCGCCGTTCAGGGCCATGTTGAGCGCGACGAGGCGCGCGTTCTGCGCGTCCTCGCTGTTCTCCTCGTCCCCTCCCTCGACCGCGGCCGCGGGCGCCGGCTCCTCCCGGGCTACGGCCGCGGGGCCGTTGGCCGCCGCCGGCGCGGCGACCGCCTCCGCCTCGCGCTCGAGCGAGACCAGGCTGTCGCTCAGGCGGCCCGTGTTGGCGCGCAGCTCGTCGAAGACCGAGCCCAGCTCGTCCTGCAGCTCGTCGATGCGCGCGCGGAGCTTGGCGGCGGCGGCGCGCACCTCGTCGACGCGCTCGTTGGCCTCGTGCGAGGCGTCGCTGCGGATCCGCGCCGCCTCGTCGCGAGCGTCGCGCTCGATCTCGGCCGCGGTGCTCTCCGCCGCGTCGACGATCGCCTGCACGCGCTGGCCGGCCGCGCCCGCGAGGCTGTGGCCCTCGTCCTTCCCGGCGCGCTGGAGCGCCTCGACCTCGGAGGCGATGCGTTCGAGATGGCCGTCGACGTCCGCGGGGCGATACCCGCGCCGGTCGATCTGGAAGTCGGTGCGGACGATGTCCTCCCGGGCCAGCGCCACGGGCCAAGCGTAGCCGAACGGATCGGCCCGAGGGGCGGGCGGACGGCGGGGCGCTAACCCGTGCCCGGGGCCGCCGCCGCGTCGAGCTCCCGCCGCAGGTCCTTGATCTCGTCACGCAGCCGTGCCGCGTACTCGAAGCGCAGGTCCTCGGCGGCCGCGAGCATCTCCTCCTCCAGCTCGACGATCAGCTTCTGGATCTCGTGCGGCTCCATCTCGGTCTCGCGCCCCCGCTGCCCCCTACGCCGCCCGCGCGGCACCTTGGACTCGGCCTGCAGGAACTCGGCGATGTCGGAGATGCCCTTGACGATCGTCTCGGGCGTGATCCCGTGCTCCTCGTTGTAGGCGCGCTGGATCGCGCGCCGGCGGTCGGTCTCCTCGATCGCCGCGCGCATCGCCGCCGTCTCCTTGTCGGCGTACATCAGCACCGTGCCGGCGACGTTGCGCGCCGCGCGCCCGATCGTCTGGATCAGCGAGGTCTCGCCGCGCAGGAAGCCCTCCTTGTCGGCGTCGAGGATCGCGACCAGCGACACCTCCGGCAGGTCCAGCCCCTCGCGCAGCAGGTTGACGCCGACGAGCACGTCGTACTCGCCCAGGCGCAGCTCGCGGATGATCTGGATGCGCTCGAGCGTGTCGATCTCGGAGTGCAGGTAGCGCACCTTGAAGCCCATCTCGAGCAGGTAGTCGGTCAGGTCCTCGCTCATCTTCTTGGTCAGCGTGGTGACCAGCGTGCGCTCGTCGCGATCGACGCGCGTGCGGATCTCGTTCATGAGGTCGTCGATCTGGTTCCGGCTCTCGCGCACCTGGACCTCCGGGTCCACGATCCCCGTGGGCCGGACGATCTGCTCGACCACCTGCTTCGATCGCGAGCGCTCGTACTCGCCGGGCGTGGCCGACACGTACACGAGCTGGGGCGTGATCGACAGGAACTCGTCGAAGGTCTGCGGGCGGTTGTCGAGCGCGCTGGGCAGGCGGAAGCCGTGCTCGACCAGCGTCTTCTTGCGCGAGCGGTCGCCCTCGTGCATGCCGCCGATCTGCGGCACCGTCTGATGTGACTCGTCGATGAAGCACACGAAGTCCGAGGGGAAGTAGTCGATCAGGCAGTAGGGCCGTTCGCCCGCCGCGCGGCCGTCGAGGATGCGCGAGTAGTTCTCGATCCCCGAGCAGAAGCCCAGCTCGCGCAGCATCTCCATGTCGTACTGGGTCCGCTGCCGCAGGCGGTGGGACTCCAGCAGCTTGCCCTCCTGCTCGAGCTCCGCGCAACGCTCGTTGAGCTCGCGGCCGATCTCGGCGACCGCGTCGCCCATCTTGCCCTCCTGCACGTTGTAGTGGGTGGCCGGCCACACCGCGACGTGCTCGAGCTCGTCCTGGATCACCTCGCCCGTGAGCGGGTCGAAGTGCTGCAGGCGCTCGACCTCGTCGCCGAACATGAGCGCGCGGAACGCCGTCTCCTCGTAGGCGGGGAAGACCTCGAGCGTCTCGCCACGGACGCGGAACGTGCCGCGCCCGAGCGCGCCGTTGGTGCGCTGGTACTGGTTGGCGACCAGCTTGCGCAGCAGCTCGTCGCGGTCGACGAGCTCGCCGGGCTTGAGGATCTGGACGCGCGCGTCGTAGGTCTCGGGGCTTCCCAGTCCGAAGATGCACGACACCGAGGCGACGATCACCACGTCGCGGCGGGCGAACAGCGCCGCCGTCGCCGCGTGGCGCAGGCGGTCGATCTCCTGGTTGATGGCCGAGTCCTTCTCGATGTAGAGGTCCTTGGACGGGACGTAGGCCTCGGGCTGGTAGTAGTCGTAATAGGAGACGAAGTACTCGACCGCGTTGTGCGGGAAGTACGTCCGGAACTCGTTGCACAGCTGCGCGGCCAGCGTCTTGTTGTGGGCGATGATCAGCGAGGGGCGCTGGACCTTCTCGATCACCCCGGCCATGGCCATCGTCTTGCCGGTCCCGGTCGCGCCGAGCAGCGTGGTGTGGCGGTCGCCCGCCTCGACGGCCTCGGCGATGGCGGCGATCGCCTGCGGCTGGTCTGCCGTGGGGGTGTAAGCGGAATCCAGCCTGAGCTCGGGCATCGGCCCACCGACGATAGCGGCCGGTTTGGCGGGCGCCGAGGGGCGCCGGGGCGCTCGGCGCGCGGCCGTTGGCGGGCGCGGACCGCGTGAACAGCGGGCGACGAGGGGAAGGAGTAGGAGCCGCGCGGCAGGGGCGAAGACGTCGATCTCGACCCACGCGGCGACCGAGAATGTCATTGGGCCCGGCCCCTTCCTCCCCTCGTCGATGCCGTTCACACCCGCTCGCGCCGCGGAGGCGTGCGACGTGCGACGTGCGCTCAGAGCCCGAGCTCTGAGCGGTAGTCCTTGCGGTAGCGCCGCTGCGCGTCGAGCACCCGCTGGACGTAGCTGCGGGTCTCCGCGAAGGGGATCTTGGACACCGTGAAGGCGCGGTCCTCGACGCGGGCCTCGACCAGCCAGCGGTCGACGCTGCCCTCGCCCGCGTTGTAGGCGGCGATGGCGAGCACGCGGTTGCCGCCGTAGCGCTCGAGCAGGTAGCGGAGCTGATAGCTCCCGTAGGAGATGTTGACCTGCGGGTCGCCGAGGTCCTCGAGGTGGAAGTTCGTGGCTCCCGAGCGTCGTGCGATGTCGCGCGCCGTCGCCGGCGTCAGCTGCATCAGGCCCTCGGCGCCGGCAGCCGAGGTCTGGTCGTCGCGGAACTTCGACTCGGCGTAGATGACCGCGGCGATCAGCGCCGGGTCGAGGTCCTTCTCGCGCGCCTGCTGGCGGATGATGTCCTCGTGGCGCAGCGGCAGCGTCACGACCTCCCTCACCGCGCGATCCAGCAGCGGCGCGATCGCGATCGCGGCGACCGCCAGCACCGCGGCGCCGGCCAGCCAGGGGAGCGCCCGCCTGCGCCGGGCGGTGCGGCGGGGCCGGCCTCGCGCGGATGCCCTGGATGACGCCGTCGGGCTCACTCCGTCAGCTTGGCAAGGACGGCCGACAGCTGCGTCTCGAGCTCCTCGACCGTGCCGTCGTTCACCACCGCGTGCGTCGCCCGTGCCGCCTTCTCGGCCTGGGGAAGCTGGCGCGCCACGCGCTCGGCCACCGCCTCGTGGCCGCGGCCCTGCGCCCGCGCGTCGCGCACGCTCTCGTCGGCGACCACGGCGACGATCGCGTCGAAGGCGCCCTCCATGCCCGCCTCGAACAGCAGCGGCACCTCCACCACTGCGGCGCGCGGCGGGGGGTCACGGCGAGCGAGCTGCTCGCGCCAGCCGGCCACGCGCGCGCCCACCCGCGGCCACAGCATCGCCTCGAGCCAGCGGCGGTCGTCGTCGCTCGCGAACGCGCGGCGCGCGACGGCGTCCCGGTCGACGTTCCCGTCGGCGGCGAGGACATCCTCCCCCCAACGCCCGCGCAGCGCCTCGCGCAGCTCCTCGGAGGCGTAGAGGTCGTGCACCACGGCGTCGGTCGACAGCGTCGCCGCGCCCAGCCGCTCGAACGCCGCCAGCGCGGTCGACTTGCCGGCGCCCACGCCGCCGGTCAGGCCGACGAAGGGGATCACGGCGCGGGTCGGGGCTACTCGCGGGCGCTGACGTCGTCCGGGGCCAGCGCGTCGTCGCCCGAGGCGTCACCCTCGCCGTCCTGCGCGGCTTCCTCGCCGGCCAGCGGGGCATCCTCGCCCGCCAGCGCGGCGTCCTCGCCCGCCAGCGCGGCGTCCTCGCCCGCCAGCGCGGCGTCCTCGCCCGCCAGCGCGGCGTCCTCGCCCGCCAGCACGGCGTCCTCGCCGGGCAGCGCTCCGGCGTCCTCGGGCGGCAGGTCCCGGCCGGCGAAGACGTCCTCGGACAGCCCGAGCTCGGGCACGTCGTCGAGGTCGCCGGCGCCGGCCTCCTCGCCCGTGCCCTCCGCGCCGACGTCGCGCAGCGGCAGGTTCTGCCCCTCGACGCGCTTGACCGAGAGCGAGAGCCGGCGGCGCTCGGAGTCGATCTCGAGGATCTTCACGCGCACGGTGTCGCCGGGCTGGATGACCTCGCGCGGGTTCTCGACGTGGTGCTGGGCGAGCTCGGAGATGTGCACGAGCCCCTCGACGCCGTCGAGGATCTCGACGAAGGCCCCGAACGTGACCACCTTGGTGACCGTGCCCTCGAGCTCGTCGCCGACCGTGTACGTGTCGACCACCCGCTGCCAGGGATCCTCCTGGGTCTGCTTGAGGCCGAGCGAGATGCGCTGGCGCTGGCGGTCGACGTCGAGCACCTTCACACGCACGAGGTCGCCGATCGAAAGCACCTCGCTCGGGTGGTTGACGTGCGACCACGAAAGCTCGGAGATGTGGATGAGCCCGTCGATGCCGTCGAGGTCGACGAACGCCCCGAAGTCCACGATGTTGGAGATCCGCCCCTCCACCACGAGGCCGGGCTGCAGGCGGTCGAGGATCTCCTGGCGCTGCTCCTTGCGCTCCTCCTCGAGCACCGCGCGGCGCGAGAGCACGACGTTGTTGCGCGAGCGGTTGAGCTCGATCACCTTGCACTCGATCTCGGTGTTGAGGTAGTCGTCGAGGTTGGGCACGCGGCGGATGTCGACCAGCGACGCGGGCAGGAAGCCGCGCACGCCGAGGTCCACGATCAGGCCGCCCTTCACGACCTCGATCACCGTGCCCGTGACCGGCTCGCCGGACTCGTAGGCGGCCTCGATGCGCCGCCACGCCTTCTCGAAGCGGGCGCGCTTCTTGGACAGGATCAGGCGGCCGTCCTGGTCCTCCTTGGTGAGGACGAGCGCGTCCACCTCCTCGCCGAGCGAGACCTCCTCGTGAGGGTCGACCGACTTGCGGATCGACAGCTCGTTGAGCAGGATCACGCCCTCCGACTTGTAGCCGATGTCGACCAGCACCTCGTCGGCGTCGATGCGCACGACGTTGCCCGTGACGACGTCGCCTTCCTCGAAGGGCGAGAAGGTCGCGGCGTAGTTGGGGACGACCTGGCCGTCGACATCCAGCAGCAGGCCGTTCGAGCCCTCGACGACGTGCGCGTCGGGAGCGGGCGCGGTGGTGATCTCCGGCATTCGCGGGGAGGTTAGCGAACGGATGGCCGCCCACCTGCTCGCCCGCGGCGCCTTACCATGCTCTCCGATGCCGGTCAGGGCGACCAAGCGCGGGGCCGCTCGCACCCCGCTGACGGGGACGTGGGACGTGCTCGTCTGCGGCGCGAGCTTCGGCGGGCTCGCCGTCGCCCGCGAGCTCGCGGGGAGCGGCGCGCGGGTGCTGGTGCTCGACCGCTACGAGATCGGCGAGCGCCAGACGTCGGCCTGCGGCATTCCCACCTCGTGGCTGTACGCGATGGGGCTCGAGGGCTCGCTGCAGCAGACCTTTCACGAGCTCGTGGTCCACACGCCCTACGGCACGAGCCGCTGGCCGCTGCCCTGGAGCTTCTCGACCTTCGACTACGGGACCCTGTGCCGCCTGCTGTGGGACCAGTGCGGCGACGCGCGCTTCGAGACGGCCAAGGTCGAGGGCCGGGAGGGCGACGTCGTGCGCACCGACCGCGGCGACCTGCGCTCGCCGCTGATCGTCGACGCGCTGGGCTGGCGCCGGGTGCTCGGGCGCTCTGAGAACGTCCAGCCGCCCGAAGCGCGCCTCTCGCGCGGCCTCGAGGTCCACCCGCACGGGTCGGGCGAGGACATGGAGCTGTGGCTCGATCGGCGCTACGTGCCCGCGGGCTACGGGTGGTCGTTCCCCGCCGACGGCGAGCTGCGCGTCGGCGTCGGGTCGTTCGACCCGCGCTACCACGTCAAGGAGCCGACGGTGCGGCTGGCGGCGGACGTCGAGGTGCCGGCCGTGCGCTACCAGGGCAACTGGATCCCGCACAAGATCCGCCCGGCAACCGAGGACCGTGTGTTCTTCGTCGGCGACTCGGCCGGTCACTGCCTGCCCACCACGGCCGAGGGGATCCGAACCGCGCTGTACTTCGGGATCGCGTGCGGGCGCGAGCTGCGGGCGGTGGTCGAAGGCAACCGCGAGCGCGAGCAGGCGCTGAAGCGTTACGCCGCATTCTCGCGCTCGCACGCATGGAAGTTCAACTGGCTGCTCGGCGTCCAGTGGCTGGTGCCGCGCCTGCCGCCGCCGGTCGCCTACGCGGTCACCGTCGCCTTCCGCTCGCGCCGGCTCACGCGCTGGGTCTTCGACCGCTACCTGCGCATCGCGCCGCCCGAGCTCGCCTCGCCGCCGCGGCTGAGCGCCGGTAGGCGCGAGCCGCAGGAGACCGGCGCGCGGGCCGCCTGAGGGTCAGGGCAGGATCAGGCGCGCGCCGACCGGGATCAGGTCGGGGCGTCCGCTGGCCACGTGGTGCGCGTTGCGCGACCACATCCGTTCCACGTAATCGGCGAGCGCCGCCGGCGACGTGTCGTCGCCGAGCTTGTGGAGGGCGATCGACCACAGCGAGTCGCCGGGGTGGACGACGACCTCCTCGGGGCGCTGCTGGCTCGCGCCACCGCCCGCTCCCCCGCCGCCTCCGGCGCGGCGACCTTCTCCGGGGTTGCCGTCGTCGAGCACGGTCACCACGCGGGTCGACATCCCGCGGGTGCCCATCACGATCGCGGTCTTCGCCTGACCGGCCTTCACGGTCACGCGCTGCTCGACCACCACCTGGCCGCTCGACGGCGCCACGGCCTCCAGGCGGTAGGTGCCGGGCTTCAGCGTGAGGTAGTCGGTCGCCTTTCCGAATGGCACGGCCTTGGCCACGGTGCGCGAGCCGACCATGAGGTTGGGCGCGCCGAGCTCGGGAGCGGCGTGGATGACGCGCAGCAGGGCTACGCCCTCGCGCGGTCGCTGGTCGCGGAACTTCAGCATCTGCACGTCGCCGTCCTTGGCGGTGGCGATCAGCGTCCACGAGCCGTCCGAGAACGCGACGCCCGCGCCCTTGGCCAGCTGCTTGCCGCCGGCGGCCGCGTTCAGGCTCCAGTCGTAGGTGCCGGCGGGGACGTCGCGGTAGGGGCTCGCGCCGGCGAAGGGTTCGGTTCCCAGCGGCGCGAGCCGGGCGCCGGTGCCCGCGCTCAGGCGTGCGCTCGGGGCGCCCGGGACGGCGTGCACGAAGCGCACGAAGGCGTCGGCCAGTGCCTGCGCGGGGTGCACGACGAGGCCTGCGACCACCGAGCCGGTAAGTGCGACACTGAGCTTCTTCAACGCGGCCCCCTGCGACACGGAAGCCCGCGATAGGCCGCCGTTGAATCCAGAATACTGGCTACTCCCTCCCCCATGCCGTCTTCGTCCCTTGACCGTCTGGCCGAGGCGTCGGGCCGTCTCGACCCGGGCAGCCGCGCGCTGCTCGACCTCTGGCTCGTCCGCAAGCTCGACGACCCGGTGATCGCGACGCTGGTCGGAACCAGCGCCGACAGCGTCGCCGCGCGCCGCGGAGCGATCCTCGAGCGACTCGCCGACGACGCCGACGTGCCGGTCGAGGAGGTCGAGCCGGGCCTGCGCCGCGTGATCGGCGGCGGCGGGCGGGCCTCAGGCGACGGCGCCATGGGCGGGAGCGGGACGAGGGCGGGCGAGGCCGAGGGAGCCGCTGAGGGAACCGCGAAGGCGGCCGCTCCCGCGGAGGAAGCGACGAAGGGGATCCCGGAGGAGGCCGGTCCGCGGCGGCGGCGGTTCCTGCTCGCGTTGCTGGTCGCGGTGGTCGCCGCGGGGGTCGTCGCGCTCGTGCTCGCGGTCGCGAGTGGCGGCGGCGGGTCGAGCGGATCGAGCGGGTCGCGTTCGCTCTCGCTCAGGGCGCTGCCGGGCCAGGCCGAGGGGCCGCGGGCCGGCGGCTCGCTCGCGGGCGACGGGAGCCTGCGCCTCGACGTGCGCGGGCTGAAGCGCGGCACGTATGAGCTGTGGCTCTTCAATTCCATCGTCGACGCCCGCCCGGTCGCACGCCTGCGCGGGCCGAGCGTCCGTCTCGCCGTGCGGCTCCCGGCGTCGCGCAGCCGCTACGGCTACCTCGACCTCTCCTTCGAGCCCGACGACGGCAACCCGAGCCACAGCGGGCAGAGCGTGCTGCGCGTCGCGCTGCCGCACTAGAGGGTCACCGTCTCGAGCCCGAGCACCTGCAGGCGGTCGAGGATCGGCGGCAGCGCAGCGACCGTCGCCCGCCATGAGCCGGGCACGCTGTAGTGGTCGGCGTCGTGCAGGAGCACGACGTCGCCCGGACCGATGCCGTCGAGCGCCAGCGTGGCGACGGACTCGGCGGTGGCCGACGCCGTCCAGTCGCGCCCCCACTTCGACCACAGCAGCGGCGCCAGGCCGAGCCCGCGGACGGCGCGCAGCCCTGCGGCCGAGAAGATCCCGTAGGGCGGGCGTTGCAGGCGCGGGCGCCGGCCGGTCGCGTCCGCCACCGCCGCCGCCGCGCGTTCGAGGTCGGCGCGGATCGCCCGCGGCGTCAGGCGCAGCAGGTTGCGGTGCCGGTCGCAGTGCAGCGCCACGGCGTGCCCGCGTGCGACCACCTCGGCCGCCAGCTCCGGGAAGCGCCGCACCTGCTCGCCGACCAGGAAGAAGGTCGCCCGCGCGCCCGCGGCCGCAAGCGCGTCCAGGGCCGCCGGCGTGCCCTCGGGATGGGGACCGTCGTCGAAGGTGAGCGCCACGGCCGTCTCGGCGTCGATGCGCCTGCGCACGCCCAGCGCGTCGGCCACCGGCGGCGCCACAGGGGCCAGGGCAGGAAGCGAATGGACGCCCGCCGCGGCGAAGGCGAGCGGGGCGAGCAGGCGGCCAGCGGAGCTCAGAAGTGGTGGAGGGTCCACAGGCTGGCCATCAGGGCAGCCGGGCCGCCGACGGCCACCGCGCGGACCATGCGGACGCGGATCGCCGGGATCACCGCGAAGCGCGGCTTGCGCGCCCGGGCGACTACGAACGAAGCCGTCGTCGGGAGCGCCGCGAAGCTCGGGTCGGGCGGCCGCTCGGTGCGCAGGCAGCGCGCCAGCACCGCGCGCAGGGCACGACGCGAGCGCGGCGCGTCGGCCAGCCCGAAGCGGCGGTAGGCGGCGTTGTTGCGACGCACGTGGCCGAACGCGAAGCCGTAGGAGATCACGTGGCAGCCGCGGATCTGCGCCTCGAGCACCGTGAGCCCGGCCGTCGAGTGGATGAGCACGTCGGCGGCCGCCAGGTGGTCGGACATGCGGTCGGTGAACCCGCGTACGAGCACGCGATCGTCGCCTCCGAAGCGCTTCTCCAGCCGCGCGCGAGCCTCGTCGTTGTGCCCGGTGAGGCACACGACGGTGACGTCCTCGAGCTCGAGCGCGGTCCGGACCGCGCGGTCGAGCCTGCCCACACCCCAGCCTCCGCCCGAGACGAGCACGACCTTGCCCGTCGTGGGCAGGCCGAGCGACGCGCGAGCCTCGGCCCGCCCGCGCGGGCGCAGGAACTCCGGAGCGGTGGGCGGCCGCGCCCAGCGCGCGCTGCCCTCTCCGGCGATGCGCTCGACCTCGGCGATCGACTCCTCGTGGATCACGAAGTGCATGTCGACCCCGGGGTGCGCCCAGAAGCGCAGCCCGGCCAGGTCGGTGATCGACGAGTAGAGCGGCACCTTCAGCCGCCCGTGACGTCTGAGCTCGCCGAGGATCGCGGTGGTCCCCGGATAGGTGGATATGACCGCCTCGGGGCCGCGCTCCTCCACCAGGCGCAGCAGACGGCGGCCCGCGATCCAGTACAACGCCTTGTTCGCGAACCACCGGGTGGGCGCGAACAGCGACAGGAAGAAGTACTGGATCCCGAAGAACCACGGCGCATGGCGGAAGATCGTCCAGCTCCCGTCGCGACCCAGGTGCTCGAGGAACCGTCCCATCGCGGCCAGGCCGTCGACGACCTCTACATCGGCGCCCTCGCCCTCGGCCACGAGCTCCTCGCCGACCGCCTTGGCCGGCAGGTCGTGGCCGGCGCCGATGTCGGCGCTGAAGATCAGGTAGCGGGGGTCGCGCGTCGCGGGCCGGCCTCCCGCGCCGTTGGTCGACGTGGCCGCGCCGTTGAGGCGCCACTCGACGTAGCGGCGAACGCCCTCGTGCAGCGGGGTGGCCGCCGTCCAGCCGAGCTCCTCGTGCGCGCGCCGCGAGAGCACCTCCTTGCCGCCGAAGTCGGCGCGCCGGCCCTCGACGTGGACGATGCGCGCGTCGCCGACCGCGTCGCGCACGGCCTCGGCCACTTCGAGGATCGTCACGTCCTCGGCGCCGGCGAGGTTGTAGATGCGCCCGGCGCGCCTGCTGCGCACGGTGAGCACGACGCCCTCGGCGAGGTCCTCGACGTAGACGAAGCGCCGCGTCTGCAGCCCGTCACCGGCGATCGTCAGCGGATCGCCGGCCACCGCCTTGTCGGTGAAGGCGGCGATCACGGTGGTCGGCCGCGCGCGCGGGCCGTACGGGATCCCGAAGCGCAGGATGGACCACTCGACCCCCGCCCGCTCGGCGTAGGCGCGGCAGTACAGCTCGCCGGCCAGCTTGGTCGCGGTGTAGAAGTGCTGCGGGGCGGCGATCGAGCTGTCCTCGTCCACCGTCGGCTCCTGGCAGTCGCTGTAGACCCAGATCGAGCTCGCGTAGACGAAGCGCTTGACGCCGGCCTCAGCCGCCGCGCGCAGGACCGTGAGCGTGCCGCGCGTGTTGATCTCCTCAGCGCCGCTCGGATCCGCGTCGAGCTTGTCGACGTCGGCCACCGCCGCGAGGTGGACCACCGCGTCGCAGCCGGTCATCGCGCGCACGCAGGCTTCGTGGTCGTTGATCGAGCCCAGGCACGTCTCCACCGACCCGTTGCGGTGGTAGCGCGAGGGCTCGAGGTCGAGGATGCGGGGCTCGAGCCCGTGCTCCAGCAGGCGGTCGACGACGTGCGAGCCGATGAAGCCCGACCCGCCGGTGACGAGCACGCGCCTCACGCCGCGCCGCCTCCGTCGCGCCCGCCCGCACCAATCCCCTCGCGCCCGCCGCGGTAGTACAGCGGCACGCACCAGTGGTTGGTGGCGACCCAGTCGGTGTTGGGCAGCTCGCCGGCGTCGCCGAGCAGGCGATGGCACGGCTGGTCGTAGACCTTGCCGGTCGAGCGCTCGACCGGATCGAATACCACGTACTTGTAGAGGCCCGAGGTCATCCCGTCCGGGAGCCGCAGGCGGCCTGGGTGGCGCTCGTCGAGCACTGCGCGCGCATACTGGTTCTTCCACCGGACGATGTCGGCGAGGCGCTCGACCTGGACGAGCCCCAGGGCGGCCGTGAACTCGCTCATGCGGAAGTTGAGGCCGGGAGCGGAGTGGTCGGGCTTCCCGTAGTCGCGGTAACGCCGCGTGAACTCCGCCAGCTCCGGGTGGCGGGTGACCAGCACGCCGCCCTCCCCGGTCGAGATCGTCTTCGTCGCGTAGAGCGAGTACACGCCCGCGTCGCCCCAGGTGCCCGGCCGGCGGCCGTTCCAGCTCGCGCCATGGGCGTGGGCGCAGTCCTCGAGCAGCACGATGCCGTGCTCGGCGCAGTAGGCGGCGATGCGCTCGCTCTCGAAGGCCAGGTGGCCGCCGATGTGCACGAGCCACGCGGCGCGCGGGCGGTGGGCCCGCGCCTTGGCCTCGAAGTCGGCGAACGACAGGCACAGGTCTTCGCGATTGCAGTCGACGAACACCGGGCGCCCGCCGGCGGCGATGATCGACAGCGGCGTGGCCATGAAGGTGTTGGATGGGCACAGAACGGCCTGCCCTCGCACTCCGGCCCACTCGAGCGCGGCCAGCGCGCCGCCGGTCCAGCTCGAGAGCGCGACGCTCTCCAGCCCGTTGTGGCGCTCCCACGCCTGCTCGAAGGCCGTGACCATTTCGGCGTGCGACCAGCGCTCGGAGTCGAGCACGCGGTCCCAGAGCGCGTGCAGGCGCTCGCGGTCGCGATGGTCGAAGCCGATTGCGAAGCTCGCGGCGTCGTCGCGGACCTCCGTGGGTGTTGGGTTGATCGTGCTGTTCACCTATGCCCTCCGAGAGCGATCCAGGCCAAGGCCACGGCGAGCGCCACGACTCCGGACACGACGGCCGAACGGGCCACCAGCCCCGCGGCGACCCCGGCGAGGAGGGCGACAGCGTAGAAGGGCAAGCCCGATCTCGGCATGCTCATCACCCGTATCGGCTGATCGCCGGCACGGCGTGAAGTGTGGGCGGCGGCGATGAGAGACCGATGATCGAACCGGCAGCGGGGGCCGCCGGCGCGGCTATCGAGTCAGAAACCGCGGCGCTCGCGAGCGCTGACGATGCGCGGGTCGCGCCCCTCCTCGAGCGGATGGCGCGAGCGCCAGAAGGCCCGCACGCCGTAGAGCAGGACCAGCACCGCTACGAGGACCGAGAGGGCGACGACGTCGCCCGGAGACAGCGCGCCCAGGACCAGGAAGAACACGTAGACGACGATCACGGCGAGCGCGATCACCCAGAACAGCTCGCCGATGGTGCGGACCAGCACGCCCGACCGTCTGTCTTCCGGCGTGGCTATGAGCTCGTCCTCCCGACGCGCATTGCGCCTTTCGTCACGATCCTACCAAGCTGCGGTGACGGCGGAAAAGGGTGGATTCAGTCGCGGATCACCAGGTAGGTGCCGAGCCCGAGCAGCACGATGCCCACCAACCGCAGCGCGGTGATCGGCTGGCGCGCGACCCCGAGGATGCCGAGCTGGTCGACGACGACGGCCATCGTCAGCTGCCCGGCGATCGTCGCCGCCACGACGCCGCCGGCCCCCAGCGACCGCACCGTCACCAGCACGGTGGTGACGTACGCCGCTCCCAGGATCCCGCCCGTGAGGTAGTACCAGGGCAGCGTGCGGGCCTCGCCGAGCCGGCCGAGCCCGCCCGATGCCGCGAACACGATCGCGATCAGCAGCGCGGTCCCGACCGCGAAGGACACCGCGGCGGCCTGGAAGGTCCCGATCCGCTTGCCCAGGCCGGAGTTGATCGGCGCCTGGAGCGCGATCAGGCCGCCGACGGCCGCGGTGAGCACCACCGCGAGGCCGCGGTCCACTTACTTGGCCTCCAGCCAGTTGGCGCCCACGCCCACGTCCACGGCCAGCGCGGGCTCGCGCGCCGCCCACGGGGCCACCATCTCGCGGACCACGAGCTCGCGCACGGCGTCCATCTCCTCCGGGGGTCCCTCGAAGAGCAGCTCGTCGTGGATCGTGAGGATCAGCCGCGTCGCGAGCCGGCGCTCGTGCAGGGCGCGGTGGCAGCGGACCATCCCGAGCTTGAGCACGTCGGCCGCCGTGCCCTGGATCACGGTGTTCACGGCCAGCCGCTCGCCGAGCGAGCGGACCTGCCAGTTGCGCGCCTTGAGCTCCGGGATCTGGCGCCGGCGCCCGAACAGCGTGGTCACATAGCCCTGCTCGCGCGCGCTTTCGATCGTGCCCGCGATGAAGGCCGCGACGCGCGGGAAGCGCTCGAGGTATGCGTCGATGAACGCCTTGGCCTCTTCGCGGGGGATGTTGAGGCGGTCGGCGAGGCCGAAGTCCGAGAGGCCGTAGACGATCCCGTAGTTGATCATCTTCGACTTCGAGCGCATGCCCGGATCGATCTCGTGCGCCTCGACCTGGAAGACCTGCGACGCCGTCGCCGTGTGCACGTCCTCGTCGCGGATGAAGATCTCCTTCAGGACCGGCTCGTCCGCGATGTGGGCCAGCACCCGCAGCTCGACCTGCGAGTAGTCGGCACTCAGCAGCAGACGGCCCTCCGCGGCCTCGAAGCAGCCGCGGATCTCGCGCCCCAACGGCGTGCGCACCGGCACGTTCTGGACGTTGGGGTTGGTCGAGGAGAGCCGTCCCGTCGTGGCCACCGCCTGGAGGAAGGTCGTGTGCAGGCGGCCGCGCGCATCGACCAGCTCCGGCAGCACGTCCAGGTAGGTCTTGGCCAGCGTGTTGAGCTCGCGCCAGCGCTCGATCAGCGGCACGATCTCGTGCTCTGAGCGGATCGCCTGCAGCACGCGCGCGTCGGTCGAGTAGCCGGTCTTGCCGCGCCGCTTGCGCGAGAGGCCCAGCTTCACGAACAGCACCTCCCCGAGCTGCTGCGGCGAGCCGATCGTGAACTCGGTCCCTGCGAGCTCCCAGATCCGTCGCTCCAGCGCGGCGACCTCGTCGCGCACGCGCGTCGTGATGCCCGCGACCCGCTGGACGTTCAGGCCCACCCCCTCGACCTCCATTTCGCGCAGCACGTGCACGAGCGGCAGCTCGATCTCGCGCAGCAGGCCCTCCAGCCCGCGCTCCTCGATCTGGGTGCGCTGGAGGTCGGCGAGCGCCTGCACCAGGACCGCGGCGCCGCCGGCCTCGTCCTCGAGGTCCGAGCCCAGGCCGCGCTCCTCGACCAGCTCGCGGAACGGGAAGCCGCGCCGCGCGGGGTCGAGCAGGTAGGCGCCCAGCAGCGTGTCGTGCTCGAGCACGGGCGGGACCGCCCCGAGCGACTTGGCGTCGTGGGCGGTCACCGGCCGCTCGCCGAGGGCGAGCACCAGCGCCTCCGGGCTCTCGGCGTCGCCGACCAGCACCTCGTCGCCCGTGGCCACGCCGAAGCGCCACGCGCCCTCGCGCTCGAACAGCTCCCCCTCGGGGGTCTCGGGCGGCAGCACGGCGATCGCCGGCGCGGCGCCGGAAGGCAGCGAGCGCACGTCGGCGAGCGCGCCCTCGCGACTGCGAGCGCTCACCATCGTCGCGGCCGCGGGCGCGGGCGCCGCCTCCTCGGAGTCCTCGAGCGCCTCCTCGAGCCGGCGCAGCGGGTCGCGCAGCTCGAAGCGGCGGAACACCTCGCGCAACTGCGAGCGGTCGGGCTCGCGCGCGGCCTCGGCGACCGGGTCGACCTCGAGCTCGATGTCGCGCTTGACCGTGGCCAGCAGCTTGGAGACGCGCGCCTCGCCGGCGTGGGCGCGGAGGTTCTCCTTGCGCTTGGCGCCCGAGACCTCATCGATGCTCTCCAGCACGCGCTCGAGCGAGCCGAAGCGCTGCAGCAGCTCCGACGCGGTCTTGTCGCCGATCCCGGGGACGCCCGGGATGTTGTCCGAGGTGTCGCCCTTGAGCCCGTAGAAGTCGGGGATCAGCTCGGGCGGGATCCCGTACCGCTCCCGCACCGCCTCGTAGTCATAGAGCTTGGTCTCGGTGATCCCGCGCGAGGTGGCCATGACCTTCACGCGACTGTCCGGATCGATGAGCTGGAAGGCGTCGCGATCGCCGGTGACCACTGTCACCGGAACGCCGCTCTCGCGCGCGCGCTCCGCGATCGAGGCGATCACGTCGTCCGCCTCGAAGCCGTCGACCCTCACGTTGCGATAGCCGAACGCGTCGACGAGCGGCTCGAGGTGCGGCCACTGCTGGCCGAGCAGGTCGGGCCGCGACGTGCGCTGGGCCTTGTAGCCGTCGTAGACCTCCTTGCGCCCCGAGCTGCCGGCGTCCCAGACCACGAGCGTCGGGCGCTGGCCGTGCTCGGTGAGGATCTTCACCAGCATCGACGCGAAGCCGAAGATCGCGTTGGTGGGAAACCCCTCCGAGGTGGCGATGCTCTCGGGCAGCGCGAAGAACGCCCGGTAGACGAGGCTGTTGCCGTCGATCAGGAAGAGCTCGGAGGGGTCGGCAGCCATGGCCTGAACTCTATGATCGGCGTCAGATCATGCCCGTCACGCCGTCGGCACAGTTCAGCCTCACGATTCGCGTCGAGATCGCGGACCAGCCGGGGATGCTCGGGCGGGTGGCCACCGCGATCGGCGGCGCCGGCGGGACGATCGGATCGATCGACCTCGTCGGCGTGGAGAACGGGGCGATGCTGCGCGACATCGCCGTGGCCGCCGGCGACCAGCGCGACTGGGACGAGATCCTCAGCTCGATCGAGCGCGTCGAGGGCGCGCACGTCGTCGACACCACCGACCGCACGCTGCTGATGCACGTCGGCGGCAAGATCGAGCAGCGCAACAAGCACCCGCTCAAGACGCGCGACGACCTCTCGATGGCCTACACCCCGGGCGTCGCGCGCGTGTGCCGTGCGATCGTCGAGGACGCGAGCCGGGCCTTCCAGTACACGATCAAGCGCAACACGGTCGCCGTCGTGTCCGACGGCACGGCGGTCCTGGGCCTGGGCGACATCGGGCCCGCCGCCGCGATGCCGGTCATGGAGGGCAAGGCGATGCTGTTCAAGGAGTTCGCCGGCGTCGACGCGTTCCCGCTCTGCCTGGACACCAAGGACCCCGACGCGATCGTCGCCGCGGTCAAGGCCATCGCCCCGGGCTTCGGCGGCGTGAACCTCGAGGACATCTCGGCCCCGCGCTGCTTCGAGATCGAGCAGCGCCTGCGCTCAGAGCTCGAGATCCCGGTCTTCCACGACGACCAGCACGGCACCGCGATCGTCGTGCTGGCCGCCCTGCTGAACTCGCTGAAGGTCGTCGGCAAGCGGATGGATGACCTCAACGTCCTGATCGTCGGCCTCGGCGCCGCCGGCGTGGCGGTGACCAAGATCCTCCTGGCCGCGGGTGTGAGGGGCATCGTCGGGGTGGACTCGCGCGGCGCACTGCACGCCGGCCGCGACGACTACCTGGACGGCAGCGCGCCCCCGATCAAGCGCTGGTACGCCGAGAGCACCAACCCCGAGCGCCGCAGCGGGGGGCCCGCCGACGTGCTCGAGGGCATGGACCTGCTCGTGGGCCTCTCGGGCGCGCGCGTGCTTCCGGCGGAGGCGCTGACCAGGATGGCTCCGGACGCGATGGTCTTCGCGATGGCCAACCCGAACCCCGAGGTGGCGCCCGAGGACGCGGCCCCCTACTGCCGCATCATCGCCACCGGGCGCTCGGACTACCCCAACCAGATCAACAACGTGCTCGCATTCCCCGGCGTGTTCCGCGGCGCGCTCGACGTCCGCGCTCGCCGCATCACCGAGGAGATGGAGATGGCCGCCGCGCACGCGATCGCCGGCGTTGTCGCCGAGGAGGAGCTGCGCGAGGACTACGTCATCCCGTCGGTCTTCAACCGCGACGTCGCCCCCAAGGTCGCCGCGGCGGTGGCGCGCGCCGCGCGCGAGGCGGGCCTGGCCCAGGCCGGCGACGAGATCGGCTTCGCCTCCACCGACGAGTTCGCGATCCACGCCGACTGACGCGCCGTACACCCGGCAGATGAAAGTCACCCTCACCGGCGCGACCGGACTGCTGGGCAGGCGAATCGTCACCGCCCTGCGTGAGCGCGGCGACGACGTCACCGTGCTGTCGCGCAACCCGCAGCGGGCGTCCGACGCACTCGGGGTGCGTGCCGCGCGCTGGGAACCGGAGAGCGGCCCCGCCCCCGCCGAGGCGCTCGCGGGCCGCGATGGCGTGATCCACCTCGCGGGCGAGAGCGTCGCCCAGCGCTGGAGCGACGACGCCAAGCGGCGCATCCGCTCCAGCCGCGTGCTCGGAACGGGCGACCTCGTGGCCGGGCTGCGCGCGGCCAGCCCGCGCCCGTCGGTGTTGGTGTGCGCGTCCGCCTCGGGCTACTACGGCGCGCGGGGCGACGAGCGGGTCGACGAGTCAGAGCCCGGCGGCGACGACTTCCTCGCCGAGGTCTGCCGGCGCTGGGAGTCCGAGGCCGTCGAGGCCGAGGCGCTCGACATGCGCGTCGCCCGGATGCGCACGGGGCTCGTCCTGGACCGCTCCGGAGGCGCGCTCGAGAAGATGCTCGTGCCGTTCAAGCTCGGGGTCGGCGGGCCGGTGGCCGGGGGCCGCCACTTCATGCCCTGGATCCATGCCGCCGACGTGGCCGGCATGTACCTCGCTGCCCTCGGCGGTGAGCGCTGGAGCGGCCCGATCAACGTGAGCGCGCCCGAGCCGGTCACCAACCGCGACTTCTCGAGCGCGCTGGGCAGCGCGCTGCACCGCCCGGCGGTGCTGCCCGTCCCGTCGCTGGCGCTGCGCCTGCTCTACGGCGAGATGTCGCAGGTCGTGGTGACCGGTGTGCGGATGGTGCCCGTACGGGCGCTCGCGCTGGGCTACCAGTACCGCTACCGAGAGCTCGACGAGGCGCTGCGCGCCGCGCTGGCGGACTGAGCGGCGCGGCTCAGGGCTTGCCGAGCTGCCTGTCGAACAGCAGGCGCCCCGCGACGATCTTGTAGCCGCCGTAGTCCGACAGCGTCGTATCGCCGTTGTCGTCTATCGAGTACGTGCCCAGCACCGATTGGCGGTTGTTGAGGCCGAAGAAGGCGTCGATCACGGCTTGGCGGTCGTTGCTGTTGTCGCCGGCGTCCTTGAGCGCTGCGAGCAGCGCGCTCATCGCCTCGTAGCCGTAGATGGCCATCGGCTGGGGCGCCCTTCCGTACTTCGCCTCGAAGTCCTTGAAGAACTGCTGCGCCGAAGGCGGGTAGAGCTTCGGATCGAGGACCGGCTGCGTGATGAAGGTCCGGCTCGCCGCCGGACCGAGCTTCGACACGAACGCCGGCTGGGCCATGATCCGCGAGCCGAACAGGGCCAGCGCCGGGTTCGCCGCGTGAAGGTCCTTGAACAGCTGGGCCTCGCCCGCCTCGCCCGGCCCGCCGAAGAACACCGCGTCGGCTCCCGAGCCCTTGACCTTGCCGGCCAGGTCGCGATAGTCGCCGCCGCCTATCCGGACCGGCTCGTCGGCCACCACGGCGATGCCCTGGTCCTTCGCCGCATCAGCCACCTGCGCAGCCAGTCCGGTGCCGTAGTCCTGCTGGTCGTGCAGCAGGTAGACCTTGGTCGCACCGAGCACCTTCATGTAGGACGCCAACGCCTTCGCCTGGACGCGATCGGACTGGATGACGCGGGCGAAGTTGCGCTTGCCGGTGGGGTAGAACTTCTCGGGATCGTCCTTGCCACCGCCGTTGGAGCGGGTGAGGCCGGTATCGGTGTCGCCGGGGCTCACGGCGAGGATGTCCGCCTGGTTGAGGACCGGGATCGATACGCCCGACGCGCCCGGATCGAGCTCGCCGAGGTAGGCGATCGTCTTCGGATCCTGCGCCGCCTTGTGCGCGTTGGCCGCGATCTGACCCGGGTCCCACTTGTTGTCGTTGGCCGAGGCGTCGTCGAGCGAGACGAGCTTTACGTTGCGGTCGCCCACCCTGTTGCCCGCCTGGTCCAGAGCGAGGCGCTCGGCGGCGAGCACGTCGATCGCCTGCGCCCGCGACGGCCCCTCGAACGGAAGGCTCGAGTAGACGACCAGCGTGTTCCCGGAGATCTTGACCCCCTCCGAGCTGCCGCCGCCGCACGCCCCCAGGAGCGCGGCCATGGCCAGCAGGCAGCCGGCGAGGAGCGCATGCAGTCTCGCTGGCGCGTGCCGGCAGAACACCCCCCGGTCGGGCATCGCGGGGATCTTAGAGCCGCGCCTGACGGCGCGGTCGGGCCGCGTGGCCCGGCTCGGCTCAGCCGAAGAAGACCTCCGCGGTCTCATACAGGTCGGGGTCGAGAAGCTTGGGCTCGGCCAGCGCCTCGGCGAGCGCGACGCGCGCGATGCGGGTGCCGGAGAGCGCCACGATGTTCCCGAACGCGCCGTCGGCCACCGCGTCGATCGCGGCCACGCCGAAGCGCGTCGCCAGCACGCGGTCGTAGGCGATCGGGGTGCCGCCGCGCTGGACGTGGCCGAGGATCGTCATGCGCGCCTCGTAGCCCGTGCGCCGCGCGATCTCGCCCTCTAGGGCCACGCCGATGCCGCCCAGGCGGACGTGGCCGAAGGCGTCGCGCTGCTCCTCTCCGCCATCGATCTCGAAGCCACTCTGAGGCGCCGGGACCGCACCCTCCGCCACCACGACGATCGAGAACGTCCGGCCGCGGTGGTGGCGTCGCGCGAGGCGCTCGCAGACCTCGGCGACGTCGAACGGGCGCTCGGGCACGAGGATCACGTCGGCGCCGCCGGCCAGCCCGTCGTAGAGGGCGATCCAGCCGGCGTGGCGGCCCATCACCTCGACGACCATCACCCGGTTGTGCGACTCGGCGGTCGTGTGCAGGCGGTCGATCGCGTCGGTGCCGATCTGCACGGCGGTGAGGAAGCCGAAGGTGAAGTCCGTGCCGGCGAGGTCGTTATCGATCGTCTTGGGCACGCCCACGACCGGGAAGCCGTCGTCGTTCAGCCGCCGTGCCACCCCGAGCGTGTCCTCGCCCCCGACCGCGACCAGCGCGTCGATCCCCGCCTCGGCGAGCGAAGCCCGCAGTCGCTCGGGCCCGCCTTCCTCGCCGTAGGGGTTGGTGCGCGAGGTGCCGAGGATCGTCCCGCCGCGGGGCAGGATCCCGGCCGTGTTGTCCGGCGTGAGCTCGAAGTGGTCGCCGGCGAGCGCGCCCGACCACCCGTAGCGGAACCCGAGGATCGTGTGGCCGTGCACGTTGACGCCCTTGCGCACCACCGCGCGGATGACGGCGTTGAGCCCCGGACAGTCGCCCCCGCCGGTGAGGATGCCGATGCGGGCCAGAGCCCGGCCCCTACTCCCGGTTGGGCAGGTACCGCGCGGCGATCTCGTAGGTCCCCGCGAGGATGAGTATCAGGAGGAAGACGAGCAGCGAGTCGAAGCCCTTGCCGGTGATCGCCCACAGCGCGATCCAGAGCACGAAGCCCGTGGTGAGGGCGACGACGAAGCGCACGGCCGGAACCCTAGCGGAGGGCCGACGCGAATCCCTCGACGAGCGGACGGACCGCCGAAGCGGGGTCGGCGGCCTCGGCTGCGGCGCGCACCAGACGGCTGCCGACGATCACTCCGTCGGCGCCGGCGCGCGCCGCGTCCGCGGCCTGGGCGGGGGCGCCGATGCCGAAGCCGACCGCCACGGGGACGTCCGTGACGGCTTTGGCGCGTCCTATGACCGCGTCGAGCGCGAGCTGCTCGCGCTCGCCCGTGGTGCCGGCGACAGAGACCGCGTAGAGGAAGCCGCGCGCGGCGGCGCCGATCCGCGCCATGCGCTCCGGGGGCGTCGTCGGGGCGACCAGCGGCACGAGCGCGAGCCCGTTCGCCTCGCACGCCGCGAGCGCCGGCGGAGCCTCCTCCAGCGGCAGGTCGGGCACGATCAGCCCGCTGGCGCCGGCGTCGGCGAGCGAGCGCACAAAGCTCTCGACGCCCCGTGCGAGCACCTGGTTCGCGTAGCACATGACCACCACCGGCACGCGCGCCGCCAGCGCCTCGGCGACGCCCAGAACGCCCTCGACCCGAACCCCGGCCCGCAGCGCCGCGGTGGCGGCGGCGTGGATCGCGGGACCGTCGGCGAGCGGGTCCGAGAACGGGACGCCGAGCTCGACCAGGTCGGCCCCCCCGTCTGCGTAGGCCTCGCCGATCCGCCGCGAGGCCTCGAGGTCCGGGAAGCCGCCCATCAGGTAGGGCATCAGCGCGGCCCGCTTCCCGGAGTCGCGGAACGCCGCCTCGATGCGGCTCAATCCGGTGTCGGGCGGAGCGCCGACCTCGCTCACGACCGCGCGAGCACCTCGGCGAGGTCCTTGTCGCCGCGGCCCGAGAGGCACACGAGGTCGAGCTCGCCGCCGCCCTCTGCCAGCGTCCAGGCGAGCGCGTGCGCGGACTCCAGCGCGGGGATGATCCCCTCGAGCCGGCAGCACAGGCGGAAGGCCTCGAGCGCCTGCTCGTCGGACACCGCCACGTAGCGCGCGCGGCCGGAGTCGCGCAGCCAGGCGTGCTCGGGCCCGCTGCCCGGGTAGTCGAGCCCGGCCGAGACGGAGTGCGCCTCGGCGATCTGGCCCTCCTCGTCCTGCATCACCGCGGAGAGCGAGCCGTGCAGAACGCCCGCGCGGCCTCCCGCGGTGAGCGGAGCGCCGTGGCGGTCGCCGTCGAGGCCCTCGCCGCCGGCCTCGACGCCGATCAGCTCGACGGCCTCGTCGGCGACGAACGGGGTGAAGGTCCCGATCGCGTTCGAGCCGCCGCCCACGCAGGCGATCACGCGGTCGGGCAGCCTTCCCTCGCGCTCGAGCACCTGGGCGCGTGCCTCGTCGCCGATCACGCGCTGCAGGTCGCGGACGAGCGCCGGATAGGGGGCCGGGCCGACGGAGGAGCCGATGATGTAGTGGGTGTTCGCGACGTTCGCGACCCAGTCGCGGATCGCCTCGCTGACCGCCTCCTTGAGCGTGCGGGCCCCGGCCTCGACGGGGACGACGCGCGCGCCCAGCAGCTCCATGCGCTCCACGTTGGGGCGCTGGCGGCGGATGTCCTCGGTGCCCATGTACACGACGCACTCGAGGTCGAGCAGCGCGCACGCCGTCGCGCTCGCGACCCCGTGCTGGCCCGCGCCCGTCTCGGCGATGATCCGCGGCTTGCCCATGCGGCGGGCGAGCAGCGCCTGGCCGAGCGCGTTGTTGAGCTTGTGCGCCCCGGTGTGGAGCAGGTCCTCGCGCTTGAGCAGCACCGCCCTTCCGGCGCGCTCGCTCAGGCGCTCGGCGAGGAACAGCGGCGTCGGGCGGCCGGCGTAGTCGCGCAGCAGAGCCGCCAGCTCGGCGCGGAAGCCGGCGTCCTGGAGCGCGGCCACCCACGCCGCCTCGAGCTCGGCCAGCGCGGGCATCAGCGTCTCGGGGACGTACTGCCCCCCGTAGCGCCCGAACCGGTGCTCGACCCCGAGCTCGGTGCGCGCGCTCACGACGAGACCGGCTCGGGCGTGGCGGCCCGGACCGCCTCGAAGAAAGCCGTCAGCCGTTCGGGATCCTTGCGGCCCGGGGCGGCCTCGACGCCGCTCGCCACGTCCACCGCGAACGGCCGCGTGGCCTCGATCGCGCCCGCGACGTTGCCGGCGCGCAGGCCCCCGGACAGCACCAGCGGCACGTGCGCGCTGCGCGCCCGCGCGAGCTCCCAGTCGAAGCTCTCGCCGGTCCCGCCCGGCAACGTCTCGGAGTGGGTGTCGAGCAGGTGGAAGTTCACGCGCCGGAAGGCGCTGAGCGCCTGGATGTCGGCCCGCGAGCGGATGCGCATCGCCTTGATCACGCGCGCGCCGGTGCGACGCGCGACCTCGTCGCAGAAGCTCGGCCCCTCGTCGCCGTGCAGCTGCACCATGCTCAGCCCCAAGCCGTCGGCCATCCCGACGACTTCGTCCAGCGGCGCATTGACGAACACGCCGCACACCTCGGTCTTGCGCCGCAGGGCGCCCGAGATCGCGGCGGCCGCGGCCGTCTCGCAGCGCCGCAGCGAGGCCTCGTAGAAGACCATCCCCACCGCCCACGCCCCGAGGTCGGCGGCAAGCCGCGCGTCCTCGAGGTTCGTCACGCCACAGATCTTGACCTTGGGCCGCGAGCTCATCGCGGTCCATGGTAGGCGCGCTACCGCCTTTCGTAGCCGGTGCGCGGGACGAACGGCGGGCGACGAAGGGAGGGAGATCGGCCGCCGATGCCGTTCGCCCGCGTGCGCGGGGCGGAGAACGGCTGCCCTAGATCTCCGGCTCCTCGCCTCCGCCGGCGAGCTCGCGGCACGCGGCCTCGACGTCGCCGGACCGCATCAGCGCTTCGCCGACCAGGACGGCGTCTATGCCGACCCGCTCGAGCTCATCGAGCTCCTCGCGCGTGCTGAAGCCCGACTCGGCGACGACCGTCTTGCCCGCCGGCACGTCGGGCAGCAGCTCGAAGGTGCGCTGGGTGTCGACCGTGAGGTCGCCGAGGTTGCGGTTGTTTATGCCGATCACGTCGGCGTCGGTCTCCAGCGCGACCGCGAGCTCGTGCTCGTCATGGACCTCGACGAGCACGTCGAGGTCCAGGGCCAGCGCTTCGGCGTGCAGGCCGGCGAGGTCGTCGGGGTGGAGCGCCGCGACGATCAGCAGAACGGCGTCGGCGCCGGCAGCCGCCGATTCGTAGAGCTGGTAGGGGTCGACGACGAAGTCCTTGCGCAGGATCGCGAGCTGCGACGCGCCGCGGGCGGCGTGCAGGTCCTCGAGCGAGCCCTCGAAGTGCGCGCGCTCGGTCAGCACCGAGATCGCGGCCGCGCCGCCGCGCTCGTAGGCGCGGACGACGTCGGCCACCTCGGTCGATGGGCTCAGCGAGCCGGCGGACGGCGAGCGGCGCTTGTACTCGGCTATCACCGAGATCCCGGGGCGGATCAAGGCCTCTGAGAACGGCCGCTCGTCGCGGCGCGCGAGCTGTGACTCGAGCTCGTCCAGCGGGACCTCGCGCCGGCGCCGCTCGATGTCGGCGCGCGTCGACTCGACGATCCGCTCCAGCACGTTCACGCGCGCGTCGCCGCCAGCTCGCGGGTCTTCGCCACGAAGCGCTCGAGCGCCGCGGCCGCCGACCCGTCGTCGATCGCGCGCTGCGCGGCCTGGACCCCTTCGGCGAGCGACTCCGCCGCGCCGCCGGCGTAGATCGCCGCGCCGCCGTTGAGCACCGCCAGGTCGCGCTCTGGGCCCGGCTCCCCGGCCAGGATCGAGCGCGTGGCACGCGCGTTGTGCTCGGGGTCGCCGCCTCCGATCGCGGTCTCTGGGACGCGCTCGAGGCCGAGGTCCTCCGGTGCGATCGCGTAGCGCTCGATCCTCGGGCCGTCGACCTCCACGACATGGGTGGCTGCGGAGGTTGAGAGCTCGTCCATCCCGTCTTCGCTGGACACTACCAACGCCCGCCGGGCGCCCAGGCGCGCGATCGCGCCGGCCATGACCTCGAGGTAGGCGGGATCGGAGACGCCGATCAGCTGGCGCGTGGCGCCCGCCGGATTGGTGAGCGGCCCGAGGAAGTTGAAGATCGTGCGGACCGCAAGCTCCTTGCGCACGGGCACGACCCAGCGCGTCGCCGCGTGGTGCGACGGGGCGAACATGAAGCCGAAGCCGACGTCGCGGATGCAGTCGGCGACCTCACCGGGGCCCAAATCGATTCGCACCCCGAGCGCCTCGAGCACGTCGGCCGAGCCCGAGCGGCTCGTCGCCGAGCGGTTGCCGTGCTTGGCCACGCGGCAGCCGGCGCCGGCGGCGATCAGCGCCGCCGTTGTCGAGACGTTGAAGCTCGGCCGCCCGCCGCCGGTGCCCGCGGTGTCGAGCAGGTCGTCGTCGGCGACCTGCACGGAGGCCGCCAGCTCGCGCATGGTTCGCGCCAGCCCGGTGAGCTCGTCGACGGTCTCGCCCTTGGCCCGCAGGCCGATGAGGAAGCCCGCGATCTCGACCTCCGAGGCGTTGTCGGTCATCACCTCGCGCAGCACCGCGGCGGCCTCGTCGGCCGACAGGTCGCGGCTCGAAGCAACGGCGTCGATGGCGCGGGTGAGGACGGGGTTGGGCACTCAGGAGATTCCGGCGGCGGCGCGCGCGGCGGCCTCGTCGTCGAAGCCGTCCTGGCTCGCCAGCTTGCCGTCGCGCACGGTGAACGAGTAGGCCCAACGGCGCGTGACGGTCGCGTCGCTGCGCCGGCCGCGCAGCTCGATCTCGGCAGTCATGAACACCTTGTCGCCGGCGACGACGATCTCCTGGGGACTCCAGCGCCACCACGACCAGTTGCTGCGCCACCCCTGCATGTAGCGCACGAAGGCGTCGTGGCCCTCGACGACCGCCGCCCCGGGCAGCGCCGTCGCCTCGCGCATGACGAAGTCCTCGCACACCAGCGGGAGGACCTCGCGCGGGTCGCCGGTATGCAGGTTGCACATGTCGACATAGGCCCGCACGACCGCCGCGGGATCGCCGCCTCCCGCGCCCGGCGCCGTCCCGAGGAAGTTGCGCAGCAGCGCCTTGCCGTGGTCGGTCAGCACGGACTCGGGGTGGAACTGGACGCCCTCGGCGGGCAGCTCGCGGTGGCGGATGCCCATGAGCACGTCGCCCCCGAAGGCGGTCCGCTCGAGCTCGGCCGGAAGCTCGGGGTCGACCACGAGCGAGTGGTAGCGGCCCACGGTCAGCGGGCTGGGGAGCCCGGCGAACACCGTGCGGCCGTCGTGCTCGATCGTCGTCGTCTTGCCGTGCACCGGTCGGTGCTGGACGACCTTCCCGCCGAAGGCCTGGGCCAGCGACTGGTGTCCCAGGCACACGCCCAGCAGCGGCGTGCCGTGCTCGGGAAAGCGCCGCACGACCTCGAGCGATGTGCCGGCCTCGTTCGGAGTGCAGGGACCGGGCGAGACGACCACGCGGTCATAGCCGCGGCCGAGGAGGTCGTCCACCGTCGCGCGGTCGTTGCGTACTGCCTCGACCTGCGCCCCGAGCTCACCCAGGTACTGGACGAGGTTGTAGGTGAAGGAGTCGTAGTTGTCGAGGACGAGGACCTTCACGGCCACTCCGGCTGGGAGATCGCGAGCTCGATCGCGGCGAGGACGCCGCGCGCCTTGGCCACCGACTCCTCGTACTCGTAATCGGGCCGCGCGTCGGCCACCGTGCCGCCGCCGGCCTGGATATGCGCCACGCCGTCCTTCACCACCACGGTGCGGATGTGGATGCAGGTGTCCAGGTCGCCCGTGTAGGAGAGGTAGCCGATCGCGCCGCCGTAGGAACCGCGCTTGACCGGCTCGAGCTCGTCGATGATCTGCATCGCGCGGACCTTCGGGGCGCCCGAGAGGGTACCCGCGGGGAGCACCGAGCGCAGCGCGTCCATCGCCCCGACCTCCGGCCGCAGGCGCCCGCTCACCGACGAGACGATGTGCATGACGTGCGAGTAGGTCTCGACGGCCATGAAGGTGTCCACGGTCACGCTCCCGTACTCCGACACCCGCCCCAGGTCGTTGCGACCGAGGTCGACGAGCATCACGTGCTCGGCGCGCTCCTTCTCGTCGGACAGCAGCTCGTCGGCGATGCGCACGTCCTGCGCCGCGTCGGCGCCGCGCGGCCGCGTTCCGGCGATCGGCCGCGTCGAGACCGTCCGCCCGGCGACCGTGAGCAGCGGCTCGGGGCTCGCGCCCGCGACCTGGAAGTCCTCGAAGTCCAGGAAGTACATGTACGGGCTCGGGTTCACCGCGCGCAGGCCGCGGTAGATCGAGAACGCGTCGATCGGGACCGGCGCGCTCCAGCGCTGCGAGGGCACGACCTGGAAGGCGTCGCCCGCGTGCACGTACTCGACGATCCGCGCGACCATCGCCTCGAAGCGCTCGCGCGGCATGTTGGGCTCGAACTCCGGCATCGAGCGAGAGCCGGGCGCTGGCCGCTCGGGGCGTGGGACGGGCCCGGCCAGGCGCCGGCGCACCTCCTGGATCGCGCCGAGCGCCTGCGCGTAGGAGCGCTCGATCTCGTCCTCCTCGGCGTAGACGTTGGCGAGCACGGTGACGGTGTGCTTGAGGTGGTCGAAGACCACGAGCACGTCGGAGAGCATCAGCGCGAGATCAGGGATCCCGAGGCGATCGGGATTGGGCGGGCCGAGCGGCTCGACGCCGCGCACGAGGTCATAGCCGAAGATCCCCACGGCGCCGCCGGCGAACGGCGGCAGGTCGAGCAGCGGCGCCTGCGAGAAGCGGCCCACCTCGGCAGCCGCGAGCGCGTAGGGATCGCCGGGGTCGCCCAGCGACCAGCGCACGACGCGGCGCGGGCGGAAGCCGATGAACGAGTAGCGTCCCACGCGCTGGCCCTGGTCGGCGGACTCGAGCAGGAACGACGGCCCGGCCTCGCGCAGCTTGAGGAACGCCGACACAGGCGTCTCGCAGTCCTCGATGAATGTCTGGCGGAGCGGGATCAGGTTGTGCTCGCGCGCCAGCTCGCGCACCTCGTCGAGCGAGGGCGCGGCGGCGGGGGCCTCAGCGGCGACGGCCATCATCCGCCGCCCCTCGCCGCGGGGAGCGGCCCGCTTCGCGGCCTCTCAGCGGCGACGGCCATTGAGGACCTCCTCGGCGTCGGTCAGCGCGAGGTCGCGGCTCCGGAGCAGGACTGCGAGGTGGTAGAGGACGTCGGCCGCCTCGGACGCCACCCGCTCGTCCTCCTCCTCGCGGGCCGCACGCGCCACCTCCTCGGCCTCCTCCTCGACCTTGGCCCCGATCCTGGGCGGGTCGTCGAGCAGCTCGACCGTGTACGACCCGGCCGGGCGCGCGGCGGCGCGCGCCGCGAGCGTGCGCTCGAGCTCGGGCAGCGCCTCGTGCGGTGCCCGCGCGCCGCGGTCGCCGTTGTGGAAGCACGTCCGCTCGCCGGTGTGGCACGCCGGCCCCGCCGGCTCCACGAGCGCGAGCAGCGCATCGCGATCGCAGTCGGCGCGCAGCGCGCGCAGGCGCAGCACGTTGCCGCTCGTCTCGCCCTTGCGCCACAGCTCGCGGCGCGAGCGACTCCAGAAGTGCACCTCGCCCGTGCGCCGCGTGAGCTCCAGCGCCTCGGCGTTCATGTAGGCGAGCGTCAGCACCTCGCCCGTGCGCCAGTCCTGCACGACGCACGGCACCAGGCCGCGCTCGTCGTAGCCGATCTCGGCGTCCTCCATGATTACGAAGAGTTTAGGTGCGGGCAGGTTTGCGCCCGGCGCTCGCATGGAAGCCCACAAGCATGTCCCCGATCGAAACCAATCCACCCCACCGCGACCCAGTCGTCGACCGGCTGCGCCGTGTGCAGGAGGCGCCGGGCCAGCAGCCGCCGACCGAGGCCCAGATGCACCCGAGGGCGAACCCCGACCGCGACGACTACGACGTCGAGCGCGGCGAGGAGAAGCTCTCCCGCGTGCTGGGCAACTAGATCTAGGCCGCGACGGGAACCCGCTCCGCCACGGCGGCGGGTTCGGCGAACGCCGGGGGGACCTGGTCGAGGTACCACCCGAACGAGCGGTCGATCAGCCGCTGCGATGATCCCAGCGCGCGGAGCAGCGCGGTCAGGGCGCGCGGCGGCAGTGCCGGGACCAGGCGCTGCAGGCGCAGGGCGATCGCGAACGCTCGTGCGTGTCCGGCGCTGAACGCGCCGTAGCGCTGGAGCGCCTGGGAGCGCGAGCGCTCGCCGGCGAGGACCGCGCGCAGCTCGCGGCCGCAGGCGATGCCGAAGTAGAAGGCGGTGCGGATGCCCTCGCCCGAGAGCGGGAAGCAGTGGCCGGCGGAGTCGCCGACGAAGAACACCCCGTCGTGCGCGGCGGGGCGCAGGCGGTGTGGGAACCAGTTGCCCTGGTAGCGGACGGGGTCCGCGGCGAGCCGCTGCGCCAGCGCAACGGTCGGCTCCTTCACGTGCCGCCGCGGGTCGTAGGAGCCCACGCCGACGCGCGCCTCGCCCCCCGCCGGCACGCGCCAGCCGTAGCCACGCCGCACCAGCGAACGCTCGATCCACACGTCGAGCGCGTCGTCGGAGCCCTGCACGTGCGGGTGGACCTCGAGGCCGCGCGAGAGCGGCGCGTCGGGCGGCTGGTAGTGCGGCGAGGCGAGCACGCGTCGCCAGCCGAGGGCATCGACGATCAGGTCGGAAAAGAGGGTCCCACGGTCGGTGACGACGGCGGAGCCCTCGCGGCCCTCCACCTTGGCCGTCTCGAAGCGCGCATCCCCGCACTGCTCCCAAAGCAGACGGCACAGTTCGCGGTAGTCGAACGCGGACCAGCTCCAGGGCAGGCGATAGCGCACGCTCCCGTGCGGGGTGGTGAAGGTCATGTAGGGAAGCTCGGCGCGGATCGAGTCCTCGACGCCCATCGCGTGTAGCCACGGCGTCGGCGCCGCGCACGCCGACGTCGCCCGCTCGCCGATCTCGTAGCGGTCGACGAGCAGTACGTCGGCGCCCGCGCCCGCCAGCTCTCGCGCCACCGCTAGCCCGGCGAAGCTGGCTCCGCAGATGAGCACGTCGGCTCGGGCGCCGTCGAGCGAGCTGCGCTCGCGGCCGCGTTTCGTGGCGCGGACGGTCATGCTCGAGCCACCAGCGACCGAACCGCCGCCGGCCCGATCTCCCACGGCGCGAGACCCGCGCGCCGGCCGAGCACGTCGAAGCCGATCCGCTCCACGCGGTCGAGCACGCGCAGGTAGACCGCCCTGGCCATCCGCATCCCCGGACGCACGCGCGGGATCGCCCCCTCGACCGCGGGCCCGGTCTCGGCGAACAGCGCCCGCGCGCGGCCGACCTCCTCGGCCAGCAGCGCGCGCAGCCCGGGACTCGCCGCGCCCTCGGCGAGCTCGCGCTCGCCCACGCCGAAGCGCGCCCGCTCGGCGGCGGGGAGGTAGACGCGGTCCAGCCCGTAGTCCTCGCGCACGTCGCGGATGAAGTTCGTGAGCTGGAACGCCACCCCGAGGCGCACGAAGGTGCCGTAGAGCTCGGGCGGCGCGCCGAGCAGCGGCGCCATGATGCGCCCCACAGAGCCAGCACTGCCGCGCATGTAGACGTCGAGCTCCTCGCGCGTGCGCAGCCGCACCGGTCCGCAATCGACGCGCATCGAGCGCATGTACACGCGCAGCTCGTCCTCGAGCGGCAGCTCGTGCCGCGAAGCCGCGTCGACCAGCGCCGCGATCACCGGATGATCGGAGCCGCCGCTCGCGAGACCGTCGTGGAGCGCGGACTCCCAGCGATCCAGCGCCTCGCGGCGGGCCTCCGGCGTCGGCGGGCGCCGCGGACCGTCGACGATCTCATCCGCGCCGCGCACGAAGCCGTAGAGGGCATGGACGGCGGGCTGGAGGTCGGCCGGCAGGCGTCGGGTGGCCCAGTAATAGGTCGGATCGTGGCGGCGCTGCATGCGGCGGCAGGTGCCGTAGGCGCTGCGCAGCGCGGAAGGGCTCGTGACGGTCACGGGCCGAAGGGTTTGCGATGCTGGCGGCGAGGTCAAGGTGGTCAACGTGCCAGAGATGCTCGACAGACAGATGATCTTCGTCACCGGGAAGGGCGGCGTCGGCAAGAGCACCGTCGCCGGCGCCCTGGGCATGGCGGCGGCGGCGCGCGGTCGACGCACCATAGTCTGTGAGCTCGGCGCGCAGGACCGGTTGGCGCGCTCCTACGGCCGCGACGCAACCTCCGGCGAGGAGACACAGCTCTCCGAACGCCTGTGGTCGACCTCGATCGACCCGCACGAGGCGCTGGGCGAATGGGTCACCACGCAGGTCGGCTCGCGCGCGATCGCGCGGCCCCTGATGGCCTCGAGCACGTTCCAGTACATCGTCGCCGCCGCTCCCGGCGCGCGCGAGGTCGTGAGCATGGCCAAGGTCTGGGAGCTCGTCCAGACCGAGCGCTGGCGCAGCAAGGCGAAGGGCTACGACCTCGCGGTCGTCGACGCGCCGGCGTCCGGCCACGGGCTGGCGATGCTGATGACGCCCAAGACGATCGCCGCCGTGGCGCGCGTCGGGCCGATCGCCACCCAGGCCACGCGCGTGCGCCGCTTCCTCGAGGACCCGCTGCGCTCGGCCTACGTAGCGGTCGCGCTGGCGGAGGAGATGCCCGTCACCGAGACGCTCGAGCTGCAGAGCCGGCTCAAGCGTCAGCTCGGCCGCGAGCTCGAGGCCGTCGTCGTCAACGGCATCTACCCGCGTCGCTTCTCGGGCGCCGACGTCGACCGCCTGGGAGCGCTCGCCGGCTCAGACGGCGCCCTGGGTCGCGCCGCCGCGCGCGCGGCTCGCTCCGAATGGAGGCAGGCCAACGGTCAGCAGTCCCAGCTTCGCCGGCTGCGCAAGGAGGCCGAGGGCAAGGTCGTGACGCTGCCCTACCTGTTCGAGCCCGAGCTCGACGTTGACGACCTCGAGGCGCTGGCCGGCGAGCTGGGGCGAAAGCTTTACTAATGGTGCGCTCGTCAGGGGTGAGGCCGAAGGCCGAACGCCGGCGAGCGGCGATAACTACTCGAAGCGGATCACGCTGCGGATGCCGTCCTGGGCCTCCATCAGCTCGAAGCCGTGGTTGACCTCGTCGAGCGTGATGCGGTGCGAGATGAAGTCGTCGACGTCGATCTCGCCGTCGAGGTAGCGGCGCACGAGCACGGGCACGTCCTCGCGCCCCTTGAGGCCGCCGAACGACGAGCCGCACACGCGCCGGCCGGTGATCAGCAGGCGCGGGACGACGTCCAGCGTCTCCCCCTTGCCGGCGACGCCGCACATCGTGGCCAGGCCCCAGCCCATGCGCGCCGCCTCCACCGCCTGGCGCATGACTCCGACCAGGCCCGTGGCCTCGAAGGTGTAGTCGGCGCCCATGCCGCCGGTCGAGGCCAGCAGCTCGTCGACCACCCCCTCGCCACCGGCCAGCGTCTCGGTCGCGCCGTGGCGCGTTGCCTGCTCGCGGCGCTGCGCCGAGGGGTCGACGGCGACGATGCGCTCGGCTCCCTGCAACCGGCAGCCCACCACCGCGCCCAGCCCGACCATCCCGGAGCCGAAGACCACGCAGGTCGAGCCCGGCTCCACGCGCGCGGTCTTCATCGCCGCGCCGATCCCCGTGCTCAGCCCGCACGCGAACAGCGCGGCGCCCTCCAGCGGAGCCTCGGCATCTACCTTGGCCAGCGCGATCTCGGGCATCACCGCGCACTCGGCGAACGTGCTCGTCCCCATGAAGTGGCGGATGCGCTCGCCGTCGCGGTGCAGCCGCGTGGAGCCGTCGGGCAAGAAGCCCTTGTTCTGCTGCTCGCGGATCGCCGTGCACAGGTTGGTGCGCGGGCTCAGGCAGTGCTCGCACTTGCCGCACTGCGGCGAGAACAGCGTCACGACGTGATCGCCGGGGGCGACCAGGCTCACGCCCTCCCCCACCGCCTCGACCACGCCCGCGCCCTCGTGGCCGAGCACCGTCGGGGCGTATCCCGACGGGTCGACACCCGACGCCGTGTACATGTCGGTGTGGCACACGCCGCACGCGCGCAGCCGCACCAGCGCCTCACCCGGCCCGGGATCGTCGAGCTCGAGCTCCTGTACGGCCAGCGGTTGCCCGAACTCCTCGAGCACGGCGGCGCGGACCTTCATCCGCGCAGCTCCCGCAGCCCCTCCTCGCGGTCCTTGACCGGCGCGTAGCCGAGCTCGCGGCGCGCCTTGGAGATGTCGATCGTGCACTCCTGCGAGGAGACCCACGCGGCGAACAGGGTCAACGGCGGCTCACCCGGACGCCGGGCGAGCTTCCACGCGGTCTCGACGGCGCGCGCGGCGGGGACCGCCACCGGCGCGGGCACGCTGCCCTCGGGAGGCTCGACCCCCTGCGTGCGCAGCAGCTCGGAGACGAACTCGCGGAACACCACCGGCTCGCCGTCGGTGACGAAGTAGGCCTCCCCCGAGCCGCCGCGCGCGGCGCCCAGCAGCAGCCCCTCGACGACGTTGTCGACGTGGGTGATGTCCGTGAGGTGGCGGCCGCCGCCGACCCACCGGAAGCGGCCGGACCTCACCATCGCGACGAGGTTGGGCAGCAGCGTCGTGTCGCCCGCCCCCCACACGAAGCGCGGCCGGACCACGACCGTCTGCAGCCCGTCGGCCGCCTGGCGCACCGCCTGCTCCGCGCGCGCCTTGGTAGCCGAGTAGGGCGCGGGTGAATCCGGTTGCAGCGGAGCGCGCTCGTCGACGTTCACGAGCGGCTCGCCGGCCATCAGGGCCGCCTCGGTGCCGACGTGCACGAAGCGCCGTACGCCGGCGCCGCGGGCCGCGGCCAGCGCGTTGTTCGTGCCCACCACGTTGCCACGGATGAACGGCTCCCAGGAGCCGCCTGCCCCGAGGGCGGCGGCGGCGTGGAACACGACCTCGCTGCCGGTCGCGCCGTCGCGCATCGCGGCGACGTCGTCGAGGTCCCCGCGCACCGGCTCGGCGCCGGCCGCGCGCACCTTTTCCTCCGAGGCGGCCGAGCGCGCGAGCGCCTTCACCGTCCAGCCCTCCCCGGCCAGGCGCCTGATCAGCTTCTGCCCGATGAACCCGGATCCGCCGGTGACGAACGCGGTCTGAGCCACGCGCTTGACCCTACTCAATCCCCAACCTGTCGAGGAGCGCATCGTCCGCGCGCCAGCGCCTGCGGACGCGGACCGAGAGCTCGAGGTGGACCTGGCGGCCCAGCTCGCGCTCGAGCTCGCGCCGCGCGGCGACGCCGATCGCTTTCACCATCCTGCCCTTCGCGCCGATCACGATCCCCTTCTGGGACTCGGTCTCCGTCCACACGTTGGCGCGCACCCGGGCGACGTCGCCGCTGTGCTCGTCGATCTCGTCGATCTCGACCTCGACCGCGTGCGGCAGCTCCTGGAACGTCCGGGCCAGCACCTGCTCGCGCACGAGCTCGGCGAGCAGGACGTCACGCGGCACGTCGCTGCGCTCGCGCGGCGGGTACAGGAAGTCGCCCTCGGGCAGCTGGGCGGCGAGGTGCTCGACCAGCGCCGGGATGCCGCTGCCGCGGCGCGCCGAGACCGGGAACAGCTCGGCCTCGAGCCCTGCGCGGTCGGCGAGCCCCGCCGCCTGCTCCAGCGCAACCGCGACCTGGCCGCGACCGAGGCGGTCGACCTTGTTGACCGCGATCGTCACCGGCACCGGGGAGGCAGCCAGGGCGGAGGCGATGAAGCGGTCACCCGGGCCGGGCCGGCTCTCCCCGTCCACCACCAGCAGCGCCGCGTCGGACGCGCCCAGCTCCTGCTCGACCCGGTGCTGCATGCGCGCGGTCAGGACGTCGCGCGGGCGCTGCACGCCGGGAAGGTCGACCAGCACCAGCTGCCACTCCGGCGCCGTCGCCACCCCGCGAATCGCGCGCCGCGTGGTCTGGGGCTTGTCGGACACGATCGCGACCTTCGCTCCGACGATCGCGTTGACGAGCGTCGACTTGCCGACGTTGGGCCGGCCGGCGAGTGCAACGAAGCCCGACCGCGTTGGCATTTCGTCAGACGTGGTGCCAGCCGAGGATCTCGCGCTGGACCGCGAGCATCTCGCCGTCGTCGGTCTCGTGGTCCATGCCCGCGAGGTGCAGCGCGCCGTGCAGGACCGCCTCGCGCTCGTCATCGGCGTGCTCGGGGCAGACGAGCACGTCGCCGAGCTCGCGCGGGCCCACGGCCGGCTCCGCCTCGTCCACCGGGAAGGAGAGGACGTCGGTGGGAGCGTCGACGCCGCGGTGCTCCCGGTTCAGCGCGCGCATGCGCTCCGGGGTGACGAACTCGACCGCGAGGTGGCCCTCGCGCAGGCCGGCGGAGGCCAGCGCGAGCGCGCACAGCTCGCGCAGCTCCTCCTCGGCGAGGCCGTCGTGGGCCCGTTCCAGCCCGATGACCTCTACGTCAAGCACGCCGTGGGGGAGCAGCCCGCAGCTCGGGCGCCGACCGCTCGGCCGCCGTGCCGTAGGCCTCCACGATGCGCTGGACGAGCTTGTGGCGCACGACGTCCTCGCCCCCGAAGCGGATGAACTCGATGTCGTCCAGGCGGTCGAGGATGTCGGCCACCACGACCAGGCCCGAGCGCTGTTCACGGGGAAGATCAATTTGGGTGATGTCGCCGGTGACCACCATCTTCGAGCCGAAGCCCAGCCGCGTGAGGAACATCTTCATCTGCTCGGGCGAGGTGTTCTGGGCCTCGTCGAGGATCACGAACGAGTCATTCAGGGTCCGGCCCCGCATGAAGGCCAGCGGCGCGACCTCGATCACGCCGCGGTCGAGGTGCTGGTTCACGCGCTCGGGGTCGAGCATGTCGCGCAGTGCGTCGAACAGCGGGCGCAGGTAGGGGTCGACCTTGGCCATCATGTCGCCGGGCAGGAAACCCAGGCGTTCGCCGGCTTCGACGGCCGGACGGGTGAGGATGATGCGGTTCACCTCCCGCCGCGAGAGCGCGGCGGCGGCCATGGCCACGGCCAGGAACGTCTTGCCGGTGCCGGCCGGGCCGATCCCGAACGTGATCGTGTTGCGCCGGATCGAGTCGACGTAGCGCTTCTGGTTGACGGTCTTGGGCGCGACCTTGATGTTGCGGTGGCGCCACACGACGTCCTCGAGGATCGCGGCCGGCGACTGGTGGCGGTCCAGGGCGCCCGTAACCGCCTCGATCGTGCCGGGCGCGATCGTATGGCCCTGGGCCACGAGGTCTGCGAGCTCGCGCACCACCTGCTCGCCGGCGCGCACGCCCTCCTCGTCGCCCTCGAGCGTGACGAGGTTGCCACGAAGATGCACGCGCGCGCCGTCCAGGTGCCCCTCCAGCGCGCGCAGCACGCTGTCCTGGCTGCCGGCGAGCTCGGCGGCGACGTCGTTGGCGAGCTCGAGCTGACGGCGAATGGTCAGGCCAGCGCCTCCCGCACCTTCGCCGAGACCCGCTTGCCGTCCGCGCGCCCGTCCAGCTGCCCCATGACGCGACCCATGACCTTGCCCATGTCGCGCTGCTCGCTCGCGCCGGTCTCGCGCACCGCCTCGGCCACCACGCGTTCGAGCTCCTCGTCGGACAGCTCGGCCGGCAGGTAGCTGGAGATCAGCTCCGCCTCGAGCTCCTCCTTGTCGGCGAGCTCCGGACGGCCGCCGTCGCGGAACGCCTGGGCGGCGTCCTGGCGCCGCTTGCGCTCGCGCCGCAGCACCGCCAGCTCGTCGGCGCCGCCCTCCTTCTCGGCCTGCTGGAGCGAGGAGACCACCAGCCTCAGGGCCTGGACTCGCTCGCGCTCCCCGGCCTTCATCGCCGCGGTGATGTCGGAGCGGATCTGCTCTAGGACGCCTATGGGAACAAGGATAGGCGCCTTATCAGCGGCCGACGGGTAAGGCACCAGCATGCCCGGTGCACTTCGCAGCCGCATCGACGCGCGCGTCGGCGACGCGATCGAGCGCGCCGTGCACGCCCGGCACGCCCGCCGGCTGCGGCGCCTGGGCTGGGAACGAGCGCTCGAGCCGCCCGACGGTGGGCTGTGGGCGGCCGGCGAGCCGCCTCCGCGCCAGGGGAACGCCGTCGACGTGCTGATCGACGGGGCCCAGGCGCTGCCGGCGATGGCCGAGGCGCTCCAGCGCGCCCAGCGCTACGTGCACATGACCGGCTGGCACGTCGCGCCCGGGTTCGAGCTCGTTCGTTGCGAGCCCTCGGTCGCCCTCGGTGCGCTGCTCGGCGAGCTCGCCGAGCGCGCGGACGTGCGCATGCTGGTGTGGGCCGGGGCGCCGGTCCCGGCCTTCCACCCGACCCGTGGCGAGGTCCGCGAGACCGTCGAGCAGCTGACACGGCAGACGAGGATCGACTGCCGCGTCGATCCGCGCGAGCACCCGTTCCACTGCCACCACGAGAAGACGATCGTGGTCGACGGAGAGCTGGCCTTCGTCGGAGGCATCGACCTCACCGACGACAGCGGCGACCGCTACGACTCCGCCGGGCACCCCGCTCGCCGGCGGCTGGGCTGGCACGACGTGGCCACGCGGCTGCGCGGCCCGGTGGTCGCCGACGTCGACGCCCACTTCGCCACCCGCTGGCGCGAGGTGACCGGCGAGCGCCTGGAGCCGGCCGCGGCGCCGGCGCGGGCCGGTGACTCGACGGTGCAGATGGTTCGCACGGTCGCGGAGGACATGTACGACAGCATCCCGCGCGGAGACTTCCGGGTGCTGGAGGCCTACGTGCGCGGGCTGCGCTCGGCGCGCCGGCTGATCCATCTCGAGAACCAGTTCCTGTGGGCGCCCGAGATCGTCTCCGTGCTCGCCGACAAGCTGCGCACACCGCCGTCGGACGAGTTCCGGCTCGTGCTCGTGCTCCCGGCCCGGGCCAACAACGGTCACGACGACACCCGCGGTCAGCTCGCGATCCTCGAGGAGGCCGACCGCGACGACCGCATGCTCGCGACCACGCTGGTCGCCCGCAGCGGGCCGCTACGCGATCCGCTCTATGTGCACGCGAAGGTGTGCGTGGTCGACGACAGCTGGCTCACCATCGGCTCGGCCAACCTGAACGCCCACTCGCTGTTCAACGACACCGAGATGAACGTGGTGACCGACGACGCCGGGCTTGCGCGTGACACGCGCGTGCGCCTGTGGGCCGAGCACCTCGAGCTCGACCCGGCCCAGGTCGCGGCCGCCGATCCGGCGCGGCTCTTCGAAGAGCGCTGGCGCCCGACCGCGATGGAGCAGCTCCGGCGCCACGACGCGGGCGCCCCGCTCACCCACCACCTCCTCGCCCTGCCCGGCGTGTCGCGCCGCTCGGCGCGCCTGCTCGGCCCGCTCCAGGGGCTCGTCGACGACAGCTGACGTCCTCGAGCACCGCGCGCGCCGCCAGGTATCCCGGGGCGCCGGTGACCCCGCCGCCGGGATGGGAGCCGGATCCGGCGAGGTAGAGCCGGTCGATCCCCGCGAAGCGCCGAGGCCCGGGCCGGTCCTCCAGGACCTGGCCGGGGAGCATCTCGCCGTGGAAGATGTGCCCGCCGGTCAGGCCGAAGCGGCGCTCGAGCTCTCGCGGGCCGAGCGCGATGCGGTCCTCGATGGCGGCCGGAAGCCCTGGGCAGGCCTCGCTGAAGCGGTCGATCGCCGCGTCGGCTGCCGCCTCGGGGTCCGCACCGGGCGGGAAGCACTGGCAGAAGAGCGACAGCACGTGGCGGTCGCCGCTCGCGAGCGTCGGATCGACGGCGGTCTGGCAGGCGGCCTCGATCCACGGCCTCGCGGCCGGCCGCCCGGCGCGCGCGTCGCGCGCCGCGGCTGACAGGTCGTCGAGGTCGTAGCCGATGTCGATCGCGCCGTGCCAGGGCTCGGGCCCCGGCCACGACGGGAAGTCGGGCAGGTGGCCGAGCAGCAGCATGACCTTGACCACGGGGCCGTCCTGGCGCCAGCCGGCCGGCTCGGGCTTGCCGGCGAGTCGCGCGGTGCGGACCGGATCGGCGCCCGACAGCACCGCACGGGCCCGCAGCTCACGCCCTCCGGCGAGCACAACGCCGACGGCGCGATGTTCATCGACCAGAACGCCCTCGACCTCGGCGTCCACGCTCACCTTCGCGCCCGCCGCCTCGGCCGCGGCGCGCAGGGCGGCGGTCACCGCGCCCATCCCCCCGCGGGCGTAGCCCCAGGCGCCCGGGACGCCGGCCGCCTCGCCCAGCTCGTGGTAGAAGGCGACGAACGCCGTGCCGGGATCCTCGGGGGCGGCCAGCGTGCCGATGAGCCCCTGCAGGGCGAAGGGGGTGCGCACCCGCGACGAGGGGATGGGTTCGAGCGCCCCGGCGATCGAACCGTCCAGGATCTCCGCTCCGACGGCCGCGAGCCAGCGCCCGCGATCGGCGGGCTCGAGCAGCAGCGGGCGTGCCCGGGCCGCGGCTGCCGCCCAGCTCGCCGACCACGCCGCATACGCCCGCGCGTTCTCCGCGCCCCACTCGCGCTCCAGCTGCCGGGCGGTGCGATCGCCGTCGGACCACGTCACCACTCGCCGCCCGTCCGGCAACGGCGCGAACAGGTACGGCTCGTGCACCTCGACCTGCAGGCCATGGGCGGCGAGCTCGAGGTCGCGGACGATCTCCGGGCGCAGCAGCGAGAGCGTGTACGCGGCGGGCGAGGCACGCACGCCCGGCCACAGCTCCTCTGTCACGCACGCGCCCCCGGCCACGTCGCGGCGCTCGAGCACCTCGACCGAGAGCCCCGCCCGCGCCAGATAGGCGGCGGCGACGAGGCCGTTGTGGCCGGCGCCGATCACGACGGCGTCGAGCACCGCCGGCGGCCCGCTCAGGCGGGCCAGAAGTCCTGTACGAGGTCCGTTTCCGCGCGGGGATCGTCGACGCGGGTCGAGCAGATCACCAGCTCGGCATCGTCGGGGCCCTCGTTCCACACCGACCGCACGACGTCGGGCGCCACGCGCAGGGCCGTGCCCGGGCCGACCTCGACGAGCTCGTCGCCGAGCTTGAACTCGAGCTTGCCCGAGACCACGAAGTAGATCTCCTCCTGGGTCTTGTGCCGGTGCCCGTAGCCGCCCTTGCCGCCGGTCTGCGCCGGCATGCGCCGGTAGGTGAAGGCGACCTGCTCGCTGGCCAGCGGCTCGGCGAAGAACCGCATCTCGCCGGGGTAGTCGCCCAGGACGTCGGGGACCTCTCCCGCCTGCCTTATCGAGTAGCCGGTCATCGGGCGGCGCGAGTATCGCAGAGCAGCAGCAGGGCGGACCAGTCGTCCTCGTCCCGGCGCAGCGCGGCTCGCAGCCCGCGCTGGGCGAACGCGGCCGCCACCTCGTCGGCCTGCTCGCGCAGCAGGCCGCCGGCGATCAGCGCGCCGGGGAGCGCGTCGCGCAGCCCCGGTGCGAGCCCGAGCAGCAGCGGGCGCAGGAGGTTGGCCAGCACGAGCGAGCCCGCGCCGCCGGGGAGGGGCGGCGGAACGTCGCGCAGGTCGCCGCGCCGGACCTCGACCTCGACGTCGTTGGCGCGAGCGTTGTCCGCCGTCGCGCGCACCGCGGCCGGGTCGTGATCGACGGCGCCGACCGGCTCCCAGCCGAGCCGCGCGGCCGCGATCGCCAGCACGCCGGATCCGCAGCCGAGGTCGAGCACAGGGCCGCGCGGCTCGAGCTCGAGCAGCAGCTCGAGGCACAGCCGCGTCGTCGGGTGCGCCCCGGTTCCGAACGCGGATCCCGGGTCGATCACGACCTCCGGCAGCCCGGCGCGCGACGGCTCCCAGGGCGGGCGCACGCGCAGCCGCCCGCCGATCTCAACCGGCTTGTGGAAGCGGCGCCAGCGCTGCTCCCAGTCGTCGGGGACCTCGGAGCTGACCACCTCGACCAGCGCTTCGCCGGCGGCCGCGTGGAGCTCGGGGAGCTCGGGCAGCTCTCCGGGCGCGCCGTAGATCGCGTACTCGACGCGGTCGCCGAGATCGCGCTCCTCGACGCCGCCCGGGGCCAGCGGCAGGAGCTCGGCGAGCGCGAGCTCCGCGTCCCGGCGGCGGACGCGAACGGCGAGACGGATCACGCGCTTCAGGCGTTGCGCAGCGCGCGCTTGAGCTTGGAGAACACGCCCTCGTCGGAGCGCAGGTTCTCGTCGGTGAGCGAGTCGGCGAGCTCCGCGAGCAGGCGCCGCTGCTCGTCGGTCAGCCGGCGCGGGATCACCACGTTCACGACGACGCGAAGGTCGCCGCGGCGCCCGCCACGCAGCCGCGGCATGCCCGCGCCGCGGACCACGTGGACGTCGCCCGGCTGGGTGCCGGGAGGCAGGCTCACGTCGGCCTGGCCGTCGAGCGTGGGCACGAGCTCGTCGATACCCAGCGCGGCGAGCGGCGCCGGCACGTCGAGCACGGTCACCAGGTCGTCGCCGTTGCGCACGAAGCGCTTGTCCTCGCGAACGCGGACGAGGACATAGAGATCGCCCGGCGGCCCGCCGCGCTCGCCGGCGTGGCCCCGGCCGGCGACGCGTATGCGCTGGCCGTCGTCGATCCCCGCGGGCACGTCGACCGAGATCCGGCCCTGGGTCGCGACGCGTCCGCGACCGCGGCACTGGGCGCAGGGCTGCTCGGGCACCTTTCCGTCGCCACCGCATTGCGGGCAGACAACGCTGCGCACGACCTGACCGAACGGCGTGCGGGTGACCGACTGGAGCTGGCCGGCCCCCTCGCAGCGTGTACAGGTGTTGATCGGCGTCCCGGGCTCGGCGCCGTTGCCGCGGCAGCGATCGCAGCGGGCGACGACCTCGTATGTGACCTCGACCGAGGCACCGGCGGCCGCGTCCGCGAGGTCGATCTCGACCGCCGCGGCCACGTCGGCGCCCTGCGCGGCGCCACCCTGGCGGCCGAACGGGTCGCCCGCCCCACCACCGAAGAAGGCGTCGAAGATGTCGGAGAACGAGCCGAAGCCCTCGAAGTTGGGGGCGTAGCCGCCGCTGCGCAGGCCGTCGCGGCCGTAGCGGTCGTACACGCGGCGGCGCTCGGGGTCGGAGAGCACCTCGTAGGCCTCCGCCGCCTCCTTGAACTTGCTCTCGGCCTCGGGGTCGTGGTCGTTGACGTCGGGGTGCAGCTCGCGCGCCATGCGACGGAACGCCTTCTTGATGTCGCTCTCGGAGGCCTCGCGATCGATGCCGAGCAGCTCGTAGTAGTCCGTGGCCACCCGCTACTCCGCGTAGACGTCCTCGACGAAGCGCGACAGCGACAGGGCGGCGGCGCGCACCGAGCGGATCGCTGTCGCGTAGTCCATCCGCACCGGTCCGATCACCGAGACCGTTCCTAGGCTGCGCTGGGGCAGCCCGTAGCTCGCGGCGACCAGCGCGAGCGACCGTAGCGCCGGCGCCTCGTTCTCCTCGCCGATTCGGATGTAGACGTCGGGAACCGAGAGCGCCGAGCGCAGCACCTCGAGCAGCGAGACGCGCCGCTCGAGCATCCCCATGAGCGAGTTGAGCTGGCCGAGCTCGCTGCCGCGGTGCTCGGCCAGCAGCCGCGACGCGCCGTCGATGTAGAGCTCGTGGTCGCCGGTGACCGCGAGCTCGGTGAATGCGGGCGCGATCTCGTCGAGGAACTCGCGCTCGGTGGCGCTGAGCGAGGGGTCGGCGAGCCGCGAGTGCAGCATCCGCGCCCCGAGGCCCATCCCGACCAGGCGCTCGTTGAGGTAGCTCGCAGCCCAGTCGGCGAGGCCGGGATCGACGGGGGCGTCGGAGGTGAAGATCCGCTTCGAGACGCCGCCCGTCGATGTGATGATCACGACCATCATGACCTGCGGCTGGAGCACCAGCACCTCGACGTGGCGGATGGTCGCGGACTCGATCGGCGGAGCCGAGACGATCGCGAGCAGGCTCGTGAGCTGCGAGAGCTTCTCGGTGGTCAGCCGCATCGCCTCGTCGACCTCGCGCCGGATGAGCTGCAGACCGAGCGCGCGGCCCTCGTCGGGGCGCAGGTCGCCGAGCAGGCGGTCGACGAAGTAGCGGTAGCCGGCGTCGGTCGGAATGCGGCCCGCCGAGGTGTGCGGATGAGCGAGCAGGCCCCGCTCCTCGAGGATCGCGAGCTCGTTGCGCACGGTGCTCGGCCCCCACTCGATCCCCTCGTCGCCGGAGAGCGCCTTCGACCCGACGGGCTGCCCCGCGTCCAGGTAGCCCTCGACGGCCTTCTGGAGGATCAGTTCCTGGCGGGAGCTCAGCACTTCAGCGGCACCGGTGCGCATCGTGCCTGATTGTAGGAGCGGCCAGGCGGCCGAAAGCGGGCCCCAAGCGCGGGCCGCTCCCCCGGCGCCGGCGCGCGGCCTTCGAACGCAGGCGGCCCCCGGATCGCGCGCGCCGCACGCCGGCTGCGCACCCGTCCCGGGGCCCGCCGGGCGCCCTTTGCGCTCCCTCGTGCATGTTGCTTGACATAAAACGTGCAGATAGCAGGAGCGTTATGTCTCGAATACGTGCTAGGGTGCGCCGCCGAAATGACCCAGCCGAATTCCTGTGCCCTCCGAGGCGCGGGGAGCGGGGGACCCAGGCCGTTGGGGCGAATCGTCGTGTTTCTGCGACGTAGCGCGAGCTTTCCGCGCGAGCCCGTCAGCTAACTCCGCAGGCGCACGAAAAGCAAAGGAGTCGACCGCGTGTCAGCTCTGCGTACCCGCCCGTCCGTCGAAAAGGCCGTTCACCGTCGTGATCTCGCTGCTCCCGAGGTGTGGGAGCGCTCGCTGCGCCGCTCGCGCGAGCGCCGCCGGGTCGCCGACATCCACCGCCGCACGGCGCCCCGCCGCAAGGGACTCTCGCTGGCCATCAGCGCCGCGCTGCTCGCCTCGCCGATCGTGCCCCGCTTCGCGGCGGCGGACACCGGCTCGGGCGGAGGCGCCCCGACCGCGGACCAGGGCGGCGGAGCCGATCCCAACCGGCCGCCCCAGCTCCTGCGCCGCGGCGACACCGGCAAGGCGGTCGCCCAGATCCAGGCCGAGCTGGGCGTCCCCGACGACGGCATCTTCGGTCCGCTGACCGAGGCCGCGGTCTCCTCCTTCCAGCTCCACGAGGGACTCACCGTCACCGGCCGCGTCGACGCGCAGACCTGGATGAAGCTCTTCTCCAACAACGTGACCGTGCTGCAGGCCGGGACGCCCGAGGCGAACGCGGTGCAGCGCGCCGCGGGCGAGACGCCGGTGGTCACCAGCGCCGGCATGCTGCGCAGCGCACAGGAGACGGCCGCGGCGGTGTTCGAGCCGGCCAGCGGCAACGGGTCCTCGGGCGATTCCACCGGAGTCGCGTTGGACACCTCGGGCGACAGCTCCTCGGGCAGCGGCACCTCCGACGGCTCGTCCGGAAGCTCCGGCTCGGGGGACAGCTCCTCCGGCAGCGGCTCGTCCGACAGCTCGTCCGGAAGCGGCTCGTCCGGCAGCTCCGGCGACAGCTCCTCGGGCAGCGGCTCCACCGGCAGCTCCAGAGACAGCTCCTCGGGCAGCGGCTCCACCGGCAGCTCCGGAGACAGCTCCTCGGGCAGCGGCTCCACCGGCAGCTCCGGAGACAGCTCCTCGGGCAGCGGCTCCACCGGCAGCTCCGGAGACAGCTCCTCGGGCAGCGGCTCCACCGGCAGCTCCGGCGACACCTCCTCCGGGTCCTCCGGGCGGCTTCGCTGGCCGGTCAACGGGACGATCACCAGCCGCTTCGGCGACGCCCGCGGTGGCGGGCGCACCCACACCGGGCTCGACATCGCGGCGCCCACGGGCACCCCGATCAAGGCCGCCACGGGAGGGCGGATCACCACCCGCGAGTACGAGGGCGGCTACGGGAACATCATCTGCGTCCGCGCGACCTCCAGCTTCACCACCTGCTACGCGCACCTGTCGCGCTACGGCGCGTCCTCGGGCCAGATGGTGAAGATCGGCGAGGTCATCGGCTACGTCGGGACGACCGGCGACGCCACCGGGCCGCACGTGCACTTCGAGGTGCGCATCAACGGCACCGCGGTCGATCCGCTGCCCTACCTGCGCGGTCAGCGCAAGGCCCCGTCGGCCAGGAAGGCGTCGACGCGGTCGGCTTCGACGCTCACCGTCCGCGCGGCTGACTCCACCGGCCGGACCGTCGCGGCGCGCCACGCCGATCACGAGGCGGCCACACGCCGAAAGGCGACCGAGAACGCCGCCGTCACCGGCGCGCTGCTGGCGTCGAGCCCCAAGCCGGCCGGCGTCCACGGGACCACGCCGACTGCGGCCACCCCGGCCGCTCCGGCGACCGGAGCGACGCCGCAGCCGGCGAGCGCCCCGGCGCAGCTCGCCGACGGCTCCGGGCAGACCGGCACGACCCCGACCGGCGCCACCTCGCCGCAGAGCGACGCCTCGCCGGGCGACGGATCCGGCTCCAGCGACACGTCCACGACGAGCGACACCTCACCGCAGGGAGACACCTCCTCGGGCGACGGGTCCGCGACGAGCGACACGTCCACGACGAGCGACACCTCTCCGCAGGGAGACGCCTCCTCGGGCGACGGGTCCGCGACGAGCGGCACCTCCACGACGAGCGACACCTCGCCGCAGGGAGACGCCTCCTCGGGCGACGCGTCCTCGTCGACCGGCTCCGGCGACGGCTCGTCGGACAGCAGCTCGTACGGTGACGGCTCGTCCGGCACCTCGACGAGCGACTCGTCCGGCACCGGCTACTCGTCCGACAGTGGCTCGTCCGGCGACACGTCCTCCACGAGCGACACCGGCTCGAGCGACAGCTCATCGAGCGACACCTCATCCGGTGACACCTCGTCGAGCGACACGTCCTCCTCGAGCGACACGTCCTCGAGCGACAGCTCCTCGAGCGACAGCTCCTCGAGCGACAGCTCCTCGAGCGACAGCTCCTCGAGCGACAGCTCCTCGAGCGACAGCTCCTCGAGCGACAGCTCCTCGAGCGACAGCTCCTCGAGCGACACCTCATCCGGTGACACCTCGTCGAGCGACACGTCCTCCTCGAGCGACACTTCGTCGAGCGACAGCTCCTCGGGGGACGCCTCGTCGAGCGACACGTCGTCGAGCGACAGCTCCTCAGGGGACACCTCGTCGAGCGACACGTCCTCGAGCGACAGCTCATCCGGTGACAGCTCCTCGAGCGACACGTCCTCGAGCGACACCAGCTCGAGCGACTCGTCCTCGAGCGACACGTCGTCCTCGAGCGACAGCTCGACCGGCGACAGCTCGTCCAGCGACTCCTCGTCGTCCGACGGCGGGTCGTCTGGGGACCAGGTTTCCGCCGGCTCCAGCTCCGGCGGGTAGAAGCAGCAGCGACGGGGGTCAGGCGGCGGCGCGGCGACCTGTCGCGCCGCCGTCGTCTACCTTCCGCGGCCGAGCTTGTCCCGCAGCCAGGCCTTCGGCCCGTTCAGCGGTGACTGGCGAAGCCGCTCGATCTCTGCCTCGGCCGCGCCCAGGCGTCCGCGCGCGTCGTTGACCTGGTCCGCGAGCTCCTGGCGCGACTTCTCCAGCACCTCGTTCAAGCGGGTCAGGAAGACCTCGTGGTTGGTGGGGACCCGGGCCTCGTCGCCCTCGAGCCGCCGCAGCGGCTGACCGCCGTTGCTCCGCGCCGGGATCCGCGACACCTCGGTGCGCTCGATCGGCCTGCCGTCCGTGCGCCGCCACTTCACCGAGGTCCAGTCCACCTGCTCGAGCTCCTCGGTGATGCCGTGCTTCTCGCGGAACTCGTCCACCGCACGCTTGCACTCGGGCATCGCGCCGTAGTCGTCGACGACGAGGTAGCCGCCGACCTGGAGGTCGGGGTACAGGGCTTCGAGCGTGACCCAGGTCGCTTCGTAGCTGTCGCCGTCGAGGCGCGCGAGCGCCCAGCGGTTCCCGGTCAGCTTCGGCATCGTGTCCTGGAACAGGCCGGGGACGAACTTGAGCCCCTCGTCGAGGCCAAGGCGCGCGAAGTTGGCCTTGACCTGCTCCATCGGGACGGCGAGGAAGCCGAGGGCCACGAGCTCCTCGGTGTCGGGGTGGCTATCGTCGGGGATCGGGAAGCCGTCGAACGAGTCGGCGACCCATAGCGTGCGGTCGCGATCGCCGAGCGAGTTGAGCGTCGCGCGCATGAGGATCGACGCCCCTCCGCGCCAGGTCCCGGCTTCGATCAGGTCGCCCTCGACGCCGTCGCGGACGAGCGTCTCGACGCACCTCTGAAGGTCGTCGAGCCGGTGAAGGCCCACCATCGTCAGTCCCTGCCGGGGCCAGTCGACGCCCACCGCGCGGATCTGGATCTCCTGCTCGGTCAGGTCGCGTGACATGACCGAGCCCTGCTTGTCCTGCCACACCGAGGTGGTGCTCGTGCCGGCGAGGTCGACCAGGCTCAGCTTGAGCAGCTCGAGGTAGGCGATCCGCGCCTCCTCGGCGCTGGGGCCCGGGCCGACGGCACGCGGCTCGCGCGGGTTCAGCTTGCCCGAGAAGGCGTTGTTCGTGTACTCCATCACGGCCTCTTCGGCCTGGTTGCGAGCGCTTCCGTCAGCCATCCCAAAACAGTATCGAGCAGCGGGCGCAACCGGCGTGGGTCGCGTCGGGGGACGGGACGAGGCCGTCGCTCCGACCTGCGGTCCGCCCGCCGGGCTCGTGCTCGGCGAGCGCCTCTCGCCCTACCCGCCCGCTGACGGCTCGACCTCAGCCTCGGCGTTGCGGACGATCCGCTTGTCGCCCTGCCGAGCCTCGGTCTCGATCACCGCACGGCCGTCCTCCACGCGCGCGACCCGCCCGCTGACAACGATCTCCTGCTCGAGCAGTCCCACGCCGCGGAACTGCACCGAGAGACGCTTGAGCGACTCCGGCCCGCCGCCGGCCTCGGTCTCCGCCCTGGCGACCTGGGCCATCGTCCACAGCCCGTGGAGGATCCGCCCGGGCAGCCCGGCCGCCTTGGCGAAGTCCTCGTCGATGTGGATCGGGTTGAAGTCGCCGGACGCGCCCGCGTAGCGGACGGTCACGTAGCGGTCGGGCGTCACCCGCAGCTCCGGGATCGCGGCGCCCTCGGTCAGGTCGGTCATGGTCACACCCCTCGCACGATGTTCGTCCACGTCCCGGTGCACACGCGCTCGCCCCGCTGGTTGCCGGACGTCGACTCGAAGAGGTAGAAGGCCATGCCGCCGCGCTCGGAGATGTCCTGGATCGAGACCGTCGTGACGATCTCGTCGCCCGCCACCACCGGCGGTCCCCACACGAACTCCTGGCCGCCGTGGACCATCATCAGCAGGTTGATCCCCACCTCGGGATCGAGCACCGCCGGGCCCATCGCCGGCGCGCTGTAGACCACGGCGAACATCGGCGGCGCGACCACGTCGGCGTAGCCGGCGGCGCGCGCGGCGTCCACGTCCAGGTGAACCGGGTTGGTCTCCCCCACAGCGCGGGCGTACTCGCGGATCTTCTCTCGCCCGACCGCGTAGGTGACCGGCTCGTATGTCTTCCCGACGGCTTCGGTGGACAGCGGCATCGGCGCGGGAGTGTAAACACGGAGTGCGGTTACGATCATCGGGATGCTTCCCGCGCACACCCGCGTCGCGGTCGTCGGGGCGGGGTTCTCCGGCCTCTGCATGTCCATTCGCCTCAAGCGCGAGGGGATCGATGACTTCGTCGTGCTCGAGCGCGCCGAGGAGCTCGGAGGCACCTGGCGCGACAACACCTATCCGGGCTGCCAGTGCGACATCCCGTCCGCGCTCTACTCCTACTCGTTCGCGCCCAATCCCGACTGGACGCGCTTCTATCCCCGGCAGGAGGAGATCAGGCAGTACCTGCGCCGCTGCGCCGAGCAGTACGCGGTCATGCCCCACATCCGCTTCGGCCACGAGGTGACCGCTGCCCGGTGGGACGAGGAGGCGCGCGCATGGCGCCTCGACACCTCGCACGGGCCGCTCGCAGCCGACGTGCTGGTGGGCGGGATGGGTGGGCTGAGCCAGCCCTCCGTCCCTGCGATCCCCGGTCTCGAGCGCTTCGAGGGAACCGTCTTCCACTCCGCGCAGTGGGACCACGACCACGACCTGAGCGACGAGCGCGTGGCAGTCGTCGGCACGGGCGCCTCGGCGATCCAGTTCGTGCCGCGCATCCAGCCGGAGGTGGGCAGGCTGTCGGTCTTCCAGCGCACCCCATCGTGGGTCATGCCCGATCCCGACCGCCCATACCGGGAATGGGAGCGCCGGCTCTTTCGCCGCTTCCCGGCCTCCCAGCGCGCCCTTCGCGCAGGCATCTACCTCATGCACGAGACGACCGTGCTGGGCACGATCGTCGACCGGCGGCTCTCGAAGGGGTTCGAGCAGGTCGCCCGCCGCCACCTGCGCCAACAGGTGCGCGATCCCGAGCTGCGGGCGAAGCTGACGCCGTCCTACACGCTCGGTTGCAAGCGGATCACGCTGTCCGACACCTTCTATCCGGCGCTCATGCAGCCCAACGCCGAGCTGGTGACCGAGCCGATCCAGGAGGTCCGCCCGCGCTCGATCGTCACCGCCGACGGCGCCGAGCGCGAGCTCGACACGATCATCCTGGGCACGGGCTTCAAGGTCCACGACAACCCGTCATTCGCGCGCGTGCGCGGCCGTGACGGCCGCACGCTCGGCGAAGCCTGGCATGGCAGCCCCCGCGCCTACCTCGGGGCGACGATCACGGGCTTCCCCAACCTATTCCTGATCGTGGGGCCCAACAGCGCCGGCGGCTACAACTCGATCATCTTCACGACCGAGGCCCACGTGAACTACGTGGTCCAGTGCCTGCGCGAGATGGACGCGCGCGGGCTGCAGACCGTTGAGGTGCGCCCCGACGTCTACGAGGCATTCAGCCGCGCCACCGAGCAGCGCCTGAACGCAAGCGTCTGGAACCGCGGCGGCTGCGCGAGCTGGTACCTGGACGAGAACGGCCGCAACGGCGTCTGGTGGCCGGGCTTCACCTGGCGCCTGTGGCAGCGCACGCGGCGCTTCGACCCCGGCGAGTACCTGCTGCAGCCGGCCTAGCGACCGTCGTCCCCCAGCTCGAGCACGGCCAGGAACGCCTCCTGGGGGACCTCGATGCGCCCGACCTGCTTCATCCGCCGCTTGCCCTCCTTCTGCTTCGAGAGCAGCTTGCGCTTGCGGGTGATGTCGCCGCCGTAGCACTTCGCGGTCACGTCCTTGCGGTAGGCCTTGATCGTCTCGCGCGCGATCACGTGCGAGCCGATCGCCGCCTGGATCGGGACGTCGTACTGCTGGCGCGGGATGCGCGCGCGGAGTTTCTCGGTCAGCGTGCGACCCTGCTCGTAGGCCTTGTCGCGGTGGACGACCATCGAGAGCGCATCGACCGGATCGCCGGCGAGCAGGATGTCGAGCTTGACCAGCTCCGACGGCCGCAGGCCGATCAGGTCGTAGTCGAGCGACGCGTAGCCGCGCGTGCGCGACTTGAGCTGGTCGAAGAAGTCGAGCACGATCTCGACGAGCGGGATGTCGTAGGTGAGCTGGACGCGCTCGGCCGACAGGTAGTGCATGCCGGCGTGCTCGCCGCGACGCTCCTGGCAGAGCTCCATCACCGCGCCCACGAAGTCCTTGGGGCACAGGATCGAGGCGCGGATGTAGGGCTCGCGGACCTCGACGATCTTCGCCGGGTCGGGCATGTCGGTCGGGTTGTGGACCGGGATCACCGAGCCATCGGCCAGCGTGACCTCGAACTCGACGCTGGGCATCGTCGCCAGCAGCTCGAGGTCGTACTCGCGCTCCAGGCGCTCGCGCACGATGTCCATGTGCAGCAGTCCGAGGAACCCGCAGCGGAAGCCGAAGCCGAGCGCGTCGGACGTCTCGGGCTCCCAGCTCAGCGCGGCATCGTTGAGGGTCAGCTTCTCGAGCGCGTCGCGCAGGTCGGGGTAGTCGTCGGAGTCGATCGGGAAGAGCCCGCAGAAGACCATCGGCTTGACCTCGCGGTAGCCGGGCAGCGGCTCGGCGGCGGACTTCGCGCGCGTGGTGAGCGTGTCCCCGACCGCGAGCTTGGTCACGTCCTTGACGCCGGTGATGAGGTAGCCGACCTCGCCGGGACCCAGGGAGCCGACCGGGGTCATCGCCGGCGTGAAGAAGCCGATGTCGTCGATGTCGGCCTCGGTCCCCGCCTGCATCGCGCGGATCGCCGCGCCCTTCTCGAAGCGGCCGTCGACCACGCGGATGTAGGCGATCACGCCGCGGTACTGGTCGAACTCGGAGTCGAAGATCAGCGCGCGCGGCGGGGCGTCCGGGTCACCGCCGGGCGGCGGGACCCGCTGCACGAGCTCCTCGAGCACGTCCTCGATCCCCTCCCCCGTCTTCGCGCTGATCCGCCGCACCTGCTCGGGCGGCTCGCCGAGCAGGTCGGCGACCTCCGTCGCCACGCGCTCGGGCTCGGCGCCGGGCAGGTCGATCTTGTTCAGGCACGGGATCAGCTCGAGCCCCGACTCCACCGCCAGGTATGTGTTTGCGACCGTCTGGGCCTCGACGCCCTGCGACGCGTCCACCACCAGCAGCGCGCCCTCGCAGGCGGCAAGCGAGCGCGAGACCTCGTAGGTGAAGTCCACGTGGCCCGGCGTGTCGATGAGGTGCAGTTGATAGGTCTGACCGTCGCGCGCCTGGTAGAGCACGCGCACGGCCTGGGCCTTGATCGTTATCCCCCGCTCGCGCTCGAGCTCCATCGAGTCGAGCAGCTGCGCGCGCATCTCACGCTCGGTCACCGTGTGGGTGAGCTCGAGGATGCGGTCGGCCAGCGTCGACTTCCCGTGGTCGATGTGGGCGATGATCGAGAAGTTGCGGATCTGGGACTGGTCGGCCATGGGGCGGCCCTGAAGGGTAGGCCGCGGCCGCCGCGCGTCAGCGCGAGATGACTCGCGAGCCGATCCGCCCCAGGGGCTGGGCGAGCCGCGGACTCAGACGCCAGAGCGCCCACGCCGGGACGACGTGGCTGCGCGGGACCGTCCGGATCACGCCGCGGCCACCGAGGATGTCGAGCACCGCCTCGGCCACGACCTCGGGCGTGGCGCCGAAGCGCTCATAGAAGCGCGCGATCCGATCGCGGCGACCGGCGAGCTCCCCGCGCATGGGCGCGGCGGCGATGATCGGCGTGTTGATGACCCCCGGGCACAGCGCGGTCACCCGGACCCCGCGCGGCGCGAGCTCGGCGTTCAGCGACTCGCTCAGCCCGACCACAGCGTGCTTCGTGGTGGCGTAGGGGACGAGCTCGGCCTGCGGTAGCAGCCCGGCCATCGAAGCCGTGTTGACGATATGCGACGGCCGTCCCTGCTCCAGCAGGCGCGGGACGAAGGCGTGGACGCCGTGGATGACGCCCATGAGGTTGACCTCGACCACACGGCGCCAGTCCTCGAGCGTGGTCTCGACGACGGGGCCCGCGTGGCCGACGCCGGCGTTGTTGTGGAGCACGTCGACCGCGCCATCCTGCTCGTAGACGGCCTGTGCGAGGCCCTCGACGGCGGCCGCATCGCTCACGTCGACCGCGCGGGCGGTGGCGCGCCCGCCGTCGGCGGCGATCTCGTCCGCCACCGCTCGCGCTGAGGCGGCGTCCAGGTCGGTGGCGTGGACGGTGGCGCCGCGCCGCGCGAGCAGGCGCGCGGTCGCCCTCCCGATCCCCGATCCGGCGCCGGTGACGACGGCGACGCGTCCGGTGAGGTCGAGCGGAGCCACGACGTCACCCTAGGCGCCGCCGGGCCGGCGCGCGCAACTGTGGCAGAAAACGTCCGCTCTTTGTCCTTGCCGCCACGAGCTTCGTCCGCGATCCTGTGCTCCGTGAGCCGCCGCGTCGTCTTCGTCGCCTTTCCCGAGCTGCAGGCCCTCGACCTGGTCGGCCCGGCCGAGGTGTTCTCGCTCGCCACCCGTTACCGCGACGGCGCGTATGCCGTGGAGGTCGTCTCGCCGGACCCGGCTCCGCTGCGCACCTCCAGCGGCCTCGAGCTGGCGTCGGCGCGCTCGCTTCGCTCCTGCCGGGGCCCGATCGACACGCTGGTCGTGGTCGGCGGCGCGGGGATCCCGCAGGCGCTCGAGAACGGCGCGCTGGTGCGCTGGGTTGCAGCGGCGGCGAGGCGTTCGCGCCGCGTGTGCTCGGTCTGCAACGGAGCCTTCCTGCTCGCCGCCGCCGGCGTGCTCGCGGGCCGGCGGGCGACCACCCACTGGGCGGCGTGCGACGAGCTCGCGCGCCGCCATCCCGAGATCCGGGTCGAGCGCGACCCGATCTTCGTCCGCGACGGGAACGTCGCGACCTCGGCCGGCGTGACCGCCGGGATGGACCTCGCGCTCGCGCTGGTCGAGGAGGACCTCGGCCGCGAGGCGTCGCTCGCCGTCGCACGAGGGCTGGTGCTGTTCGTCCGCCGCCCCGGTGGCCAGGCCCAGTTCAGCGCGCAGCTCGCGGCCCAGTCCGCCGAGCGCGTGCCGCTGCGCGAGCTGCAGGCCTGGATCGCCGATCACCTCGACGCCGATCTGTCCGTGCACGCGCTCGCGGGCAGGGCCCACATGAGCGAGCGCAACTTCGCCCGCGCCTTCCGGCACGAGGTCGGGATGACCCCCGGCGCCTACGTCGAGGCGCTGCGCGTGGAGCGCGCGCGGATAGCGCTCGAGAGCCCGGGCAGGCCGTCTGTCGAGCAGGTTGCGCGCGCCTGCGGCTTCGGCACCGTCGAGACCATGCGCCGCGCCTTCCACCGTCGCGTCGGGGTCGGCCCCGGCGCCTATCGCAGCCGCTTCGCGGCGTGACCGAATCCGGAGGTAAGACCATGGACGTAGCGATCCCGCTGTACGAGCGCTTCACGGCGCTGGACGCCGTCGGCCCCTACGAGGTCCTCTCGCGCATTCCCGGCGCGCGGGTGCGCTTCGTCGCTGCCGAGCCCGGTCCGGTGCAGACCGAGACCGGGATGCTGAGGCTGACCGCGGACGAGGCGCTGGCCGACGTCCCGCACCCCGAGATCGTGGTCGTGCCCGGCGGGATGGGGAACCGCGAGCTGCTCGAGGACGAGGCGCTGCTGGGCTGGATCCGCGAGGCCCACGAGCACTCGCGCTGGACGACGTCGGTGTGCACCGGCGCGCTGCTGCTCGCCGCGGCAGGGGTCCTCGACGGCGTCGAGGCCTCGACCCACTGGGCCGCCCGCGAGGTGCTTGGCGAGCTGGGCGGCCGGCCGGTCACCGATCGAGTCGTCGAGCGCGGCAAGATCATCACCGCGGCCGGCGTCTCGGCGGGGATCGACATGGCGCTGCTGCTCACCGCGCGCATCGGCGGCGAGGACCTCGCGCGGGCGATCCAGCTCGGGATCGAGTACGACCCCCAACCGCCCTTCGACTCGGGCTCGGCCGAGAACGCGCCGCCACACCTGCGCGCGCTGGTGGAGCAGGTGGCCCGCGAGGGGATGGCGGCGCGCTGAGCGAAGCGGCGCCCGTGGCGCCGGCGGCGCCGCTCCTACGCCGCCGCCGGAGTAGTCGGCTCGGGCGGCAGGTCGAGCTGCGTCCCCTCCGGTAACTCGAGGCCCTCGGGTACGTGGCGGGCATCGTGCTCCTCGATGCCGCGCACCCACACCTCCTCGGCCAGGATGATGATCGTGGCCAGGATCGGGACGCTGACGAACAGCCCGACGAAGCCGAACAGCTTGCCCACCACCACGACTCCGACGGCGATCACCGCCGGGTGCAGCTTGACCGTGCGCGACATCACCAGCGGGATGATCACGTTGCCTTCGAGCTGCTGGCTGAGGACGTAGACGCCCAGCGTGAGCAGCGCCTTGGTGGGCGAGTCCGAGAGCGCGAACAGGACCGCGACGAGCCCGCCCGCGAAGGAGCCGAAGTAGGGGATCACGACCAGCAGCGAGCACAGGACCGCGAACACGAGCGCGAAGTCGAGCCCGATCAGGCTCAAACCGATGTAGAGCAGCACGAAGTTGATGACCATGTGGATCGCCACCCCGCGCAGCCAGCCGATGTAGGACGTGCGCAGGCGGTCCATGACGCGCCGCGCCCACTCGCGGCGCGGAGGCGGGAAGATGCGTAGGACGCCGCGGACCAGTGGCTCGGGGCTGACGGCCACGTAGTACGCCGTCACGATCACGAGCAGCGTCGAGGCCAGGCCGCCCGCAATCCCGACCACCGTCTCGCTGATCGGCCCGGCGAGCTTTCCGGGATCGTCGACGTAGCGCTGCAGGTAGGTCTGGATGTCGGTGCCGGCCTTGCTCGGCTTCGCCCCGGTGGCCTCCCGGAAGCGGTCGCGCAGGTCCTGGAAGATGCGCGGCACGGCGTCGACGAGCTGCTTCACCTGGTCGACGAAGGAGGGGATGATCAGCGCGAGGATCCCGGCCAGCACGAGCGCGCTGCCCAGCAGGGCGGCCGCCAGCAGCACGGCGCGCGTGGCGGTGTTCCTGGGCGCGCGTGGAGCGGTCAGGTCGCGCATGTCCTACGGATGCCCGCGAGCGCGATCCGGCACCCTTCGGATCGCCGGCGGTCCGCCCGCGCGGCGGCGCGGCTCTCGGCCGCTCGCGCGCGGTCAGGCTGCGCGGCCGCGCAGCCGGCCGGCGAGCAGGTCGCGGATCTGCCCGGCCTCGGGGATGCGCATGAGCAGGACGAGGAACGCGTAGAGCGCGCCGCCGGCCAGCAGCGCGAAGCCGACCGAGGCGCACTGGGCGAGCACCGCGCGGCCGAGCAGCTCGTCGAGCCCTGCCCACACGCCGTAGGAGACCGCGGCCATCAGGCCCGCGGCCAGGCACATCTGTGCCGTGGCGATCGCGGTGCGGCGGCCGTCGATGCCGTGCAGGGTCCTGCGCAGCCGCCATGATTGGCCGGCCGCCATCGCGGCGTTGCCCACCAGCGTGCCGATGACCAGGCCGCTGATCCCCAGCGGCGAGTACAGCGCCAGGCTGACCGCGCCGTTGACGATGACGCTGCCGATCGCGAGCACGGTCGCGGTCCAGGGGCGCTGGAGCGAGAAGAACGTGCGGGTGAGAAGCAGGTTGGCGCCGTTGAAGGGCAGCGCGAACGAGAACCACACCAGCGCCTCGGAGACGAGCTTTGTGGAGTCCGGGCCGAACTCCCCGTGCTGGTAGACGAGCCGCACGATCGGCGTCGCGAGCACCGCGCTCACCGCCGCGGCGGGGATCAGGAGCAGCAGGATCTGCCTCACGCCGTTGGCCATCGTGCCGCGCAGGCGCGCCATGTCGCCGCGCACGGCGGCGCGCGCCATGGTCGGGAAGAGGACCGTCGCCAGCGCGATCGAGAACATCCCCTGGGGGAGCTGGTAGAGGCGGAAGGCGGCGTCGATCGCGCGCGGAGCCTGCTGCGAGACCAGCGTCCCGAGCGTCGAGTTGATCACCAGGTCGAAGTTGATGACACCGAGGCCGATGGTCACCGGCAGCATCAGCGCGAACACCTTCTTGATCCGGGGGTCGCGCCAGTCGAACGCGAGCTTGAACTGGAAGCCATAGCGGCGCAGGACCGGGAAGGCCATGAGGAACTGCACGATCGTGCCGGCCAGCACCCCGATCGCGTAGGCGTAGAGCTGGTTCGGCCCCTCGAACAGCGGGCGCAGGGTGACCAGCAGGACGATGATGATGATGTTCCAGACCAGCGGCGCGAGCGCCGGGATCGTGAAGTGGCCGTAGGAGTTGAGGATCCCGACGCACAGGCCGTTGAGCCCGAGCAGCACGACCACCGGGAACAGCACGCGCGACAGGCCGACGGTCAGGGCGTTGAGCTCCGGCGTGAAGGTGTCGCCGGTGAACAGCGGCATGATCACCGTCGCGAAGATGATGAAGAACGCGGTGACGCTGCCCAACAGGCCGAGGATCAGGAAGAACAGCGTCGAGGCGAGCCGGAAGGCCTCGGCCCGCCGGCGCTTCTCCAGGAGCTCGGTGAAGACGGGGACGAACGCCGCGGTGATCGCCTGATCCGCCACCAGCATCCGCAGCAGGTTCGGGATCTGGAAGGCGATCGTGAAGGCCGAGAACGCGCCGCTCGTGGCGAAGTAGCTCGAGGCGAGGATCTCCCGTCCGAGGCCGACTATCCGCGACAGTCCCGTCAAGGTCGAGAAGATCGCGGTGTTGACCGCGATCCTCCGCGGACGGGCGGTATAGTGCTCGTCGCGCCGCGGCTCGTCCCGCGGCGATGCGCTGTCTATGGCCAACATCCACTCACAAGAAAAGCGGATCCTCCGGGCGGAGCGTGAGCGGCTCGAGAACCGCCGCTACACCTCGAAGGTGAAGACGTACTTCCGCCGGCTCGAGGCAGCGAGCGACGCCGGCGACGCCGACCGCGCCGCGACCGAGCACCGGGAGCTCGTCTCGACGATCGACAAGGCGGTCAAGCGCGGGGCGCTGCACGCCAACAACGGCGCGCGCAAGAAGGCCCGCGCGACGCGCCTGCGCAAGTCCGCCTAGTCCCCGGCCGCGCGCCGCTCTAGCCCCCGCCCGCGCTAGTCCCCGGCCGCGCGCCGCTCTAGCCCGAAGACGCGGACGCGGAGGACGGCTCGTAGAGGCTGGCCGGAAGCGGCGGCGCCTCGTCCACCGCCGGCAGCCCGTCGAGGCTCGTCGCGTTGTGCTCGGCCATGTAGCGGGCCAGCGCGTCCGGCCCGCCCGTGCGCAGGCGCTTGGTCTTCGAGAGGTGCATGTGCTCGCGCTCGCCCTCGTAGGCCATGAGCGGCACCCCGTAGCCGCACGAGGTGGCGACGCGGTGCACCTCGACGTCGACGATCGCGCGGTCGGCCTCGGCCACCGTCGGCTGCTCGAAAGCGGCGTCCTCGAAGAGCGGCGCGAAGCGCGGCTCGTCGGGCATGATCGCCTCGCCCGTCCCGTGCAGGCGCAGGATGCGCGGCGGCCCCTCGAACGCGCACAACATGACCACGATGCGGCCGTTCTCGCGCAGATGCGCGATCGTCTCGGCGCCGCTGCCGGTGAGGTCGAGGTAGGCCACGCGCTTGGGTCCGAGCACGCGCAACGTGCCGATCGGTCCCTTCGGCGACACGTTCACGTGCCCATCCGCGCTCAGCGGCGCGGTGGCGACGAAGAACATCGGCTGGCGCGCGATCCACGCTGCCAGGTGGTCCTCGATGCGCTCGAACAGGTCGGCCACGGTCCGTCCACGGTAGCGGCCGTCCCGGCGCTCCGGGCTGCGTCCGGTCAGGCGGCCGCGAGCCGCGCCAGGTTGCCCAGCGAAGCGCGCACCGCGTCGCGCTGGCCGTCGAGCCGGTGGGCCTCTTCCTCCGGGATCTCGACGTGCACGGTGATCCGGGTCGCGTCGGCGCCGCTGGGCTTGAGCTGCCACTCGAAGCGCAGGTAGGAGACCAGGCACGAGATCGTTACGCGGCGCTCGGTGCGGCTGGTCTCGAGCTGCTGGGGCATCGGGAAGTCCGGGTAGCCGTCCGGGTAGAAGGTGACGTCGCCGTTGTCGCTGCGTGCCTCGTCGACCGTCTCGATGCCCGCCCACCACTCCGGGAAGCGCGACGGGTCGTACAGCAGCTTCCAGACCTGCTCGGGCGGGGCCTGCGCCTCCGCGGAGTCGTGGAACTCAGGCACTGGCGGTGCTCCTTTCGCTTGCGAGCGAGCCGAGCTCGCGCTCGACGCGCTCGAGCTCGCGGTCGGGGCGGACGATGCCGAGGCCGGGCCGTCCGAGATCGGCGAGGGGCGCGACGGTGCTCTCGCCCGCGCGCATGACGCCGGCCACGCGGCGCCAGCCGGCGGCCGCCTCCTCCAGCCGGCGCGCGGCGAGCTCGGGCTCGCCGCGCTGGGCGGCGATCAGGCCCTGCACGCGCGTCAGGCGCGGGACGAGCGTGTCGGGCATGTCGCCGGCGCTCACCGGCTCGAGCGCGGTGGCGCGCAGCTCAACCTCGGCCTCCTCCGTACGTCCCAGGCGGGCGAGCGCTTCGGCGCGCGCGATGCGCGTCAGCGGCCGGCTGATCGCGGCGGGGGCGGTCAACGCCTCGGCGAGCATCCGCTCGGCGAGCTCGAGCTCGCCGGCGCCCAGCGCGACCATCCCGCGGTCGTGGTCGGCGATCGCCCGCAGCCCGGGGTCGGTGCTGCGCTCGGCGACCTCGCGCTCGCGCACGGCCTCGCGACGGGCGTCCTCGACGCGATCCATCAGCAGCAACGTTGTCGTGCGGGCCGCCCGCAGGTGGATCTCGGGCTGCGGGATGAAGCTCCCCTCCACCGCCTGCAGGCCACGGGCGATCAGCTCGAGCGCCAGTTCGAGGTCGTCCGCGCAGATCGCGGCGCTGGCCCCGGTGACCCATGGCCCGTAGGCAAGGTCGGGGCGCCCGGCGCGCTGCGCCGCCTCGCCCGCCCTGGTCGCGTGCTCGTAGACCTCGGTGAACCGCCCCGCACGCGTGAGCGCCTGGCCACGGGCATGCTCGACGTAGTTCGTCAGCACGTCGCCGGGAGGCGAGCGCGCCAGCAGCTCGTCGAGCTCCGCGAGCAGCTCGTGGCTGCGCTCCACGTCGCCGGCCACACCCTCGGCCCACGCCGCGGCGGCGAGCGCCTCGCGGCGCTCGGATCCGTCCTGCTCGCCCGCGCCCTCGAGCAGCTCCAGCACGCGGCGCGTCGAGCCGAGCACCTCGTGGGGGACGCACTGGGCGCCGCGGTTCCAGCTCGCGTGGCGCAGCCACGCGCGCGCGAGCACGAGCGTGTCCGCCCCGCGCAGCGCGGCGATCGCCTCGACGAAGAGCGTCTCGGCCTCCTCCGGCCGCCCCAGCCACATCAGCGCCTCGGCCAGGTCGAGCAGCACATCGGGCTCCCCGGGGCGGATCGCGAGCGCCTCGGAGAGGAAGCGCGCGGCGTCGTCGACCGCCGCCACGGCGCGCGCATGGTCGGCCGCTCGGATCAGGAAGGCGACCGCGCGATCGTCCTGGCCGGCGAGCCGCAGGTGGCGTGCGGCTTCGGCCGCGCGCCGTGGAGCGCCGAGGTCTCCGCCGGCCGCGAGCGCGTCTGCCAGCGCCTCGTGGAGAGTGGCGCGCCGCGGCTCGGGCAGGTCCGCGTACACCGCCTCGCGCAGCAGCGCGTGTCGGAAGCCCACGCGCGTGCGCGCGGCGACCAGCAGCCCGCTGTCGACGCCCTCGGCGGCAGCGTCGGCAGGGTGCTCGACGGGCAGGCGCAGCACCTCGGTCCGCTCGAGCTGACGGCCGGCGACGGCGCACAGTTCGGTGAGGCGGGCGGCGCCCGGCGAGAGCCGCGCCACGGTCGCGCGCACGGCGGCGCGCAGGCTGGCGGGCGGGCCACCTTCCCCGCGCCCGGCGGCGCGCGCGCTCTCGACCGCCAGCAGCGGGTTGCCGTCGGCGGCCGCGACGACTCGCCGGACCGCTGCCTCGGGCAGCGACGCGATCTCCTGCACCAGCCGGGTCATCGACCCCGGCGGCAGCGAGCCCAGCACGAGCTCGCGCGTGAGCACGCCGCGGCCCCGTAACGCGTGCTCGACCGCATCGGCCTCGGGGCGCTGTGGGAGCAGCCGCCGCGTGAGAACGCACAGGACCGGAAGCCGACCGACGCGCCGGCCGACGTAAGCGAGCATCTCCAGGCTGGCAGCGTCGGCCAGGTGCAGGTCCTCGATGAGGATCGCGACCGGCCGCTCGCGCGCCGCCCAGGACAGCAGCTCGGCGGCGGCCTCGAACAGACGCGCCCGCTCGAGCTCGGGCGGGACCGCCGGGCGGCCGCCGAGCGGGTGGCCGAAGCGGCGCGCGACCTCCGGCACGAGCACGCCGAGATCGGCCGGCCACGCCGCGTCGCGCGGCGGCGGCTCGAGGCCATCGGCGAGGTCGCGTGCGAGCTCGGCCCACAGGCCCAGAGGAGCGCCGCCGTTGAGGTCCAGCGCCGCACAGGACGCGGTCAGGCCGCCCTGCTCGGCAACCCCGGCCAGCAGCTCGGTCGCCAGCCGCGTCTTGCCGATCCCGGCCTCGCCGGCAAGGACGACGACCTGGCCCTCGCGGGCACGCGCGGCCTCCCAGCTTCCCTCGAGCTCGCCCAGCTCGCGCTCGCGACCGATGAGGGGTGGGCCGGCGGTGGAAGGGCGGCGCGGAGCGGCCGGCGCCGCGGCGCCCGGGGGGCCGCTCGAGGCGGCCGGCGCTGGGGCGCCCGGCGGAGAGCCGCCCGCGGCGGCCGGTGACGCATCCGCCGCGTCCGCTGTGGGTCCCGACCGGATCCGCTCGGCGAGCTCGCGCGTGGGCGCCGAGGGGGCGGTTCCCAGCTCACGCCGAAGGCGCTCTCGCAGGCGGGTATACGCGGTCAGCGCGCCCGCGCCGTCGCCGTTGGCCGCCAGGCGTCCCATCAGGCGCCGATGCGCCTCCTCGTCGAGCGGGTCGGCCGCTACCTGGCGGCGGGTCCACGCGAGCGCGGTGTCGGCATCGCCGGCTCGGTCGGCGGCCACCGCGAGCTGCTCGTAGGCACGCGCTGATCGAGCACGGGCACGCCGCGAGCGCGCGGAAGGCGAGCGCCGACGACAGGGACGCCGCCCGGCTGCGCGCGCACCGGCGATCGCCAGCGTCGCGCTCGCTTACGTGCTCGGCTGCCGCTACCCCGACGGGACGCAGGTGCGGTGCGTGGCCGTGCTCGACCTGCGCGACGGCCTGATCGTGCGCCAGGACGGCGTCCAGGCCTGGGACGAGGGCTGAACCTCGATCGGCGCGGGGGCGGTCAGCCCGCAATCGCGGTGATGGCGCGGAGCGCCGCGGTGTCCTCGGACTCCGCGGCGCTTCCGCCGCGGGAGGCGAGCTCGAGGTCCGCCATCGCCTCCAGCGATCGGCGCAGGCGGTCGCGGTCGAGCTTGCGGACCTCGTCGAGGAACCGGCTCGCGGCCTTCGGCCCACCCGGGAGGCTGCGCTTGACTTCGGCCGGCGACTCGCCCGCCTCAAGGCGCGCGAGTGCGTCGTTGGCCTCGCGCAGGCGGCGGGTCATCCAGTACAGGAGACTGGGCACGCGCTCGCCGCGCGCGCGTAGCTCCAGGTAGAGGCGTGTGGCCTGGGCGGGGTCGCCGGCGACGAGCGCGTCGGCGAGCGTCCACACCCGCCGCTCGGCCGAGGCGGCGGTGAGCTCCTCGACGTCCTCGGCGGTGATCCGTGCCTCCGGGCCGAGCTCGAGCTGGAGCTTCTCGAGCTCGCGGGAAAGACGTTGCTGGCGATCGCCGACGTGCGCGACGAGCGCCTTGGCCGCGTTGGCGTCCAGCTCGACGCCGATCCTGCGCCCCTCGGCGACGACCCACTTGGGGAGCTCCCAGGGCTTCACCGTGCGTTCGGCGGATATGTCTCCGCCCGCTCGCTCGACCGCCTCGTGCAGCTTCTTGGGCGCCTTGGCGCGGCTCTCCTCGCGCGCGAAGAAGACGACCGTGGTCTCCGGCGCCGGGCTCGCGAGCGCCTGGACGACCGGCTCCGTCTCGGCTTCCTTCCAGCGCTCGACGCCCTCGACGATGATGAACCGCCGGCCGACCGCGAACGTCATCGCCTGCAGCGCGGCCGCGACCGCCTCGGGCGCGGCCGCCTCCCCCTCGAGCACCTCGACGCCGCCGGCACCGCTCTGCGCCTCGGCCAGCGCCCGCAGCCGCGCGCGCCGCTCGGCGATCCGTCCGTGGTCGTCGCCGTGGACGAGGTAGGCGGGCTTCCAGGGGGCCATCGCGGGCGAGTCTAGAGGCGGGCGGCGCGGCGCCCTGCGCGGCGGCCACAACGCCCTCGCGACGGCCTGCGGCCCGGCGCGGGCGGGCGGCATGCGCTTTCTGCGCGGCCGCTCAATCCGTCGTCGCGACCGTCATCCGGCCGCCCGCGACGTCGACGCGCACCGTCCCGTCGCGGTCCGTGCGGTACACGCGCGGTACCTCCGCTCGGAGCGCGGCGAGCGCCTGCGCGGTGGGATGGCCGTAGGTGTTCGGCCCGACGGGGATCACCGCGAGCGCCGGGCGCAGCCGGCCGAGCAGCGCCGGGAGTCCGGGATCCTCGCTTCCGTGGTGGGCGACCTTGAGCACGTCGACCCGCGGCAGGTCGAGCGCGGCCGTGACGTCGGACTCCGCGTCGGCCGGGAGGAGCGCGTCGAAGGGGCCGTCGCGGGCGACGACCACCAGGGCGGTCCGGTTCGGGTCGGCTCCCGGCGGAGGAGGGAGCGTGTCCGTGCGCGGCCACAGCACATCGAGCCGCAGCGGGCCGGCGCGGATCGACTGGCCGGCGGTGGCGACGACGCGCGGGACCCGCGCGCGGGCGGCGGCCGCCAGCGCGGCGCGGCGCAGCGGCGACGGAGCGCCCTCGCCGCCGTCGACCAGCGCCCCGACAGGCAGGCTGCGCAGGACCGCTGCGGCGGCCCCGTCGTGGTCGGCCTGGTCGTGGGTGATTACGAGTGCGTCGAGGCGCCCGACGCCGGCGCGGTGCAGGAGGCCGAGCACCGGGCCGTCGGGCGGACCGGTGTCGACCAGGATCGCGTGCGCGCCGTGCTGGAGCAGCGTGGCGTCGCCCTGGCCGACGGCGAGGAACGAGATCCGCAGCCCGGGCGGAGGTACCGCTCGGCCGGGGCCGGCGCGGAGAGCAAGCACGACCACGGCGATGGCGGCCGCCGCGGCGAGAGCAGGTCCGGCTCGTCGCTTAGCCGCCGCGCGCACGCGAGGCCTCGCAGCCGCCGCGACCGCCAGCGCGAGCGCGACGTAGACCGCGGCCAGCGGCGCAACCGACGGGATCCGGACCGGCAGCGCCGCGCCGGGCAGGCGCGCGGTCGCGTGGGCGACCCACGCGACGTAGCCGAGCGGATAGGCGCAGAGAGCGTTGAGCAACGCGGCGGGAGCGGCCGCGACCTGGCCGGCGACCGCGGACAGCATCCCGAGCCACATGATCGGGGCCACCGCGGGGGCCGCCAGCAGGTTCGCCGGGATGCTGGCGACCGACAGGCGCTCGAAGTGGAACGCGATCAGCGGCGCGGTGCCGAGCGTCGCCGAGAGCGTGACGGCGGCGGCCTCGGCCACCGGCCGGGGTAGGCGGAGACGCCCGGCCGTTCCGGGCCCACCGAAGCGGGCGGTTCCGGCGCGGGGCGGCACCGGCGAGCCGGCCCACCCGCTGCGCAGCCCATCGCCGCCCGCATACGGCGACGGCCGGCCGAGCGCGTCGGCCAGCGGCCTCGCCAGGGCGAGGATCGCGAGCACGGCGGCGAAGCTCAGCTGCCAGCCCGGGTCGCCGGAGGAGCGCGGGTTGATGAGAAGGGTCACGAGCGCGGCCAGGAGGACTGCGTGCCAGCGCGAAGCCGGACGGCCCGCGAGCGCGGCGAGGACGCCCGCGGCCCCCATCACACCCGCGCGCTGGATGCTCGCGCCGCCGCCGGCGAGCGGCACGTAGGCCGCGATGAGGACGAGCACGACGAGGAGCCGTGCGCGCAGAGCCACGCCGGCCGCGGTGAGCACCGCAAGCGCGAGCACCGCGAGCAGGGTCACGTTCTGACCGCTCGCCGCCAGGAGGTGGGCGAGGCCGCTGCGCCGGAAGTCCTCGCGCGCGGCTGGAGACAGCTGATCGTCCTGGCCCAGGACCATCCCTCGCAACAGCGCGGACTGTGCAGGGTCGAGGCCCGCCGCCAGACCCTCCTCGGCTCGGCCCCTGATGGCGTCGAGCGCCCCCGGGACACCGCCGCGGCGCCGGCCGGTGTCCCGGACGGTGCCGGCGCGTAGGACCGCGTGCGCTCCGCGCCGGCGCTGGTAGCCGTCCCAGGGCCCCAGCCGCTCGAGGCGGCCTCGGACGCGGAGGATCTCGCCCGCGCGGGCCGCCGGCCAGCGCACGCGGCCCGGCGCCCGGACAAGCACCCGCTCGCCCCGCCCGCGCCCGCTCGCGACCTGCGCGAGCGCGCGCCGGCTCGGTCCGCCCAGCCACGCCGGCGCCGGGCGCGTGCTCCGCCTCGGCTGCTCGAGCAGGACGACGTCCATCGCCACGGGTCGGTCGATGAGCGGCCCCAGCGCAGTCCGATCGAGCGCCGCGAGGCGCGCCTCGCCGGCGACCGCCCCGGCCAGCGCCGCGACCATGGCGAGCGGCGCGAGCAATCCCCGTCCGGCGACCACCGCGAACCCTGCGCCCGCGAGCAACACACCCGGCCGCCAGACGGGCACGAGAAGCAGCCCGGTGACCGCGGCTGCGACCAGCGTCTGACGTGGATGCGCCCTGACGACGGTCGCCGCCCGGTCGGCCCACGTGCGCGGCGGTCGCGTACTGCTCACACGCGAACCAGGTCGCGCAGGGCCGCCATTCGAGCCGGGCCGATACCGGGTACCTGGTCGAGCTCCTCGACCGAGCGGAAGCCTCCCTTCTGGGTGCGATAGGTGATGATCTTGCGCGCGGTGGCCGGGCCTACGCCGTCGAGCTGGTCGAGCTGCTCGGCCGTCGCGGTGTTCAGGTTGAGCGGACGCGCCGGCGTGACCGCCCCGCCGGCCGCCGCCGCCGGATCGCCGCTCGCGCTCGCCACCTGGTCGCCTCCGGCGGCACCCCGAACCGGCACGATGTACTGGCGCCCGTCCTCGACCTTGGCCGCGAGGTTGAGCCCCGTGAGGTCGGCGCGCCGCGTGGCGCCGCCCGCGCGGCGCACCGCGTCGTCGACTCGCGCGGTGGACTCGAGGCGATAGACACCCGGCCTCCGGACGGACCCGCTGACATCGACGACGGCCACGCCGCCATCGGACCCGACAACGCGCAGCCCCGGCGAACCACGCCCGCTCGACGCGCCGGCGGTGCTACCGCTCGAACCGCCGCTCGGCGTCGGCGTGCTCGACCCACCGCCGTGCAGGTAGCGCGCCCCCAGGAGCGCGATCGCGATCGCGGCCGCGGCGTAGACGGCGAGTTGCGGACGCGTGACGTTTCCCACGCCGCCGACGCTAAGCCGGCGCAGATCACGCAACTACGCCGGTTCGTTACGAAAGCTGGTGCGAAGGGCAGCAGAAGCGTGCCGGCGGCACCGAAGCGCGGCGCGCCGGGCGCCACGCCGGCTGGCGCGGCGCGCCGGACGCTACGCCGGCTGGTGCGGCGCGCCGGACGCTACGCCGCCTGGCGGGGTGCGCCGGGGGCTACGCCGCCTTCGCGCGGGCTGCCGGCGGCGCTTCGAGCTCCGCGATGCGCGCCTCCGCCTCGCCAAGGCGGCGCTCGAGGTCGCGGTTCGCGTGGCGCGCGTCGTTCAGCTCGGTTGCCAGCGCGCGGCTGCGGTTGATGAGGGCGATGATCGCCTTCTGGTCGGAGCTCATCATTGGTCCACCTGCCTTACCTGATGGCCGAGGCCGAGACGCTCCGTTCATCGGTCCGTCGGCGAAGGAGCTTGAGCGGGTGATCGCTCGACTCATCAAACGATCTGACACCTCCGCCGCTCACGCGGCCGGCGCTACAGCGTGAGCGACTCCCGCACCGCGAAGACGCGCACGGTGGAGCCGCCGTCCTCCAGGCGCACGTAGCCCTCCGGGATCCGAACCGTGCCGTCGCTCCACGGCCGCATCGCGTAGCTCGCCGTCGCGCGACCCACCCTGGTGTCGAACTCGACCCAGCCCGCCGCTCCCAGGTCCATGACCCACCGGCCGCGGCCGGCGGCGCGCGCGACGCCCCGCACGGTCCGTGCGTCCGGCGCCAGCCCCAGGCTCCGCGCGCTCTCGACGCCCGTACGGCGCAGCTCCTCGAGCTCGTCCCGGGCGCCGTGGCGCTCGAGCGCTCGGCCCACGACCCGCTGCGCGCCGATCGCCGGCCCCCGCTGCGAGCCGGAGACCACGAGCGGGCGCAGCCTCGGCATGCAGCCGACTTCCAGGACCATGACGAGCTCGGGATCGTCGAGCACGACCTGGACGTCCGGCCGGAGCGAGCTGCCGAGCTTGAGCAGCCCCACAGCCGGCTCCTCGAGCTCGTGCACCGAGACCTCCTCGAGCAGGACCTGGGTGATCGCGAGCCCATAGCGCTCGCCCTTTCCCTTGTCGCGGCCGCCGCCCATCCGGCGCTCGGTCCAGATCTGGTCACCGTGATACTCGAACGCGAAGCCAACCCCCTTGCGCTTCTCCGCCACGCCCCGCGCGAGCACGTCCTCCCCCTTCTCGCCCCCGCGCGCGACGAGCTGCTCTCCCGACTCCAGCCCGCCGGCTCGCACGCGCCACACGCGACGCGTGGCGCCGCGCCGGGGCGGCGGGCCGAGCGACCATGCCGTGGGCAGCAGCTCTCCCTCCTCCCACCAGCCATCGGGTCGCAGGCAGTGCGTGATCCGCCACTTGGCGATGTATGCGTCCCACTCCGCGCGCTGCTGGTCTGAGAGCGGCGGCAGGACGGGAATCCGCACCAGCACCGCGCCCACGTTGGTGAGGACCAGGACCCAGTCGGGATGGGGGTTCCCCACCGTCCAGGGGATCGTGCTCACCTCGACGTCGACGGTGGTCGGACAGCCCGTGCAACTGACGATCCGCGGCTTGTAGAGGACCTTGAGCACCCCGACCGCGATGACGTCGCACACCTCGAGCGGGTACTCCCCGCCGACCTGGCTCACGGTGAAGGTGCTCACCGCCGACCAGTCGCCCTCGGTGCCCTCGCACGTCGGCCGCGGGCCGTGCCATTCGAAGGGCGTGGCCTCGGTCACGCCGACCCGCGGCGCCTCCAGCCGGCGCTGCTGCACGGCGCCCGAGAGGACCATCGCATCGCTGCGGCCCGTGAGCGAGTCGAGGCTGATCGTCGACGCCTCGGGGTCGCACGGGTCGGACTCCTCGTTGAGCTGCGCGTCGACGGTGCAGATCCGGTGTTCCTCGTTGCCCGGGTCCTGGGTGCAGTTCTTCTCCAGCTCCTGAGGCTTGCCGCCGACGAAGAACGCCATCGCGTAGAAGCCGCCGAGCAGCGGCCAGTAGAAGAAGCCCAGCAGGAACTTCCCCCACGAGATCTGGCCCCGGTCGACGTAGAACCAGCCGACGATCGGCCACAGCGCCCCGCCGGTGATGAAGCAGCAGGCCTGCTCCGCGGTGCTCGTCGGGTCGGCGTGCATGAAAGTGTCGAGCTGGATCGTGGGGCTCGGGCCCGTCGCCGCGAGCGAGAGCTGGGTGTCGACCCTCACGTCGACGTTGAGGTCGATCTGCACGAACAGGCAGAAGCAGGCGTCGATCGCCTCGCCGCTGAAGGTCGTGCGGAACCCCGGCCACTCGGGGTGCCACTCGGCGTGGGGCTCGCCGTCGAGGTCGAAGTCGTCGTTGTTCTCGATCTCGGCCTTGGCGCCGGCCTCGACCGTCGGGATCAGGATCTCGGTGCTCAGGCCGACCGCCCAGTCGCGGTCGCCGCGCAGGCTGTCGATGTCGCGTCGATAGAAGCGCCGCCACTCGTCGAGCCGGTGGGTCCCGCTCGTGTCCTCGTTGAGCTCGAGGCGGAACTCGACCGTGTTGCGGTCGGGCGAGAGGGTCATCCCGCTCCAGCACACCGACGGGACGTCGCCACCGGCACCCATCTTCTGCAGCGCCTCGAACACCGCGTCCGCGTAGTCGAAGGGCACCTCGCGCGGCTGGATCGTCCCGCTTCCAAGCTCCGTCGCGACGAGCTTCTCGAGGTTCGGGTCGGTGCCCTCGTGGTGGCCGAGCCCCGAGTAGCCGACGCGCAGGACGTCGGCGTCGGCGCGATGGATCAGGTCGACCGAGAGCTGTACGTCGATGGTCAAGACGATCGGCTGGCCCGTGCCTTGGATCATGTCGTTGAGGGCCCGTACGGTCAGCGTGATCGGGAGCGTGAGCAGCAGCCGCTGCTTGGAGAGGGTCACCGGCGCGCCACCGGCGACCGGCACGACTACGTCCTCGTAGCCCGTGTCGAGGTAGGGCGGGAGGTGCAGCGTCCTGGCGAGGACGGCGACGGACTCTGCGCCGGACGCCTCGGCGGCCTCGCCCGCGTCGCCTGCCTCGCGTGCCCCGACCACCACGGGCCCGGGATCCGCGACCACGATCCCCTGCGCGGCGCTCATGGGCATCGGGCCGGCGGGCGGGTAGGAGATCTCGTCGACCACCAGGCCCAGACCTGTCGGCGGTATGCATCCGACGTCCGAGCGAGCGAGCTGGTCCCTGACGTTCTCCGCAAACACCGTGCTGCGGAACTGGAAGCGCACATAGGTCATGGCCGCCCCTTTCAGCGTCCGGACGCACCCGCTCTGGGCGGGCGAGGTTCCTTCCCCGCGACGATCATATGGGCGCTCGGGCGCGCCGTGGGATTGGTTGGCGAGCGCTACGTCGAGGCCGACGCCAGCGCCCGCGCTGCGGCCTCTTCGGCGGTGGCCGCGCGCTCGAGGAGCTGCGCCGGCTCGCCGTCGCGAGCCAGCTCCCACGTCCCGAGGCCGACCACCGGGCGGCCGGCCTTGACCGCGAGCGCGATCTCCGACAGCGTGCCCGGGCCTCCGCCGACCGCGACCAGCGCGTCGCACGCCCTCACGATCAGCCCGTTTCGCAGCTCGCCCATGCCGGTCGGCAGGGCGACGCTCAGCCAGCGGTTGCCGGCGCGGCGGTCGGTGCCGGGCAGCAGCCCGACGGTCATGCCGCCGGCCTCGCGCGCCCCGCGGCACGCAGCCTCCATCACCCCGCCGAGGCCCCCGCACACGACGATCGCTCCGCCCTCGGCCAGTCGCCGGCCGACCTCTTCCGCGTCGCGCGCCAGCTCAGCCGAAGCGTCGCCCGGCCCGCACACCGCGACGTAGGGCGGCAAGGGCGGGCCCCCGGCCTAACGGACGACCAGGTTCACGAGCCGTCCCGGCACGACGACCTCCTTGACGACCTCGCGGCCGTCGACGTGCAGGCGCACGTTGGGCGCCTCGCGGCACAGCCCGGCCAGGACCTCCTGCGCGGCCCCCGCCGGCGCCTGGACCCGGTCGCGGACCTTGCCGTTGACCTGGCACACCAGCTCGTAGGTGTCGCGCTCGAGCAGCGCCTCGTCGGGCTCGGGCCACGCTTTCTCCCACACGCGCTCGCCGGTCATCAGCTCGTAGACCTCGGCCCCCACGTGCGGCGCGAACGGGAACAGCAGCGACCCCGCAGTGGCGACCGCGAAGCGCACGCTCCCCGCCCCCGCCCCCTCGCGGCGCGCCGCGTAGCAGGCGTTGACGAGCTCCATGACCGCGGCGATCGCCGTGTTGAAGGCGAAGCGCCCGCCGCCCACGTCGCGCGTGACCTTGTCGATCGCCCAGTGCGCCTTGCGCAGCAGCTCGAGATCCGCTCCCGGTGGCGCGTCCGGGGCCGGCGAGTCGGCAGCGGTCGTCTCGGCCACCTCCGCGGCCAGCCGCCACAGCCGGCCCAGGAAGCGGTGCACGCCCTCGGCGCCCGAGTCGGTCCAGTCCGCGTCCTGGTCGGGCGGCCCGATGAACAGGATGTAGCAGCGCGCGGTGTCGGCCCCGTAGCGGTCGACGATCGTCTGCGGCGAGACGACGTTGCCCTTGGACTTGGACATCTTCGCGCCGTCGCGGGTGATCATCCCCTGCGTGAACAGCCGCGCGAACGGCTCCTGCACGTCGAGCAGCTCCATGTCGGCCAGCGCCTTCACGAAGAAGCGCGCGTACATCAGGTGCAGGATCGCGTGCTCGACCCCGCCGATGTACTGGTCGACGGGCATCCAGCGCGCGAGCACCTCCCGGTCCCAGGGCGCGCCGTCGTTGGACGCGTCGCAATAGCGAAGGAAGTACCACGACGAGTCGACGAACGTGTCCATCGTGTCGGTCTCGCGCCGCGCCGGGCCGTCGCACGACGGGCAGCGCGTGTTGACCCAGTCCTCGGCCGCGGCCAGCGGCGAGCGTCCGCGCGGCGCGTAGTCGTCGATATCGGGGAGCTCGACCGGAAGCTGCTCGTCCGGGACCGGCACGATCCCGCAGCGCTCGCAGTAGACGATCGGGATCGGGCAGCCCCAGTAGCGCTGACGCGAGACCAGCCAGTCGCGCAGGCGGTAGTTGACCGACGCGTGGCCGCGGCGCTCGCGGTCGAGCCACTCGATGATCGCCGCCTTCGCCTCGGGCGCGGGCAGCCCGTCGAAGCGGCCGGAGTTCACCAGCCGCTCGTCGCCGGAGTGGCCCACGAACGCCTCGTCCTCGGGCACCGGGTCCCCCGACGCCGGCGCCACGACCTGGCGGATCGGCAGCCCCTTCGCGCGCGCGAAGTCGAAGTCGCGCTGGTCGTGCGCGGGCACGGCCATGATCGCCCCGGTCCCGTACTCCATCAGCACGTAGTCGGCGACGAACATCGGCAGCGGCTCGCCGTTCACGGGGTTGATGACCGTGCGGCCGACCGGGACGCCGGTCTTGGGCTTGTCGGTCTCGCCGCGCTCCTCGGCCGACTCCTGCAGCGCGCGGTTGACGTACTCGTGCACCTCGGCGTCGTGCTCGGTGCCGCGCGCGAGCCGGAAGACGTCGGGGTGCTCGGGGGCCATCACGAAGAAGGTCGCGCCGAAGAGCGTGTCGGGTCGCGTCGTGAACACCGGGTAGTCGATGCCCAGCTCCTCGCAGCGGAACGTGACCTCGGCGCCCTCCGAACGCCCGATCCAGTTGCGCTGCATGGTCTTGACGTGCTCGGGCCACTCGATCGTGTCGAGGTCGTCGAGCAGGCGGTCGGCGTAGTCGGTGATGCGGAAGAACCACTGCTCGAGCTGGCGCGCCTCGACCAGCGAGCCACAGCGCTCGCAGTGCCCGTCGATGACCTGCTCGTTGGCCAGCACCGTCTGGTCGACCGGGCACCACTGGACGGCCGCCTCCTTGCGGTAGGCCAGGCCGTGCTCGAAGAGCCGCAGGAAGATCCATTGCGTCCAGCGGTAGTAGGAGGGCTCGTGGGTCGCGAGCTCGCGCGTCCAGTCGAGCGACAGGCCCCACCGGCGGAGCTGGCGCTGGAACTGGCGGATCGACTCTTCGGTCGCCTCGCGCGGGGGTTGGCCGGTCTTGATCGCGTTGTTCTCGGCCGGCAACCCGAACGCGTCGTAGCCCATCGGGTGCAGCACGCGCAGCCCGTGACGGCGGTTGAAGTGCGCCACCGCGTCGCCGACCGAGTAGGTCTTCAGGTGCCCGATGTGGGGCTCGCCGCTCGGGTACGGCAGCATCTCCAGCACGTAGCTCTTCGGCCGCGGATCGGGATCGTTCGAGACCTCCCAGGTGCCCTCGCGCTCCCACACCGCCTGCCATTTCGGCTCGATCCGGGAGGGGTCGTAGCGGCGCTCGGCCATGGGATCGGGAGGGTAGCGGCGCGGCGGCGTAGATTTCGCGCGTGACAACCGCCCGCCCCCGGTGGCCCTTCGCGATCGTGACGGGTCTGCTCGCGTGCGTGATCGCGGTCGCAGCGCTGGGCGCGGTCGCCTACACCGACCACGCGAAGTGCGACGGCGACGGAGGCGTCCCCTATTCCGCGGCGGACTCGCCGGCGGGAAGCTTCTGCGACGGGCCGCTGCGCACGCCGTGGGCGCTGGCGGCGCCGCTGCTCGTGCTGCTGGCGATCGGCGCGCCGGCGACCGCGCGACGCGCGTGGCTGTGGGTGTGGTTCGCAACGGTGGTGAGCGTTGCGGCGCTGCTCTGCCTCACCACCCCGATGCTGGCGCTGGGTCAGAGCTGCTCGGATCGAGACACGCGCGCCTACGATCGCTGGATCGAGGCCGGCCGGGCGGGCCCCCGGCCGGCGGACTCTGAGAAGTACTGACCGCGGCTAGCGGTGGCGCGCCAGGAAGTCCCGCAACGACATCGAGGAGATTCGCCAAGCGGCGCCGCCTGCGGAGGTCGAGACGAACACCGTCGAGTCGGTGACGGCGGCCCGGACAGATGGGTTGACTGGCCGGCGAAGCACCTCCCGACTGCGGCTCCTGCGCTTGCTAATGAGGTATGCGGCGACCGAGCGGCCGCGCGTCCAGACCACCGCGCGGCGCCCGAGCTGGACCGAGCCGCAGTCGGGGGAGCAGCGGCCCACGGCCACCGACTTGGTCGATCCGCAGCGATCGAGCAGCAGCCTGCCGATCAGTGGTCGCCTGTCGCTGCTGAGCCCGTAGGGCGGGCGGTACTGGTAAGGCAGCCAGTGGGGAAGGCTCTCGTAGGGATCGTCATTGACCGTGGCTCGCCGGCGCAGCGGCACGCACAGCGGTGTGTAGAGAGCGGCCTCGTCGAGGTCGGGGTAGAGGTCGGCGAGACCGGGCCCCCAGAACGTGTCGATCGTTGCGCCGCTGCGCCGATTGACGTAGCCGACACCGCTGAAGTGGTAGCCGGAGAACCCCAGCTGCACCCACTCCGAGCCGACGCCGGTCACATAATCGGACTCCCCCAACATTTCCCCGCCGACCTTGGACGCCCCCGTCTCCGCCCCCGTGGCGAGATCCAGCGAGGCGACCTCGGAGCAACCGGTCCAGGTCACCCGGCCGTCGGCGATCTGGACGAGGTAGCGCATGGCGCCGCCGCAACTATCCCGCGGCGTCTCATAGCGGCGTTTGGTCCGGGCCTTCGTGTCGATGACCACCGTGTCAGTCGACTGATCATCGACATATGCGGCGTACCGGGCCCCGTCCGTGACCGCCGGTCCGCTCGCGCGGTCCACGAAGCGCAGCGGCGCCTTCGCGGCCGCCGATGCCGAGGCCGCGCCGAGCGGGACGAGCGCGATGGCCGCAAGCGTTGCGCGCAACATCGCCACGAATCCCTAACGGCCCCCGCCGACGGGAGTTTCGGGCGGCCGGTGCATGAGGCAGTCTCCCAGCCGGCGGGTAGCCTGCACCCCGGTCGATGATCCTTCGTTGCGCACTGGCCCTGACGCTCGTCGCCGCGGGGTGCGGCGGTGACCGCGTGGGGGTCCCGGACGTGAAGGGCAAGCGATGGGGTCGACGGTGAGGATCTACTTCGCGACGGGCGACTGAGGGTTGGCGTAGGCGTGACCGATCCCAACCGCTTCGCTGTTCACGACGCGCAGGTGCGCGAGGGCGTCGATCTCGCGTACGTGCGCGAGGGGATCGGCGGCTTCCCGCTCGTCCTTTTCCACGGCTGGCCCGAGACCAAGCGGATCTGGTGGCGCAACATCGAGCCGCTGGCGCGCGCCGGGTTCGAGGTGATCGTCCCCGACCTGCGCGGCTTCGGGGACTCCGGGTTGGCGCCGGACGGGTTCTATGAACTCGCCGCGCACGCGCGCGACGTGCACACGTTGGTCCGCGACGTCCTCGGGCACGAGCGCTGCGCGGCGTGCGGGGGCGACCTCGGCGGCGGGGTGGTGCAGGACCTCGGGTTGCGCTTCGAGGGCTTCGTGGTCCGCCAGTGCCTGTTCAACACCGTGCTACCGATCCTCCCCGAGGCCTACGAGAAGGCCGGGCTGCCGACCGAGGTGCAGCCCGTGACGCGCATGGCGGCCGACTACTTCGTCCGCCAGGGCCGCGACGCCGACGCGCTCGCCGCCGAGCTCGACAGCCCCCGAGCGCCGGCGACGCTACATCGCGAGCTTCTACGGCTCGCGCTTCTGGGCGGCGCCCGGCGCCTTCGACTCCGACGCGGTCGACTTCATGACCGAGCCGTTCGCCGATGCCGAGCGGCTGCGGGCGTCGTTCGGCAACTACGAGTCGGCCGTCGGAGCGCGTCCGCTGTCCGAGGCGCCGCGCTTCTTCGAGCCCAATCCCGTGCCCACGCTGATCCTCTACGGGCCCGAGGACCACGTGATCTGGCGCGACTTCCCCGAGCGCTGCGAGGTCGTCTTCTCCGAGCGCGTCGGGCCGTTCGTCGTCCCGCGGGCGGGGCACTTCCTGCAGTGGGAGCGCGCGGGCCTGCTCAACCAGGCGCTGCGCTACTTCCTCGCCGACCTGAGGACGCCCAGCGCGGACGTAACATGAGGCGATGACCGACGCAGCGGCGCCGGGCAGAACCGGGGAGCGGGTCGAGGCGATCATCGCCGCCGCGGAGGAGGCGGCCGCGGCGCTCGGGGCTGAGGCCGAGCACGCGGCCAAGGTGCGGATCGACGAGGCGCGCCGCGTCCTCGACGACGCCGAGCGCGACGCCAAGGAGCGGATCGCCGAGGGCCAGCGGTTGGCCGAGGCGCTGATCCGCGAGGCCGGAGACGAGTCAGACCGCCTGATCGCGCGTGCGCGTGAGGAGGCCCGCCGGTTGCGCGGTGAGGCAGACACGCGCGTCGCGCAGGCGCGCGCGGAGGCGCAAGCGCGCGCGACCAGACCGCCGCGGAGGCCCAGCGGCTCGGCGAGAGCGCGAGGGCGCAGGCTCAGAAGGTGAAGAAGCAGGGCATGACGGCGGCGGCCGACCTGCGCGCCGAGGCCGAGTCGCAGGCACGGACGATCCGCGAAGACGCCGAGCGCGAGGCGCAGGCGATCACGCGCGAGGCACGCACGATGCGCGAGGGAGCCGAGCGCGACGCACACTCGATCACCCGCGAGGCGCGCGACGCCGCACGCGACGTCTCAACCGAGGCGTCCCAGCTGGCTGCCGACATGCGCGCCCTGAGCGCCTCGCTGCGCACCAACGCCGACCGCCTGCTGCGCGACGTCGCCGCGGCCCACGACCGCCTGACCAGCCGCCTGGAGGGCTACGCGCGCGACGCGTCGCGCCGGCCGGCCGCCGCACCCGCACCGCAGACCGCGCCTCGGCCGGGACCGCGCGCCGGCGAAGTTGACGTTCCGGACTTCATCCCGGGCAGCTGAGCTGCGGCTCCGTCCGACCGGGGTGCGAACATGTGTTCGTGCTGACCACGAACCATAAAGGGGCGATCGCGGAGGTGGAAATCGCCGCCGCGGCGGTGCGGTGTGGGGTCGAGGTCCTGCGCCCTGTCACCGAACACGGTCGCTATGACCTCGTGTTCGGCATCGCGGCCCGACTGTTCAGGGTGCAATGCAAATGGGCGCCACTCGCTCCCGATCGGAGCGTCGTATACGTTCGGACAAGCGGCTCCTACTGCACGCCGAACGGGCACGTCTACACCTGCTACCGCGAGGATGAGATCGACCTCCTCGCGGCATACTGCGAAGCCCTAGACCGATGCTTCCTGCTGCCAAGCTCCTTCGTCGCCGGCAAGCGCCAGCTCTGCCTGCGGCTCACGGACCCCCGGAACCACCAGCGGGCATGTATTAACCTGGCCGACGACTTCGACTTCCCAGGGGCTGTAGCTCAGCTGGGAGAGCGCCGGCGTGGCACGCCGGAGGCCACGGGTTCGAGTCCCGTCAGCTCCACTCCCTCGATCAGCCCGGCCGCCTTCGACGTCGGAGCGCACGAGTTCCGCGAGCGCTTCGGGTATTACATCGAGCGGGCGGCGGCGGGCGACGAGGTGCTCGTCCGCCGGCACGGGCGACCGCTGGTGCGGGTGGCCGCTAGCAGCGGTTGAACAAGGCGCCGTAACCGCCGACCGCGCGCGGGTCCGCTCCGGCCGCCCGCAGCGAGCCCCACAGCAGGGCCTGGTTCGCGGTCACGACGGGGCGTTGCAGGCCCTCCTCCAGCGCAGCGATCGCGCCGACCGCGCGGAACCCGTTGCCGCCGATTACGATCGCGTCGGCCTCCGCCGGTGCGTTCTCGGTCACCCATCGGTGCAGGTCGGCCGGCGTGATCCTGGCCTGGTCGCTCGGCAGCCCGCAGGGGCCAGACCGGACCACCTCGAACCCGACCGACTCGTAGTAGCGCTGCCCGAGCCGGCCGAGCTCGGCGTCGAACCACGGCGGATCCACCGCCGCGATCCTGCTCGTGCCGAGTGCGCGCAGCGCCTGCACCGCGGCGGCGCAAGTTGCCACCACCGGGATGCCGCGCGTCCGCCGCTCGAGCCGCGCGACCATCTGCGCTTCGCCGTCGGCCCCGATCACGTACGCCGAGCTGGTGAAGCCGTAGGCGATCGCGTCGAGCGGCGCGGCGGCCAGAAGCTCGGCGGCGTCGTCGACGTGCGGCGGCTCCGCGAACGCCCTCACCGGCGCCAACGGGATCGTCGGATCCATCGCGCCGCCGGCTGCCATCGCGCCGAACGGGACGCGCGTCGCGTGGATCGCCACGCCGGCGGGCGCCATCGCCTGCAGCTCCGATTCCGGGCCGACGTCGGCATGCGGCACCAGCACGCCGATTCGCACGTCCGCCTCCCAGCCGTCGCGCCGCCACCGCGGCCCCTCCGCGCCCACCACGCTAGACCCCTCGAGTTTCACTGCCGGTCATTGTCGTCTCCGGTTCGGCGAGCGCGCCGACGGCCGCGTCCAGCCGCCCAAGCTCCAGGCCGCACTCGGCGATCCAGGCTCGCGTGCGCAGCAGGCGCGCGATCGCGAGGCGGCCCTCGGGCGGGCCGTCGCGGGCCGCGTGGGCGAGTGCCGCTCCGGCCGCCCCGAGGCGGTCGGTGCTCAGAGTCCGCTCCGGCAGCTCGGGTGACGACCCCGCGCGCAGCGCGCGAGCGGTTGCGGCGTAGCCGTGCTCCAGCCTGTCCACGCCGCCGCTGAGGGCCGCGACGAGCGGTGCCGCGGCGGCGGGCGCGGGCTCGGGCCGGCGCGACGAGAGCAGGCTCGCCTCGTACCAGAGGCCGTTGATCGCCACCAGCACCCCCGACCACGCCGGCCCGTCCGAGCTCCCCGAGCGCTCGGCGCGTGCAGCGACAAGGAGGTCCTCGGCGCTCCGCGCGCTGTTCACCGCCGCCGAGCGCGGCTGCGCTCCCGGCTCCGCCACCGCCTCCGGGCGCAGCCGCCAGCGCGCCACCTTGGCGACGTAGCGCCCGCCGGAGTCCAGCGCGTCGCCCAGCGCACGCCCGACCTGCCGCGCCGCCCCGCGCGGCCAGGCCAGCACCCCGATCGCCAAACCGGCCGCCGCGCCGACGGTGACGTCCTCGACCCGGACGAGGCCGAGCGTCCACTCCGCCGGCGTGCAGAGATCGAACAGCACCACGATCAGGAGCGTGAACCCGACCTGGCCGGCGAGGACGCCGAACGCGCCGGCGGCGATCGCGCCCGTCACCAGCACCGGCAGCAGCACGGCATAGACGGTCGAATCCGACTGGACGGTGAGCAGCAGCGCGGCCGACAGCACGAACCCAAGCAGCGTGCCGACGAACGCCTGGAAGCCCGTGGCCACGGTTCGGCTCGCGCTGGTGCGCAGCACGGTCAGCGTCGCGAACGCCACCCAGAACCCGTGCTGGAGGTCGAAGGCGCCCGCGAGCCCGCGCGCCAGCGCGATCCCGCCGCCCAGGCGCACGCTGTTCTGGAACGCGAGCGACCGCCGGGTGAAGTTGGCCCGCAGGCGCTCGCGCGCTCCACGGAGGGTGATGTTCCACTCGCCCGCCAGCCGGCGCAGCTCCTCGGTCGACGCGATCCGTTGGCGCCGCGCGCCCGACGCCACGCCGGCTTCGACGGCGACCAGCCCGGTCAGGTGCAGGCCGTGCAGCGTGAGGAACGAGCGATCCGAGCGGCGCGCCACCTGGTCGGGAGGCGCCCCCTGCGCCAGCGCCGCGGCGAGCGACTCCTCGCTCTCGACCCGGTAGCGCTCGCGGCCGGCGGCGAGCCCTGCGCGATCCGCGGCCGGACCTCTTCCATCCAGCGCCGCCGCGCTCGACGACAGCGCATCCGCCATCTCTCCCAGCGCGCCGCGGGTGAGCTGGTGCAGCGGCGGGTCGAAGGCGGCCGCACCGAGGCGCTCGAGCGCGACCGACAGGCGCTCGGCCCCGTGGGCGACGTAGGCCAGCGCGCGATCGGTCGCGCTCGGTCCGCTCGGCCGCTCGAGGTCCGAGCGCGCGCAGCGGAGCCGCCGCGCGGACGGCGTCCAGCGCGCGGCGCCGGCGGCCGGAGAGCTCATCGGGTTCCGCCCCCTCAGCCAGGCCGCGCGCGTATCCGGCGATCGCGCGCAGCGCCTCGGCCAGCCCGCGGCGCCACTCGCGCGCGGGATGGTCGGGCCAGAGCAGCAAGCCGCCGGCGACCGAGAGCGCGCCGCCGAGCGCGACCCCGATCAGCCGCTCGTCGAGCATCGAGACCGGCGCCGGGATCCCCGCCGCGACGACCGCGAACAGGATCACCGCCCGGCCGGCGGCCGCGAAGTTGCGCCCGAGCAGGCCCGCGAAGGAGACGGTGAAGGCGACGATGAGCAGCATCGCCGAGGCCGCGAGCGTGTCGCGCGACACCAGCGTCCCCAGCGCCACCAGCGCCAGCCCACAGGCCGCGCTGAGCGCGTACGCGCGCGCCCGCTCCGCCGGCTCCCCGCCGAGGTCGGCGAGCCCCAGCAGCGCGATCGCCGACAGCGACCCGAAGACCGCCACCACCGGCTCGTCGAGCGCGTAGCGACCGACGTAGAACGTCGTGCAGGCCACGACCGCTACGCGCAGGCCCTTGCGCAGCGCGCGCCGAGCCGTCGCGCCGCCGTCGTGGGTCAGAAGCCTCAGCCCGCCGCGCGCGCCGGGACTTCGCCCCACAGGCGCTCGAGCGCGTAGAACGCGCGCGTCTCGGGCGTGAAGACGTGGACGACCACGTCGAGGTAGTCCATGAGGATCCAGCGCGCTTCGGAGAGGCCCTCGACGCGGCGCGGGAGGATCCCGTGCTCCTTCTTCAGACCCTGGTGGATCGCGTCGTGGATGGCCTTCGTCTGGCGGTCGGTGTTGCCCGCGCAGATGACGAAGAAGTCCGTGTAGTCGAGCACCGCGCGCACGTCCAGCTCGACCACGTCGAGCGCCTTCTTGTCGGCCGCGTAGGCGGCGATCCGAGAGGCGAGGGCGTCGGGCGCCAGTGCCTCGAGCGTCATCGCGTCGCGCCCACCGCGCTGCCGTACAGGCCGTGGTCGCTGACGTACGTGGCTACCGCGTCGGGCACGAGGTAGCGGATCGAGCGCCCCGCGGCCAGCCGCCCGCGCACGAGCGAGCTCGAGACGCCGATGCGCGGCATGTCGAAGAACGCGATCCGGTCGGCGCGGCCCAGCGACGCGGCGACCGCGGCAAGCTCCTCGCGGCCGGCGCCGTCACGCTCGGCGACCGCGAACGTCGCGAGCCGCAGGATCTCCTCGGGCTCGCGCCACGAGCGCAACCCGCGGGCCATGTCGCCGCCGGCGATGAAGGTCAGCTGGTCCTCCTGATGCAGCGCATGCAGCGCGCGCAGCGTAGCGACCGTGTACGACGGGCCGCCCCGCTCGATCTCGACCGCCGAGACCGCCAGGCGCTCGTCGCCGGCTACAGCCCGGCGGCACAGCTCGAGCCGGTGTTCGGGACCGGGATCGTCGGTCGCCTCCTTGTGGGGCGGGACCGCCACCGGCATCAGCTCGACGACGTCGAGGCCGAGCTGCTCGAAGGCCTCCTGCGCGCAGACCAGGTGTCCGAGATGGGGCGGATTGAACGTCCCGCCCAGGATCCCCACACGTGCTACGGCCGCACCTGCCCGGAGCCCTCGACCACGTACTTGTAGGTGCACAGCTCCCGGATGCCGATCGGTCCGCGCGCGTGGAGCTTCTGCGTCGAGTTGCCCATCTCCGCGCCCATGCCAAATTGATTTCCGTCGGTGAAGCGCGTGGAGGCGTTGACGTAAACGCACGCGGCGTCCACGCCACGCTCGAACGCCTGCGCCGCGGCGGTGTCGCGGGTCACGATCGCCTCGGAGTGACCGGAGCCGTAGCGGTTGACGTGCTCGATCGCCTCCTCGACGGAGTCCACCATGCCGACCGCGAGCACCAGCGCGAGGTACTCGGTCGCCCAGTCCTCCTCGCCGGCCTCGCCCAGCGAGGGTCCCAGCTCGCCGGCCAGCGCGCGAGCGCGCTCGTCGGCCCGCAGCTCCACCCCGGCCTCGCGCAGAGCGGCGAGCGCGCGCGGAAGGAACTCCGGCGCAGCGCGCTCGTGCACGAGCAGGGTCTCGATCGCGTTGCACACGCCCGGCCGCTGGACCTTGGCGTTCACCGCGATCGCGACCGCGTCGTCGAGGTCGGCGCTCGCGTCGACGTACAGGTGGCAGTTGCCCGACGCGGCGTACATGACGGGCACCGACGCGACCTCCTCGAGCGCCGCCTTCAGCCCCTCCCCCCCGCGCGGGATGATCACGTCCACGAGCCCGTCGGCGGTGGCGAGCTCGGCAAGCTCGGAGCGCTCGCCGCCCGCGACGATCCCAAGCGCGCCATCCGGGATGCCGGCCTCTCCGGCGGCCTGGGCGGCGATCGCGCCCAGCACCGCGTTGGAGCGCGCGGCCGCCGAGGAGCCGCGCAGCACGATCGCGTTGCCCGACTTGAGCGCCAGCGCCGCGCAATCGATGGTCACGTTCGGGCGCGCCTCGTAGACGATCGCCACCACCCCGAGCGGGACGCGGACCTTTCGCACCTCGAGGCCGTTGGGCAACCGCCAGCCGTCGATCAGCTCGCCTACGGGGTCGGGCAGCGCCGCGATCGTGCGCACGCCGTCCGCCATGGCGCGGATGCGGCCGTCGTCCAGCGCCAGCCGGTCGAGCAGCGCGGCGTCGAGCCCGGCCTCACGCCCCGCCTCCACGTCGCGGGCGTTGGCCTCGAGGATCTCGTCGCTGCGGGCGAGCAGCGCGGCTGCGATCGCCTCGAGCGCCGCGTCGCGCACTCCGGCCTCCAGCAGGGCGAGCGCGCGCGCGGCGCGGCGGGCGGCGACGCAGACGTCGGTGACCGATGTCGCTGCGGTGGCCATCGGATTGAGAGGGTATCGCCGTGACCAACGAGGTTGCCCATCGTCACGCACGCGAGAAAGGGGTCTCCAGGCCGCTGTATTTCGTCCTGCGGCTGATCCTGCGACCGCTGCTCGGGGCGTGGTTCCGGATGCGGATCGACGGCGCCGAGCACATTCCCGCCGAGGGACCGGCGATCGTCGCCCCCAACCACAAGAGCTTCTACGACTCGTTCTTCCTCGCCCTCGCCACGCCGCGCCACCTGCGCTTCATGGCCAAGACCGAGCTGATCGACGGTTTCGCCGGCGGCCTGCTCGTGCGGCTGGGGGCGTTCCCGGTGCGCCGCGGCGAGGCCGACGAGGACGCGCTCGAGACCGCGCGCACGGTGCTGCGCCAGGGCGGCCTGCTGGCCCTGTTCCCCGAGGGCACGCGCATCCGCGATCCGGACCAGCTCGGCGAGCCCCGGCGCGGAGCCGGCAGGCTGGCGCTCGAGACCGGCGCGGTGATCGTGCCCGCCGCGATCTCGGGCACCGACGGCCTGTTCCTGGGGCCGGTGCCCAAGCCCAAGAAGGTCCAGGTCGCCTTCTCCGAGCCGATCCCCGTCGGCGAGCTGCCGCCCACGCCCCAGGCGGCGGGCGAGCTCATCGAGGAGCAGGTATGGCCAGAGGTGGAGCGCTCGTGGCGCGGCCTGCGCTCGCGCCGCACGGCGGTCGCCGCGCTGCTGGCCGCGCTGGGCGTGGGAGGAGGGGTGGCCGCGGGCCGGCGCCGGGCCGCCGCGCAGCGCACGCCGCGCGCGCGCCTCAACCGCGCCGCATCCCGCCTCCCCGGCCGCCGCAAACCCGCGCCCACCGGGCAGCTCAAGCGAGCCGCATCCCGCCTCCCAGGCCGCCGCAAGCCGCCCACGGGCTTCGCTCGCCTGCGGCGGCGCCGCTAGCACCCGGCACCTTCAGCCCTTGCGCTTCACCTTCTCGCAGTCGCGCGCGACCTTGTCCTTGCCGTCGGCGTAGACCGTGTCGCGGCCGGAGCCGCACTTGACCTTGTCCGCGTCGCGGCTTGTGGGGTTTTTCTCGCGGACGTAGATCACGTCGTTGCCCGCGCCGCCGCGGATGTCGTCGGATGCGTAGCGCGCCGAGCGCAGGCGGTCGTTGCCGTCGCCGCCCTCGACGCGGCTTTCGCCGGCGAGCGACGTCTGGATGCGGTCGGCGCCGCCGCGGCCGTAGATCCTGGCCGGTGACCAGCCGTAGGGGATGACCATGAAGTCGGGGCCGGAGGAGCCGACGAACTTGAACCCGTCGCCCTTCGGGCGCCCGATCGCCTCGCAGTCGCTCGCGATCGAGTCCTGCCGGTCGGCCAGCACGAAGTCCTGGCCGCCACCGCAGGTCACGGTGTCGGTGCCCTGGGCGAAGAAGTCGCCCGAGTCCTCGCCGACGTCCTGCACGAAGGCGGCCTCGATGCGGTCGTCGCCGGGGCCGCCGGTGGCGGTGTCGTCGCCGTCGCCCGGGGCCAGCGTGGCGCCGCCGGCGCCGGCGGCGAGCGTGTCCGCGTTCTCGGTGCCGAGCAGCTCCTCCACGTCGGGCCGGATGTCGTCGCTGCCGCTCGGTCCGTCGTTCGCGACGCCGTCGTTGGAGATCCGCGCCGCGGGCCGCCCCACTCCGCAGTAGTAGAAGCTGTCGCGGCCCGCGCCCCCGGAGTAGGTGAGCGGCGCCGACAACGGCGGGATCTCGCACAGCCGATCGTTCTTGTCGCCCAACTCGATGCGCACCGCGGTCACTCCCGTCCCGGAGCAGCGCCACTGGAGCGATCCTCCGGTGCTGCATCCCGAGCCGAGCGTCACGTTCGTGGGCCCGCCGATCGCGGAGTTGTCGTAGAGCTCGTAGCTGCCGTCCGCGGCCTGGCCGATGCCCACCTCGTTGACCTCGCCCGCGCCGCCCTCGTAGCGCAGCACCCCGCCCTGCACCTCGAGCGTGGCGGCGCCCGCCGCCGCCGGGGCCACCAGGCCCACGCCCAGGATCCCAAGTAGGAGTCCGATCCTCACGAGCCGATTCCCTTCGTCGCGGGCACCGTCTGATGAACGGTGGCGGCAGGCGAAAGTTGCGCGCGAGCAGGGGGAACTTGCCCAGCCGCGGGCCGCGGAAGCTGCGCGCGAGCAGGGGGGAAGCTGTGCCCCCCGCTCCTACGCGAGCACGAAGTAGTCGCGGTGCACGGCCTCCTCGGTCGCGCGCCCGATGAGCTCGCGTACCTGTGCGGAATGCAGTCCCTTTATCCGCTGTAGCTCGCTCGCCGAGTAGTTGACGATGCCCTTGCCCACCGGACGACCGCGTGCGGCGACCTGCACCGCGTCGCCCGCCTCGAAGTCGCCGCTCACCTCGACGATCCCCACGGGGAGCAGGCTCGTGCCGCCGTCGCGCAGTGCGCGTGCGGCGCCCTCGTCGACCGTCACCGTGCCGTGCGACGGCTTGGCGTACTTGAGCCACAGCTTGAAGCTCGAGTAGCGCGCCTCGCGTGGCGGGAAGCTGGTCCCGACCGTCTCGCCCGCGACCGCGGCCGGCAGCGCAGCCGGGTCCAGGCCGGAGCAGATCACGGTCTCGATGCCGGCGGCGGTGGCCATCTCGGCGGCCACCACCTTGGAGCGCATCCCGCCCAGCCCGAGTGGAGAGCTGGCATGGCCGATCTCGAGATCGCCCAGCGCCTCGAAGTCGCTCACCTCGGGCACCAGCCGCGCGTCGGGGCGCCGCCGCGGGTCGGCGGTGTGCAGCCCGTCCGTGTCGGTCAGGAGCACCAGCCGGTCGGCGTCGATGAGGATCGCGACCTGCGCGGCCAGAAAGTCGTTGTCGCCGAACGAGATCTCGTCAGTGGTGGTCGTGTCGTTCTCGTTGATGACCGGCACGACGCCCCACTCGAGCAGCTTGCGCAGCGTCTGGCGGGCGTTGAGGTAGTGCCCGCGGGCGCTCATGTCGAAGAAGGTCAGGAGCACCTGGGCGCTGGTCAGGCCGCGGTCGCGCAGCAGCTCGTCGTAGACGCGGTAGAGCTTGCCCTGCCCGAGCGCGCTCGCCGCCTGCAGCTCGTCGATCGCTCGCGGGCGCATCGCCCTGCCCAGAACCCCGATCCCGTGCGCGATCGCGCCCGAGGTGACGATCACGGTCTCGTCGCCGCGCTCGTGCCCGCGGGCCGCCTCGTCGCAGACGCGCTCGATCACCTCGACCCGGGGCTCGGCCCGCTCCCCGGTGACGATGCTCGACCCCAGCTTGATCACGGTGCGCGACATGGCGGCCTGAGGGTAGACCGCCGGGTGCGGCGAGGGTCGCGGGCAGGCGGGGCGGGCGTGCGGCGCGGGACGCGCGCGTGGGCGACGCGCGTGCGGCGCGGGTCGGGTGTGCGAGCGGTAGGCTGCGCGCGCTCGGCCCTGACAGGGGCAGCTCGGGCCGGCCAACCGCCGTTCGGCGCCGCGCGTGCGACCGCGGACGGCCCCCGACACTCGGAACCCTCAAAAAGGAGCATTTGATGAGAAGAGCGTTTCTCGGCTCGTGCCTGGCCACGGCCGCGATCCTTTGCGGCGGCGGAGCCGCGCTTGCCCAGGCTCCCCCGCCGCCGACCGCCGCCAACGGCGCGACCGTGAAGGCGATCGCGACCGACATCCCGACCCCGACCTCGATCTCGTTCGGGTCGGACGGCACCGTCTTCGTGGGCGCCAATGGCCCGGAGTCCGGGGGCCCGCCGCACTCGCCGACCGCCACGGCGGCGGCCACGAAGGGCGGCGTCTACGCCGTCAAGGGCGGCACGACGACGCGCGTCCCCAAGTCGCCCAAGGTCGTGTTCGGGGTCGTCTGGCACAAGGGCATCCTGTATGTCACCTCGCCCAACACCATCTACGCGTTCAGCGGCTGGAACGGGACGAAGTTCGCCAAGCGCCGCGTCGTCTACAGCCAGACGCAGTCGGGCTTCCCGGGCTTCAACGGAATCGTCTACGGGCCTGACGGCCGCCTGTACGTCGGCGTCTCGCTGACCGAGGACGGCAAGAGCACCAAGGGCGGCAACCGCGTGCTGTCGCTGCGTCCCGACGGCACCAACGTGAAGGTCTTCGCCAGGGGCATCCGCCAGCCCTGGCAGTTCACCTTCGTGAAGGGCATCGCCGATCCGTTCGGCACCAACCTGGGCCAGGACGACCTCGGCCCCAGCCAGCCGCCCGACTACATCATGCGCTTGAAGAAGGGCCAGAACTACGGCTTCGCCAAGTGCAACTGGGTCGACGCGACCAAGTGCGCGAAGTTCGCGAAGCCGCTGTGGCTGCTTCCTCCCCACAGCTCGCCGATGGGCATCGGCGCAATCGGGAGCACGCTCTACGTCGCGCTGTTCGGCGGCCTCTCCGGCGGCAACAACCCGGAGGTCGTCTCCCTGTCCTCGACAGGCACGGGCGAGATCAAGCCGGTGCTGACCGGCTTCGTCGCGCCTGTCGTGGCGCTGGGCATCCGCAAGGGCCGCCTGTACGTCGGCGACCTGACCGGGACTGTCTGGCGCGTGAAGGTCTGATGCCGGCGCCCGCGCCCTCCTCCTCGTGGGGAGGGCGCGGGCTCCCGCTACGGGACGCGCGCGTGCGCGATTCCGCCGAACACGTAGGGGTGGGCGGCGAGCGTGCCATCCGAGCGCCTCAGGTAGCGCTCGGCCTCCTGCGGCCCGAGGTCCGACTCGAGCTCGAGCCCGAGCTCGGCCAGGTAGCTCGCCGCGCCGTCGCGGGGGATGCCCGACCGGAACGCCTCGCCCTGCGACGCGACGCGGCGGCTCAGCTGCGGAGCGCCGTGGAAGTCCTCGGGGTGCTCGAGCGCCTCGCGCCACATGTAGTCGAAAACGATCGAGGAGCCCGGCGCCTGCCCTCCCACCCAGCGCAGGACGGTGCGGACGGCATCCTCGGGCAGGTAGGGAGCCACACCCGAGAGCAAGAACAGCGCGGGGGCGCCGGGGTCGTAGCCGGCCTGCGCGAGGCGCTCGCCGAAGTCGTCGGCGGTGAAGTCCGCCTGCACGAAGGCCACGTGGTCGGGGACCTCGCAGAAGATCGCCATCAGGCGCTCGCGCTTGGCCGCGGCCGTGACCGGATGGTCGACCTCGAACACGCGCACGCCGTCGAGCACCTCGCCCATGCGGTACGCGCGCGAGTCGAAGCCGGCCCCCAGCAGCACGAGCTGGCGCGTCCCGTCGCTCAGCTCGTTGCGCACCACGTCGTCCATGTAGCGGGTGCGGCACAGCTCGTACCAGTACAGGCCGGGCAGGCGACGCTCCATCACACGCGGTAGCAGCCGCAGCAGACCCGGGAACCGAACGAGCCGGTAGCGCGCCGAGCCGGGCGCGATGAAGCGCGCGGCGAGCGTGTCCGGCCCGCGCAGCTGCGGATCGGGCTCGGCCGCGGCCGCCGCGCGCAGGAGCGCCGCGCCTTCTGCCGTGCTGTTGCGATCCAGGGCCACCGGCTCGCGAACCCTAGATGGTTGATTCCGCGGCCAGGCGCGCGGCCGTGGAATCAGCCATCTAATCCTCCGGGTCGAGCTCGAACACCACGCCCGCGATCTCGACGTCCTCGCCGGGCGCGAAGCCCCGGGAGCGGAGCGCGTCGAGCACCCCCAGCGACCGCAGGCGCCGCTCGATGTACTCGAGCGCCTCGTCGTTTGAGAGATCGTGGCGCGCGATCAGGCGCTCGATCCCCTTCCCGGTGACGCGCCACGCCCCCTCGCCGGCCCGCTCTACGGCCCAGCCCCGGTCGCCGCCCGGGCGGAAGACGCGGTGCTCGGGGAGCTCCGAGAGCGCCGCCTCCCCGGGCTCGGGGACCGACTCGGGCATGTTTGCGAAAATCCGGTCGACGAGCTCGCGAAGCCCGCTGCCCGTGGCCGAGGAGGTGACCACGACGGGGATGGGGGCCTCGCCAGAGGAGCCGCTCTCGCGCTCGCCGGCGGGTCCGCCGCCGACCCGCGCGCGCCACTCCCCCGCCGCCCGGTCCGCCTCCTCTGGCGTGACGAGGTCGGACTTCGACAGCGCGAGGATCCGCGGCAGTCGCGCGAGGCGGGGATCGTGGCGCGCGATCTCCTCCTCGACGGTGGCGAAGGTGGCCGCCGGGTCGGACCCGTCGAGCGGGGCCAGCTCGAGCACGTGGACCAGGAGCCGCGTGCGCTCGACGTGGGCGAGGAAGTCATGGCCCAGGCCGGCCCCCTCGCTCGCCCCCTCGATCAGCCCGGGGATGTCGGCGAGCACGAGCTGCCGCCCTTCGCGCTCGACCGTCCCGAGCACCGGCTCGAGCGTCGTGAACGGGTAGCTGGCGATCTTGGGATCGGCGCGCGTGAGGCGCGAGAGGAGCGAGGACTTGCCCGCGTTCGGCGCGCCGACGAGGCCCACGTCGGCCAGCAGCTTGAGCCGCAGCTCGATCCACCCCTCCTCGCCCGGCAGGCCGCGCTCGGCGAGCCGCGGCGCCTGCCTGGTCGGCCCGGCGAAGCGCTTGTTGCCGCGCCCGCCCGTGCCGGCGCGCGCCACCACCGCCTGCTGCCCGGGGCGCACGAGGTCGAAGCGCGCCCCGTCGAGGCCGTGGACCTCCGTGCCCGGGGGCACGCGCACCTCGAGCGTCGCGCCGTCGGCGCCGTGGCGATCGGAGCCCTCGCCGTGGCGCCCGCGCTCGGCCTTCCAGTGCGCCCGGCGCCTGAACTGCTGCAGGTCGCGCAGCGAGGGGTCGGCCACGAGCACGACCGCGCCGCCGCGGCCTCCGTCACCGCCGTCGGGCCCGCCGCGCGGCACGTGCGCCTCGCGCCGGAAGCTGACCACGCCGTCGCCGCCGCGGCCGGCCTGGACGAAGATCCGCGCGCGATCGTGGAGCATTGCGCGTCCATCCTGGCAGCGACCCGAAGGAGAACCGTCCGACCATGGCCGACGACCCCGTCTTCCTGATCACCGGCGCATCGAGCGGAATCGGCGCGGAGACCGCCCGCCACGCCGCGCGCGAGGGCTACCGGCTGGTGCTGGCCGCTCGCAGCGAGGACCGCATCGCCGAGCTCGCCGGCGAGCTCGGCGGCGAGGTGCGCGCGCTCGCGGTGCCCTGCGACGTCACCGAGTGGGACGACCAGCGGGCGCTCGTCGACCGCGCACTCGAGGCCTTCGGCCGCATCGACGTCGCGTTCGCGAACGCCGGCTTCGGCGCCGCGCGCGGCTTCACCCAGGAGTCGCCCGAGCACTGGCGCAGCATGGTCCTGACCAACGTCTACGGCGCGGCGTTGACGATCCGGGCGACGATCGAGCAGCTGCGCGAGACCAGGGGCCACCTGCTGCTGACGGGCTCGGTGGCGGGCCGCCGGGCCATGCCGGGATCGCTCTACAGCGCGACCAAGTGGGCCGTGACGGCGATGGGCGAGAGCGCGCGGCAGGAGCTCAACGGCAGCGGCGTGCGTGTGACCGTGATCGAGCCGGGGATGGTGGACACGCCGTTCTTCGACAACCCGGTGACCGCGATGGGACCCCTACAGGCGGAAGATGTGGCCCGCGCGGTGATGTTCGCCGTCACGCAGCCGCCGCACGTCGACGTGAACGAGATCCTGGTGAGGCCGACGGCGCAGGAGGGGTAGGCGGCGGCCGCCTCGGCGGCGCAGGAGGGTAGGTGGCGCCGCCTCGGCGGCGCAGGAGGGTAGGCGGCGCCGCCGTCGCCGCGGCCGGCGAGTCTGCGGCGGCTTACGGCCGCCGGCGGAAGCGCGGAGGCGGCTCGCGCGGCTCGCGTTGCTGGCGCCGCGCCTGCTCGCGCTCGCGCTCGCGGTCGCGGTCCTCGCCGCGGCCGATGAACCAGAAGATCGCCGAGACGCCCACCACCAGCGCGATGCCGCAGACCGCGAAGACGATCGCAGTCAGTGTCGTGGACGCCGCGAGCGGGACCATGCGCCAGCTTACCCGCGTCGCGGTCGCGCTAGCGCCCCGCGGCGCTCGCCTATCGCCCGCCCGCCTGGCAGCCGCTCAGCCTGAGTAGCTGCCGGATGGGCCGCCTTAGGCAGCGCAAGCCCAGCTGCTGCATCCGCGATCAGCCGCAGAGAACTCGCGATAACCCGAAACGGTGGGCGGTGGCCGCGAGCGCCGCGGCCTGAGCCTAAGAGGCGTCGCCCGGGGAGACCGAGACCACCCGTCCCCGCCGCCCGCGCGAGAACACCACCGTCCCGGGCGAGCGGGCGTACAGGGTGTCGTCCTTGCCGATGCCGACGCCGTCGCCCGGGTAGAAGCGGGTCCCGCGCTGGCGCACGATGATCTCCCCGCCGGCGACGGCCTGGCCCGCGAAGACCTTCACGCCCAGGCGCTTGGCGTTTGAGTCGCGGCCGTTGCGGCTCGAGCCGAGGCCCTTCTTATGCGCCATCTGAATCCTTCTTCTCGGTGTCCTTGGACTTCCGCGCAGCGGGCTTCCGCGACAGCAGCTTGACCTCGGTCACCTCGAGGCGCGTCAGCTCCTGGCGGTGTCCCGTGCGCCGCTTGTAGCCGCGCTTGGGCTTGAACTTGACCACGCGCAGCTTCTCGCCGCGCTCGTGGCCCAGCACCTTGGCCGACACCTTGACCTTCGCGAGGTCGTCGCCATCGACGATGTCGTCGTCGCCGCGGAACAGCAGCGGCTCGAGCGCGACCGTCGCGCCCTCGTCATCGGGCAGGCGCTCGACCAGCAGGCGCTGGCCCTCCTGCACGCGGTACTGCTTGCCTCCGGTCTTGACGACTGCGTAGCTCATTCGCTCACTTCGGCCTTTGCGCGGGAACGGCGCCTGCCGCCTCTGCGGCCCCGGCGCCGAGGAGGCGATTCTAGCGTCCCCTCCGCCCCCTCCTCGCCCGCGGCGCCGCCGCCGCCGGCCGGCTCGCCGCCGACCAGCACCGCCACCGCCGCGGTGCGGCCGACCTCCTCGATGCGCACCAGGCGCTTCTCGCCCACGTGGCGCCCGCCGCCGGTCACCGAGATGATGTAGCCGTCGATCTTGGCCACTGCGTCGTCGACGTTGTACATGTGCGGCTCGACGATCTGCACGTGCACCTCGTCGCCCTCGGAGAACGGGAGCGCACGCTCCTCGACCTCGGCGCGCGTGCCCTCGAAGGTGATCGCCATGTGGTCGAGCGGCAGCCCCTCGGAGCCCTCGAAGTGGAGCACCTTGCCCGTCGCCTGCTCGAGCTCGCCCAGCATGCGCGCACCCGTCCCGGTGAACTCCGCGCTCACGCGCGGGTTGAGCTGGATCAGGAACGCCTCGGCGTCGCGCCCCGCGAGCTCGCGCCGCAGGCGGCGCTCGACCTCGATCGCGATCGTCTCCTCCGAGCGGATCACGCCCTCGCCGTCGCACGTCGGGCACGGCCGCGTGAGGATCTCGCGCACCCCGTCGGTGACGTTCTGGCGCGTCATCTCGACCAGCCCGAGTGGCGAGATCTCCGCCGTGAAGGTCTTCGTGCGGTCCTCTGAGAGCTGCGCCCGCAGGGTCTTGAGCACCGCGTCGCGGTTGCGCGCGCGGGCCATGTCGATGAAGTCGATGACGATGATCCCGCCGATGTCGCGCAGCCGCAGCTGGCGCACGACCTCGTCGGCCGCCTCGAGGTTGATCTTGGTGATCGTGTCCTCCAGCCGTGCTCCCCGCCCGCGGCCGGTGAACGACCCGGTGTTGACGTCGATCACCGTCAGCGCCTCGGCGTAGTCGATGATCAGGTAGCCGCCGCTGGGCAGGTCGACGCGGCGCGAGAGCGTGCTCTCGATGACCTGCTCGATCCCGTAGCGCTCGAACAGTGGCTCGTCGTCCTCGTAGAGCTCCACGCGGTCGACGAGCTCGGGCGCGGTGCGCGAGAGGAATGACGTCAGGCGCTGGTGCTGCTTGGCGTCGTCGACCAGCGCGCGCTCGAAGTCGCCCGAGAAGATGTCGCGCACCACGCGCACCGGCAGGTCGGCCTCCTGGAAGACCATGGCCGGCGCGGTGGTCTCCTTGACGCGGCTCTCGAGCACCTCGTTGAGCCGGTGCAGGTAGGCGATCTCGCGCTGGAAGTCCTCGCGCTTGGCGCCCTGGGCCGCGGTGCGGACGATCGCGCCGCCGCCGTGGAGGTCGACCTTGGAGGCCTCGCGGCGCAGCCGGTCGCGCTCGCGGTCGTCGAGGCGGCGCGAGACCCCCACGCCCTCGCCCGTGGGCGAGTAGACGAGGTAGCGACCGGCGATGGCCAGTTCCATCGAGAGGCGCGCGCCCTTGGTCTTGAGCGGGTCCTTGACCACCTGCACCACGATCTCCTGGCCCGGCTTGAGCAGGTCGGAGATCTTCCCCGCGCCCTTTCCGCCGCGCCCGCGCCGCGGGGTCTCGACCCCCGGCAGGACGATCTCGTCCACGTGCAGGAAGCCGTTCTTCTCGAGGCCGATGTCGACGAAGGCAGCCTCGAGGCCGGGCAGGACGTTGTCGACCCTACCCTTGTAGATGTTGCCCACGATCGAGCGCGCGCCACGGCGCTCGACGTAGAGCTCGGCGACGGAGTAGCCCTCCCCCTGGTCCTTCTTGGACCGGCGGCGCATGGCCGCCTTGGAGGCAGGCTGTCCCTTCGCCTCGAGCAGCGCGACGCGCGTCTCCGCGCGGTCGACGCTCACGAGTACTTGCTTCTTCAAGGTGTCTCACTTTCGTGTGTCGCCCGGACGCGCCGGGCAAGTCGTTGAGCTGTCGCGGGCTCATCCCACGACCACGCGGCCCTTGGTGGCCTCGGTCCTGCGTCCCTGCACGTAGACCGATTGGACCAGCCCGAGGGCCAGAAGGGTTACGAGCACCGACGACCCGCCATAGCTCATGAGCGGCAGGGTGACGCCGGTGATGGGCATGATTCCGACGTTCATGCCCACGTTGACGAAGACCTGAAAGGCAATCATGGCGATCACCCCGGCGGTTATCAACGCGCCGTAGAGGTTCTTCGCGATGGTCAGTATTCGCAGGCAGCGCCATATCAGCAGGGCGAAGAGCGAGAGGACGATCGCAGCGCCCACGAACCCGTAGGTCTCCCCCACCACGGCGAAGATGAAGTCCGTGTGGTGCTCGGGGAGGAAGTTGTTGCGGGTCTGGGTCGCATTGTCGCCGCGGCCGGTCTTCTGACCGGCCCCGATCGCGATGCGCGCCTGGTTCTGCTGGTAGCCCTGCTTGGCCGGGTCCGTCGACGGGTTGAGGAACGCCGTCAATCGATCGACCTGGTAGGGCTTGAGCACGTCGACTCCGACGGCCGGCGCGGCGACGAGCACGAGCACGATCGCGACCGCGCCCAGCGCCGCGACGCCCGCGAGCGGGCGCCACGAGATGCCGGCGAAGAACAGGACGGAGAACGCCACGGCGATGAACACGAGGCCGGAGCCCAGGTCGGGCTGGGCGATGACGATCATGGCCGGCACGAGGGCCAGCAGCATCGTCCGGGCGGTCGTGTCGCGGTCGTTGCCGCGACGGATGCGGCCGACCACGAAGGCGGCCACGGCAAGGATCAAGAGGAGCTTGCCGAGCTCCGAAGGCTGGAAGCTGAAGAAGGGCAGCGAGAACGCGCGCGTCGAGCCGCGCGTGGTCGAGCCGAAGGCCTTCACGGCGAGGATGCTCGCGATGAGGATCGCGTAGAGCCCGTAGCGCAGCTCGCGCAGGCGCGAGTAGTCGACGCGGCTGATGATCAGCATCAGCGCGATCCCGACGCCGAGGTAGGCGCCCTGCCGGTAGACGTAGTAGTACGGCTGCCCGGCGATGTCGCCCTTCGTCGCCCCGAGCAGGGTCACGAGCGAGCACACGCTGAGCCCGATTACGGCCAGCACCAGCAGCGGATCGAGCGGCAGGTGGAAGCCCGGCCGGCGCGGCTCGGTGACCTCGTCGACGGAGCGGATCGGGCTGGGCTGCACGGGCGGCGGCATCATCGCGTCCTCGACATGCCCTGCTGGAAGACCTTCTTGACCCCGAACCACTCGCCGAGCATGTAGCGCGCGACCGGCGCCCCGGACTCGGCGCCCCAGCCGCCCTGCTCGACGGTCACCGCGAGCACGATCGGGCGCTTGGCGTCGGGCGCATAGGCGATGTACCAGGACTGGTTGGCCTGGCCGACGCGCTCCGCGGTGCCCGTCTTGCCCATCACCGTGCGCCCGAAGCCCTTGAAGACGTCGGCCGACGTGCCGCCGGGCTGGCTGGCCGCCTCGCGCAGGCCCTCCAGGATCGAGTCGCGCGTGCTCGGCGAGATGTCGAGCTTGCGCGAGTTGCCGGGCTCGATCTCCTGCAGCGGCCGGCCGGCGGCGTCCTCGACGCGCTGGCCGAGGTGCGGGCGCACCACCTTGCCGCCGTTGGCGATCGTCGAGTAGGCGACCGCCATCTGCAGCGGATTGGTCTGCAGGTCGCCCTGGCCGACGGCGAAGTTGACGTTGTCGCCGATCGACCACGGGCGGTCGGTCAGCTTGCGCTTGAACAGCCGATCGCGCCAGGCCGGCGTCGGGACCAGGCCCTTCAGCTCGCCGGGCAGATCGATTCCCGTGCGGCGCCCGATCCCCAGGCGCTTGGCCCAGTTCTGGATGATGTCGCCGCCGACGCCGTTGGCCTGCGCGCCGAGCTTGTAGAAGAACACGTCGGACGACACCTTCAGCGCGGTGACCACGTTGACCGCGCCCGCCCCGGCGCCGGCGTCCTTGAACGTGATGCCGCCGAAGGTCACCGAGCCGGGGTCGTCGATGATCGTGCCCGGGGTGATCAGGCCCGATTGGAGCGCCGCGGTCGCGGTGATGAGCTTGAACGTCGAGCCGGTGGGATACAGGCCGGCGATCGCGCGGTTGTAGAGCGGCGCCCCGTACTGGTCTGAGTTGAGCTTCTTGAACAGGCTCGCGTTGACGGGCTTGGCGAACACGTTGGGGTCGAAGCTCGGGTAGGAGCCCATGGCCAGGACCTCGCCGTTGCGGGGGTCGAGCGCGACGAACGCGCCGCGCTTCACCGCGCCGGGAGTCGGCACGGTGGCGACGCCGGCGCGCGCCATCGCCTCCTCGCCGGCCTTCTCGAGGTCGAGGTCGAGCGACAGGCGCACCTCCTTGCCCTGCACGGGCTGGATCTCGGGGCCGCGCGCCTTGGCCCGCCCCAGCGCGTCGACGTAGATCCGCTGGGCGCCGTCGCGGCCGCGCAGGTAGCGGTCATAGCTGTACTCGATGCCGCTCTGGCCGACGATCGTCCCCTGCTTGACCCCGCGGAACTGGGAGTCCTTGAGCTCGGCCGGGCTGATCTCGCCCACCGTCCCGAAGAGCTGCGCGGCGAGCGTCGTGCGCGGGTAGCGGCGCAGGTAGACGAGCTGCGCCTTGACCCCCGGGAACTGGTCCTGGCGCTCGTAGATGTACTTGTAGACCGGCCCTGCGACGTCGTTCTTCAGCGTCACGTCGGAGTAGGGCAGCACCGAGCGCGCGTTCCTGATCTGGCGGCCGATCTTGCGCGGGCTGGTCCCCTTGCCGAGCAGCGTGCTCAGGCGCTCGAAGAGGGCCTTGCGCGCCGGCCCCGGCGGCGGCAGCTTGTCGGGCTCGACCTGGACCGCGATCGAGACGCGGTTGTCGACCAGCGTGCGGCCCTGGCGGTCGACGATGTCGCCGCGCGGCGCCTGGATGCGCACGTCGCGGATGCGGTTGTCGTTCGCCGTGGCCAGGAACTGGTCGCCCGAGAGCACCTGCAGGAACCACAGCCTGAAGAAGATGATCGCGAACACGGCCACCGCGATCCCGCCCGCGAGCGCCACGCGGAAGGCGAGCTGCGGGGTGATCGGCAGCCGGCGATCCTCGATGGGGTCGATCATGTCGTAACGGAGGTCAAGGCCTCGAGATAGGACTGAGGCCGCCGGTGGTGTAGGCGCGGCGACGCCGGCGGCGCGGATCGTCGGGCAGCTCCGGCGCCAGCACGCGTCGCACCAGCGCGTAGACGGGCAGCGCGAGCACCGCATCGACGAGCGCGGTGGCGACGATGTCGCGGGCGAGCAGCAGGCTCACCGGGGCGTCGACCCCGAGCAGGAACTGCATGATCGAGAAGCCGATCGCCCACGCCGCTGCCGCGGCGGCGCCTGCGGCCACCGGAACGAGCGTGTGGCCGGGGTCGCGCAGCTCGCGCAGGCGCCCGGCCCCGTAGCCGACGGCGACGCCGATCAGGGAGTTGACGCCGAGGTCCTGGACGAGCGCCATGTCGACGAACAGCCCCATGCCGAAGCCCATGCACGCGCCGGGGATCGATCCGGCCAGCAGGCCGACGGACATGACGACGAGCGGCGTGAGGTCGGCGGTGACCCCGAGCAGGGTGACCTGCGAGACCGCGGTGAGCTGGACCACCACCGCGACGACCCCGAGCACCCACAGGCGAATGGCGATGGGCGCGCCGCGCATCACGGCACCTGCGCGGTGAGCTGTCGCTGCGGCGCGGTGTCGGGCCGCGTGAGGACCTGGACGAAGTCGAGCTTGCGAACGTCCGCGAACGGCGCCACGTGCACCTGCTGGTCGACGCCCAGCTCGCCCTGGGCGACCTTCGTGACCGCGCCGACCGGGATCCCCGGCGGGAACAGCGACTCCAGGCGCGACGAGGTGGACCCCGAGGTGACGACGCGCTGCCCGCGCCTGACCTTGCTCGTCCTGGACACGAAGTCGAGCACGAGGTCGTCGGGCTTGCCGACCTCGGTCTTGAGCACGCCGGAGACGCCGGTGGAGGCGACCTCGGCCGAGACACCGCTCGTGCTGTCGGTGATCAGGGTGATCTTCGACGCCCCGCCGCTGACCGCCGACACCTTGCCCACCAGGCCCTCGCCGTTGACCACGGGCTGGTCGAGGCGCACGCCGGAGCTCGAGCCCTTGTCGACGGTGATCGTCGCGTACCAGAGGGTGGGCGAGCGGGCGATGACGCGCGCCGTCACCGGCTTGGCCTGCGCGAGCTCGGGCGTGCGGTCGAGGTTGACCATCGCCCGCAGCTCGGCGTTCTGGCGGCGCAGGAAGTCGGCGTCGGTGGCGTCGACGCGAAGCTGGTCGCGCTGCTTCTTGAGCTTGTCGACCTCGCCCTTGGCGTTGACCGTGTCGCCGACCCAGCCGGCCAGGTCGGATACCGGCTTGAGCGCGCGGCTCGCCCCCTCCTGCAGGGGCGCGAGCACCTCGAGGAAGCCACGCTGGATCGAGCGCAGCGGGCCCGAGGCCGACTCGCCGAAGTAGGCGGTGAGGAGCGCGAGCGAGGCGACGACTAGCCCTATGAGAACCGCTCTGCGGCGACGGACGTTGCGGTCGTACACGGTGTTTGGACTGGTCGGGACGGCCGGCTCGAGCGCTAGCGGCGCCGCCGGCCCTTTGAATTCTTGTTGGAGCGGTGGATGGCCTCGAACTCCTCCAGGGAGCGCCCGGAGCCGACGGCGACGCAGGTGAGCGGGGACTCGGCGAGGTGCGCGGGCATCTGGGTCTCGTGCCGCAGCCGCTCGTCGAGGCCCTGCAGCAGCGAGCCGCCGCCTGCGAGCATGATCCCCCGATCCATGATGTCCGCGGCCAGCTCGGGCGGCGTGCGGTCCAGCGTTTCCTTGACCGCCTCGAGGATCTGCCCGACGGGCTCCTCGAGCGCGGCGCGGATCTCCTCGGAGGTGAGGACCACCGTCTTGGGTAGGCCGGACACCATGTCGCGCCCGCGGATCTCGGCCTGGACCTCCTCCTCGGGCATGGGGTAGGCCGAGCCGATCTCGAGCTTGACCTCCTCGGCGGTCTGGTTGCCGATCAGCAGCTTGTACTCGCGCTTGACGTAGTTGATGATCGCGTCGTCCATCTCGTCGCCGCCGACGCGGATCGACTGCGAGACGACGATCCCTCCGAGCGAGATCACGGCGACCTCGCTGGTGCCGCCGCCGACGTCGACGACCATGTTGCCCGTGGGCTCGCCGACGGGGAGGCCGGAGCCGATCGCCGCCGCCATGGGCTCCTCGATCAGGTAGGCCTGGCGCGCGCCGGCGCTCAGGCACGCCTCCTCGACGGCGCGCTTCTCGACCCCGGTGACGCCCGAGGGCACGCACACCACCACGCGCGGATGCGCCCAGCGGTTCTGGTGCACCTTCTGGATGAAGTGGCGCAGCATCTCCTCGGTCACGTCGAAGTCGGCGATCACACCGTCCTTGAGCGGCCGGATGGCCTGGATCGTGCCGGGCGTGCGACCGAGCATGCGCTTGGCCTCGATGCCGACGGCGTGGACCTCGCCGCTGCGCGAATCGACCGCGACCACCGACGGCTCTGACAGCACGATTCCGCGGCCGCGCACGTAGACGAGCGTGTTGGCGGTCCCGAGGTCAACCGCCATGTCGCGGCCACCGAAGCCGGTGAGGTAGGTGAACAGACCCATATAGGAGGTGTGTCAGGCTGGCCGGGCGGGTGCACGCGAGGCTGCCGCGCACCGGCCCCGGCTACGGGCCTCACCCGCTGCGCGGGGTCGCCCGCGGTGCCTTGGCGCCAGTGTACCGAACGACCATGCGGCGCTTTGGAATGCGAAAACGGCTGCAAGTGCCACTACGGAAAGACCTCCGGGACGAGGTTCAACAGGAGCGCCAGCGGCAGTCCGACGACGTTCAGGTAGTCGCCGTCGATGCTCTGCACCAGCGCGGCGCCGCGCTCCTGGATGGCGTAGGCGCCCGCGCGCCCGCGCCATTCCCCACATGCCAGATACCAGTCCAGCAGGCGCTCATCGCAGGCGCGGAACGTCACTCGGGTGCGCGCTACCCCCTCACATACACCGTCCCCCCCGATCAGGCACAGTCCCGAGACGACCTCGTGCGTGCGGCCGGCCAGCGCGCGCAGCGTGGCGCGGGCCTCGTCCTCGCTCGCAGGCTGGCCGTAGATCCGGCCGTCGAGGGCGACGAGGGTGTCGACGCCGAGCACTGGGCGGCTCTCGATCCCGTCCACCACCGCGCGCACCTTGCGCCGTGCGTTCTCGAGCGCGACCTCTGCAGGCTCGCCCTCGCCGAGCTCGTCGACGTCGCCGACCCGAACCTCGAACGGGATCCCCAGCCGCTCGAGGATCGCGCGCCGCTGCGGCGAGCGCGAGGCGAGAACTAGGGGTTGCCGAAGAACAGCTGCACCTCGCGCTCGGCGGACTCCGCGGAGTCCGAGCCGTGGACGAGGTTCTGGCCGACCTGGACCGCGAAGTCGCCGCGGATCGAGCCCGGCGCCGCCTCGAGCGGGTTCGTGGCCCCGATCACCTGGCGCGCCGCGGTTACGGCGTCGTCGCCCTCGAGAGCGAAGGCGACGATCGGCCCCGAGGTGATGAACTCGACGAGCTCCTTGAAGAACGGCTTGCCCTCGTGCTCGGCGTAGTGGCGCTCGGCGAGCTCCTGGTCGACGGTGAGCAGTCGCATAGCTGCGATACGCAGTCCCTTGCGCTCGAAGCGCGAGACGATCTCGCCGGTGAGCCCGCGCGCGAAGGCGTCGGGCTTGACGAGGATGAGGGTCTGGTCCACGGGCTGCTCCTGTCCTGGGGGTGCGGAGGCGGGGAGCCTAGCCGTCCCCGCGCCGCTGACGAACGGCGGGCGACGAGGGGAAAGGAGCCACGGGCGCCGGGGCGAGAATCGGGCGTCCCGGCGTTCTGAGTCGAGTTATCGACCCTATAGGTACATAACTCGACCCAGAAAGAAAATCGTCCCTCTCCCGCTCCCCTTCCTCTCCCTCGTCGCCCGCCGGGATGCCCTAGGAGCGCTCACGCGCCCGCGCGGGCGACCCGACCGCTACGTCTCGGTCAACGCCTCGCGCTCGGAGGTGTCGGGGCGGCGTCTCCGCCGGCGGGCCGCGCGCTCGGGCGGTGCGACCTCGGCCTCGCAGAACGGGCACACGCGCCACGCCGGGTCGAGCGGGCGGCGGCAGTTCGGGCACGGGTCCTTGAGCTTGCGCAGGCAGCTCGGGCAGCGCAGGAAGTCGCGCTCGACCGGCTGGTCGCAGTGCGGGCAGAAGCCCGTCGTCAGCTGGTAGAGGCGGGCCTCGGCGGCCTGCATCTCGAGCTCGCGCTCGCGCACGTCGTCCAGGTACTCGGGCGGGCGCACGATCATGTAGACGATCGTGCCAACGAACGGGAACAGCGACGCGGCCGTCGCGCACACGACGAGCATCGGATCGGCGATGCGCCGCCGCGCGTCGGCGTAGGTCCAGTAGATCAGCGCGAGCCAGACGACGACCAGGAACAGGAGCAGCAGGTTGACGGCCAGGTTGAGGCCGTCATTGGTGATCCCGAAGATCGCTGGAGGCGTCATCGCGCGAGGAAGGGTAGTCGCCGCCTCACTCCCTGGCGACGCCGGGAGGCTAGAGGAACAACCGGCCGAAAGCGTAACCGAGCGCGAAGAAGACCAGGATCACCAGCGCGACGACGACCGCCACGAGCGCGATCATCGGCAGGAACTGGGGGCCGTCGCGGTCGTTCACAGCATCGACGCGCGGCCCTCACCGGGTACGCGCACCAGGTCGGCGATCAGGTAGATCGAGCCCGTCGCAACCACCGTGCCGCCGGGGCCGGCGAGCTCGCGGGCGCGGGCGAGCGCGAGCTGCGGGTCGGGCTCGCGTTCGGTGCGCGGCCCGGCGAGCTGGCCCGTGAGCGACTCGAGCGTGGCCGGCGAGAGCGCGCGCGGGTTGGCGTTTGAGGTGAGCACGACGGCGTCGCAGAGCGGAAGCAGCGCGCGCAGCATACTGGCGGCGTCCTTGTCATCCAGGATCGAGACGACGGCGACGAGCGGTCCGCCGGCCGCCCCGCGCTCGCGCATCTCCCGCAGCGCCTCGGCCAGCGCGGCCATCCCGCTCGGGTTGTGCGCGCCGTCGAGCAGCGTGAGCGGCTCGCCGTCGATCACCTCCAGGCGCCCGGGCACGAGCACGGACGCGGCCGCGTCGCGCACGGCCGCGCCGTCGAGCTCGCCCAGCAGCGCCCGTGCTGCAGCCACCGCGAGCGCGAAGTTGCGGCGCTGGAAGCTCCCCGCCGCCGCGACCGGGACACCGGGGTCGGCGGACGCGTGTACGAGCCGCGCTCGGTGGCGCTGCGCCGCCGCGCGCGCTTCCTCCTCCGCGTCGCCCGGCAGCTCGCCCACCACCAGTGTTGCGCCGTCCTGCACGACCGCCAGCTTCTCGCGCACGATGTCGCGCACCGTGGGCCCCAGCCAGCGCGTGTGCTCGAGCGAGACGGTCGTGAGCACCTGGACCGCGGACGGGATCACGTTGGTGGCGTCGTAACGGCCGCCGAGCCCCGCCTCGACCACCGCGACGTCGACCCTTCGGCGCGCGAGCTCGGAGAACGCGGCGGCGGTGAGCGCCTCGAACTGCGTCACCCGGTCGCCCTCGGCGAGCGTGCGGTCCACCAGCTCGGCAGCGCGGGCCGTGCGCTGCACGGCGGCGGCGAACGCCGCCGGCTCCGAGTCCTCGTCGCCGACCCTGATGCGCTCGGTGAACGAGCGCAGGTGCGGCGACAGGTACGCGCCGGTGCGCCGGCCGTGGCGCTCGAGGATCGCGGCGATCATGCGCACGGTCGAGGACTTGCCGTTGGAGCCGACGACGTGGACCGACGCGAACTCGCGCTGGGGCAGGCCGAGCGCCGTGGTCAGGCGCCGCATGCGGTCCAGCCCGAAGCGCATGCCGAACAGCTCGAGCCCGAGCAGGTAGCGCTCGGCCTCCTCGTAGGACCACGTCACAGCGTCACCGCCTTGAACGGCATCGACGAATGATGAGAGAGGTGGGTCTCGAGGCCGAGACTGCACCTGGGCCCGTAATGGGGGCCGAACCACAGTCTCGCCCAGCGATCGGCGCCCTCTCCTCCCTTTCCCTCGTCGATCGCCGTTCGTCCCTGCACAGCGCGCCTACAGCGCCTCCAGCTCCGACCTCAGCCGCGCGAGCTTCTCGCGCTCGGCCGCGACCACTTCGGGCGGTGCCTTGGCCGTGAAGCCGGCGTTGGCCAGCTTGCGCTCGGCGCGCTCGATCTCGGCTCGGAGCTTCGCGGCGCGCTGCTCGCGCCGGCGCTGAGCCGCCTCGAGGTCGAGGTCGGGCGAGGGCAGCACCTCGACCGCTCCGCGCGGGACGGTGACCGACGCCGCCGGCCGCGGTCCGTCGGCGACGAACGTGACGCGGGCCAGCCGGGCGACGGTCTGCGCCGTCTGCTCGTAGCCGTCGGCGGCCAGGCGCGCCTCGATGACCAGCCCCGGCCGCACCCCTACCTCGTCGCGCCATCCGCGCAGCGCCTGCACGGCGCCGATCGCCCGCGCCATCTGCTCCTCGGCCTCGTCGTCGACAAGCGCCGGCTCCACGCGCGCCGCCGCGTGCGCCGCCATCAGTCCCTCGGCGCCCGGCATGTGGGCCCAGATCTCCTCGGTGACGAACGGGATCATGGGGTGGGCGAGCGCCAGCGTCTCGCCGAGGACGTGGAGCAGGGTCGCCGAGACGTCCGCCTCGGCGTCGTAGAGCCGCGGCTTGACGATCTCCAGGTACCAGTCGCACAGCTCGCCGTAGACGAAGTCGTAGAGGGCGAGCGCCGCGTGCGAGAAGTCGAACGTCTCGACGCGCCCCGTGACCTCCTCGACCGCGCGCTGCAGGCGCGAGAGGATCCAGCGGTCCTCGACCGTCCCCGGGCGGGGCTCGGGACGCGCCTCCGGATCGATCCGCAGCAGCACCAGCCGCGCTGCGTTCCACAGCTTGTTGGCCAGCGCCTGGCCCTGGGCGATCTTCTCCTCGGTGAACTTGACGTCCTGGCCGCTGGACATCGCGAGCAGGCCGAAGCGCACGGCGTCCGCGCCGTAGCGCTCGATGAGGTCCAGCGGGTCGATGCCGGTGCCCAGCGACTTGGACATTCGCCGGCCGTCCGGGGCCTGGATGACCGAGTGCACGTACACGTCCGAGAACGGGACCTCGCCGGGGAAGCGCAGGCCCATCATCACCATCCGCGCCACCCACAGGAAGAGGATGTCGCGCGCCGTGGAGAGCACATCGGTCGGGTAGAAGGCGCCCAGCTGCGGCGCGTCATCCGGCCAGCCCAGCGTCGCGAACGGCCACAGCGCCGACGAGAACCAGGTGTCGAGCACATCTGGGTCGCGCGTCCAACCCTCGCCCTCTGGGGGCTCGAGCCCGACGTAGGTCTCCTCGCCGCGGTACCAGACGGGGATCTGATGCCCCCACCAGAGCTGGCGGCTGATACACCACGGCCGGATCGCCTCCAGCCACTCGACGTAGCGTTGCGCCTCCTTGGCCGGGTGGATGCGCACGCGTCCGCGGGTCACCGCTTCGATCGCCGGCCGCGCGAGCTCCTGCATCTCCATGAACCACTGCAGCGAGATCAGGGGCTCGACGCGCTCGCCCGAGCGGTGCGAGAACGGGACGGTGTGGACGTAGGGCTCGCGCGCGCGGATCAGGCCCTGCGCCTCGAGCGCGGCGATCACCGCGGGCTGGGCCTCTGTCACGGGTAGGCCGGCGAAGGGCTCCCCGGCGGCGGTCGTCATGCGCCCGTCCTCGCCGATCACGCTGACCTCCTCGAGGCCGTGGCGGCGGCCGATCTCGAAGTCGTTTGGGTCGTGCCCGGGCGTGATCTTGAGCGCGCCGGTGCCGAACGAGGGATCGACGTGCTCGTCGGCGATGATCGGCAGGCGGCGGCCGACGAGCGGCAGGATCGCGTTGCGCCCGATCAGCTCGCGGTAGCGGTCGTCGTCGGGGTGCACCGCGACCGCCGTGTCGGCGAGCATCGTCTCGGGCCTGACGGTGGCGACCACTAGCTCGCTCGAGCCGCGGTCGAGCGGGTGGGCGGGGTCGGGCTCCAACGGGTAGGCGATCGAGTAGAGCGTGTCCTCGACGCCCTCGCGCTGCTCGACCTCGAGGTCGGAGATCGCCGAGCGCAGGCCCGGGTCCCAGTTGACCATGTAGTTGTCCCGGAAGATCAGGCCCTGCTCGTAGAGCTCGACGAACACGGTCATGACCGCGCGCACGTAGTCGGGATCCATCGTGAAGCGCTCGTCCTCGTAGTCCAGCGACGCGCCCAGGCGCTTGAACTGGGACGTGATCTGGCCGCCGTACTCCTCGCGCCAGCGCCACACGCGCTCGACGAACGCCTCGCGCCCGAGCTCCTCGCGGCTGGTCCCCTCGCGCTCCAGCGCCTTCTCGACCTGGCGTTGGGTCGCGATGCCGGCGTGGTCGGTGCCGAAGATCCACTTCGTGCGGCGCCCGCGCATGCGCGCGCACCGGACGAGGACGTCCTGGATCGAGCCGTTCAGGGCGTGGCCCATGTGGAGGCTGCCGGTCACGTTCGGCGGCGGGACCGCGATCGAGTAATTCTCCTCCGGCGTCCCCTCGGGCTCGGGGTGGAACAGCCCCGATTCCAGCCAGCGCTCGACGATCCGCGGCTCGACCTCGCTCGGCTCGTAGCGCGTGCGGGACTCGAGATCGGAGACGGCGCCCATCGGGGCCGAGAGTGTAGGTTGCGCGCCGGTGACCGCCTACGAGCCCGCCGAGTGGAGCGAGCTGTTCGTCGCCACGGCCGGGGCCGCCGCCGCGCTCGCCGGGCTCGTGTTCGTCGCGGTCTCGATCAACCTCGAGCGGATCCTGGAGCTCCGCGGCGTTCCCGAGCGCGCGCTCGAGACCGTGCTGCTTCTGCTCACCGTCGTGATCGTGTCGATCGCAGGCCTCGTCCCGGGCCAGAGCACCACCGCGCTGGGCGCGGAGCTGCTCGCCGTAGGGCTCGCGATCGTCGCCGGGCTGGCCGCCACGATGCGGCGCAGCCTGCCCTCCGCCGGCGCGCCGCGCTCATGGATCGTCTTCCGCGTGCTCCTGCCCGGCCTCGGGTCGGTCCCGTTCGTCGTCGGCGGGGTGAGCGTGCTGGCCGAGACGGGCGGCGGCCTGTACTGGATCGCGGCCGGGATCGCCGCCGCGATCGCGGCCGGCGTCGCGAACGCCTGGGTCCTGCTCATCGAGATCCAGCGCTAGGCGCGAGGCGCTACGCGGACTGCTCGCGCAGCTCTTCGTCCTCGTCGCCTGCGGCGACGGTGACGAGCGTCGGCTTGAGCCCGCGCTCGACCGTCTCCTTGGTCACGACGCACTTCTGCACGTCGCGCCGCGAGGGCAGCTCGAACTGCACCTCGAGCAGGATCTCCTCGATGATCGAGCGCAGGCCACGCGCGCCGGTCTCGCGCTCGAGCGCCTTCTCGGCCACCGACGTCAGCGCCTCGTCGGCGAACACGAGCTCGATCCCGTCGAACGAGAAGAAGCGCTGGAACTGCTTGACGAGCGCGTTGCGCGGCTCGGTGAGGATCGTGACCAGGTCGTCCTGGGAGAGCTGGTGGATGGCCGACATGACCGGCAGCCGGCCGATGAACTCCGGGATCAGGCCGTAGTGGATGAGGTCCTCGGGCAGGCACCGCTCGAAGACGTCGCCGGTGTCCTTGTTGACCTTCGACTTGATCGCTGCGCCGAAGCCCACGCCCTTGTGGCCGATGCGCCGCTCGATCACGCGGTCGAGGTTCGCGAACGCGCCGCCGCAGATGAACAGCACGTTGGTCGTGTCGATCGACAGGAACTCCTGGTGGGGATGCTTGCGCCCGCCCTGCGGGGGCACCGAGGCGGTCGTGCCCTCGAGGATCTTAAGCAACGCCTGCTGGACCCCCTCGCCCGACACGTCACGGGTGATCGACGGGTTATCGGCCTTGCGGGCGATCTTGTCGACCTCGTCGATGTAGATGATCCCGGTCTCGGCCTTCTTGACGTCGTAGTCGGCGGCCTGGATCAGCTTGAGCAGGATGTTCTCGACGTCCTCGCCGACGTAGCCGGCCTCGGTCAGCGCCGTGGCGTCGGCGATCGCGAACGGGACGTTGAGGATCTTGGCCAGCGTCTGGGCGAGCAGCGTCTTGCCGCAGCCGGTCGGCCCGAGCAGCAGGATGTTGGACTTCTGCAGCTCGATGTCGGCGTCGTCGGACTGCATCATCTGGACGCGCTTGTAGTGGTTGTAGACGGCAACCGAGAGCGTGCGCTTGGCGGCGTCCTGGCCGACCACGTACTCCTGCAGGACGTCGTAGATCTCGCGCGGCTTCGGGAGGCTCTCGATGTCGAAGCTCGGCGGTGCGGTGAGCTCCTCGTCGATGATCTCGTTACAGAGATCGATGCACTCGTCGCAGATGTAGACGCCGGGGCCGGCGATCAGCTTCTTGACCTGGCGCTGCGACTTGCCGCAGAAGCTGCAGAGGAGCTGTTCGTTGGAGTCCGTCGGGCGTGCCATATGCGCTCCGAGCCTACCTAGTGCTCGGAGATCACGCGGTCGATGATCCCGTACTCCTTGGCCTCGTCGGACGACATGAAGTAATCGCGCTCGGTGTCGGCCTTCACCTTGTCGATGTCCTTGTGGGTGTGCTTGGCGATGATCTCATCGAGGCGCCGGCGCACGTCGATGATCTCCCGCGCGTGGATCTCGATGTCGGTGGCCTGGCCCTGGAACGCCGAGGACACCTGGTGGATGAGGATCTTCGCGTTGGGCAGCGCCATGCGCTTGCCCTCGGCGCCGCCGGCGAGCAGCAACGCTCCCATCGACATCGCGATCCCGACGCAGATCGTCTGCACGTCGGGCTTGATGAACTGGATCGTGTCGTACACCGCCAGGCCGGCGTACACCGAGCCGCCCGGCGAGTTGATGTAAATGGAGATGTCCTTGTCGGGATCCTCGGACTCCAGGTGCAGCAACTGGGCGACGATCAGGTTGGCGATCTGGTCGTCGATCGGCGTCCCGAGGAAGATGATCCGCTCGTTCAGCAGGCGGCTGTAGATGTCGAACGCTCGCTCCCCCCGGGAGGTCTGCTCGACAACCATGGGTACGAGTGGGCTCATGGTCCTCGCTCTGTTTCGCCTTCCCGGTGGGAATCCTGCCAACGGGGCGCCCGAGCGGCCGCCGCGGCGAGTCTAGCAACGGCCCGGCTCAGCTCCCGGGAGTCCAGAGCCGCCCTGGACCATCCTCTTCGCCGCGCTCCTTCTCGGGCGTCCACAGGGCGTCGCGGGCCTTCGCCTGCTCGACGGATATCGGAGTCGCGGCGTCGACGAGGACGTCGACCGCCCGCCGCGCAGCGAGGTCGTCGCGCAGCGCCTCGAGGCGCCCCGCGGAGCGCAGTCGCTCGAGCAGCTCGGGCGGCGGAGCGTCGTCGCGCTGGGCGGATTCCTCGAGCGCCTCGATGAGCTCCTCGTCGGTCGGCGAGATCGACTCGGCCTCGACGACGGCGGCGAGCACCGCCTCGCGCTTGAGCGCCTGCTCGGCCTCGGGCTCGGCGTCGTGGGCGAGCTGCTCCTCGTCCTTGCCGCTGAGCTGGAGGTAGGCGTTCTTGGAGATTCCGCGGTGCTCGAGCGAGTGGAGGAGCTGGTGGACGAGCTCGTGCGCGCGCGCGTGGACGAGGTCGGGCGGCACCCCGACGGTCGAGTTCGCGACGGCGCCGTCGAGCACGGCCTGGCGATAGTCGGACTCGATCTGTGCGCTGTCGGCCTCCTCGAGCTTGGAGCGGACGTCGGCGCGCAGCTCGTCGAGCGTGTCGAAGCCCGCCGCGTCGACCGCGAGCTCGTCGTCGAGCGGTGGCAGCTCCTTGCGCTTGACGTCCTTGACCGAGACCGCGAACGCGGCCTTCTTGCCGGCCAGCTCCTCGGCCCTGTAGTCGGCGGGGAAGTCGACCTCGACGGTGCGCTCCTCGCCCGCCTTCGCTCCCACGAGCTGCTCCTCGAAGCCCTCCACCAGCCTCCCGGAGCCGAGCTCGAGCAGCTGGTCGCGGGCCTCGCCGCCGGCGAACGGCTCGCCGTCGATGGTCCCCGTGAAGTCGATCACGACGAAGTCGCCCAGCTCGGCCGGGCGCTCGACCGACTCGAGCTTGGCGAGCTGCTCGCGCAGCGCCTCGAGCTCGCGGTCGACGGCCTCATCGGCGACCTCGGGCTCGCGGCGCCCGACCTCGAGGCCCTTGTATTCCCCGAGCTCGGCCGTCGGGCGGACGCCGATCTCGATCGAGAAGGTCAGCGGCTCGCCCTCGCCCGGCAGCTCGTCGAGGTCGAGCTTGGGGTCGCCGACCGGGGCGATGCCGGCGGCGTCGACCGCCTCGACGTACCAGCGCCCGAGCGACTCGCGGACCGCCTCGTCGAGCACCGCCTGGCGCCCGACGCGCCGAATGATCACCGGCGGCGGCACCTTGCCCTTGCGAAAGCCCGGAATCCGCATCTGGCGCCCCAGCGCCGAGGCCGCGCGCGTGAGCTGGCGCTCGACCTCCTCGGACGGCACCTCGGCGCGCACGCGCACGCGCGACTCGGGCAGCTCGGTGACGCTGGTCTTCAGGGCGGGTGCCATCGCGGCGCCGAACGATAGAACTCGCGCCCTGCCCCCGTACCGCCGCCTGTCCGCCTGGCTCGTGACCGGCCCGCTCGGCCATCTCGCCGCGGGCGTGATCGACTGGCTGGACCTGCTCTGGCGCTGGGGGTGGGCGCGGGTGAGGGGGCGGGATCCATGGGGGTGACGTGTCGCGCGCGCGGCGGTTCGAACACCGATCGACGAAGGAGGAAGGGACGGGCCGCCGGGCGCGAAGCTCGGGCCGCAACTCGTTCTGAGGCGCGAAAACAACGCCTGACGTTGAAAATGCGCCCCAGAACGGTCTGAGGCCCCCTCGACCTCCCCTTCGTCGCCCGCCGTTCGTCCCTCGCCTACCCCCCGCGCGCCGCCATCCGCGCCACCGGGCGCTGGGCCTGGTAGACCGCGTCCACCACGTCCGCGTAGACCCCGCGCGAGCAGCGCCGGGCCGGCATGTCGTCCGAGCGCAGGATGTCTGCGACGCGCTCGTGCGTTATCTCGAGCAGCACCGTGCGCTCGCGCGCGCGACAGGTGACGGGGCTGGGCTCGGCATCGAGCGCGCCGAGGTGGCCGACGAAGCGGCCGGGGCCGGCGAGCCGCGCGCGGGCGGCGGCGCCTCCGCGGCGGACCGTGGTCTCGACCGCTCCGCGCAGGATCGCGAACAGCGGCGGGCGATCGCCCGGGGCGACGAGCGTCGCACCGCGCGGTGCATGCAAGCGCCGGAGTCCGGATGTCAGCTCCTCGAGCTCACCGCGCTCGAACGCGCTGAAGAACAGGATCGTCGACAGGTACTCGGTCTCGCCCGGCTCGGGCTCGACGGGCAGCACGGGCCCCGCCAGGTCCAGCGACGACGGGCGCGCGGGCTCGCCGATGCGGGTGTCGTGCGCGAGCTGCTCGGCCAGGCGCGCGTACGCGTCGCGCAGCCGCTCCACCGCGAGCGCGCCGAGACGCCGGCCAAGCCGCGCGCCGTGACGGTCGCCGAGCGCGGCCGCCACCGCCTCCGCGTGCAGCGTCCAGCCCGCCGCCGGCTCAAGCGCGCGTGCCGCCCACTGGCGCGGCATGCGCGCCAGCGCGGCCATCTCGCCGATGAGCTCGCCCGGCTGGAGCGGAAGGACCTCGAGCTCGCGCCCTCCGGGCAGCCGGGTGACCGCCTCCAGCCGGCCGCGCTCGGAGATGAAGACCCGGTCTCCCTCGTCGCCCTCGCGGAACAGGAACTCGCCCGACTCGAGCGCGTAGGGCACCATCAGCGCGGCCAGCCGCTCGAGCTCGGGCTCGGGCAGCTCCGCGAGCAGCGGCTGAGCCGCGATCGCGCGGCGCGCCGCGGCCAGCTGATCCGCGGCGCTCACGCGTCGAGCTCGCGCATCTCGACCCCCAGGCCGTTGCCGTCCGGGCCGGCCACGAGCAGGCAGTACTCCGGCGCCTCGAGCCAGGCGGACCGGTCGCGGGTCAGGGGCTCCGATGCGACGATCAGCGAGCTCTGCTCGGGACCGGGGCCCACGCCCCAGTCGCCGTTGCGATTCCCGTAGCCGCTGCCGGCCGCGTACCACAGCGTCGTGTAGTCGTAGCGGCGCTCGCTGCCGGCGAACGTCCAACCCTCGTGGTACCAGCCGTAGTCGAAGGCGAAGCGCGTCGCGACCAGCGTGACGCCGTCGGAGAGCACGAGGTTGACCGCGGACTGGCGCTCGAGGCCGCGGCGCTCGCGCACCTCGCGGACGAGCAGCAGCGCGCGCTCGACCGCCCCGGCGAGCTCCTCCGGGTCCGCCGGCCCGAACGGGTCGCGCAGCTGCGACAGGATCAGCGCGTAGAGCCACTCGCTGTCGGTGGTGCCCTCGACGTGGCGCGCGATCTCGGGCCGCACCAGCGCGGCGACGTCCGAGCGCATCAGTTCGAACCGGTCGAGGTCGCCGTTCATGGCCAGCGCGATGTGCGCCCCCTCGTAGCGGAACGGGTGCACGTTCTGCTCGTTGACCACCTCGCGGTCTGAGAACAGGACCCCGCGGGCGTGGCCGATCAGCGCCGTGGCCCGCATCTTGCGCGACAGCGCGCGCAGGTTGCGGTCGTAGAACGGCAGCCCGGCCGTGCGGTAGGTGTAGGGCAGCTCGGGGTCGGGCGAGGCGGCGTCCCACGCGACGACGCCGAAGCCGGCCAGGTTCAACGCCGACAGCATCCGCGGGTGGACAGCCTGCTGGACGAGCGAGCTGTCGGGCAGGAACAGGACCTCGTCGAGCAGCACGCGCTCGCCGAGGTAAGCGACGAAGCGGCACACGAGCGCGGACGCTACCGCCCGCGGTTGTCCGCCGCGTTCAACACGCCCGCGCCGTGCCGGGGCCTCCGTGCCCCGGCCGCTCGAAGCGAGGCGTCAGCAGGTGACGACGATGTTGAACGCCTTGTCGGCCGCGTTGCTGTCCAGGCCGCGCCGCGTCTGCACCTCCAGTGTGTTGGTCCCGATCAGCCGCACGGCCGCCGCACCGGCGTTGCTGGTCGTGGTCTCCGTGGCCGTGTAGGCGCAGTTGGAGATGTTGGCGACGAAGGTCACCCGGTACAGGCCGGCGCCGGCGAGCTTGGACACGGTGGTAACACCGCGGCTCTTGCTGGCCAGCGCGCCCGACTGCGACACCGCCGCGATCAGCGTCTTGGTCTGGATGCTCTCGCCGCTGATGCCGTCGACGCGATCGGCGTTGAGGCCGGTGGCCACGCCGGTCGCGTTCGTCGTGAACGGCTTGTTCGCGTCAGGGCCGCCGGGGCCGCTGACGAGAATCTGCCCGCCCTCGTTGCCGCGCGTGCGGAACAGGAATGCGCGCGCCGACCGCAGCGCGAAGACGTTCAGGCACGGCTCGGCCGAGAGGATCGAGCGGCACCCGTACGTCGCCGACCCGCCATCGTTCTCCTTGTTGTTGGACTGGCGGGTGGCGTAGGTCGACACGTCCTGGCCAATGATCCGCGTCTCGTTGGTCTGGGACGAGTTACGCGCCCCCACCCTCATGATGTCGCCGTCGCCGGCACTGGCGAACGGCGTGACGATGAGGCTGATGGCGATGCTGCACAGCAGCGCCCACTTCCCCTGGCCACGCAGGGACGAACCGAGTCGTCGCATGCGAAAACACCTCCTCCGAGTTGGGGTTTTGCCGTCGCAACACGCCGCCTCTCCCCGCGTTGCGGTTGGTTACGCTCCCATTTCGTGACTACTCCCAGCGCTCCTCCCGCGGCCCCCGCGACGCTGCTCCACAGCGGCGGCCGCGCCTTCGTCGGCCCTGAAGGCGCGACGATCGGTCGTGCCGAGGGCAACGACCTCGTCATCCCCAGTGATCTTGCCTCCCGGCGCCACGCTCGCGTGTATCCGGCGGCGGACGGATATCGGATCCAGGACCTCGGGTCTTCCAACGGCACCTACCTCAACGGCGAGCGCCTGCAGAACACCGAGCGCCTGCTGCGCAACGGCGACACGATCGGCATCGGCGGCGAGCAGCTGCGCTTCCTGGTCGGCCAGGAGACGCGCTTCGCCCAGGCCGAGGCCCCGATCCTGGGCACGCAGGTCGTGCGCTTCGACGGGCAGCGACTGCGCATCGGGCGCGACCCGTCCAACGACGTGGTCCTCTCAGACCCAAACGTCTCGCGCTTCCACGCCGAGGTCTCGCGCTCCAACGGGACGCTCGAGCTGCGCGACCTGGGCTCCCGCAACGGCACGCGCATCAACGGCCAGCTGGCCGCCCGCGCGGTTCTCGGCCCCGGCTCGCAGATCGGCGTCGGCCCGTTCCAGATCGTCTTCGACGGGACCACGTTCCTCGCCCGCGACGAGCGCGGCGCGCTGCGCTACGACGTCGAGGACGTCACCTTCGCGGTCAAGGGCAAGCAGATCCTGACGCCGATGAGCATGTCGGTCGCTCCCGGAGAGTTCGTCTGCATCATCGGCGAGTCGGGCTCCGGGAAATCCACCCTGATCAAGATGATGGCCGGGGTGACCGAGCCCACGACCGGCACGATCACCGTCAACGGCGAGCCGGTGGGCGCGCACCTGACCGACATCGGCTACGTGCCCCAGGACGAGATCGTCCACCCGAAGCTGACGGTCAGGGAGGCGCTGCGCTACTCGGCCAAGCTGCGCCTGCCCTCGGACGCCGGGCGCGACGACATCGACGGCGCGGTCGCGCGCGTGCTCCAGGAGCTGTCGCTCGAGCAGCATGCCGAGACGCAGATCGGCTCGCTCTCGGGCGGCCAGCGCAAGCGCGCGGGCGTGGCCTCCGAGCTGCTCAGCCGACCCAGCCTGCTGCTGCTCGACGAGGCCACCACCGGCCTCGATCCCGGCCTGGAGACGCGCATGATGGAGCTCATGCGCGAGCTGGCCGACAATTCCCGCGCCGTCATCACGATCACCCACGCGACCAAGAACCTGGGCCTGTGCGACAAGGTCGTCGTCATGGGCCGCGGCGGCGACCTGTGCTTCTTAGGCTCGCCCGCAGAGGCTCTGCAGTTCTTCCGGACCGACGAGTACGACGGCGTCTACCGCGCGCTCGACGAGCGTCCCGCCCAGCAGTGGAAGGCCGAGTTCGAGGCGGCCACCGCCGGGCGAGGGCCCGACGGGACCTCTGAGCGGCGCCCGGTGCCGGGAAGCGCCGGCCGCGCGCCGCGCGGCCAGCGTGGAGCGATCTCGCAGTCGCTCACGCTCGCCTCCCGTTACGGCAAGAACTTCATGCGCGACCGGCGCAACCTCGCGCTGCTGCTCGGCCAGGTTCCGGTGATCGCGCTGGCGATCGTCCTGCTCTTCAAGGGGAACGTGTTCCGCTTGGGCAACAACTTCACCGACATGGCGATGCTGCTCTTTCTGGTGGTGACCACCGCGGTCTGGCTGGGCTCGATCGACGCCTCGCGCGAGGTGATCAAGGAGAAGGCCGTGTTCCTGCGCGAGCGCGCGGTCGGGGTGAAGCTCAGCGCCTACCTGATCTCCAAGCTGATCGTGCTGTTCACGCTCGCCGCGGTGCAGACGACGATCCTGGTCGCGATCGTGTTCGGGCTGCGCCCGCTGCACGACTCGGTGGACGTCGTGCTCGCCGTGTGGATCACGCTCGTGCTGACGTCGTGGGTGTCGGTCGGCGTGGGACTGCTCGTCTCATCGGCGGTCAAGACCGAGGACCAGGCCACGAGCTTCATCCCGCTGGTGCTCATCCCCCAGCTCCTGTTCGCCGGGGCGATCGTGCCCGTGGACCGCATGGTCCAGCCGATCAAGGCGCTCTCGGGGCTCGTCTACTCGCAGTGGGCGTTCGCGGGCACGGGGAGCGCGATCGACATGAACGGCCGCATCGGCGACTTCCTGCGCTTCGCACGCAGCGTCAACCAGTTCGGGCCCGACTTCTTCGACGTGTCGCGGCTCGCGACGTGGGGGATCCTGCTCGGCTTCCTCGCCGTGCTGCTTGCGATCGTGACGGCGATGCTCGCCCGCCGGCGCGAGTAACGGCATGCAGCTCGACCGGCTCACCTGGCCCGAGGTCCGCGAGGAGATCGGGCGCGGTCGCGACACGGTCGTGATCGCCTTCGGCGCCACCGAGCAGCACGGCGAGCACCTGCCGCTGGCGACTGACGCGCTGCTCGGCGACGAGCTCTCCCGCCGCGTGGCCGAGCACCTGGTCGCGTTCTGCGCCCCGACCGTGCGTGTCGGCTGCTCGCACCACCACCTCGCGTTCCCCGGCACGCTCTCGCTGGAGGACGCCACCCTCCACGCGCTCGTCGGCGACCTCGTCCGCTCGCTGGCGCGCGGAGGCTTCCGGCGCGTGGTGCTGCTCGCCACCCACGGCGGCAACTTCGCGCCGCTCGGCGCGGCCGTGGAGGCGCTCGGCCCCGACCCCGGGATCGAGGTCGTTGCGCTCACCGACGTCTCGGTGCTGCTGCAGGTCGCGGCGGCGGGCGAGTCAGAGCACGGCGTGCCGCTGGCCGAGGGCGGGCTTCACGCAGGCGAGTGGGAGACCTCGCTGATGCTCGCGCGCGAGCCCCGGCTCGTGCACATGGACCGCGCGCGGGCGGGATACGTCGGCGACCCGCAGGCCGCGATCGGGGTGCTGTTCGACGCGGGCGTGGAGTCGCTCGCCGAAAACGGCGTGATCGGCGACCCGACGCGCGCGAGCGCCGCGCACGGGGAGCGCTACTGGGAGCTGGTCGTCGAGCTGGTGATCGAGGCGATCGAAGCTCAGTCCGCGCGGCGGTAGACGCTCACCACCGCCGCCCCGCCCAGCCCGATGTTGTGCTGGAGCGCGAGCCGCGCGCCCCCGACCTGGCGCGCCTGCGCGTCGCCGCGCAGCTGCCAGGTGAGCTCCGAGCACTGCGCGAGGCCGGTCGCACCGAGCGGGTGGCCCTTGGAGATGAGCCCACCGGAGGGGTTGACGACCGGGCCCTCGCCGCCGTGGGTCGTGGCCTCGGCCTCGACGAGCTTGTGGCCCTCGCCGACCGGCGCCAGTCCGAGCGCCTCGTAGGTGATCAGCTCGTTCGCGCTGAAGCAGTCGTGCAGCTCGATCACGTCGACGTCGGCGATCTGCTCGCCGGCCTCCGCCAGGGCCTGCTCGGCGGCGGCCTTGGACAGATCGAAGCCGCACAGCATGATCGACGAGCTCCCCTCGAAGGTCGAGGCGAAGTCGGTGGCCAGCGCCTGCCCGGCGATCTCGACGGCCCTGTCGGAGAGGTCGTGCTCCTCGACGAAGCGCTCGCTGGCGACGATCGCGCAAGCGGCTCCGTCGCTGGTGGGCGAGCACTGCAGCTTCGTCAGCGGCGCGTGGATCATCGGCGCCTCCTCGATCTCGCGCAGCGTGTACTCGCGCTGGAACTGCGCGTACGGGTTGTCGACCGAGTGCTTGTGGTTCTTCCAGCCGATCCACGCGTAGTGCTCGGGAGCCGAGCCGTAGCGCTCCATGTGCTCGCGGCCGGCGTTGCCGAACATCTGCGGCGCGGGCGGGCTCGGCTCCCAGCCGCCGCGGCCCTCGACCATCGCCGCCATGTGCCTGTCGAGCGCCGGCGTGCGGTCGGTGTACTTCATCCCCAGCGAGCCGCGCTCCATCTTCTCGAACCCCAGCGCGAGCGCGCAGTCGGCGCCTCCGCGCACGGCCTGGCGGGCCAGGAACAGCGCCGAGGAGCCCGTCGAGCAGTTGTTGTTGACGTTGACGACGGGGATTCCGGTCAGCCCCAACCCGTACAGCGACCGCTGCCCGTAGGTCGAGTCGCCGAAGCAGTAGCCCGCGAACGCCTGCTCCACCTCGCCGTACTCGATGCCGGCGTCGGCGAGCGCCTTCTCGCCGGCCTCACGGGCCCAGTCGGGGTAGTCGCTCTCCTTCGTCCCCGGCTTGTCGAACTTCGTCATCCCGACGCCGACGACGAAGGTCCGGCGCGCGCTCATGCGCACGACACCGGCCGTGCGTTGGGCGGGTCGAGCGCGTTGAGCACCATGCGCAGGACGACCGGGTCGAACGCCACCTTCAGGTGGTCGTCGACGTCCGCCGGGCAGACGTTCTGGATCACGATGTTGGTCGCTCCGGGCGCGTTCATGATCCCGCTCGTGTAGGGCACCACGAGCTCGTCGTAGCGCGTGGCGATGCTCGTGTAGGTGATGCCCGGGACGGCCTCGCCGCCCTGGTTGATGGCGGTCATGAACGGCGAGTCGCGCAGGAACTCCGGGCACGAGCCGCACAGTGAGGCGACGAGGTTCACGAGCTGGTCGGACAGGCCGAACTGCGAGCCCAGGTCGCGGATGGCGTCCAGGCCGCCGACGTTCGTGCCCCTCCACAGCGGGGTGAGGGCGACGAACTTGTCGACCTTGGCGGCGCCGCCGAGGTTCTTGAGGTAATAGCGCGGCATGACCGTGCCCTCCGAGTGCCCGACGAGGTCGACCTTGCTCGCCCCCGTGGCCGCGCGGACGCGGTCGACGAAGGCGGCGAGCTGCGGCGCGCTGCGCTCCATCGGGATCACGCCGCCCGGTGAATAGGGCAGCAGGAAGAGGCGCGGGTCCTGGCCGTAGGTCAGCGCGAACACGCAGTAGCCCTCGGCCTTCAGACGCGGCGACAGATAGCCCCAGTTGGCGGCCATCGTCGCGCTCAGGCCGTGGACGAGGACGAGCGGCCGCGGGTGCGCGGCGCTGGGCTTGCAGGACCAGTCGTTGGCGCCCGGCGGCGAGGGGTCGGGGCTGGCCGAGGCGCCCGCCGCCGGCACGGCGAGAATTGCGAGCACGAGAACGAGCACGAGCCAAGCGCGACTCGTCGATTGACCGCCAGCACGTACTCCCATCGAACCCCTCCCTCGTGTGGACGCCTCGCCGGCGAGTAACGTACCATCAGTTTCTTCACTATGGAAGCCTCGAGCACGATCTTCGATCAGCCCGGCCCCCTTCCCCGCGGGCCGCACCGCCTTTCGCGCGACGAGGTCGCGTCGTCGCAGCGCTCGCGCCTGCTCGCCGCGTTCACCAACACGCTCGCCGAGCGCGGCTACGCGCTCGCGACGATCGGCGAGGTCGCGCGACGGGCGCGCGTCTCGCGCGCGGCGTTCTACGAGCACTTCGCCGACAAGCAGGCGTGCCTGTTCGTCGCCTACGAGCAGTACGTCGCCGTGCTGCTGGAGAACATGACCGCCGAGCTTGACGAGGACAGCGGCTGGGAGCGCTTCATCGAGAAAACGCTCTACGGCTACCTCGAGACGCTGCAGGCCGACCCGGTCGCCGCGCGTGCGTTCGTCGTGGAGATGGACGCGGCGGGCCCCGCGGCCCGGCAGCGCCGCCGCGAGGCCTACCTGCTTTTCGCCGAGCTGCTAGCCCAGCGCCACGCGGCCATGCGCGCGCGCGACCCCAGCCTCGGGCCGCTCCCGGAGCGCGGCTACCTGCTCGTCGTGCACGGCGTGCGCGAGCTCGTCCGCGACCGGCTCGAGACCGAGCCGAGTCCCGACCTGGTCGAGCTCGCACCCGACGTCCGCAGGCTGATCACCGCCGCGGTGCAGGGAGCCGCGAGCGCGGCCGGCCCGCCAGCAACCGCGTGAGCGTCACGAAGCGATAGCCCCGCGCTCGTAGCTCGGGGATCAGCCGCGCGAGCGCTTGTCCGGTGGCGGGCGCGTTCGGGCTGCCCATCATGTGCATGACGACGATCGAGCCTGGCCGGACCGCGTCGAGCACGGTGCGCTCGATCACGCCGGGGTCGGACTGGAACGCGTCACCCGAAGCCAGGCCGTCGACGACCTGCTCGCCCTCGCGCGCGACCAGCCTCACGTCCTCGCGGGCATGGCACAGACCCGGGAAGCGGAAGTACCGCGGCGGGGCTCCGCTGAGGCGCTCGATGATGCGCGCGGTGCGCCGCAGCTCGGCGAGCTTCGCGCGCCTGGTGCCGACCGCCGGCAGGCCGTAGCACGCGCCCGTCCACGCCCGGTGGTCCCACGTGTGGGCGCCGAGCTCGAACAGGCGGTCGCGGGCAAGCGACCGCACCGCGCGCGGATACGCCTTCGCCCACATCCCGGTGAGGAACAGCGTCGCCGGAGTGCGCGTGCGGCGCAGCGTCCGGATCACGTCGCGGGCGAACCAGCTCCGGACGCGGCCGGCCGACAGGTCGGCGAGCATCTGCGGCGTCATGTCGGCGTCGAAGGTGAGAGCTATCCGATGGCGCGCGCGCGGGCCGCGCTGCACGGCCGCCGCGCGCACCACCGGTGCGAGGGGCCCCACCACCGCTTGTCTGAGAACGGGACGGCGAACCGGTACCGGGCGCGGCGCGGGCGTGCTCCTCGACCCGACGCCGCCACATCCCAAGGCGCCCGTCAGCACGGCACCGAGGACGACCACGATCGGGAGCCGGGCCACGCGGCGGCGGATCGTAGACCCGCCTCCGGCGTCCCCACACTAGCCCTCGGTCGCCTCCTCCTCGCGCTCTCGCGCGCGCTCGACCTCCTCGTCCATCGAGCCCTTGTCGCGCTTGGAGCCGCGCTCGACCTCGTCGACGTCCTCGCCGTCGCCCTGCGAAGGCCGCTGCTCGCGTTCGGGTGACTCCGCCATGCACTCTCCCTACCCGCAGGTGCCGAGATTCACCCTCCCTGCCGTCCGGTACGACGAGGCCGGCGCCTGAGCGCCGGGCGCGTCAGGAGGCGTCCGGGGCCGCGGCGAGGCCGTCGACGATCTCGAGCCTGCGGTCAAGCGACGTGAGGCTGAAGACGCGCGCCACCGTCTCGGGCCCGTTGATCACGACCAGGCGCCGCCCGGACTGCTCGGCACGTGCGTGCGTGCGCACGATCAGACGCAGACCTGACGAGTCGATGAAGTCGAGCTCGGAGAGGTCGATCACGAGCAAGGGCCAGCTCTCCCGCTCGGCCTGGACCAGGGCGTCGTCGAGCTCCGGAGCACCGTAGAGGTCGAGCTCGCCGCGCAGCGCGAGCCGCACGCGCCGCCCCTCCTCGATGCGCTCGAGCTCCATGGCGCCGGACGATACCTCCATGCAGGTCCGCCGCGCCTTGCACCGGATGCGTCGCGCGGCTTAGGGTGGTCTTCGAACCCAACGCAGAAGGAGAAGCCATGGCCGACGAGGCGTTGTTCATCGGATGGGGTGAGGTCGCCCGCGGACGCGAACGCAAGGCGCTCGAGGTCTTCAACGAATCGCTCGAGTACTACGGAAGGCTGCAGCAGGAGGGCAAGGTGGACAGCGTCGAGACCTACTTCCTCGCGCCGCACGGCGGCGATCTGCAGGGCTTCGTCCTCCTGCGAGGAGACAGGGCCACACTCGACGAGGTCGAGGCCAGCGCCGAGTTCGAGCGCATCCAGACGCGCGCCGCGATGGTCGTCGACCGGACGGGCGCGGTGCACGCCTTCACGGGCGAAGCCGTCGGCCGCCAGGTGGCTCACTTCCAGGAGGCGGCCAACGACATCGGGTCCTAGCCCGCTCCGGGGGCGCGCGAGCTCAGGGGCCGGAGGCGGGAGCCGAAGCCGGCGGTGAGTGCCAGGTGAAAAGTGAGCCGACAACGTCGCCGCGCAACTTCAACTCGGTCCCGATCGCCTCGCGCACCTCCGAGTAGCGCTGCGACGCGTAATCGTCGAAGACCACGACGCCTCCGGGACTTATCCGAGGGCGCCACGCCGTGAATTCTCTGACCGTCCGCTGACGCTCATGCGACGAGTCGATGAAGAGCAGGTCCACCATCCGGTCGTAGCGCTGCCCGCCGCTCTCACCGGTGCCCCGGCAGAACTGGATGCGGCTTCTGACTCTCGGCCCCACGAGACGCAGGTACAGCTCGCGTTCCGGGCGATCGACGGGATCGAAGGTCACGACCCTGCGCTCAGGGTGCGCCAGCGCCAACGCGATCGCGCTCCATCCGGTTCCGGTTCCACTCTCCGCCACGTTGGGCCTGTCGGCGGCGATCTTCAGCAGGTGCGCCAGGTCGCGAGGACGTAGCGCCGACTCCATGCTGAACTGGTCGCCCGCGCGCCAGGCACGGCGCTGGGCGCGCCACCAGAACCACGCCACCCGCGGCGGCAGGAGCCTGAGCAGGCCGACGAGACGTCTCACGGTGGCCGCATCACTCGACCGATCCTAACCCGCGGCCGTCCCGTCCCCACGCGCCGCGTTGCGGTATGAGTCACGCGGTGAGCGAGGCGAGGGCCGAGCGGCGGACGCTGCGGTGGGGAGTGATCGGGACCGGCCACGTCGCCGGCAAGTTCACGGCCGACCTGGCCTTCACCGACTCGAGCCGTGTGGTGGCCGTCGGGTCGCGCGCGCAGGCGTCGGCCGACGCCTTCGCCGATCGGTTCGACGTCCCCAACCGGCATGCCGGCTACGACGCGCTCGTCTCCGATCCCGAGGTCGACGCGGTCTACGTGGCCACGCCCCACCCGCTGCATCACCCGAACGCGCTGCTCGCGCTGCGCGCCGGCAAGCCGGTGCTGGTCGAGAAGCCGTTCACCATGAACGCGCGCGAGGCCGAGGAGCTCGTCCAGGCCGCCCGCGACCGCGGCGTGTTCCTGATGGAGGCGATGTGGACGCGCTTCCTCCCGCACGTCCACGCGATCCGGCGCCTGTTGGCCGACGGCGCGCTGGGCAGGATCGTGACCGTCATCGCCGACCACGGGCAGTGGTTCCCCCACGACGCCGCGTCGCGGCTGTTCGCGCCCGAGCTCGGTGGCGGCGCGCTGCTCGATCTCGGCGTCTACGTCGTGTCGTTCGCCTCGCTGGTGCTGGAACGGCCGGAGCGCATCGTCGCGCTGAGCGATCCGGCGTTCACCGGCGTCGACGGCCAGACCTCGATGTTGTTCGGCTACGCGGGCGGGGCCCACGCCGTCCTGACGTGCACCGCGGCGGCGCGGACCCCGACGCGCGCGGCGATCGTCGGCGAGGACGGCCGGATCGAGATCGACCACCGCTTCTACGCCCCGACGACGTTCACGCTGATCCCGCGCGAGGGCGAGCCGGTCCGCTTCGACGAGCCCCACGAGGGCAACGGCATGCGCCATCAGGCCGACGAGGTCGCACGCTGCGTGCGCGAGGGACTGCCCGAGAGCCCGCTGATGCCGCTCGAGGAGACCGTCGCGATCATGGAGACGATGGACGCCGTGCTGGCGGGCGTTCGCTCTCTCAGCCGACAACCACCAAACTCTTAGCCGGGTCAGAGCGGCTGTAGTCGCCGAGCGCCCACATCGCGTGCGCCGCAGCCCGCACGTCGTCGGGCAATCACCTGTGCGGACCCGTCTGCTGGTCAGTCATCTCGGCCTCCTCGCTTGTAGCTCGCTCGGCGAGCTCCGCCAACGCCTGGGCCGTCGCGTCGCGCCGTTTCATCCACGCTCGCCTCGTTAGTCACCCGCGTTGAACGCCCCGTACAAGCGGCGCGGCACCACGGTTGGCCGGCCGGGGTCGAACATCACCCGAGTATGGCTGCTTTCACGTGCCCGGGACGCCACAGGGCGAGAGGGTTCCAATCCCATGAAAGGAGGCGTCTCGGCGGAGATGCCGACGACGCTCGCTGTGGACGACACGCAGGAGCGCAGGTGGAGACTGCTGCTCCCGGAGGAAGCCGGCGGTCTGCCGCTGCTCGATTGACGCGCCGCTCGCTAGCGAGTTGGACGCGTCTCGGCAGTCCGACGGTCGCAACCCTCGCTATCGCAAATCGCGGTGGCTGTTGCGTAAACGGCGTTGGTGTCCGGGCTGGTGAGGACGATCTGGTGCATGGCGCAGAACTTCATTGGTTGTGATCGTGAGCAGGAGTTGTTGTTGCCGCCGAGCTTGCGGGAATGGCTGCCGGAAGGGCATCTCGCGTGGTTTGTGATCGACGCTGTGGGCGAGTTCGACTTGTCGGCGTTCTATGCCGCCTATCGGGCGGATGGTCATGGTCGGGCGGCGCATGATCCGGCGATGATGGTGGCGCTGTTGCTCTATGCCTATGCGATCGGGGAGCGGTCGTCGCGGCGGATCGAGCGGCGCTGCGTGGAGGACGTCGCGACGCGGGTGATCTGCGTGAACCAGACGCCTGATCACACGACGATCGCGCGCTTCCGTCAGCGTCACGAGACGGCGCTCGCCGGGCTGTTTGGCGAGGTGCTCGCGCTCTGCGCCGAGGCCGGTCTGGCCGAGGTCGGCGTCGTTGCGGTCGACGGCACCAAGGTGCATGCGAATGCGTCGCATCACGCGACGCGCGATTACGAGCAGATCGCGGCCGAGATTCTCGAGGACGCGGCGGCTGTCGACGCCGCGGAGGACGAGCGCTTTGGCGAGCGGCGCGGCGACGAGTTACCGCCCGAGCTCGCGACCGCGCAGGGCCGGCGCGGCTGGCTGCGCGAGGCGAAGCGCCGGCTCGACGAGCAGCGCGCCGCCGAGGCACGGCCGATCCCGCGCTCACGGCCTGAACGGCTGCGCGAGTCGAAGCGGCGGCTCGAGGAGGACCACGCCGTCGAATGCCAAGCCAACGCCGACTACGAGGCCTACCGCGCGCGCGGGGTGATGAAGGACGGCCGCCGCTTCGGGCGGCCGCCGAACCCGCACACGCCGCCGGCGACACCGCAGGGGAAGGTCAACGTCACCGATCCGGACTCCAGGAACGTCAAGACGCCGCGCGGCTGGGTCCAGGGCTACAACGCCCAGGCGGTCTGCAACGAGCGCCAGATCATCGTCGCGGCGGAGGTCGACGTCGACTCGCCCGACTTCGGCCACCTCGAACCAATGGTCACTGCCGCCGAGCGCGAGCTGCAAGTTGCCGGTGTCCGCGAGAGGCCGGAGGTGGTGCTCGCCGACGCCGGCTACTGGCACCACGACCAGATGGATCAGATCGCCGGCCGCGGCACCAAGGTGCTGATCCCGCCCGACGCCGGCAAACGCAAAGGCGCCCGGCCGGGCTGGGACGGCGGCCGCTACGCGTTCATGCGCAGCGTGCTCGAAACCGACGCCGGCCGCGACCTCTACAGCAAACGGCAAGGCATGATCGAGCCGGTGTTCGCCAACACCAAGTTCAACCGCCGGATCGACCGCTTCTTACGCCGCGGCAGAGCCGCCTGCCGCTCCGAATGGCGCCTCATCACCGCCACCCACAACCTCCTCAAGCTCCACACCGCGACCGCGACCGCCTAACGGCGGCCGCTCCGCTTGATCGCCGCCCCAAGACACGCGATTCACGTCGCAGCTCGCTCACAGCACACGGCTTTACGCAACAGCCACCGCGAAAAGCGAGCGCTGCTTTGAAAAGCGGCCCTTTGCATGGAAAGCGGCGCTTTGAGCGGGATACTGCTTGGGCTATGTCACGACGAGACCTCGAGCGAAGGGAGACCTCATGAGCCGGGATGAAAAGACGTTCAAAGGGCAGTGCTACTGCGGCGCCGTCACGATTGAAGTCACGGGGGATCCGGAGGGCGCCGGCTACTGCCACTGCGCCGCGTGCAGGAGCTGGTCCGCCGGCCCGGTCAACGCATTCACGCTCTGGAAGCCCGAGGCGGTCAAGGTGACCCAGGGAGAAGACCAGATCGGCGAGTACAACCAGAACGAGCGGAGCTACCGGCAGTGGTGCAAGGCCTGCGGGGGCCATCTGCTGACGCGGCACCCGCAGTGGGGTTTGGTCGACGTCTACGCGGCGACGATCCCTGAATTCACGTTTGAACCCGGGGTGCACGTCAACTACGAGTCGACAGTGCTGCCCATGAAAGATGGCCTCCCCAAGCTCAAGGACTTCCCCGAAGAGTTGGGCGGCTCCGGCGAGACGCTCCCCGAGTAGCAACGCGACCGGCCGGGATTTCCTCGCACCGCTTTGGACTGCGATGAAGGAGGGCCTCCTCTGGTGACACGCTCCGGCTGTCACCGAGGAGCGAGTTCAAAGGAGGCCCGTCTTCAATGTTGCACGCCGGATTGGATCTCAGCCGAAGGAAGGTCGACGTGTGTCTGCTCTCCGAGTCTGGAGAGCACCTCGACCAGCTCGCCGTGCCCCCTGACGCAGACTCGCTGAGGACCCTCGCCAGGCGGATCGACGAGGTCTATCGGGAGCCGGTGTGCGCGGTGATCGAGTCGATGATCGGTGCCCGGCTCGTCCACGACACGCTCGAGCAGGAAGGTTGGAACGTCGAGATCGCCGACGCGCAAAAGGTCAAGGGCCTGGCGCCGTTGGCGTGCAAGACCGACAAGATCGACTCGCAGGTGCTGGCGACTCTGTCTCACCGCGACCTGGTGCCGGCGATCTGGCTGCCTGACCCGAGGGTCCGAGAGGAGCGCGAGCTCGCCCGGTTCCGGTTGCATCTGGTCAAGCACAAGTCGGCGCTCAAGAACCGGGTCCACTCGACGCTGATCAACTTCGGCAGGCCCTGCCCGGTCACCGACCTCTTCGGAGTCGAGGGCCGAGAGCTGCTGGCACGACTCCAGGTCTCGGAGCCGTGGCGGGGCAACATCACCGCTTCGGTGGAGCTGATCGACGACCTCGAGCGCCAGATTGCGGAGATCAACGGCAAGCTCCGCGCGGGCCACGCCGACCACCCCTACATCCCGCTTTTGATGAGCGCGCCGGGGATCGGCTGGGTGCTCGCCTTCACGATCGCCGCCGAGATCGGCGAGATCGAGCGGTTCCCGTCTCCCGAGAAGCTCGCCGGCTACACCGGCCTCTGCCCCCGCGTCAATCAGTCAGGAGACAAGGATCGCCGCGGCCCGCTGACCAAGCACGGTCCCACCCACCTCCGCTGGGCGCTGCTCGAGGCGACGATGCACGCGCTCAAGCACCCCGCCTACTCCGAGCGCTATCAGCGCAACAAGCACCGGCTCGGCAAGCAGCGCGGGGCGAAGGTCGCCCAGGTCGACATCGCCCGCCGGCTCACCCACGCGATCTGGCACATGCTTTCTCGCAACCAGGAGTTCGCTCCCAGAGGCGCCGCTTTTCGTCTGGCGGCCTGACCGCCCCCTTTGGACATGCGCCCGCGAGCGAAGCATCCGATTCCGCCTGATCCTCCCGCCGAAGAGGCCATAGAGACATGAGCGCTGCTCCAACCCCACGATGCGCAAGAGGACCCCGACCCCAGCTACCCACCGCCAATTGACATCGGGCCCTTCTTCATAGAGACGAAAAGCAGCAGGGCGCGTATCCCGCGGCTTCGTGTGCATTTGCGCCGTGCTACACAGGGAGTCGGGCGTCACCACGGGGCGCCCCTCCGCCGCGAAGTCTTGGAGCGCTACGCGACTCGGGCCAGGGCCACTGCGATGCCGCGAAAGGAGAAGTCTCGGCAGCCTCCCCAGAGACTGCCGGATACATGGAGGATGGGCCGATTGAGATTCGACGCTGCCGCCGGGGCGCTCGAGATCAGCCCGCTGGCGGAGGAGTCTCGACTTCCGGCGCCTGCGCCGGGCTATGGACCTCAGGAGATCGGGCCGAGGCCAGTGTCTGACGCAGCCCGTCGATGGCCTGCTCCGCCCAGCGCTTGATGAACCAGCGCCCGACCGACTTGTCGAATAGCTGGTACCGGACCGCGGGCGGATGGAGTCCCATCTCCATGTCCACGAACGTGCCCCCTTGGGCGGGGATCAGCAGCCAGCGCTGGAAACCACCTGTCGTCGGGCAACTCCACTTCAGTTCCTTGAGCTCGTCGCGCCGGTCGATGATTCGGGTGTACTCCAACCGCCGCCCAGCGAACTTCCCCAGCACCTGGGTATATACGTCCCCAACCTCAAACGTCTCGCCGCGAATCTCTACCGCGACCGGCCACCACTGAGGGTAGGTGGCGGGGTTCCCGACGAGCGCCCAGACCTCATCCAGCGGCGCATCAAGGTGGGCCTGCGCACGGTAGTCCGACATCACGCGAATCTTCCCAGAACCGCGAGCCCACGAATGTGCTCGCAAACTACGTGACACACCTCCTCGGGACGGAAGCAGCACTCGGCCGACGTGGGCGTGTACCTCTCGCGGCTTCGTATGCGTTTGCGCCGTGCTGCACAGCGAATGGCGGCGAGCAAGGCCGAGCAGCCCGCTCGCGTTCTTGAGCACCGTCCCCAAGACCAGATCGCGCGAGCCGGCGCGCTCACGTACGTCGCGTCGCATTCCCGCAGGCACTCCATCCCTGGGGCCGCGCGGCGGTCGCCGAGCCCCGAAATCGCTCCCCGATCCATTCTCGCCCATGCCTCGGGGAGTGCGGTGCGAGCCTCACAGTGCTTGACGGTTTTTTTCGCGCATCGCCGGGATGGTGACGGTGCGAGTCGCCGTTCGCGATTGCCCCCCGTCCCCCCGGTTTACGCGGCGAAACGCTGAGCTTCGAGCTGTGCTCGGTACTCGTGTTCGGTGCGGTCGCGCTTGCGGTTGTTGCAGCGCTGGCAGCACGCGGCGAGGTTGGATGGGTGGTCGGTGCCGCCGCGGGCGAGGGGGTGGAGGTGGTCGACGCCGGTTGCGAGGTCGCCGCAGTAGGTGCAGCGGTAGCCGTCGCGTTCGAGGATGCGGCGCTCGCGCTGGCGCCAGCCGGGGCTGTGCCGGCGCGGTCGGGTGGGGCACCGGCCGGCCGGGTGGTCTCCTCCGCAGCGGTAACAGAAGTGTTTGCTCATGCTCCGCCGGAGCATAAGAAACGGTTGGCGCCGGGGCGCGGGGACGAGCTCCTCAGTCCCGCGCTACATATTCCCTCGGGCGCGTGCTCGCACGTCCACTGCTGCGGCCGCTGCGGCGCCCGCAACGTCCCGCTTGATGTCCACCATTGCGACGGCGACCTCAGAAACAACAGCCCGAGGAACCTCATCCCGCTCTGCAGACGCTGCCACCACCGGCACCACGCCGAGGACTAAGGCATGCCGCCCCACAAGCGCGCGAGGAGGAACCCGAGCCCGTCCAGCCCGTCGCTGGATGCAGCGCCCCGCTGCGCCACTCGTACCGCACAGTGGTCGCCGGCAACCGTGACACCACGGCGATACTCTGTCGCGGAGGAGTCTTTCGAAGAGTTTGCGGCGGCTTTTCGTCGCAGGAGGTGATGGCTATGCGCCATCAAAGGTGTGCAGCGGCTGCGGCGATCGCAGTGGCCATCCCGGCCGGGGCGCTCGTGGTTGGTACGGCGGGAGGCGAGGAGGCCGCCCGACCTGCGGCGGCCGCGAAGGCGGGCGTCACGCCGACCAAGCGCCAGCTCGTGGGCACGTGGAGGCTCTGGTCGGCCGTCACGCGCGCCCAGGACGGGACCGCAATCAACAAACCGTTCGGGTCCCGGCCACAGGGCAAGCTCACGTACACCAGCAGCGGGCAGATGTGGGCGCTGGTGTTAAGGCGCGGCGCTCCCAGGAGCACCGCGCTCTGGTACACGGGCACGTTCCGCGTCGATCGCAAAGCCGGCACGGTCATTCACACTGTGCAGTACTCCTCCGTGGAAGCATGGGAGGGAACCGACCAGGTGCGGTTCGCCAAGCTGAATGGGCGCCGGCTGACGCTGACGGTCGGCGCTGCAAACACGGGCGTCGTGCTGAGCTGGAAGCGCGTGGACTCGGGCACATAGGCCGCGCTGCACGGCAGACGGCCAGGAAGCGACGGTCGTGCGCGGCGCTCCGACCGGCCTCCACTCGAAGTCCGGCGCTTGACCGCGGCGCGCGCGACGCCGTGGCCGGGTGAACCAGCACAGCGCCTCTAAGAAATGTGCCCGTATTGTGTCCACGAGGCGGGCCGGTATGCGTCGGAATCGCGCTTGTGGAGCGCGATTGCGTCGATGGGCGATGCTGGGCTCGAACCAGCGGTACGGATAGCCCTCGGCCGATACGCGCGGAGCTTTATGCCTCAGCTATGCCTTGACGCTCGGCGCCGCCGGCAACGGCTAGCGGCGAAATGTCAAGTTGCAGGGACTTTCGAGAGGTGAGCGACGGGACTCGAACCCGCGACCGCCGGGACCACAACCCGGAGCTCTACCAGCTGAGCTACGCCCACCGCGGAAGCGCGAAAGCTAGCAGCGGTGAGGGGCGCCTCAGCCGCCGTCGGGGACGGTCTTGGGCCCGAGGTAGCGCATGTAGATCTGGTTCGAGGCCGAGGGCGCCGGAGCGCCGGCGGCGCGCGCGAGCAGGTTCGGGTAGCGGCGGCTGACGAGCTCGACGTCGGCGAGCGGGTCGTCGGTCTCGAACAGGATGTAGTTGATGCGCTGGCTCGGGAAGGCGTTGCGGGCGTCGCCGTAGAGCGGCCGGTTCTCGGTGTCGGCCGAGATCGTGCGGACCAGGTTGCGCACGCCGGTCCACAGGAACACGTCGGCGACGCCGTTGACGTCCCGATCGTCGCCCGTGACGCCCGGGAAGGTCGTCGCCGAGGAGCTGAAGGTGACGTACTCGCCGCCGCCCGACACCTCGGGGTCGACGGCCGGGCCGTCGCCGCGCGCGACCTTGGTGATCTTGATCCGGTCGCCGGGCGGAGCGGGCGCGCCCTCGATCTTGCGGCAGCCGCCGGGATCGACGTCGAGGATCTTGCGCGCCCGCAGGAAGCCGCGGATGTCAGCGCGGACGATGTCCGACGACGGCTCGGAGTCGCCGGAGAAGACGTCGGTCGACTCGGTGCGGAAGACGACGAAGCAGCTCTGGTCCGAAGCGCGGCCCTGCATCGACGGCCCGTTGCCGGCGACCCCGTCGCGGTTGACGGAGACGACGCGTACCGCGGTCTGCAACGTCGGGAGCTTGCGCCGGCCCTTGCCGCGCTTGCCGAAGAACTTCACGACCCGCCGCATCGCCTTCACGTAGACGTCGCTCGTGAACGTTCGGTCGCGCTTGTCGAGGTTGTTGGCGTTGGAGGTGAAGGCCAGCACCTGGCTCGTGCGCAGCGACCACGAGGGGTCGTAGCTGTCGGCGTTGCCGGGCTTGCCCTTGTCCGAGGCCGAGGCCAGGAAGGTGAGGCCGACGAGGCCCTCGTCGCTGGCGCGCTCGGCACGCAGCGCACGGACGTAGACCTGTTTGACGCCGGGCTTCGCCTTGCGCGTCTTGTTGGCGCCGAAGTTCGGGTTCTTCTTGCCGCCCTTCGAGGTCTGGGCGAGGTTCGAGGCGTTCGACGTGAAGGCGATCCGCTCGCACGTGCCGTCGACCGCCACGTCGAACGTGTCCCCGTCGGACTGGGCGCCGGTCGAGGAAACCGACACGCGCTGCAGGCGGCCCGAGTCCAGCCAGTACACGAACGCGTCGGCCTTGCCGTTGGTGTCGCCGGGCACGAGGTTCGACGCCCGTGAGACGAACGCGACGCAGTTGGGCGGGGTGTCGTCCGAGCCGCGCGAGGAGCTCGCGTCGCCCGAGATCGCCGGGTCGTAGGACGGGCCGTTGGACGGCTGGCCGTCCATCCCCTGGGAGATGATCCGCGTGCCGCCCGGCTCCCACGGCGTCGCGTCGGCACCGTATCCCGAGGCGCGAGTCGTGAGGAACACGTCGGTGGTCCCGTTGCCGTCGCCGGGGACGATGTTCGAGGCGTCGGACTGGAACGCCACCGCCCGGGCGATGCGGCCGTCCTGCGAGATCACGCCGTTGGTGCTGGGACCGTCGGGCAGCCCGCCGTCGGCCGCGCGCGAGAGCAGGAAGGTGTCGTAGTAGGCGGTACGGCTCGCCGCGCCGGCGGCGGACGGGAGCGCAAGCACGATGGCGAGAGCAACCGCGGCGAGCGTCGCCGCCGCGGCGGTGGAAGGACGTAGGCGGGCATCGAGTAGCGCAGCCACCGTTGTCGCATCGGAAGCCCGGCGAGAGGTCCGCGAGCGTCGGAGCGCGGTCGTCCAACGAACGTCCAGCCGCGCCGGCGGCGACAGCGATCCGGCTTGCATTTGACCTCGCGCTACGAGCCGGGCAGCCTTGACGCTTCGTGAGCCACAGACGCACGTGCGTGGTCGGGACGCTGCTGGCGTTCGTCCTCTCGGTCGCCGGGCTGCAAGGAGCCGCGCCCGCACGCGCCGGGGCGGCGCGCGGGCCGCTCGCTGCCGCCGGGCGCTACCTGGAGGACCCGAGCGGGCGCGTCGTCATCCTGCACGGGCTGTTCGCCGTTTGGAAGCAGCCGCCTTACTACCCGGCGTCGGACGACGATCCGTCGCAGCCGTCGTTGCCGAGCTTCACGGCCGGCGACGCCGACGCGGTCTCCTCGCTGGGCCTGAACGCGGTGCGTCTGGCGTGGTACTGGGAAGGCCTCGAGCCCTCCCCCGGCGACTACAGCGCCGCCTACCTCGAAGGGATCGCCGCCGCCGAGGGCAAGCTCGCGCGGCGCGGCATCTTCACGGTGCTCGACAGCCACCAGGACCAGTACGACGAGCTGTTCGGCAACAAGCCTGGGTTCCCGCACTGGGCGGCGCTCTCCGACGGGCTGCCGCTGGCACCCGACCCCGGCGACGCCGCGTACGCAGCGTGGAAGTTCCCTCTCGGCTATTTCCAACCCGCGACCGGGCGCGCGTTCGGCAACCTCTACGCGAATCGTCCGGCAGCGGGGGTGCCGCTGTGGCGGGCGTACGGCAGGGCGTGGCAGGTAGTCGCGAGGCGCTTACGGAACGATCCGATGGTCGCCGGCTACGACCTCATGAACGAGCCCTTCCCGGGAACGACCTCCCCCACGGACCCCTATGTCGCCGCCTGTACGGCCGCCCCGGGCTGCTCGGCCTTCGACCGCGACACCCTGGAGCCGTTCGAGACCTCGCTCGCGCGCGCGATACGCGCCGTCGACAACAGGCGCACGGTCTTCTACGAGCCGACGATCTTCCTCAACACGAGCGTCCCCAACGGCTTCGTCGCGCCGCCCGCGGGGGTGGCGCCGGCCGGGCTCTCGTTCCACAACCAGTGCCCGACGCGTTCGGCGTACGCGACCACCAAGGACCCGTCTCTGATCGAGAAGGGCTATGTGACCTGCCCGCCGATCGAGACGCGGACGATGCGCAACGCCACCGCGGTCGCCCGCCGTCTGGGCGGGCCGGCGTTGATGACCGAGGTCGCGGCCACATCCGACGACGACGTGCGCGGGCTCAACTGCCTGCTCGAACGCGCCGACCGCTTCCGCACCGGCTACACCTACGGCCTGAGCTGGAGCAATCCCGACAAGGAGCTGCGGCGGCTGGGCGCCGAGAGCGAGCCGTCCGGGAAGGCGCCGTTCAAGCAGCAGGTGCTCGCGCGCGTCTACCCCCGCGCGATCGCCGGCCGGCCGCTCGGCTACGGCTTCGACGTCCGCACCGGACGCTTCCGCCTGCGCTACGAGAAGCGCCGGCACGTCCGCGCCCCGACCGTGATCAGCGTCCCCGCGGCGATCCAGTACCCCGGCGGCTACCGCGTGCGAGTGCTGGGTGCGCGCGTCACGTCCCGACCCGGCGCGAGCCTCCTGACCCTCGCGACCCGCGGCACCCGCCGGACGGTCGTGGTCACCGTCGCGCCGGCACCCGGCGACACCACGCCGCGGCCTGGGTTTCCACCCTGCCCGGGCTAGACGCCTCTCGCGGTCGCCTCCGTCGGTGCAACAGGCTGGACGAGGTTCAAACCGTCGGTGGCGGTTGAGACGCTCATCGAGGTGCTGCTTGAGCCCGACGGCCGGAGCAGCGGAAAGAACATCCTTCCGATCCCGGGCCGCCTACAAAGCTTTGCGGGTTCAGAACCCGCTGCGCCTCGCGGCTCGATCTATGCCGAGCCGCGAGCCGCCGCGTGACCTGCCGGGCGCGCCGGCGAGCGGGCTACGACCAGAACTCGTCCCACGCGTAGAGGTCCTCAAAGTGCTCGCGACCGTCAATGATCTTGCCGTTCTTGAGCTCGAAGACGATGCAGTCGGCAACATCCAGGTGCTTGCCGTCTCGGTCCGCGGTGCTGCGCTGGATGCCGACCACGCGGGTGTCACCATCTGCAGCCAGGTGCTGCAACTCAGCCCGGAAGGTCCCTCCAGTCTTCTGCGCCAGCTGCCCGAAGTACGCCAAGGTCGCGTCGCGGCTCTGGTAGTCGTCGGCCATCGAGCTGCGGCCCGGCAGGTGCCACACGGCGCGCTCATCGAAGAGCTCGGTGAGCGTGTTGATGTCGCCCGTGTTGAAGGCCTCGTAAGCGCGTCGCATGATTGCCACGTTTTCATCTGCAGTCATCGTGATGACTCCTTCGCTGCCGGGCCCCTGTCGAACCCCTCGGCGTTTGGATTTGGGTGGCCCTGGGCCACCGGCAAGATCAAGCTACACCTCGGCCTCGTCCGGCGGGCTTTTCTTTCGGGGTCCACGGGCTGGCACGGAACGCATCGCGCATCCGTATCCACGCCTGGTCCGTTTCGGCCACCAGCGTGGAGCGTTCCCTTATGAACGACCAAGCGGCCGCTTGGGCCGATCGATGAGCAGAAAGGGCGAGCCTCCGCGTGCCGGGCCGGTTCGAACAACGATCGATCGGTTTCGCCGAGTGCGGGCGGGTGGACGACGTGCAAACCCTCGCTCGACGGTTGAGGGGCTCGTCGCCCTTCTCCTCGAGCCGGACGGACGAAGCGAGCGGCAGAAGATCCTGCGGGCGTTCCGTGCGTAGCCCCTCGTCGAATCTGCGCGGCGAGGTGCTGTCGGGTCAAGCTTCCGAGCCGACGCCTGCTTGTCGTCCAAGGGAGCAGCGCGACCTGTCTCAGCGGCCGCTCCTGGTCAAACAAGGCAAGCAGGCGTCGTTTCCTGCCTTCCGCGCGTTGTAGGACGCTGGCGCGGCTCTCGCTGGGTACCGCCCGATCGGAAAGCAGGGAACGCGGCGTGGCGTAGCGTGACCGAGAGCGAAAGGACAGGGAGATGCACAAGGTGGTTGTGATCAACAGCGTCACGCTGGACGGCGTGATGCAGGCACCTGGCCGTCCGGACGAAGACACCCGCGGTGGGTTCGCTCACGGGGGCTGGGCGGTCCCGGGCGGCGACGACGCCATGATCGCCAAGATGGGCGAACGGATGGGCGAGGATCGGGCGTTTCTGTTCGGCCGGCGCACCTACGAGGAGCTGCTGGCTTCCTGGAACGCCCAGGGTGGTCCGTTCAAGGATGCGCTCAACGACGGGGCCAAGTACGTCGCGTCAAACAGCTCCGCAACGAGACTCGAGTGGCCGAACTCGACGCTCTTGCACGGCGACGTCCCGGCCGCGGTGGACGAGCTCAAACAGGAATCAGGCGGGAACCTCGTGATCATGGGCAGCGGTGAGCTGATCGGCTCGCTGATGGCGGCCGACCTGATCGACGAGTACCTGCTGATGATCCACCCGCTCGTGCTCGGCACGGGCCGGCGCCTGTTCCCCGAGGGCGTGCACGCGTCGCTGCGGCTCACCGACAGCATCACCACCACCAAGGGTGTTCTAATCGCCACCTACGAGCCGGCCAGGGACTAGCACTGTGAGAAGCCTCCCGGCCCGCCGCGGCTAGCGCCAACACCGCCCGCGGCGGCGCCGGCCGGGAAGAGAGGAGCCGACCATGAAGCACTATCTGCTCAGCATCTATCGGCCAGACGGAGACCCGGCCCCCGCGATGTGCTCGCCGAATACCGCGGCCAGAGGAGAGCAGGTCTCTCACCACGAGCGCGGAGTGCCCTGCTCGTCGCTTCTCCTTGAGCCGGACAAGCGAAACAAGCGGCAGACGGTCCTGCGGCCGCCCAGTGCGTAGCCCCTTGTCCAACATGCGGCGAGGCGCGGTCGCATCAAGCTTCCGAGCCGACACCTGGCGTGTCGTCTGTAGGCACGCCGCCGAGTCGCAGTCGGGCGCTCGCACTGGCGCGAAAGCAGGCGCACGGCGCCCTGCATTCCGCGCGGAGCGGGTCGCTGGCTGGTGGCCGTGCGGGTACTCGTCGCGCGAGGAAACCGGGGGCAGGTCCGACTTGGCGGCCACGCGGCGCGAGGTGCCCAGGTCGGCCGTGGACCCGGGCAACCGTTAGCTTTCGCGAGGGCGTCCCCCACCGATGATTTCTCGTCGATTCGGTGGTCTCGGTGCACATGACACCAACCACATGCCACATGTCCATCTCTCTCGACGGCTTCGTCGCCGGCCCCCTTCAGAGCCGCGACAACCCGCTCGGCGTCGGCGGCCTGGAGCTCCACCACTGGCACCTGGACGAGCCCATCCATGAAGCCGACGCCCGCGCGCGCGACGAGCTCCTGAAGCCCTGCGGAGCGTACGTGATGGGCCGCAACATGTTTGGCCCGGTTCGGGGCCCGTGGGACGTGAACTGGCGCGGGTGGTGGGGCGACGAGCCGCCATATCACGCTCCTGTGTTCGTTCTCACCCACTACCCGCACGACCCGATCGCGATGGAGGGCGGGACGACGTTCCACTTCATCACCGAAGGCTTCGATGTCGCCTTTGAGCGCGCGGAGGCGGCGGCCGGCGACCTCGGCGTCGATATCGCCGGTGGCGCCTCCACCGTGCGGCAGGCGTTCGCGGCGGGCGTGATCGACGAGCTTATGCTCGACGTCGTTCCCGTTCTGCTCGGCGCCGGCGAGCGCCTGTTCGACGGAGTGCAGGACCCCGGCCTACAGCCGGTCGAGGTGATCCACTCCCCGCGTGCGACGCACGTTCGCTACCGCATCGGCCGCTGACTCGCTTGCCTCACGGCAGAAGCAGATCTGACAGGTCACAGATCCAAGCGACCTGCTCCTCGCCAAAAGCAGGGCGGTCGTCAGACCGACACCATTAGTATCGACGAGGCGACCGCGTTGCCGTCCGGACTCGCTTCCGTACCGGTGCGATCGCCCGAGGCCCGGCCGGCGCGGGCCTGCTCCGGACGACACGCGACAGCGCTGCCCCGACGGCGCGACGTGTCAAACACAGGAGCATGCGCCAATCGCGTCGCTCAGCCGCTCGATCACCCCGCCGGTTCGAAGAACGATGATCTGGTCCTTCGAAATGCCCCCGGGAGGACTCGAACCTCCGACCCGCGGCTTAGAAGGCCGCCGCTCTATCCAGCTGAGCTACGGGGGCCGGGGGGCGAAGCGTAGTCGCCGGAGCGGGCGCCGCCGGGCTCCGGAACCCACTCGACGCCGCGCTCGCCGGCCTCGGGCTCGAGGAACGCGAGCAGTGGCTCGGCCTCCGCGCCGACCTCCTCGACGGTTCCCGGCGGATCGGTCGCCTGGCCGCGGAAGCGATCGATGGTCAGCACCGCCCCGCCGTCGCCCTCGGTGAGCTTCCAGTTCGCGCGGTAGAAGCCGTCGACGAGCAGCGTGCCGATCGCCGTGCCGGGCGGGAGCGGCGCGCCCGGGCCGAGGCCGTTGAAGAGCCGCGAGCGATCGTCGTGCGAGAGGCCGACGTTGTCGTACTCGGGCAGAAAGCGCGGCGGCGCGGGCGTGTCGGGGTCGGGCAGCGGCGCGCCGGGCAGGTCGAACAGCTCGCGGCCGCGCTCGTCGCGGAAGGTCCGCAGCCGCGGCCGGAGCCGCTCGAACACCTCGCGCAGGCCGGTCAGGCCGGACCACGTGCGCGCGTCGGCAACCGACGCGGGGCCGAAGGCGGCGAGGTAGCGCTCCACGAGCGTCTCCGCGGAAGCTCCGGCGGCCGCCTCGCGCCCGAGCCACTGCCCGGCCGGCGCCCACGTGGCCTGGCCGGTCTCGCCCCACAGACCGCGCGGCGGCACCTGCACGAGCGCGGCGTTGAACGTGACCGCGTGCGCGAGCGCCGCCGGGTCGGCGTCGGGCGAGCGCTGCTGAAGCGACGCGCCGAGCTCGGCGCGCGTCCGCGGGCGCTCGGTCAGGAGCTCCAGGCCCGCGGCGACGACCTCGTCGAGCTCGGCATCCCCCAGGCGCGCCGCCCACGGGCTCTTGAACGTGCGCGTGAGCACCGGCCGCGTCAGTGGATGGATCGCGAGGCAGTCGCGCGCGGAGACGAGGTGGATCGTCGCGCGCAGGAGCTGCGCGCGCACCGCCTCGCGATCGGCGATCAGGTCGCTCAGGTCCTCGGGCGCGAAGCCCTCCACCCGCGACCACAGCGCCAGGTAGGGATTCGCCGGCACCTGCGCCTGCAGCCCGACGAGCTGCTCGATCATGTCCGCGGCCGGGGTGCGGGAGCGGGCGAGCAGCCCTTGCCGTTCGAGCAGCGCTCGGTTGAGCGCGCGCGGCGAGAGGACGCGGTCGCGGGGCACGGCCGGACGATAAGCGCGCCACGCGCGGCCCGCGACCGAGAGGCGCCTTGAACCCCCCGCCCGTAGACGGCAAGCGCGCCACGCTCCGCCCGCGACCGGTAGCCTTGCCGGCCTGATCCGGACTGGGTCACTCGGATTCGCGTTGGTCCTCGTCGCCGCGCTCGCAGCGCTCGGCATCGCCGTGCCCGGCGCCGGCGCCGCGGTGAAGGCGCGCGGGAGCATCGACGAGGCCTACGTGCTGGGGGCGAACAACGGCGAGAGCCTGACGCTTCTCCAGCGCGGGAAGGTGCTCGACAGCGGGAACGCCGACCGCTTCGGCAGCAAGATCTTCCGCGACCTTCAGCCGGGGCGCGGCTACCGCGTCCGCCGGGCCAACGGCACGCTGACCCGCCGCTTCAAGGTGCTGCGACCGGGCGCCAACCCGCCGCGGTCCTTCTACAAGCGCAAGAAGCTCGTCCAGGGACTCAACTACGTGAAGGTGCGCGACGGCATCGAGCTGGCCATGACCGTGCGCCTCCCGCCGGGCAAGACGCTGGCCGACGGCCCGTTCCCGACCTTCATCGAGTACTCGGGCTACCAGGTGGCCGCGCCCAAGGACCTGCTGAGCGCGGTGCTCGGCGGCAACGTCGACGACCCGCTCGTCCCCTCGACCTCGACCGCGGTCGGCTCGCTGCTCGGGCCCCAGCTCGGCTTCGCCGTGGTGAGCGTGCAGATGCGCGGCTCGGGCTGCTCGGCCGGCGACTTCGACCTCTTCGGGCTACCCACCACCTACGACGGCTACGACGCGGTCGAGGCGGTCGCCGCCCAGCCTTGGGTCAAGGGCGGCAAGGTCGGGATGGCCGGGATCTCGTTCTCGGGGATCAGCCAGCTCTTCGTGGCCGGCACGCGGCCGCCGGACCTCGCGGCGATCGCGCCGATGTCGGTGACCGACGATATCTACAGCGGCCTCGGCTACCCGGGCGGGATCTTCAACTCGGGCTTCGCGCTGTCGTGGATCAAGGAGCGCATAACGGACGCGGAGCCCGCTCCCGACGGCGGCCAGCCCTACGCGCGCGCGCTCGTGAAGGCCGGCGACAGGGACTGCGCCGCCAACCAGAAGCTGCGCTTGCAGACGCAGAACGCGCTCGAGCTCATCGACCAGAACCCGTACCGGACGCCATCGCTGTTCGATGCGCGGACGCCGGGGACGTGGCTGGCGCGCGACAGGGTGCCGACGTTCCTGGTGGGCCAGCTCCAGGACGAGCAGACCGGCGGCCACTTCCCCGAGAGCCTCGGCGGCCTGGCCAAGAACCCGAAGGTGTGGATCACGCTCCAGAACGGCGTGCACGTCGACTCGCTCGGGCCGGACGTGGCCACGCGGTGGGCCGAGTTCCTGAACCTCTACGTCGGCGACCGGATACCGAAGATCCCGCCGAGCGTGCTGGCGCTCAGCAGCGCGCTCTACCAGTTCCTGGCCGACGCCGGTTCCAAGCCCCTGCAGCAGTCGCGCTTCGCGAACATGACTGATGTCGCAGCGGCCCGGAAGATCTTCGAGCAGGACCCGCGCGTGCGGATCCTCATGGACAACGGGGCGGGGCCCCAGGGACTGGGCTCACTCGGCACGACGTGGGAGCTGGGCTTCGACGCCTGGCCTGTGCGTCAGACCAGCGCCAGGGCGTACTACCTCGGCGCGGGCGGCGCCCTCAGCCGCTTCAGGCCCTCGAAGCGCAGCGCGGCGAGCTACGTCGCCGACCCGAGCGCGCGGCCGAAGCAGACGCTGCCCGGGAACGCGACGGGCGACGCGTGGAAGGCGCAACCGCCCTACGACTGGGCGCCGATCGCGAAGGGCAAGGGGCTCGGCTGGACGTCGGCCACGCTCAAGAAGGACCTCGTCATCGCCGGGCCCTCGAGCTTCGACGTGTACCTCAAGTCGACCGCCCGCGACACCGACCTGCAGGTGACGCTCAGCGAGGTGCGCCCCGACGGCAACGAGACCTACGTCCAGAACGGCTGGCTGCGCGCGTCGCACCGCAAGCTCAACCGCACGCTCTCGACAGCGCTCGACCCCGTACCCACCCACCTCGAGCAGGATGCGGCGCCGCTGCCCACCAGCAGCCGCTACACCCTGGTGCGGGTGCCGGTCTTCCCGGTCGCGCACGCCTTCCGCGCGGGGTCGCGGGTGCGCGTGACGGTCGAGGCCGTGGGCGGCGATCGCCCGCGCTGGGACTTCGACTCGGTGGACAAGGGAACGACGCGCAACACCGTCTCACTCGGGGGCATGCGCGCCTCGCGGCTCGTGCTCCCGGTGATCTCGGGCGCGACCGCCAAGGGCACCCCGCTGCCGCCCCCGACCGCGCTGCGCGGCGAGCCCAACCGCAGCTACGCGGTCGCCTCCAACGGCGGCTGAGCACGCGCGGCGCTTGCGCCTGCCCGACCCGTGCCTCGTCGTGCTGGTGGGGGCGAGCGGATCAGGCAAGTCGTACTGGGCCAGCGAGTGGTTCCATCCCGACCAGGTCGTCTCGTCCGACAGGCTGCGGGCGCTGGTCGGGGCCGGGGAGCGCGACCAGCGCGCCGGCGCTGACGCGTTCGAGCTGCTCGACCTGGTGGTGGCGAAGCGGATGCGGCGCGGGCTCACGACCGTCGTCGACTCGACCGGGCTCGAGCCCAAGCGCCGGGCGGCGTGGCGCGATGAGGCGGCGCGCCACGGTCGGCCGGCTTACGCGCTGGTGTTCGAGACACCGGCCGCGGAGGTCCGCAGGCGCAACCGCGAGCGGAGCTCTCCGGTGCCGGCCAAGGTCGTCAACGCCCAGCTGCGCTCCACGGAGGAGGCGGTCGAGCTGCTCGAGGACGAGGGCTTCGCGGGTGTCCTGCGCCCTGAGCCCGTCGCGCTGGTACCGCCCGGGTTGGTGGGCGCCCCGGAGGCGGCCGCGCGTCAGAGGGAGTCTCCGATGAAGCTCGACTTCGGCCTGCAGATCTCGCGCTTCGACTGGCCCGGGCATCCGGCGAGCACGGCTTCGACGCTCGCCGAGGTCGCGCGCGCCGCCGAGGACGCCGGCTTCACGAGCCTGTGGGTGATGGACCACTTCGTGCAGATCCCCCAGGTCGGGCGCGAGTGGGAGGACATGCTCGAGAGCTACACGACGCTCGCGTATCTGGCCGGTGTCACCGAGCGCATCCGCCTGGGCACGCTGGTCACGTGCCCCACCTACCGCAACGTCGCTCATCTGGCGAAGATCGTCGCGACGCTCGACGTGCTTTCCGGCGGGCGGGCGCTGTGCGGTCTGGGAACCGGCTGGTACGAGCGCGAGCACCGGCTCTACGGCTGGGGCGAGCTGCCGTCGCTGGCCGAGCGCTACGCGCGCCTCGAGGACGCGCTGGAGCTGCTGCCGCTGATGTGGGGTCCGGGCGCGCCGCGCTTCGAGGGCCGCACGCTCACGGTCCCCGAGGCGACCTGCTACCCGCGGCCGCTACAGGAGCGGGTGCCGATCCTCGTGGGCGGCGGCGGCGAGCGCCGAACGCTGCGCCTCGTCGCGCGCCACGCCGACGCCTGCAACCTCTTCGGCGACCCCGAGACGGTGCGACACAAGCTCGCAGTCCTGCGAGAGCACTGCGAGGCCGAGGACCGCGACCCCGCCGCGATCGAGGTCACCCACCTCGCGCCCGCGCGCGTGGTCGCCTCAGAGCAGGAGCGCGAGGGGCAGGGCGCGGCGACCGTCGAGGAGCACGTGGGCCGGTGCCGCGAGCTCGCCGAGGCCGGCGTCCAGACGGAGATCGTCGGCCTCTCGGACGCCGACGGCCCCGAGTCCGTGCGGCGCTTCGGGGAGGTCATCGCGGCCTTCCGCGAGGACTGAGCGGCCGCCCCTCCGCTCCCCTACTCGTGCAGAACGGCCTGCGTCTGGGTCGTCTTGGCCACGAGCCTGTCGCCGCCGCCGCGCATCTCGGTCTCGACGACGATCACCCGGCTCCCGGCGTGAAGCGGCACGGCGACGGCGGTGACCACGCCCTCGCGCACGGCCGCGAGCAGATTGGTCTTGGACTCGATCGTCGTGGTCCCCCGCGCGCCCTCGGGCAGGTTCAGGAACGCGCACACGGCGCCGGCCGTGTCGGCGAGGCTCATCAGGACACCGCCGTGCATCACACCACCCGCGGTGCACAACTCGGCGCGCCAGTCGAGCGCGACCTCCACCCGCTCGGGCCGCGCCTCCGCGAGGCGGACGTCGAGCGTGGCGGCGAGCGGGACGAGTTCGTGGAGCTGGGCGGTGTCCATGGAGATCGTCGCGATCACCTCGGTGGTAATGGTGTGACGGTGACAGCGCGCAGCGCGATCCGCACCGAGGGGCTGTCGAAGCAGTATGGCGAGACGCTCGCGCTCGACGCGCTCGGCCTGGTCGTCGAGCCGGGCGAGGTGTACGGCTACCTGGGTCCCAACGGCGCCGGCAAGACGACGACGATCCGGCTGCTGCTCGGGCTCCACCGTCCCACCGCCGGACGGGCGGAGCTGTTCGGGGTCGACGCCTGGCGCGACCCGGTCGCCGCGCACCGCCGGCTCGGGTACGTGAGCGCGGAGCCCAGGCTGTGGCCCTCGCTCACGGGTGCCGAGACGCTCGAGCTCCTCGCGCGCATCCGTGGCGGCACGGACCCGGCCTATCGCGCGCAGCTGGTCGGGCGCTTCGGGCTCGACGAGGACAAGAAGGTGCGCGCGCTGTCGCACGGCAACCAGCAGAAGGTGCAGCTGATCGCCGCCTTCGCGAGCCGTGCGGAGCTCCTGATCCTCGACGAGCCGACCGGCGGGCTCGACCCGCTGATGGAGATGGCGTTCCGCGAGACCGTGCGCGAGGCCAAGGAGCGCGGCCAGACCGTGTTCCTGTCGTCGCACATCCTGAGCGAGGTCGAAGCGGTCTGCGACCGGGTGGGCATCCTTCGCCGCGGGCGTTTGGTCGATCAGGGCACGCTCGCCGACCTGCGCCACCTGAGCGCGCAGACCGTCGAGGTCGCCTTCGACGGTCGCGTTCCGGAGCTCCCGCCGCTGCCCGGCGTCGAGGTGACGCCGGCGGGCGCCAACGCGCTGCGCTTCCAGGTCTCGGGCAGCATCGGCCCGCTCATCGCCGCGCTGGCCGACCACCCGATCACCGCGCTTCAAAGCCGCGAGCCCTCGCTCGAGGAGATCTTCCTGCACCACTACGAGGGGGGCGACGGGCGTGTCGGCGAGGGCGGCGACGGGCATGCCGGCGGCTAGTGCGGTTGCAGTCCGCGCGCTGGCCGACTCTCGGCTGCGCACCATCTCCTTCGCGCTGCTCTTCTTCCTCAGCGCGCTGACGCAGGCGACCGCCTATCGCGAGGGCTACCCGACGCGCGCGGACCGGCTGGACTTCGCGCGCAGCGTCGGCGAGAACGATGCCGCGCGGCTGCTCTACGGCGCGCCGCACGACCTTCTCTCCGTGGGCGGCTACGTGAGCTGGCGCGTCGGCGGGAGCCTTGTCGTGCTGGCGGCGATCTGGGGACTGCTCGGCGCCGTTCGCGCCACGCGCGCCGAGGAGGACTCCGGGCGCGCCGAGCTCGTGTACGCGGGCGTGATCGGGCGGCGCGGCGCGTTCGTGGCCCAGATCGCCGCGGTCGCCGCCGGCGCGGGGGCGCTGTGGCTGGCGCTGTTCGTCTCGTTCCTGGCTGGGAAGCTGCCCGCGGGCGGCTCGGCCTACCTGGCGCTCGCGATCGTCTCGGTCGTGCCGGTGTTCGCGGGCGTCGGAGCGCTGACCAGCCAGCTCGCTCCGACCAAGCGCATGGCGACCGGGCTCGCGAGCGGCGTGCTCGTGGTCGCCTTCGCGCGGCGCACGGTTGCCGCGATCTCGTCCACGGGACTGGAGTCGCTGCGATGGGCGACACCGCTCGGCTGGGCTGCCGAGCTGCGACCGTTTGCGGATCCGCGGCCGCTGGTGCTGCTGCTGCCGCTAACCACCGGAGCGCTGCTGCTCCTCGCGGCGGGCGCGCTGGCCACCCGCCGCGATGTCGGCAGCGGCCTGTTGCCCTCGCGCGAGAGCGCGCCGCCGCGCGTGCGCCTGCTCGGATCGCCGGCGGCGCAGGCGGTTCGCTTCGAGCGCGGCGTCGTGGTCGCGTGGGTCGTGGGAGTCGGAGCCTTCGCGTTCCTCATGGGGGTCATCTCCGATGCCGCGACGCCCGACGTGATCTCCAAGAACGTCCAGCGCCAGCTCGAGAAGCTCGGCGCCGACTCGGTCGTCACGCCGGCGGGCTGGCTCGGCTTCAGCTTCATCTTCCTCGTCCTCGCGGTGAGCCTGTTCTCCTGCATGCAGATCGTGTCGGTCCGTGGCGAGGAGGCGGAGCAGCGGCTCGAGACGCTGCTCGCGCTCCCGGTCGGCCGCAGCCGCTGGCTAGCGGCACGCCTGCTCGTGGCCGCGGCGGCCGCGGTTCTCGTGGCGCTGGTCGCGGGCCTGCTCGCCTGGGCGGGCGCCGCCTCCCAGGGTGCCGGCGTGTCGCTCGCCACGATGCTCGGCGCGGGCGCGAACTGCCTGCCCGCCGCGCTGCTCTTCCTCACGCTCGGCGCGCTCGCCTTCGCGCTCGTGCCGCGGGCCAGCGCGGGCATCGCCTACGGCCTCGTCGCCGTCGCCTTCGCCTGGCAGACGTTCGGCGCCCTGCTCGAGCTGCCGGGCTGGCTGCTCGCCGTCTCGCCCTTCCACGACGTCGGCCTCGTCCCGGGCGAGCCGTTCAAGGCCTCCGCGGCCGCGACCATGCTCGCGCTGGCGGGCCTCGCCACACTCGCTGCACTGGCCGCGTTCGGTCGTCGCGACCTGACGGCGACGTGATCGGGGAGCGTCGCTGGAAATCGGGGCGGCCGGATTCGAACCGGCGAAACCTCCCCGCCCCAAACGGGGTGCTCTACCAGGCTGAGCTACGCCCCGGCGGAGCGAGTCTAGACCAGTCCTCGCGCAGCACGTCCATCCAGCCCTGGAGCCGTGCGCGCAGCAGCGTGTCGCAGGCCCGGACCGTCACGACACCGTGCGCGGAGCGCCACATCCGCCCGCTGAGCTGGTTGCTGTTGCTCTTTCGTTGAAGGCGGATTCGGTCGGGCTCGATGGCGAGAGTCTCGGCCCAGAAGCGACGAAGCTCGTCGAGGTCCTGGTCGGCGTGGTACTGGAGGTAGTAGCCCAGTGCATGCGTTGTCAGGCGGCGAAGCCATGTATCGGCGACGACGATGACAGCGGGGTCCGAGTTTCCGATCGAGACGTGGTTCCGGCCCCTCTTGTACCCCTCCGCGAGGTAGAGGTTGACGAAGTCCCGGAAGCTCGGATCAGCCGCAGCGAGCGACGCGAAGGTGGCCCTCCCCTCCGCATAGGCCTCCTCTCGCAGCCGCTCGAAGCGCCGCACCATCGCGCGCGTGCCTCGACGCTGGCTGTCGCTCTGGCGGACTGTGATCGGGATCGGGATGTCCCGCACCCAGTAGAAGATCGTGGTGCGCGAGATCGCCAGGCGTTCCGCGAGCTCGTCGATCGTCAGGCGCTTGTCCGTGCGCAGGGATCGGGCCTTCTCGCGGAGGTAGGGTGGGTACATCACGAACATATGTTCGCATCGGCGGCGGACGCGTCTCGGTAGCCTGCCGCGGGTGCGTATGACCCTCATCGCCTTCCTCGCCGGCGTCGCCCTGCTCGCACTGCCCGTCGGCGCCGCCGGCGCCAAGTGCACCGGCGCCACCAAGGTTCCGACGGCCAGCACGCTCAAGCGGGCCGCCAAGGCCACGGCGTGCCTCATCAACCGCGAGCGGCGCAGGCGGGGGATTCCGGCGTTGCGCACGAACCGGCTCCTCGCCAAGGCCGCCGGCAAGCACTCGCGCGACATGGTCAAGCGGGGGTACTTCGATCACACGAGCCCGAGCGGCACCGACCCCGGTGACCGCACCGCGGCTGCCGGCTACAGCGCCTCGACCTGGGGCGAGAACATCGCCTGGGGCAGCGGGAGCCTCGCCACGCCGCGCAGCATCGTCAAGGCGTGGATGAACAGCGCAGGGCACCGTGAGAACATCCTGCGCCGGTCTTTCAAGGACTCCGGGATGGGCGTCGCGGTGGGCGCGCCCGGGCCGGGCGCCGGTGGCCTGCCAGCGGCGACCTACACCCAGGACTTCGCGGCGCCGCGCTGAGCAGATGGCCGACGTCCAGCCTCTGTGCGCGCTGCGCTATGACCAGGGCCGAGCGGGACCGCTCCAGGAGCTCGTCTCTCCGCCCTACGACGTGATCGACGACGAGCAGAGGGCGGCGCTCGCCGCCCGCTCGCCCTACAACGCGGTCGCGATCGACCTCCCGCAGCCCGACACCCCCGGCGGCGACCCCTACGCCGCCGCGGCACAGCTACTTGACCGCTGGCGCGCGGATGGGGCCGTTATCGCCGACAAGCGTCCAGCGCTGTGGGCGCTGACCCAGGACTACCGCGGCCCCGATGGCCGGACACTGACGCGCCACGGCTTCCTCGGCCGCGTCCGGGTGGAGGATTACGGCCCCGGACGCGTGCGGCCACACGAGCGCACCCACCCCGGCCCCAAGGAGGACCGCCTGCGGCTCACGCGCGCGACACGCGCGAACCTGTCGCCGATCTTCGCCCTGCACTCGGACCCGGCAGGCGCCGCTTGGGCGGCCCTGTCCGCGGGCATCGAGGGACGGTCCCCGTGGGCGGAGGTGACCGACGACGAGGGCACGCTGCACCGCCTGTGGCGAGTCGAGGACGCGGCCGTGGCACGGCTCGTCGGCGAGGCACTCGCCCCGGCCGAGCTCCTCATCGCCGACGGCCACCATCGCTACGAGACCGCCCGCGTCTACGCCGAGGAGATCGGCGGCGAGGGCCCACACCGCTACGTGCTCGCCTGCCTGGTCACGCTGGAGGACCCCGGCCTGACCGTATTCCCGACGCATCGCATGGTGCGGGGACTGCGTCCCGACCAGCACGAGGCGCTCGCGCAGGCGATCCGTCGCGACTTCGAGTTCGAGGAGGTCGCGCCCGAGGCGCTGGCGCCCAGCGCGGACGGCGCCGCGGGACCGCTCGAGCTCGGCTACATCGACGCCCACTTCCGCCGCCCCTTCCGCCTGCGCCTGCGCGACCAGCGGATCGCCGACGAGGCGCTCGCCGACCATGCGCCGGCCTACCGCGAGCTGGACACCGCCGTGCTCGAGGCGCTGCTGCTCAAGGGCGCGCTGGGAATGACCGACGACTCGATCTCCCACCTCGACGGTCTCGGCTACGCGCGCGACGCCGCGCAGGCCATCGAGCTCGTGCAGGCCGGAGAGTTCGACGCCGCCTTCCTCATGCGCCCGGCACCAGTGGCCCAGATCCGGGAGGTGGCGGCCGCGGGCGAGAACATGCCGCCGAAATCCACGTACTTCTTCCCGAAAGTGCTGACCGGGCTGGTGTTCAACCCGTTGTCCGCTCCGTAGCGTCCGGCCTGCGGGTTTGTTCCAACCCGAATAGGTCTAGTGGCACTACCATCGGTTGTATGGATCCCTGCATAGAACCGAGGAAGCGCGCATGAAGGTGAGCGCCCGCCGGCGGCTGACCGGCAGCTACCAGCACGACGTCAAGGTGCGCCAGCACTTCGTGTCGACCGACGAGCCGCGCGACTCGGGTGGCGACGACTCCGGCCCCAGCCCCCAGGAGCTGCTGGCCGCGAGCCTGGCCTCGTGCACCGCGATCACGATGGAGATGTACGCCCAGCGCAAGCGCTGGGACATCGGGCCGGTCGAGGTCGACTGCGAGTACTCCCCGGCCGAGCGGGGCTGTCCCACGCGCTTCAAGCTCGTGCTGCGGCTCCCCGACGGCCTCAGCGAGGAACAGGTCGAGCGGCTCACGACGATCGCCGCCAAGTGCCCGGTCCATCGCACGCTCGACGGCGAGGTGATGTTCGAGGAGCGGGTGGAGCTGGTGCACGGCGCGCCCGAGGAGGGCGTCGCCGCCGCGCACTGAGCGCGCAGACCCTCGCTTAGGCGCGCCTGAGACGCGCCTCTATGATCGCCCGCGATGGACGCTTCGCTCGCGGACGAGCTGCGCCCGCTGCTGATCGCCGAGGACGACGTCGCCGCGCTTGACGTCCACGGCCGCATCGACGCCGCCGTGCTCGTCCCCGTCTACCGCGGCGCGCGCGACCGCGAGCTGCACGCCGTGTTCACGCGCCGGCGCGACGACCTGCGCCGCCACGCGGGCGAGATCTCGTTCCCCGGCGGCCGCCAGGACGACGACGAGGAGGACCTGCGCCTGACCGCCCTGCGCGAAGCCGAGGAGGAGATCGGCCTCCCGCGCGCGGACGTCGAGATCGTCGGCGGCCTGCAACCGACGCCGACGGTGGCCACGAACTACGCGATCTACCCGTTCGTGGGCGCGATAGAGCCGGGGCTGGCCTGGACGGTCAGCGCCGCCGAGGTCGCCGAGGTCCTGGAGCTGCCGCTGCGGCGCGTGCGCGACGGCTACCAGCGCCGCCGCCTGCTGCGCCGCGGCGTCCCCTTCCGCACCGACGTCTACGTCGTCGACGAGCACCTGATCTGGGGCGCGACCGCGCGGATCGTCTCGGACCTGATCGAGCGCCTGGAGCCCGTGCTCGAGCCGGCCGCCGCCTAGCTGCGCAGCCGCGCGATCTGCTCGAGCGCCGGCACCGCTTCATCCACCGGCGGAAGCGCGGCGGCCTCTGCGGCCAGCGCCCTCGCCGCCTCGCCGAAGCCGGGCTCTTCCAGCACCCGCCCGACCGCCGCGACGATCTCGGCGGGCGACCGCTCCGCCGCCGCGGCCGGGCCGCCTTCGAGGGCGATGCCCGCTCCGAGCGCCACCACCCGCGCCGCGTTGATCGGCTGGTCGGCGAACAGCGGCACGACGATCGCCGGCACGCCCGCGCACACCACGCCGAGCGTGCTCCCGAAGCCGCCGTGGATGAGCGCCGCGTCGGCCTGCGCGAGCGCGTCGGCCTGGGGCACCCAGCGCTCGACGTGCACGTTGTCGGGCAGCGGAGGCAGCGAGGCCGGGTCCGTCGCCTCGCCGATCGTGAGCAGTGCCCGCACCGGGAGCTCTCCGAGCGCGCTCAGCACGCCGGCGATCAGGGGCGGGAAGAACGGCAGCGTCGGCGCCACCGTCCCGAAGCTGACGTAGAGGAGTGGCCGGTGGTCGCCCGCCCAGAAGTCGGGCAACGGCGCCGCGGCGCCGTTCGGCGCGCGGAAGCGCAACGTGCCCCGCGGCCCGGGCACCTCGGGACCCTCCATCGACGGCGGCACCGTTGTAAGGAACGGCGAGCGCGCGATCGCCGGCTCCACGGCCGCGACCTCTTCGAGCCCGCTCGTCCCGAGCGGCCTGGACGTCTCCTCGGCGGCGGCCAGCGCCACGGCCACGCGCGCGTGTGGGAGCCCCGCCTCCTCGGCTGCGACGGCCGACGCGTACTCGGCCAGCTCGCGGAGCACGACGTCGGGGCGCCACTCCGCGACGGCGGCACGCAGCCCGGGCAGGTGAGCCGACGCGTGGATGCGGCCGAACACGTCGCGAAGCACGACTACCTCGGCCTCGTCCGGAGGCAGGCTCGGCACGCGCCCGAAGACCCCGTCGAGCTCCTCCTGGTCGGGGTCGTCGAGCCAGGGCTCGAGCCCCGCGCGCTCCACGAGCCCGAGCGACTGGCCCGGCACGGCCACGACCACGTCGTGGTCAGCGTCGGCGCAGGCGCGCGCGAAGGGGACCAGCGGCCCGAAGTGACCGGCTCCGCGAGTCGAGGCCGCGAGGACGGGCACTAGGCCGCGGATCGTTCCAGAAGCAGCGCGTCGACCCCGCGCCGGGCGGCATGGCTCCACTCCTCCGGCTCGCGCGGGTCGGCTTCGAGCAGCGCCACCGGGATCTCCCACTTCTCGCTCGCGCGCGCGGCGATCTCGCGGCCGCGCTGCAGCGCCGCCGCCTCCACGGCGCCCGTCGCCTCGTAGAGCACCCCGCGCACGGTGGTGTCGACGAGCTTGGCGAAGAGCATCTCCAGCCGCGTGCCGTGCAGCGCCTCGACCCGCTCGCGCGCACCGGTCGCGCTGCCGAGCAGCCAGCACACCACGGTCACGCCGTCGAAGGCGTAGAGCAGCGAGCCGATCCGGTCGGGGTCGCCGCGGTAGGGCTCTGCGCCCAGCGCGGCGACGCGCTCCAGCCGCTCGGGGTCGCGCGAGCTCCCGCGCACGGCGTGGCCGTCGGCCAGCAGCGAGCGCGCCAGCACCCCGCCCCGGCATCCGCAGCCGACGATCAGGACCCGCGCCACGCCGGTCTAGGTGGGCCCGTCCTCGCTCGCGCCTTCCGCCCCGCCGCCGCGGCGCAGCACCCCCTCGCGCTCCAGCTTGGTCCGGTACTCCTCCTCGGTGATGGCGGCCAACCCGCGCGCGCGCCGGCGCTCGTTCTTGGCCGCGAGCATCTCGGCCACGTCCTGGGCCTCGAGGTAGCGCTCGCGGCGTGCGTTCGCCTCGCGCAGGTCGGCGGCCACCCGCTCGCGGATCTCGCCCTCGGTGATCTCGCGCTCGCCGCGCCGCCGGCGGCGCTCGTTCTGGGCCTCGATCATCTGGTCGACGTCCTCGAACTCGAGCAGGACCTCGGTCTCGACCGAGCGCGTCGGCCGCCAGTCGAGCACGTCGGCGCCCGAGCGGGGGTGGTAACGCCCGATCAGCAGCAGGGCGGTGACGACAGCCACGAGCCCTCCCAGCATGATCAGAGCGAAGGGATCCAACGCACCGGCGAGTGTACTCTCGGGCCCCGTGCCCGAGGCGCCGGACCTCGAACACCAGATCGAAGCGGCGTGCGCGACCGAGGACCCCAGGCTGTGCAACCTGCGCGTCACGCTCGGCCACTACGACCTTTCTCTCGCCCTGCGCGACGCGCTGGGCGCCGACGCCGGCGCGAACTTCCACACCTGGGCCGTGTGGGGCTCGAAGAAGGCGGGCACGACGATCCGGCGCGAAGACTTCACCGGGCCGCGCGGCATGCTGCTGCGGACCGTCGCGCGGCCGGCGCTGAATCGCGCCGCGCGCGAGATCCTCGCCGGGAACATCACGGTGCTCGACGACATCGGCCATGTCACTGCGCGGTTCGTGCTCGCGTTCCCGCCCGGCGCCGCGCGCGACGAGGAGCGGCTGGAGGCGTTCCTCGCCGAGCTGCGCCCGGGGCCGCCATCGGTCGAGGGCCAGGACCTGCTCGCGCGGGCGTTCCGGCGCTACTGGCTGGCACACCACGAACCCGATCCGAACGCCAAGCACGAGCACATGCTGCTCGCCAACCTGCAGGCGATCCTCCACGAGCACGTGCGGCTCGAGCCGCATATCGCCGGCTCGATCCCCCGCCCCATGCGCAACCTGGTCACCGCGCGCGTGCTCGACTTCCGCGCCGGCGCCGAGGAGCTGCAGGTCGGCCGCGACCTCGCACCCGCGAGCATCGAGGGCGAGCCCGACAGCCTGCGCCACATCACCAACGCCGATCTCTCGCACTTCTTGACCGGGCCGCAGGGCTGGGACCGCACGCCCGACGACCTGGACGGCAGCGGCGCGCGCGACTGGACCGACATCCGCGACCGCATGAACTACATCGTCGACCTGTTCCGCTCGCGCCACTTCGACGCGAGCCTGTTCGACGCCCCCTACGACGAGCGTCAGCGCGCCGCGATCGAGGCCGGCCGTATGCCCGAACGACCGCTGTGAGCGGTGCCCCGCCACGGCGAGCGGATAGCGTGCAGGCATGGACCTGGACCTCAACGACGAGCAGCAGCTGATCCGCGAGACCGCGCGCGACTTCACCGACGGCGAGATCGTCCCCCGCGCCCGCGACAACGACCGCTCGGGGCACTTCGACACCGAGCTCGTCGCCAAGATGGCGGCGCAGGGCTACCTCGGGGCGATCGTCCCGCGCGAGTACGGTGGCGCCGGGCTCGACTACCTGACCTACGGGCTGATCGTCGAGGAGGTGGGGCGCGGCGACTCGGCGATGCGCACGGTCGTGTCGGTGCAGACCTCGCTGGTGTGCTCGTCGATCCTGCGCTGGGGCAGCGAGGAGCAGAAGCACAAGTACTTGCCGAAGCTGTGCAGCGGGGAGTGGCTTGGCTGCTTCGGCCTGACCGAGCCCGATACCGGCTCAGACGCGGCCAACCAGAAGACCCGCGCGCGGCGCGCGAACGGCGGCTGGGTGATCTCGGGATCGAAGATGTGGATCTCGATGGGCAACCACGCGAAGGTCGCGCTGATATTCGCCCAGACCGACCCCGAGAAGGCCCACCGCGGCGTCGCCTGCTTCCTGGTCGACACCGACCACCCGGGCTTCTCGAGCCAGGAGATCCACGGCAAGATGGGGCTGCACGGCTCGGACACCGCGGCGCTGTCGCTCGACGACGTCGAGGTCTCCGACGAGGACATGCTGGGCGAGGTCGGCGACGGCTTCAAGATCGCGATGAGCGCGCTGGACTCAGGGCGCTTCAGCGTCGCCGCCGGCTGCGTCGGCATCTGCCAGGGCTGCGTCGACCACTCGGTCGCCTACGCCAAGGAGCGCGTGCAGTTCGGTCGCCCGATAGCGAGCTTCCAGCTCGTGCAGGCGATGCTCGCCGACATGAAGGTCAAGACGGATGCCTCACGCATGCTGGTGTGGCGCGCGGGCTTCCTCAAGGACGCCGGGCGCCCCAACACCACCGAGACCTCGATCGCCAAGCTCTACGCGACCGAGGCCGCGGTCGAGTGCGCCAACACGGCGATCCAGGTCCACGGGGGCTCGGGTTACGTCGACGACCACCCCGTCGAGCGCTACTTCCGCGACGTGCGCGTGACGACGCTCTACGAGGGCACCTCGCAGATCCAGAAGCTGATCATCGGCCGCGCGCTGACCGGCATCAACGCGCTCGTGCCCTCGTAGGCGCAGCGGGCGAAGGTGGGCGCGACCGGAGTCGCGCCCACCCGCTACCTGCGTTACGGGCCGGCGGGATACGTGCCGTTGAACGCCGAGAGGGTGATCTGGGACCCTCCGAGGATCGACGAGTTCATCCCGCTCGCCGTGTTGCTGTTGCCGCCGCTGACCGACGAGGAGTCTGCGCCGGCGACATTGTCGCCGCCGCCGCTGACCGACGCGTAGAAGTCGGTCGCGTGATTGACGGCACCGCCGCTGACCGACGACTCCTCGCCGCTGGCGGTGTTGTTCTCGCCGCCGCTGACCGACGCCTCGCTCGCGCTCGCGGTGTTGACGGCGCCGCCGCTGACCGACGCCGCGAAGCCGCTTGCCGTGTTGTCGCCGCCCCCGCTCACGGCGGCGATTGGGCCGCTGGCGAGGTTGCCGTTCCCGCCGCCGACCCAGTTGCTGGCGCCATTGCCGGTGCCGCTGCTGGCCTGATTGTTATATCCCCCGCTGATGCTGGGGAACTCGCCGCCCGTGAGGCACGTCGAGTCGCTGACGACGGTGCCGTCTCCGGCGAGGTTGCGACAGCCGCCGCCGACCGAGGCGCCGAAAGCGGCGGCCTTGTTGGTGTAGCCGCCGCTGACCGCGGAGTAGTTGCCGGTCGCGGAGTTGCTGTTCCCGCCGCTCACCGACGAGTACAAGCCGCTTGCCGCCCCGCTGTAGCCGCCGCTGATCGACGCCGACTGAGCGGAGGCGTTGTTGAACTGGCCGCCTCCGACCGACGAATACGCGCCAAACGCGAAGTTGGAGAACCCGCCGCCAATCGACGCGCTCTGCGCGGCGGCGAGGTTCTGCTGACCGCCGCCGATCGAAGCGGCGGCGGCGCTGGCCTGGTTGTTGTAGCCGCCCGAGACCGAGGGGAAGTAACCGCTGGTCTGACACGTGCTGTCGGCCGCTAGCGTGCCCGCCCCGGCGATGTTGCGGCAGCCGCCGCCGACCGACGCGTACTGGTTGGTCGCCTGGTTTGCATACCCGCCAGACACCGAGCTGAAGTAGTTGCCCGCCGTGTTGGCCTTGCCACCCAACACCGAGCCATACGAGCCCGCCGTGTTGGCATAGCCCATCAGCGACGCGAACGGTCCCAGCGCGCGGTTCTGACGACCGGCCAGCAACCCGCCATAGCTCGAATAGGTCTGCCCCTGGCCCAGCACGAGGTTGTGGGAACCGGTCTTCGTGCCCGGGGCTTCGTCATAGCCGACCACCAGGTTGCCCGTCCCGTTGACCGCCCCGGCCGTAGAGCCCGAACCGGAGACGACCTGCAGGTTGGCGCCCGAGACCTGGATCGTCGGCTTGCCACCAACACCGGACGAGTTGAACTTCAGATACGGCAGCACCGAGATCAACGTCTGCTGATCAGAGCTGCTCGACGGCATCGCCACCGCCGAATCCCCGCCACTGCACGTTCCCGAACTGCCACCCGACGTCACCGCCTGACCCGCCGTCGACGGAACACAGATGTTCACCGCCGCCGACGACATCGACGCGAGCACCAAACAACCAGCCACCGCAAGCGCGACCGACAACGCAAGCCTTCGCATGAGTCCTCCAGACCGGCACAGAAAACGGGCGCCCGCGCGCCGCCGGTCCAGGAGAGCGAGTCGCACGTCCCAGGCTACCACTCAACGCTCCTCAAAACAGAGGTACGGAGTAGTAGGACGACCGCCTCGGCCTCATAGACAGCGGCGCGGGTGGGCGCGGCCGCAGCCGCGCCCACCCGCCGCTGCCTCAGGGGCCGGCCGGGTAGGTGCCCAACTGGGTCCCGACAAACGCCGTGCCTCCGAGCACGGACGACCAGGTGCCGCTTGCCTGGGCTCCATCCCCGCCGCTGACCGAGGAGTCGATGCCGTCGGCAATACCATCCTCGCCGCCGCTGATGGCGGAGCCGCTGCCACTTGCCGTGCCGCCATCGCCGCCGCTCACCGACGACCACAGTCCTGTGGCTTTGTTGGTGTCGCCGCCGCCGGCCGCGGCCTGCTGGCCACTCGCCCGGTTCGCGTAGCCGCCGCTCACTGCCGCCGAAGCGCCGTCCGCCACGTTGCCATAGCCACCGCCGACCGCATCCGCGTTGCCGGCTGTGTCGCACAGGGAGTCGCCGGTCCAGTTGTTCGTCCCCGCGTTGTTGGTGCATCCGCCGGCCACCTCGGCGTAGGGGCCCGAGGCGGCGTTCTTGTAGCCGCCGCCGACGGCTGAGTAGTTGCCCGAGGCGGTGTTGGAGTTGCCGCCGCTCACCGACGAGTACGGTGCGTTCGCCGCGCCGCTATAGCCGCCGCCGATGGCGGCGGACTGCGCCGACGCGTTGTTGAACTGGCCGCCGCTCACCGAGGAGTAGCTCCCCAACGCGAAGTTGGAGAACCCGCCGGTGATCGAAGCGTCGGCGGCGTTGGCCTGGTTGTCATAGCCGCCCGCGACCGACGGGAAGTAGCCGCTGGTCTGGCACGTGCTGTCCGTCGCCACCGACCCCGCGCCCGCGATGTTCCGACACCCGCCGGCGACCGACGCGTACTGGTTGGTGGCCTGGTTGGCATAGCCGCCCGACACCGAGCTGAAGAAGTTGCCCGCCGTGTTCGCCTTGCCACCCAACACCGACCCATAGCTGCCCGCCGTGTTGGCGAACCCCAACACGCTCGCGTACGGCCCCAGCGCCCGGTTCTGACGCCCCGCGACCAACGACCCGTAGCTCGTGTAGGTCTGACCGATGCCGAGCACCAGGTTGTGCGAACCCGTCTGCGAACCCGGCGCCTCGTCATAACCCACCACCAGGTTCCCGGCCCCATTGACCGTGCCCGTGGTGCTGCCCGAGCCGGACACCACCTGCAGGTTCGCGCCCGACACCTGAACCGTCGGCTTCCCGCCCACCCCACTCGAGTTGAACTTCAGATACGGCAACACCGAGATCAACGTCTGCTGATCAGCAGCTGGACGACGGCATCGCCACCGCCGAATCCCCGCCACTACACGTCCCCGAACTACCGCCCGACGTCACCGGCTGCCCGGCCGTCGACGGAACACAGATGTTCACCGCCGCCGACGACACCGACGCGAACACCAACGACACCGCCGCCATCGCGACGACAGCCAAACCGAGCCTTCGCATGAGGCCTCCCAGCCGGCGATCGATGGTCCATCACCCACGCCGGCCGGCGACGGCGCACGCGCGCGATCAGGACGCTACATACACGGTCCACCAAAAACCAGACGGAGGTGACGGCCGGGGTCGTTGATACTCGTCGTCTCCTGACGGCGGGTGGGGCGCAGCACGCGGCCGCACCCCACCCGTGCCAGTTTCACGGCCCGGCCGGGTACGTCCCGAGCAGCGTCGAGACCGTGATCAGGTCGCCTCCCAGGATCGAGGCTCCGGCGCCGCTCGCGGTGTTCTGGTTGCCGCCGACGATCGACGACGTGTCGCCCGTCGCCTTGTTGAACTCGCCGCCGGTTATCGACGTGTGCCCGACGCTGGCAGTGTTGCCGAGACCGGCGGTGATCGACGACAAGTCGCCCGTCGCCTTGTTGCCTTGACCACCGCTCACGGCCGCGCTGTTGCCGCTCGCCGTACCGGTCTGACCGCCGTTCACCGCCGCGAGGGGGCCGCTCGCGAGGTTCGAGTAGCCACCGCTCACCGCGGATCCCTCGCCCGTCGCCGTGTTCTTCTCGCCCCCGCCGATCCAGGGTATGGGTCCGGTGTTCGCCTGGTTGTTGTAGCCGCCGCTGATGCTGGGGAAGCCGCCGGGGGTCAGGCAGACGTCGTCGCTGACGAGCGTCCCGCCGCCGGCGACGTTGCGACACCCGCCGCCGACCGACGACGAATACTCCGACGCGGTGTTCGCATAGCCGCCGCCGACCGCGGAGTAGCTGCCGGACGCCGTGTTGCCGAAGCCGCCGCTCACCGACGCGTACTGGTTGCTCGCCGTCCCGGTGTAGCCGCCGCTGATCGACGAGAAGACGGCGTTGGCGACGTTGATCTCTCCGCCGGTGATGGACGAGTCGTCGCCACCCGCGTAGTTGGCGTTGCCGGCGGTGATCGAAGAGCTGTCCCCGAAGGCGGAGTTGTCCTCGCCTCCGCTGACGGCGGCGAACTTGCCCGCACTCGTATTGAAGGAGCCGCCACCGACAGCCGTCGACGCCCCGGTGGACTGGTTGCCGTAGCCGCCCGAGACCGACGGGAAGTACCCGCTGGTCTGACACGTGCTGTCGGTGGCCACGGTCCCCGCGCCGGCGATGTTGCGACAGCCGCCGCCAACCGCCGCGTACTGGTTGCTGGCCTGGTTGGCATAGCCGCCCGACACGGTGCTGAAGTAGTTCCCGGCCGTGTTCGCCTTGCCCCCCAGCACGCTCGCGTAGCTGCCCGCCGTGTTGGCGTAGCCCAGCACGCTCGAGTACGGCCCCAGCGCACGGTTCTGACGCCCCGCGACCAACGACCCGTAGCTCGTGAACGTCTGATCACGACCCAGCACGAGGTTGTGCGAACCCGTCTGCGAACCGCCAGCCTCGTCATAGCCCACCACCAGGTTCCCGGTGCCGTTGACCACACCCGTCGTCGACCCCGAGCCCGACACCACCTGCAGGTTCGCGCCCGACACCTGGACCGTCGGCTTGCCGCCCACGCCGCTGGAGTTGAACTTCAGATACGGCAGCACCGAAATCAACGCCTGCTGATCCGCGGTGCTCGACGGCAACGCCACCGCACTGCTTCCAGCCGCGCACGATCCACCGCTGCCGCCGCTCGTCACCGCTTGACCCGCCGTCGACGGGACACAGATGTTCACCGCCGCCGACCCGGTGGCCGCGAGCAGCAGGTAACCGGTCGCCGACAGAGCGACCAACAACGCAAGCCTTCGCATGAGTCCTCCCCGCCGGCTGACGAGAGCAGGCGCGCCCGCCCCGCCGGCCCGAGGGTGAACGCAGGCGTCACGGTAATTGAAGCTCCGTAAAACGGGGAAAAGTTCGCCAGGAAAATGAGTGTTTTGTCAGTAGCGGCCTGCGCTAGCGTCCGGGGCAATGTCCGCACGCGCCCCGGAGGTCATCGGCGTCGTCGGCGCCGGGACCATGGGGTCGGGCATCGCGCAGCTCGCCTGCCAGGCGGGCGCGCGCACGCTCCTGCACGATCCGGTGCCCGAGGCGCTCGAGCGCGGCGCGGCGGCGGTGCGGGCGCGCTTTGAGCGCGAGGCGGAGCGCGGGCGCATGGACCCGGGCGCGGCCGAGGCGGCCTCCGCGCGCCTGGAGGCGGCGGAGTCGCTCGACGCGCTCGCCCCCTGCGGGCTGGTGATCGAGGCCGCCCCCGAGTCGCTCGAGCTAAAGCACGAGCTGTTCGGACGCCTGTCGGAGCTCGTCGCCCCGGACGCAGTGCTCGCCACCAACACCTCCTCGCTGCTGGTGACCGCGATCGCCGCCGGCGCCGGCGGGCCCGAGCGCGTGGTCGGGATGCACTTCTTCAACCCGGCGCCGGTGATGCGGCTGCTCGAGGTGGTGGCCGGCGAGGAGTCGGGCGAGCCCGCGCTCGAGCTGGCGACGGCGACCGGCGAGGCGATGGGCAAGCGCGTGATCCGCGCGGCGGACGGCCCCGGCTTCCTCGTCAATCGCTGCAACCGGCCGTTCGGTCTCGAGGCCCTGCGCCTGGTCCAGGAGCGGATCGCCCCCGTGGAGGTGGTTGACCGCGCGTGTCGCATGGGGGGCGGCTTCCGGATGGGGCCGTTCGAGCTGATGGACCTCGTGGGGGTCGACGTCGGCCTCGACGTCGCGCGCAGCTTCTACGAGCAGAGCTTCGGCGAGCCGCGCTGGCGACCGTCGCCGATCGCGGTGCGCATGGTCGCCGCGGGCCGCAGGGGGCGCAAGGCGGCGCGCGGCTACTACGACTACCGCGACGGCCCGCACCGCCCCGACGATCCGGAGCCGCCGGGCGCCGGCGGCGGCGAGGGGTTGGTCGTGATCGCGGGCGACGGCGCCGTGGCCGAGGAGCTGCACTCGCTCGCCGAGCAGGCGGGCTACGAGGTCGCGCGGCCGGGCGAGCGGCCGGGCGACGTCCCCGAGCTCATCGTGGACTGCCGGCTGGGCCTCGAGGAGGAGGGCGACGAGGGGCCCGCCGTGCTGCAGGGAGGCCCGCGGGTGCTGCTGTGCGCCGCGGGCTCGCTCGCGGCGCTCGATCCCGCCGGCAACGCGGCCGGCTTCCACGCGCTGCCGCCGCTCGACGCCGCCCGCGCGGTAGAGCTCACGCGGACGCCGACGACCTCCGAGGCGGCCGCCGCCGCCGCCGAGCGCTTCTTCACCGGACTGGGCAAGTCGGTGCTGTGGGTCGGCGACGGTCCCGGGCTCGCGCTGGGCCGGATCGTGTGCCAGCTCGTCAACGAGGCGGCGTTCGCGCTGGGCGAGGGCGTGGGCGGCGCCCGGGACGTGGACGACGGCATGGTCCTGGGGCTCAACCACCCGCGCGGCCCGCTCGGGTGGGCGGACCGGATGGGCATCGACCACGTGCTCGCGGTCCTCGACGCGCTGGCCGACGAGTACCGCGAGGAGCGCTACCGCGCCGCGCCGCTCCTGCGGCGCCTGGCGCTCGAGGGGCGCCTCGGCGAGCAGACCGGCGCCGGCTTCTTCGAACACGAGTGATCTCACGTTCCACCACCCGCGGACGTTCTCGGGGTGTGGAGCTGCCGCCCTTCCAGCGCCTCCTGGACGCAAACCGCGACGCCGTCTACCGCTACCTCGTCTACACGGTCGGTCCGAACGACGCCGACGATGCCTTTCAGGAGACGTGGATCGCGGCGCTGCGGGCCTACCCGCGGCTGCGCAGCGCAGAGAACCTGCGCGGCTGGCTGCTGCGCATCGCCCACAACAAGGCGATCGACGCGGTCCGGGGAAGGGCGCGGCGGGCGGTGCCGGTGGCCGAGGTCCCCGAGGTCGCGGTCGCTGACCGCGACGGGCTCGACCCCGAGCTGTGGACGGCGGTGGCCGCGCTACCGCCCAAGCAGCGTGGCGCGGTGCTGCTGCGCTTCCTCGCCGACCTCAGCCACGCCGAGATCGGCGCGGCGCTCGAGTGCTCGCCGGAGGCGGCGCGGCGCAACCTCCACGAAGGGCTCGACCGGCTTCGAAAGGAATGGACACGATGAGCAACATCAACGGCAACGGCGGCACGGACGGGAGCGTCGGCCGCGGCGAGGCGGCGGATCCCGTCCCTGGGAGCGGCGGTCGCGGCGAGGGGGCGGATCCCGTCTACGACTCACTTCGCGCCGCGCGCGCCGGAGCCGCACCGGCCTCCGTCGCCGGCTCGCTCGCCCAGCTCGCCGCGGAGCGGGGGCTGCTCGACGTCGCCTACGCGCAGGTCGACTCGCCGCTCGGTCCGCTGCTGGCCGCGAGCACGCGGCGCGGCCTCGTGCGGCTGGCCTACGTCGACAACGACCTCGACGCGGTCCTCGACGGGCTCGCCCGGCGCGTCTCGCCGCGCGTGCTCGAGGCGCCCGCGCGCCTGGACGAGGTCCGCCGCGAGCTCGAGCAGTACTTCGCCGGCCGCCGGCGTCGCTTCGAGCTGCCGGTGGACTGGGCGCTGGTCAGCGGCTTCTCGCGGCGGGTCCTCGAGGCCACGGCCGGCATCGCCTACGGCGACGTCGCGAGCTACCGCGACGTCGCCTCGCGCGCGGGCAGCCCGCGCGCGACGCGGGCGGCCGGCAACGCGCTCGGCGCGAACCCGATGCCGATCGTCGTCCCCTGCCATCGCGTGCTGCGGACGGGCGGCGGCATCGGCGGCTACACGGGCGGGCTGGCGCGCAAGCGCTACCTGCTCGGGGTGGAGGGCGTCGCGGCGCGGTGACCCGGGCGCGCGGGGGCGTCGCCCCGAAGCGCCGTCACGCCGCGCGCCGCCCGGAGAGGTTCAGACGAACGTAGGGCAGCGACGTCGGGCACCCCAGCCGCTCCATCAGCGCGTCGAGGAACGGCTCGCGGGTTTCCTCGGGCAGCGCGTCGAGCTGGACGCCGGCGATCGAGGTCGCCACGAACGCCCGCATGTCGGGCGGCTCGGCGTCGCGGCGCTCGAGCCACGTGCGCACGTCGATGAAGCCGGCGCCGCGCAGGTCGTGCTGCGCCTGCTCGGGGGAGGCGAAGCACCACGGGATCGGAACGCGCGCGAGATGCGCGTTCCACGGAGCCTCGCGGGACAGGGCGTTGAGCGCCTCGACCACGTTCGCGACGTTTCCCTGTCCGCCGCACTGCGCCTCGAGCCGGCCGCCGGGTCGCAGGACCGCATGGAGGCGCGCGAACAGCGCCGGGTGATCTGCGATCCAGTGGAAGGTTGCGGTCGAGAAGACGAGGTCGACCGGCTGGGGCAGTGTCAGCTCGCGTAGGTCGACGTGATGGACCTCGGCGCTCGGGCCGAGCGCCGCGCGGGCGCGTTCCACCATCGCCGGTGAGACGTCGACCGCGACGACCCGCCCGCGGGGCAATCGCTTCACCAGCTCGGCGGTGACGCGGCCGGTTCCGCAGCCTGCGTCGAGTACCGTCTCGTCCCCGTCGAGCGCAAGCCGCTCCAGCACCTCCAGGCCCCAGTCGAGCTGCGGCGACGACACGCGGTCGTAGGTCGCGGCGTCCCAGTCGAGTGGCGTTCGGCTCATCGTCACGGACAGGAAGTGTACGCGATCACGTACTTACATACGCTATCACGGACCAGTTGTGTTGTGGGAGTAGAGCGTCCGGCGTTGCAAGTTCGTCGTGCAGGGTGTAGTGGTACGCGCGCAACCACCATTTTGGGAGGAGAGCGGACGGTGTCACCACAGGCAAAGCGAAGCTCGGGGATCGGCGCCGAAGCCGCGATCCAGCGCCTCAACGAAGCGCTCGACCAGGTCGAGGAGGCCCTCAAGTCTCTGCGCGAGTCGCTCGGCGACGAACTGCGCAAGAACTCGCGCGCACGGGTCAAGGAAGTCGAGAAGTTCGTCAAGGATGCGCGCAAGGAGGCCCGCAAACAGCAGAAGAGCATCCGGCGCGAATTCGAGAAGCTCCAGAAGGCCACGTCCGAGCGGATCCAGGACGTGCTTCCGGGCAGTGCGTCCGGTGCGTCCGGGGGATCCAAGGCGAGTTCGCGCAGCGCTTCGTCCCGTAGCGCCGGCTCGCGCGCGAAGAGCACGCGCAGCGCGAGCAAGTCCCGGAGCACCGCGTCGCGCAGCGGCGGCTCGCGCGCCAAGAAGGCGGGCAGCGGATCGTCGCGGAGCGGCAGCTCGCGCGCGTCCGGCTCGAGCCGCTCGCGCTCGTCGGGCTCGCGGTCGTCCGGTTCGAGGTCATCGGGCTCGCGCGGCGGATCGTCGCGGCGCTCGTCCGGCGGCAGCTCGTAAGCGGCGCAAGCGCGGCAGCTCGCAAGCGGCGCAAAGCCGGGGGCAGATCGACGAAGGAGGGCGGGGCCGGCGCGCCCCCCCTCCGTCGTCGTCCGTCCGCGTCGCGGGTCGGCGCGCGGACGGACGCCCACCCTCGCTCGTCGCATTCCCTCCGCCGCCGGCCGGTCGCTACGAGCCCGGCCGCGGGAACTGCGTGCCCATCACGACGTCCCACGCGCGGTCGGGGAGCATGCGGCGCTGGGCCATTGCGAGCCACGCCGATGGCGTGACCGGGTAGCGGGTGCGGGGCTTGTCGGCCTCGATCGCCTTCTGGATCGTCTCGGCGACCGCCTCGGGGCCGCCGCCGAGCTTGCCGAGCGGCCCGGTGTAGGTCTCCGCGGTCGCCTTGGCCACCGCGCGGTTGAACTTCGCGTAGGGGTCCGAGGCATCCTCTTCGCCGCCCTTCACCTCCCCGATCGCGCCGACGGCGGTGTCGGCGAACTCGGTGCGGATCAGCCCCGGCTCGACGATCACGACCTGGACGCCGAAGCCCGCGACCTCGAAGCGAAGCGCGTCGGAGATCGCCTCGACCGCGTACTTGGTCGCGTGGTAGAGGCCGCCGCCCGGGAAGGTCATCTTGCCTCCCATCGAGGAGATGTTGACCACCCTCCCCCACCGCTGGGCGCGCATGCCGGGGAGCACGAGCTGGGTCATGCGGATCAGCCCGAACACGTTGGTGTCGAACTGCTTCTGGACCTGCTCCATCGGCACCGTCTCGATCGCGCCGCTCTGGCTGTAGCCCGCATTGTTGACGAGCACGCCGACCGCACCCTCGGCTTCCTCGACAGCGCGCACGGCCGCGGCCATCGAGGCCTCGTCGTTGACGTCGCACGCAAGCAGCCGACAGCCGCCAGCCTCTAGGTCGGCGATCGAGTCAAGGCGCCGCGCGGTCGCGTAGACGGTGTGCCCGGCACCGGCCAGACGCTCGGCCGTCGCGCGGCCGATACCCGTTGAGCAGCCCGTGATCAGGACCGCCTTGGAGACCTCCGCCATCGCCGCCGATCCTAACCCCTCTGCGCGGCGATGCAGCGAAGCATCGCGAAGGGCACGCCGTACTTCGCCCGGAACGCCGGCCGCCCGAGCTGCGCTTGCTCGGCACGGCACGCGCGCCGAGCGTCCCCGGGCTGCGGCTCGAGCCGCCCGATCGCATTGTCGGACGGCTCGGTGAACCACAGCGCACGGTCAGGCCCGCGGGCGATCCCGCCCGCTCCTCCGCCTGGTACGGGGTAATTCCTGACCACTCCGGCGCTGGTGATGCGACCGATACCCCCGCGCTCCGTGAACCACACCGCACGGTCCGGGCCCGCACCGATCGCTCCAGCAGGTACATGGAACCAGGTGAAAGCCCCGGCAGTGGTCATCCGGCCGAGCCCCGGGCCCTGCCCAGTCATCGTGAACCACAGCGCCCCATCCGGGCCGGCGATGATCGCGCGCGGTTCGTGGAGCGGGAAGTCCGGAAGGATGAATCCACTCCGCGCCCCCGTGGTTGTGATGCGCCCGATCGACGCGGTGTCGTGCGAGGTGAACCACAGGGCACCGTCTGGCCCCGCGGCGATGTCCTCGACACCTCCGAAGCTGCCTGGAAACTTGGTGAACACGCCGGCCGTCGTCATCTTCCCGAGCTCGTCGATCTCGAAGCCGGTGACCCACAGCGCGCCGTCCGGGCCAGCAGTGATCGCGTCGCCGTCCGAGGGACCCGGGAACTCGGTGATCGTGCCGGCGGTCGTGATCCGCCCGATCTTGCCCGGGGCGTATAAGACGTCGCTCGGCCGGACGAACCACACCGCGCCGTCAGGCCCGGCCGTAATCGCGACCACTCGGCTCTGTGGATCCGGCAGCGCGAACTCTGTGACCCGGCCGCGAGTGGTGATGCGGCCGATCCTCCCGCTCTCCGCGAACCACATCGCCCCGTCCGGACCGGCGGCGATAGCAGTTGGATTGCTGTCGGCGTTCGGCAGCCTGAACTGCGAAATGCGCGCGGCGCCGGCCGGAGCGACCAGCGCGAGTGCCCACAGGACAACGGCCGCAGCCACGGCTCCGACCCATCGCGATCTGCCCGCACAGCGCGACAAGGGCCGACCCTACCTCGCGCGCGCTCCCTCGGGCAATAAGCTCGACGGCGATGCCGCTGATCTCGATCGAGTCGCAGGACGGGATCGCCGTCGTGCGCATCGACCGCCCGCCGGCGAACGCGATGAGCCCGGAGCTGCTCGAGGAGGCCGCCGGCGTGCTCGACACGCTCGCCGCCGACGACCCCGCCGCCGTGGTGCTCACCGGGCGGCCGGGGTTCTTCTCGGCGGGCGCGGACCTCAAGCTCGTGCCCACGCTGGACGCCGCCGGTCAGCGGCGCATGGTCGAGGGCATCAACCGCATGGCCGGGGGTTGGTACGGCTTCCCCCGCCCCGTCGTGGCGGCGGTGAACGGCCACGCGATCGCGGGCGGGATGGTGCTCGCGCTGTGCGCCGACCACCGCGTCGGCTCGACCGAGGGGCGCTACGGGCTCACCGAGGTCGCGGTCGCCGTCCCCTACCCGGTCGCGGCGGCGGCCGTGGTGCGGGCGGAGCTCGCGCCGGCGGCCGCGCGGCGCGCGGTGCTCGACGCGCAGCTCGTCGACGCCCGCGGGGCGCTCGAGCTCGGCTTCTTCGACGAGCTCGCCGAGCCCGACGCGGTGCTCCCCCGCGCGCTCGAGGTCGCCCGCGGGCGCGCGAAGCTCCCCGCCCGCTCGTTCGCGCTCGCGAAGGACCAGCTCCGCCGCGCGACGCTCGACGCCATCGAGCGCGACGTGCCGAGCGATCCCTTGCTCGGCGACTGGACCGATTGAAGGAGCCGCGCGACGCGCCGAGCGATCCGCTGCCAGTCGCCTGGACGGTTGACGGGGCCGGGCCCGCGCTAGGGTGATCCGCGTGCAGGCCGTGACCTTCCAGGGCGTCGGCGAGGTCCGCGTCGACGACGTCCCCGAGCCCGAGCTCGAGCAGGCCGACGACGCGATCGTCCGCATCGAGGCGTCCGGCATCTGCGGCTCGGACCTCCACATCTACCACGGCCGCCATCCCGTCGAGCCGGGCTTCACGATCGGCCACGAGTTCGTGGGCCGCGTGGTCGCCGCCGGCGACGGAGTGGACCAGGTCGCCGAGGGCGACCGCGTGATCGGCTGCTTCGTCACCGCCTGCGGGAAGTGCTTCTTCTGCCGCCACGGCGCCTTCCACAAGTGCGTCGACGCGAAGATCTTCGGCCACGGAAAGATCTCCGGCGACCTCAAGGGCGCGCAGGCCGAGCAGGTACGAGTCCCGCACGCGGACATGACCCTGCGCCGCGCGCCGAAGACCGTCTCCGACGACGCCGCGCTGTTCGCCGGCGACGTGCTCGGCACGGGCTACCACGCCGTCACCTCGGCGCAGATCGGCCTCGGCGACACGGTCGCCGTGCTCGGCCTCGGCCCCGTGGGGCTGTGCGCCGTCCAGGTGGCCAAGGCCGCGGGCGCGGCGCGCATCGTCGCGATCGACAGCGTGCCCGCGCGGCTGGAGATGGCGAAGCGCTTCGGGGCGCAGCCCGTCCACCTGACCGAGGAGGACCCGCGCGCCGCGGTCAAGGCCCTCACCGAGGGCCGCGGCGTCGACGCCTGCATCGAGGCGGTCGGCCACCCCGACGCGCTCGACATGGCGATCCGGCTGACCCGCAGCGCGGGCCGGTTGTGCGTGATCGGCGTCTACGGCTCACGCCTCGAGGTCCACATGGCGCTGCTGTGGAACAAGGGCCTGAATGTCACCTACGGCCAGGCCAACGTCGTCGCGCACGTGGACGGCGTGCTGAGGCTGATCGAGCACGGCGTCGTCGATCCCACACCGCTCGTCACCCATCACATGAAGCTCGCCGACGCCCCCGAGGGCTACGCGGCCTACGACCGCCGCGAGGCGCTCAAGATCGTCCTCTCCCCCTGACACCGACCGGAGCACCTTCCATGAGCACCACCGCAGCGACCCTCCCCGACGCGCTCTCGGAGCCCGCGCGCCGCTTCCTCGAGTCGGACCACGGGCTCCTGATCGGCGGCGAGCGCGGCCCGGCCGCGGGCGGCAGAACGTTCGAGACGCTCGACCCCGCCACCGCGCGGCCGATCGCGCAGGTGGCGCAGGCGGGGCCCGAGGACGTCGACCGCGCGGTCGCCGCAGCGCGCGCGGCCTTCGACGAGGGGCCCTGGCCGGAGATGCTGCCGGCCAAGCGCTCGGCGACCATGAACCGGTTCGCCGACCTGCTCGAGGAGCACGGCGACGAGCTCGCGCAGATCGAGTCGCTGGACAACGGCAAGCCGGTCAAGCTTGCCAAGGTCGTCGACGTCGCCTCGACGGTCGCGCACCTGCGCTACTTCGCGGGCTGGCCGACGAAGATCGAGGGGGACACGATCCCGGTCTCGATCCCGAACACGCTCTGCTACACGCGCAAGGAGCCGGTCGGGGTCTGCGGCCAGATCGTGCCGTGGAACTTCCCGCTGCTGATGGCGATGTGGAAGGTCGCCCCGGCGCTTGCCGCGGGCTGCACGATCGTGCTCAAGCCCGCCGAGCAGACGCCGCTCAGCGCGCTGCGCATGGGCGAGCTCGCGCTCGAGGCCGGGCTGCCCGACGGAGTCCTGAACGTGATCCCGGGCGACGGCGAGACCGGCGCCGCGCTGGTCGACCACCCCGGCGTCGACAAGATCGCCTTCACCGGCTCGACCGCGGTCGGCCGCGAGATCGGCGCCAAGGCAGGGCGCGCGCTGAAGCGGGTCACGCTCGAGCTCGGCGGCAAGTCGGCCAACGTGATCATGCCCGACGCCGACCTGCCCACCGCGATCAAGGGCTCGTTCACCGGCATGTACTTCAACTCGGGGCAGGCGTGCAACGCGGCGACGCGGCTGCTCGTGCACCGCGACCGCTTCGACGAGGTCGTCGACGCGCTGGCCCAGGCCGCCCAGGGCGCGAAGGTCGGTCCCGGCCTCGACCCCGCGACGTTCATCGGCCCGCTGGTCTCAGAGGAGCAGCGCGACCGCGTCACCGGCTACATCGACAAGGGCCGCGAGGAGGGTGCCGAGCTGGTGACCGGCGGCGGGCGCCCCGAGGGCGACGGCTACTTCGTCGAGCCGACGCTCTTCACCACCGACTCCGACGAGCTCGTGATCACGCGCGAGGAGATCTTCGGGCCGGTGCTCGTCGCCCAGCCCTACGAGTCGCTGGAGGAGGTCGCCGCGCGCGCCAACGCGAGCGATTACGGGCTCGCGGCCGGCGTGTGGACGCGCGACGTGGGCCAGGCCCACCGGCTGGCCGCGCTGCTCCAGGCCGGCACGGTGTACGTGAACGGCTGGGGTGTGGCCGACCCGGCGGCGCCGTTCGGCGGCTACAAGTCCTCGGGCCTGGGCCGCGAGCACGGGCACGCGGGACTGGACGCCTACCTCGAGCACAAGACCGTGTTCGTCGGGCTGAAGTAGACCGCGACCGGTGGGCCGCCACAGCGACAGCCTGCGCGAGCGCTACGAGGCCTTCCGGCGCAGCGACCTCGAGGCGGCGCTGGACCTCGCCCACGACGACATCCTGTGGCAGGGGACCACGGTCGAGAACGTCCCGGGCGCCGGGCAGCACCGCGGCAAGGAGGCGCTCGTCCGGATGATCGCCGCGATCCCCGAGCAGTGGGAGGACTTCCGCCTCTCGGCGGACCAGTTCGTCGAGGAGGGGAACACGGTCGTCGTGCTCGGCCACGTGGAAGCGAGGGCCAAGGCGACGGGCAACCCCGTCAAGGTGCCCTACGCGCACGTGATCGCGTTCGAGGAGGGCAAGGTGCGCCGCATGACCTCGCTCGCCGACACGGCGATCTTCGTGGCGGCGCTGGACAGGAAGCCGACGGCGACCTGAGCTCGCCTCGGCGGCCGTTAGAGTGGCCGCCCATGGACTACGCAATCCCGCGCGCCGAGGAGCGCGAGCGTCTCGAGATCTCGTTCGTCCACCGCGTGTTCGCGTGGATGTCCATCGGGTTGGCCATCACCGGTGGCGTCGCGTGGGCCATCGGCACGAGCGTCGACGAGACGTGGTGGAACGACCACGGCGGGCTGCTGCTCATCCTGATCGTGGCCGAGCTCGCGCTCGTCTTCGGGCTCATCTTCGCCATCAACAAGATCTCGGCCGCCGTCGCCACCGGCGCCTTCTTCCTCTACTCGGCGCTCAACGGCGTGACCCTGTCGATCATCTTCGCGGTCTACACGACCGCGTCGATCGCCGGCACGTTCTTCATCACCGCCGGGATGTTCGGGACCATGGCCGCGCTCGGGTGGATCACCAAGCGCGACCTCTCGAAGCTCGGGTCGATCCTGCTGATGGCGTTGATCGGCCTGATCCTGGCCTCGATCGTGAACCTGTTCGTCGCCTCGAGCGGCCTGTACTGGGTCGTCACCTTCGGCGGCGTCGTGATCTTCGCCGGGCTCACCGCCCACGACATGCAGAGGATCAAGAAGCTGCAGGAGTCGGGCGCCGACGCCTACTCCGAGCAGGGCCGCAAGACCGCCGTACTGGGCGCGCTCAGCCTCTACCTCGACTTCATCAACCTCTTCCTCTTCCTGCTGAGGATCTTCGGCGCGCGCCGGTAGGTAAGGGGTGCGGATGGCGGCGCGCGACGGCCGAGCGGAGTCCGTGCGGATCTTCGGCGCGCGGCGGTAGGGGGCGACGCTCGTGCCCGGCCCGGTCGACCTCGCCTGCGTCGTCCACTGCCACTCGACCCACTCGGACGGCACCGGCACCGTGCCCGAGATCGCGGCCGCCGCGGCCCGGTCGGGTGTCGACGCGGTGCTGCTGACCGACCACGACACGCTCGCCGCCCGGCGCCGGGGCGAGGAGCGCTGGTTCGGCGACGTGCTCGTGTGCGTGGGCGAGGAGATCTCGCCGAGTCAAGGCAATCACTACCTCGCCTTCGGCGTGCGCGAGGAGGTGGACCGGCGCCTGCCTGCGGACGAGATCAAGGCCGCCGTGCGCGAGCAGGGCGGGATCGGCTTTCTCGCCCATCCCTTCTCGCGCGGCTCCGAGCGCTTCCAGCGCAGCGGCATCCCGTGGGAGACCCTCGAGGGCGACGACTACACGGGTATCGAGCTGTGGAGCTGGGTGACAGACACCGCGGAGCGGTTCCGCTCGATGGCCGACGTCGCCCGCTTCGTCGCGGCGCCGCAGCGCGTCGTCGACCACCCGCCCGCCCACAACGTTGCCCAATGGGACCGGCTCACCGCGCGCCGGCCAGTGGTGGCGCTCGGCGGCATCGACGCCCACCAGATCGGCAGGCGCATCGCGGGCCGCGTGCCGTTGCGGCTGATGTCCTACGCGCGCTCGTTCCGCCACATGCGCACGCATGTGCTGCTCGACGCGCCGGTGACCGGTGACGTGGACGCCGACGTCGCCGCGATCTACGCCGCGCTGGGGGCGGGCCGCTGCTATCTGGCGATCGACTCGCTCGCGCCCGCACGGGGATTCGACTTCGGCGCGGCCGGCGTGAGGATGGGCGCGCAGGCGCCGCTCGGCGACGGCCATGAGCTGCTGGCCCGCGTACCGCGGCCCGCGGCGCTGACGCTCGTGCACGATGGCCGCGCGGTCGCCCACGCACGCGGCACCGAGCTGCGCCACCGGGCGAGCGAGCCGGGTGTCTGGCGCGCGGAGGCGCGCCTGCCGGCACACGGCCGGGAGCGAACCTGGATCCTCTCGAACCCGGTCTACCTGAGGTGAGCGCCCGCGGCTGCCGCCGCGTCCTCGAGCCGATCGTCGCCCCAGAAGAGCTGCTCGCCGACCGCGACGGTCGGCACCCCGTGAACGCCGAGCGCGAGCGCTTCGTCGGTGGTCTCGCGCAGGCGCTGCTTCAGCTCCGGGTCGTCGATCGCATCGCGGACGGAGTCGGCCCCGAGCCCGGCCTCCTCGGCCGCGGCCAGCACGCTGTCGAGCTCGGCCAACGACCGGCCCTCCACGAACGCGCGCCGGTAGAGGGCGAGCGTCAAGGGCTTGAGCAGGCCGCGACGCTCGGCCAGCAGCATCGCCCGCAAAGGCGCGAGCGAGTAGGTCTCGCGCGGCCAGCCCTCGGGCCAGCGGACCGCCGGGAGGCCGCGCTCGGCAGCGCGGCGCTCCACCTCGTCGATTCCGGCAGCGCGACGCTCGTCCATCGACCACGGCATGCGCCCCTGCTCGCGCAGCAGGAAGGCAAAGGCGATCGGCCGCCACGTCGCCTCGGGCAGCACCTCGTCGATCCGCTGCGCCGCCAGGTAGGCGTACGGCGAGTTCGTGTCGTAGTAGAAGACCGGCCCCAACGGTCAGCTCGTGCGAACCCGCGCGGCGGCCGCGGTGGGCGCGTAGTGGGACTCGGGCACCGGCGCCGCCGGCATCTCGGCCGGGGTCGGGACCTCGGGGGTGTCGCGCAGGTACCACTCGGCGTCGAGCGCCGCCTGACAGCCGCTGGCGGCGGCGGTGACCGCCTGGCGGTAGGTGTGGTCGACGACGTCGCCGGCCGCGAACACGCCGGGCAGCTGCGTTCGCGTCGACTTGCCCTCGGTCGCCACGTAGCCGTCCGCGTCTACTTCGACCTGGTCGCGGAAGAGCTTTGACTGCGGCTCGTGGCCGATCGCGACGAAGGCGCCGTCGAACTCGCACTCGCGGACCTCGCCGGTATCCACGTCGCGCAGCACGGCGTGGGTCAGGGACGGTCCGCCGTCGCGCGCGACCAGCTCCTCGACCACGTAGGGCGTCAGCCACTCGATGTTGTCGCGCTCGTGGGCGCGCTCGAGCATGATCTTCGAGGCGCGGAACTCGTCGCGGCGGTGCACGACCGTGACCTTGTCGGCGAACTTCGAGAGGAAGATCGCCTCCTCCATCGCGGAGTCGCCGCCGCCCACGATCATCGTCCGCTTGTTGCGGAAGAAAGCGGCGTCGCAGGTCGCGCAGTAGCTCACTCCGCGACCTCCGAGCTCCTCCTCGCCGGGGATGCCCAGCTTCTTGTGCTGGGCGCCGGTCGCGAGGACGACGGTCATCGCGCGGTACTCGTCGTTGCCGACCCAGACGCGATGCACGCCGCCGGGCTCGGTCGCCAGCTCGACGCGCGTCGCGTCGTCGGTGATGAAGCGGGTGCCGAAGCGCTCGGCCTGGTCGCGGAACTCCTGCATCATCGCCGGGCCCATGACCCCCTCGGGGTAGCCCGGGTAGTTCTCGACCTCGGTCGTCTGCTGGAGCAGCCCGCCCCACTGGAAGCCCTCGATGACCAGCGGGCGCAGGTTGGCGCGCGACGTGTAGAGCGCCGCGGTGTAGCCCGCGGGGCCGCTGCCGATGATGATCACCTGCTCGACTTCAGCCATGTCCTTGGATTCTCCCGTCGTGGTCACTGCCTCACTTCACTTTGTATAGTAGCGATCGGATCAACGCGAGAGTCGCGCGGAGCGCGCTCGAGCGCGGGCGCCTCGCGCCAGCGCTGGACAGTCTTGCGGAGCTGGAAGTAGGCGACCGCGCCGGGGACCGTCGGCAGCCAGAACGAGAACGCGCGGTACACGAGCACGGCCACGACGGCGAGCCCGGCGCTCACGTCCAGCGCCGCGAAGGCCCCGATCATGCCGCCCTCCACCCCGCCGATCCCGCCCGGGATCGGGAGCGTGTTGGCGAGCATGCCGACGAAGTAGCCCATCACGACCACCGACCAGGGCGGCGCTTCGCCGAAGGCGTGGAACGCGGCCCACAGAGTCGCGATGTCGAAGCCCCACCAGGCGATCGCCCCGAGCATCCCGGGCTCGCGGTCGCGCAGCAGGCGCAGCGCGGTCCGCACGCCGCTGGCGAGCGAGGCGGGTGCCGCGGCGACCTTCCCGGCGAGCCGCCCCACTCGGCCCTGGTGGTGGCTCCAGCGCACGATGCGGCGCTCGAAGTCGCCCGGCAGCAGCGCGATCAGCAGGAAGATCGCGATCACCGACGCCCCGAAGATCGCGGGCACGACGGTCAGCGCGAACGGCGCCGGGCCCGGGAACAGGCCGGAGTACATGCCGAGCCCGTCGATGACCAGCGCCAGCATGTAGACGGCGTACAGGATCGCCGTGAAGGCCACCAGCCGGCACGCGACCACCCGCCGCTCCATCCCCGAGCGCCGGACCGCCCACGCGGTCAGCGCGATGCCCCCCGCGCCCGCGGCCGCGAAGAGCCGCGTGGCCACCAGGCCGGCCATCGTGATCTGGTAGCTCGCGCGCCAGTCGATGCGCGTGCCGCCGCGGACGAAGACGGTCCGGAACAGCATGATGTAACCGCAGAACGAGAGCACCTCGAACACGAAGCACATCGCGATCCACCACGGGTCACCCTCGTCGACGCGGTTCCAGGTGTCCTGCAGTCCGGCGATCTGCGGCAGGACGAAGTACATGAAGCACACGGCGCTGACCACGAACAGCCCGAACAGGAGCGCCGCCCGCCGCGAGACCGGCCGGCGCGGCATCTCCTCGTCGTCGTCGGCCGCCGCAGTCGGGTTGGCCTCCTGGATCGGCGCGCGGCTGCCCTGGTTCCCAGTGGCGACGCGCTCGGCCATGATCACGCGTGCGCGCGGGCTTCGAGCGCCTGCACGCCGCGCGACACCAGGCGCGCCAGCGGTGCGGCCCGCGGAGCGCCGCGGCGGACGACCTCCGTGAGCGCGAAGCCCGCGAGCAGGTCGGCGAGGTAGTGCTCGCCCAGGTACACGAGCGCGAGACCCAGTGTGAGTGCGTAGGTCCAGCCGACAGCGCCGGCGCCGGGTCCGGTCTCGGCGAGCAGGCGCGCGGCCATGACGGCGGTCGCGAAGTGGAGCGAAGGCATGGCTGCGAGCGGGTTTCCTGCAAGAAAACTGTAGAGCGGCTGCCAACCGTCCTTCCAGAACTGCTCGCCGTATTCGACCATCATCCGACGCACCTGCACGAGGTCTTCCCGCTCCGAACCGCCGCCCAACCGTCCGTGTTGCGCCGCGTACCACGGCGGCGCCGTCGGAATCGTCCAGTAGAACGTCACGCCGAGGTCGAAGGTCGCGTAGAGCCGTGCCGCCGAGCTCGGGAAGCGCTCGCGGTGGCGCAGGAGGATGTAGGCCACCGAACCGTGCGGCACCAGGAACCAAACCCAGTGCGCCCACACGAGCACCTTCTCGAGCAGCGAGAACGAGCGCGGGTCCGAGTGGCGCTGGAGGCGGAGGGTCGGCGGCGTGCCGAGCCCGAGCACAGTGTCGGCCGCGATCGGGTAGTCGATCCGCACGCGCTCGAGCAGGCGGTCGGGGTCGTCGTTGGGCATCTCGTAGGTCGCGACGTAGGCCCACATCTGCAGCACGCAGGTCGCCACGTCGCGAGCCGGCGAGCGGCGCACGGCGACGCACAGGCCGACCGGAGCGGCCCACACGCTGCCCAGAACGGCCGCCGGGGGCAGGCGGAGGCGGCGCCGCACGAGCGGCGCTGCGATGCCGGCGGCCACCGCGCCGACGGCCGCCGCTCGAATGGCGCTCGAGGCGCGCAAGGGCCCCAGTATCCCGTGTAGGGCGGATGCATGGAGGCCCGCGACGAGCGCTACTTCGCCTACGGGAGCAATCTCTCCTCACGCGTGATCGACGCGTGGTGCCCGGGCGCACGCTTCGTCGGGCCGGGGCGTCTGGACGGCTTCCGGCTCGCGTTCCTGCGGCGATCGGCGCGCTGGAAGGCCGGCGCCGCCGACGTCGTCGAGGCGCCCGGCCACGCGGTGTGGGGAGCGCTCTACGCCGTCACCCGCGCGGAGCTCGAGGCGCTCGATCGCAAGGAGTTCGTCGCCCACTCGGGCTACCGCCGCCGGACCATCACCGTCGTGCACGACGGCGCCGAGGTGCGGGCCGCCACCTACGAGGTGGTCGACAAGGCCCGCGACGAGCTCACCCCGCGCGCGGACTACCTCGCGCTGATGCTGGAAGGCGCGCGCGAGCGCGGGCTGCCCGCCGACTGGATCGCCGAGCTCGAGGCGCTGCCGACGCGCTTCGGGCTGCGCCCGGCCCCATAGGATCCGGCCATGACCGACTTCGAGCTGGCCAACGCCTATGACACAGTGAACCTCCACCGCCGCGGCGCGGCGGCGAAGATCGAGCTCAACCGCCCCGAGCGCATGAACGCGTGGGACAAGCAGTTCGGCTTCGACCTGCTGGCCGCAGTGCAGGCCGTCACCGAGGACCCCGACGTCCGTGCCGTGATGATCACGGGCGCCGGGCGCGGCTTCTCCTCGGGCGCCGACCTCAAGGCCGGCTTCGACCCGACCCCCGACGGGCGGCCCGACGTCTACACGACGCTCACCGAGCGCTACCACCCGATCATGGTCGGCATCCGCGAGATGCCCAAGCCGGTGCTGGCGGCGGTCAACGGCGCGGCGGTGGGCATCGGCTGCTCGCTGGCGATCTGCGCCGACCTGGTGGTCGCGGCCGAGTCGGCCTACTTCCTGCTCGCGTTCGTGAACATCGGACTGACCCCGGACGGCGGCTCCTCGGTGTTCCTGCCCGCACGCGTGGGCTACGCGCGCGCCGCCGAGATGGCGATGCTGGGCGAGCGCGTCCCGGCCCCCCAGGCGCTCGAGTGGGGGCTTATCAACCGCGTGTTCGCCGACGCCGAGTTCGAGCGCGAAGCGGGCGCGCTCCTCGACCGCCTGGCCTCCGGGCCGACGCGATCGTACGCCGGCAGCAAGCGCCAGCTCAACCGCTGGGTCTACGCCGGGATGGACGAGCAGCTCGAGCTCGAGGCGACGATCCAGCAGGAGCAGGCGGCCACGGGTGACTTCGCCGAGGGCGCGATGGCCTTCGTCGAGAAGCGCGAGGCGCGCTTCACCGGCACCTAGACGCCGGAACCAGCCGTCTTGCATTGCGCTGAGACGTGTGCTCCGGGGCGCCCGTAGGTCGATTAGGATGCTGCCCGCCGTGCCCCAGTGCTTCCGTGTACTGCGCCGCGCCCTGCCCCTCGTCGTGGCGCTCTTCGCCGTGGGGCTGGTGGTCGCGGGCCCGGTGCTGGCCGACGCGTTCACGCCCCAGTCCGGCGGCTCGCCCAACGCCGACGACATCGACAGCCTGTTCAAGATGGTGCTGGTCGTCGCCATCATCGTGCTGGTCGGCGTCGAGTCGCTGCTGCTCTACACCGTGGTCCGCTTTCGCAAGCGCAAGGGCAAGGTGGCCGCCCAGATCCACGGCAACACGCGCCTGGAGATCGGCTGGACGGCTGGCGCGGCGGTGATCGTCGTGGTCCTGCATCGTGCTCTCGTTCTCGAGGCTCAGCGCGATCAACGACCCGCCGGCGAGCGGGCCCAACGCGCTCGTGCCGGCCGCCGGAGGAGCGCTGGTCGCGTCCTACAACCAGCCGCCGCCGCCGGGCAACAGTGGCATCACGATCGACGTCAACGGCCAGCAGTACGTGTGGCGCTACACCTATCCCAACGGCGCGTTCTCCTACGAGCTGATGGTCGCGCCCGTGGACACCACGGTGGTCCTGAAGATCCGCTCCCAGGACGTCGCCCACTCGTGGTGGATCCCGGAGCTCGGCGGCAAGTTCGACGCGCTCCCGGGCTACACGAACAAGACGTGGTTCAAGATCCCCGCCAGCAAGGTCGGGACCATCTTCCGCGGCCAGTGCGCGGAGCTGTGTGGCAACGGCCACGCCAACATGTACGCGCGCGTGAAGGCCGTGACCCCCGCGCAGTTCAAGGCCTACATGGCGTGCCAGAAGCTCCTGATCGGTCAGGCGCAGCTGGCGACCACGCCGGCGAAGCGCAACAAGCCCACCCCGCCCCCACCCGGCGCGTGCGCCGCCGCGCCGTCGTCAGGATGACCGCCTAGATGGCCACCACCACCGCCATACCCACCCGTGCCCGGCCGCAGATCGCCGCCCACGACATCGAGCGCCCGCGCCGCGCCTGGCTCGACTGGGTGACCACCGTCGACCACAAGAAGATCGGGATCATGTACATGGTCACCGCCTGGGTCTTCTTCATGGTCGGCGGGACCGAGGCGCTGCTCATGCGCCTCCAGCTCGGGGCCCCGAACAACACGTTCCTGGACCCGCAGACCTACAACGAGCTGCTGACGATGCACGGGACGACGATGGTCTTCCTGTTCGTCGTGCCGATGATGGCCGGCCTGGGCAACTACATCGTGCCGCTGATGATCGGCGCGCGCGACATGGCCTTCCCGCGGCTGAACGCCCTCTCCTACTGGCTGTTCGTCGCCGGCGGCGTGGTGTTCTACGCGTCGGTCATCTGGTCGCCCCCCGCCGCGGGTTGGACCAGCTACGCGCCGCTGTCGGACAACGCGTACCTGCCCAACGGCGGCATCGACGCGTGGATCTTCCTAATCCACCTCACCGGCATCTCCTCGCTGCTGGGCGGAATCAACTTCTACGCGACGATCGCCAACATGCGCGCTCCGGGCATGGGCTGGGGCCGCCTGCCGCTGTTCTGCTGGGCGATCCTGACCTTCGCGGTGCTGCTCGTGCTGGCGCTGCCGACGGTCGCCGCGGCCGTCACGCTGCTGCTGACCGACCGCCACTTCGGCACCCACTTCTACGACGCGAGCCAGGGAGGATCGCCGCTGCTCTGGCAGCACCTCTTCTGGTTCTTCGGGCACCCCGAGGTCTACATCATGATCCTGCCCGGGTTCGGGATCATCAGCGAGGTCCTGCCCGTGTTCGCGCGCAAGCCGATCTTCGGCTACAAGGCGATCGCGGCGGCCACGGTGATGATCGCCTTCCTGTCGCTGCTCGTCTGGGCGCACCACATGTTCGCCACGCCCACGGGGACCGCCGTGCTCGCCTTCTTCATGATCAGCTCGATGATCATCGGCATCCCGACCGGGATCAAGATCTTCAACTGGATCGCGACCCTGTGGCGCGGCACGCTCGAGATGAAGACGCCGCTGTACTGGGCGTGCGGCTTCATCGCCTTCTTCACGCTGGGCGGGGTCTCCGGGGTGATCCTGGCGATCTTCCCGATCGACTGGCAGGTGACCGACACCTACTTCGTCGTCGCACACTTCCACTACGTGCTGGTCGCCGGCGCGGTGAACGCGATCATGGCCGGGCTCTACTACTGGTTCCCGAAGATGACCGGACGGCTGCTCTCCGAGACGCTGGGCAAGGTGTCCTTCTGGCTGACGTTCATCGGCTTCAACGTCACCTTCCTGATCCAGCACTCGCTGGGCCTCTCTGGCATGCCGCGGCGCATCTACGAGTACCAGGACATCGGCGACTGGGGGATCTGGAACCTGATCTCCACGATCGGCTCGTTCATCCTCGCCCTCGGCGTTCTGGTGACCGCGTTCAACGTGGTGCGCTCGCTGCGCCACGGCGCCAAGGCCGGCCCCGACCCCTGGCGGGGGAACACGCTCGAGTGGTTCACCACGTCACCTCCACCCGCCAACAACTTCGACGTCGTCCCGCGCGTGCGCTCCGTCGAGCCGATGAAGGACCTGCGGCGTTCGATCGAGCGCCGTACCGGCACGGCCGACCAGCCCGCCGAGACGACCGCGCCCGCGGTGCGCGCGTAGGCGTACCCTCCGCGCCGTGGAAGTGAGCCGCGCCTCGCACGCCGCCCTCGCCGTCCGCGCCCCCGCGCGCGTGTGGCTGGTCGCCTCCGACTACCTGGCGCTGACCAAGCCCAAGGTCCAGTCGCTGCTGCTGCTGACCACGGTGACGACGATGTACGTGGCAGGCGACCCGAGCGTCGGCCTCGTCGCGCTCACGTGCCTGGGCGGGGCTCTGTCGGCGGGCGGCGCCGGCGCGGTCAACCACTACTGGGACCGCGACATCGACGCGCGGATGGCCCGCACCGCGACGCGGCCGGTGCCGGCGGGACGGATCGCGCCGCGCTCCGCGCTGCTCTTCGGCCTTGCGCTCGCCGCGGCCTCGTTCGTGGAGCTCAGCCTGGCGGTCAACCTGCTGTCCGCCGTGCTCGCGCTGGCCGGCTTCCTCGGCTACGTGCTCGTGTACACGATGTGGCTCAAGCGCTCGACGCCGCAGAACATCGTCATCGGCGGCGCGGCCGGCGCCGTTCCGCCGCTGGTCGGCTGGGCTGCGGTCACCGGCACGCTCGACCCGATCGCGCTCTACCTGTTCGCGATCGTGTTCTTCTGGACGCCGCCGCACTTCTGGGCGCTGAGCCTGCTGATGAAGGGCGAGTACGCGAAGGTCGGGATCCCGATGCTGCCGGTGGTGCGCGGCGAGCGCGAGACGCGGCGCCAGATCCTGCTCTACAGCGGGCTGCTCTACGCGGTCACGCAGCTCCCGTTCTGCGCCGGCGGCTTCGGGATCGAGTACCTGGCGGCGTCGATGCTGCTGGGACTGGGGTTCGTCGCCGCCGCGGTCGTGCTGTACCGACGCGCCGACCGCCGCTCCGCGTTGCGGCTGTACCTGTTCTCGCTCGCCTACCTCGCGCTGCTGTTCGTGTCGATGGTGGTCGACGCGCACCTGTAGGGTTCGAGCCGCATGGACCGCCGCCTGGCACGCAAGAACATCCGCACCGGACTGCTCGTCGGCGCCGTGTGCCTGTTCATGTTCGGCGTCTCGTTCCTGGCCGCCGCGCTCTACATCTCCTGACGATGGAGAGCAGCAGCCAAGAGGGCACGCCGACCTCGGCCGACGTCCCGCCCGCGGGCGAGGAGATCCACCTCCCGGGCAACACGATCCTGCCGCTGGTGGTGGCCGTCGGCATCACGCTCCTGCTCGTCGGCCTGACCACGTGGATCGGGTTCACCATCGTCGGCGCGGTGATCGCGCTGTGGTCGATCGCGCGCTGGATCCGCGATACCCGCCGCGATATCGCCGAACTACCGCCCGAAGCGCACTAGCAGTTCGCCTCGGACCGCTTCGCTAGGCCGTTTGGCCCAGAGCGGCGGAAGGCGGGACCTCGCACGACGCGCCGTCGTCGGTCCAGCAGCGGACCACGTCGCGGACCGAGAGAATCCCTGCGATCTCGCCCCGCTCGACGACGATCAGATGGCGGAACCTGCCCCGCACCATCGCGGCGGCCGCCTCCTCCAGCGACCAGTCGGGCTCCGCGAAGACGAGCTCTGAGGTCAGGTGGTCGGCGACGCGCTCGCTGTCGGGGTCCTGCCCCGAGCCGATGGACGTGAGCAGGTCGCGCTCGGTGAGGATCCCCGGGCCGGGCTGCTCGGGATCGAGGACGACCGCCGAGCCGACGCCCCGCTCGTGCATCAGGCGCGCCGCGTCGCGCAACGTGTGACCCGGTCCGACCGTCAACATGAGCCGGCTCATTCCGTCTCTCACCCGCATCGCTAGCTCCTCCAACCAGCCGCTTGCAACGATTAGCGCAATGCCGCTCTGACCATACCAGGGTCGTTCGAAGGCGCCCGCGCCTGACGACTCCTCCGGCGGCGGCGTCCCATAGGATGCCGCGACCATGGCGTGGAAGGGGAATCGGCGGTGAGGCGCCACCCGCTGGCGCAGATGCTCGCGCTGGGCGCCGTGGCCTCGGCGATCGGCATCGTGATCGCGCTGTCGATCAACTGGTTCCCCAGCGAGGCCTCCACGCAGGCCGACGACATCGACTACCTGTTCAACGTCCTGCTGGTGGTCTCGGTGCCGGTCTTCGTGCTGGTGGAGGTCGTGGTCCTCTTCTGCGTGTGGAAGTTCCGCATGAGGCCCGGCGAGGAGCTCAAGGACGGCCCGCCGATCCACGGCAACACCTCGCTCGAGGTCGTCTGGACCGCGATCCCGGCGATGCTGCTCGTGGGCCTGTGCACCTACGCCTACGTCGTCCTGCACCGGATCGAGAAGCCCAAGCCGAACACGATGGTGGTCAACGTCACCGGCGAGCAGTTCGCGTGGAACTACCAGTACCCGGCCGCGAGCACGGGCTCAAGGCCGGTCAGCACGAACGTGCTCTACCTGCCCAAGGACCGGCCGATCGAGTTCAAGGTCCGGTCCAAGGACGTGATCCACGACTTCTGGGTGCCCAACTTCCGCATGAAGATCGACGCGGTGCCGGGGCTCCTCACCAAGTACCGCATCACCCCGAACAGGCTCGGCACCTACCCGGTGGTGTGCGCCGAGCTGTGCGGCCTGGGACACGCGGCGATGCGCTCGACCGTCCACGTGGTCACGCCCGCCGCGTTCAAGCTGTGGATCGCCAAGCAGGCCCGCGGCGCCGCCGCGCCCGCGCCCGCCCCCTCCGGCGGCGGCGAGGCGACGGCCGCCGGTCGCATGATCTTCACTCAGACGGCCCAGCCCGCCTGCGGCAGCTGCCATACGCTGGCCGCGGCCGGCACGACCGGCACGACCGGCCCGAACCTCGGCCAGGTGCTCAAGGGCAAGGACGCGGCGTTCATCCGCCAGTCGATCCTGACCCCGAACGCGCAGATCGCCAAGGGCTTCTCGCCGAACATCATGCCCGAGAACTACGCCACCACCCTGTCCAAGCAGCAACTGGCCGCGCTGGTGGCGTATCTTGAGAAGGTCGCCGCGAAATGACGTACGGGAGGTGCAGCTAGAGATGGCCGCCCGCTTGCGGGCACCCGGCTGGTACCGCGGGGCCCTCGGCTTCGCCCTCGGGATCGGATTCGCCTACGCCCTGACGATCCTGCTGCGGCTGGCGCTGAACTACGACCCCGTGCTCGACGGCGAGGCGGTGCTCACCGTCTCGCTGCTGGCCGCGCCGATCTTCTTCCTCGTCGGCATGGGCGGCTTCGACTACTGGTTCTACTGGGCCGCCGGCCGTCCCACGCGCCCCGAGGACCACTCGGGCCACGGTGCCCGCAGCTGGAAGGACTACTTCCGGATCAACACCGACCACAAGGTCATCGGCGTCCAGTACACCGTGACGTCGTTCTTCTTCCTGCTGGTGGGCGGCATGCTCGCCATGCTGATGCGCGCCGAGCTCGCCGCGCCCGGCTCGCAGTTCGTCGACGCTGACACCTACAACGGGCTCTTCTCGGTCCACGCGTCGATCCTGATCTTCCTGTTCATCATCCCGGTCTTCGCCGGGCTGGCGAACTTCGTCCTGCCGCTCATGATCGGCGCGCCGGACATGGCCTTCCCGCGGCTCAACGCGCTCTCCTACTGGCTGCTCCCTATCGCCGGGCTGATGATGGTCGCGAGCTTCTTCGCGCCCGGAGGATCGTTCTCGTCGGGCTGGACCGCCTACGCGCCGCTGTCGACCGACCTGCCGATCGGCCAGGTGTTCTTCACGATCGCGGTGCAGTTCGCGGGCGCGTCGTCGGTCCTGACCGCGCTCAACTTCCTGGTCACGATCATCACCATGCGCGCGCCGGGCATGAGCTTCTGGCGCATGCCGCTGCTGGTGTGGGCGAACTTCTCGACATCGCTGCTGGTCGTGATCGCGACCCCGTTCATCGCCGCCTCGCAATTCCTCGTCCTGCTCGACCGGGCGCTCCACTTCAACTTCTTCCAGACCGGCCTGGCCGCGGGCACCAACGGCGACGTGATCATGTACCAGCACGTCTTCTGGTTCTACTCGCACCCGGCCGTCTACATCATGATGCTGCCGGGCTTCGGGATCATCTCGGAGATCCTCGCGGTGAAGGCCCGCAAGCCGATCTTCGGCTACCGGATGATGGCCTTCTCGCTGCTGGCCATCGTCGTGCTCGGCTTCACGGTCTGGGCCCACCACATGTTCGTCTCGGGCATGCAGTCCTGGATCCGCATCCCGATGATGATCACCACGGCGATCATCGCCGTGCCGACCGGGATCAAGGTGTTCTCGTGGCTGGCGACGCTGTGGCGCGGCGTGCTGCACCTGGACACGCCGATGCTCTTCGCGCTGGGCTTCCTGACGATGTTCGTGCTGGGCGGGATCAGCGGCGTGATGCTGGCGATCATCCCGATCGACATCCACGTCTCGGACACCTACTTCATCGTCGCCCACATCCACTACGTGCTGTTCGGCGGATCGCTGTTCACGATCTTCGCGGGCGTCTACTACTGGTTCCCGAAGATGACCGGGCGGATGTTCGACGAGACGCTCGGCAAGCTGCACTTCTGGCTGACCTTCGTCGGCTTCAACATGACCTTCGGGCCGATGCACGTGATCGGCCTGGAGGGCATGCCGCGTCGCGTCTCCGACTACGCCGAGAAGTTCGCGGGCTGGAACCTCTTCATCTCGCTGTCGAGCTTCGTGGTCGGGCTCAGCACGCTCGTGTTCGTCTACAACATGGTCTCGAGCTGGCGCGGCGGGCCGCGCGCGGCCGCCAACCCGTGGCGCGCGCTGACGCTCGAGTGGCAGGTCTCCTCGCCGCCGCCGATCTTCAACTTCGACCAGGTGCCGACGGTCGTCGGCGGGCCCTACGAGTACGGCATCCCCGGCGCCGTGCACGGGATCTTCAAGGCCCCGACCGAGGCGCGTCCCGCCGGCACGGTGGCGACCAGACCGAGTACCGAGTGAGGAGGGCCTGACCCGTGGCTGAACGCAAGGTGCTGGTCGTGGCCAACGAGACCGTCGGCAGCCGCAAGCTGCTCGATCGCGTCCGCGATCTCAAGAAGGAGGGCGACACCTCCTTCGCGCTCGTCATCCCGCAGACCCGTCCGAAGTCGGGCGGGATCATCTACCTCGAGGCGGTGGAGGACGCCGCCAAGGTGCGACTCGACCTCGCGCGCCAGTTCATGGCCAGCGAGGGCTTCGAGATCGAGGGCGAGGTCGGCGACCGCGATCCGTTCGCCGCGGCCGTGGACGCGATCGCCGAGTTCCAGCCCGACATGGTGATCGTCTCGACCAAGCCGGCCACGGTCTCGGGCTGGCTGCGGCGCGACCTCGTCGAGCGCATCCGCCACGAGTCCGGCCTGCCGGTGGAGCACATCGTCGTCGACCTCGACGCCGAGGACCTCCCGTTCCCGGTCACGCTCGTGGTGGCCAACCAGACGGTCGGCGAGCGCGCGCTGCTCGACCGCCTGAAGGCCAAGGCCGAGGACGGGCGCCACCTCTACATCGTCGTCGTGCCCCAGCCCCACGGGCAGGGCCACGCCGCCCGCGAGGCGCGCGAGCGCCTCAACGCGACGCTCCGGAACATGCGCGCCGAGGGCCTGCTGTGCGCCGGGATGATCGGCGAGCCCGACCCCTACGACGCGACGATCAACGCGCTGCAGTTCTTCCGCGTCTCCGACATCGTGATCTCCACCTTCCCGGAGACGAAGTCGGGCTGGCTGCGCGCAGACCTGATCGAGCGCGTGCGCGGCGTGTCGGGCAAGCCGGTCGAGCACGTCGTCGCCGAGTCAGAGCCCGCGGCGGCTCGCTAGGAGGAGCCATGGAAGCCGGCGCCGTCAGCATCGGGCACGAGCACGAGCACGAGCACGAGGCCCACCCGCCAGAGGCCAACCGGTCCTCGCGGGTCGATCCCCAGACCCTGGGGATGCTGCTTTTCATCATCTCGGAGATCATGATCTTCGGGGCCTTCTTCACGGCCTACTTCTTCATCCGGGTCGTGCTGAACAACCCCTGGCCGGCGCCGGGAACCGAGCTGCCGGTGGCGGTGGCCGGGGTCAACACGGCGATCCTGCTGTCCTCGTCGCTGACCATGCACTGGGCGCTGACCTCGATCAAGAACGAGAACCGCTTCGGGTTGAAGGCGGGGATCCTCTCGACCTTCGTGCTGGGCGCGACGTTCCTGTTCGTGCAGATCAACGAGTACGTGCACATCGGCTTCGCCCCCCACGACACGGCCCAGGGCTCGATCTTCTACGGCCTCACCGGCCTGCACGGGGCGCACGTCTTCGTCGGGCTCACGCTGCTGGCGATGGTCACCGTCCGCGCGTTCCGCGGCCACTACTCGGCGGCGGAGCACCGGGGCGTCGAGGTGCCGGGGATCTACTGGCACTTCGTCGACATCATGTGGATCATCGTCTACAGCACCGTCTACGTGCTGTAGCCGTGCTCAATCCCCTCCGCTAGCCGTGCTCAATCCCCTCCGCTCCGAGCAGGAGGCGTTCCGCTTCCTCCTCTGGGTCGCCGCCGTGGTGGTGGCGATCGTGCTCATCGTGCTTCTCGCGCGGGCGATCTTCTAGGAGGCGCCGCTCCGGGGCAGGCCGGCGGGGAGCCTGCCGCTGCGAACAGCAGCGCCACGAGGGCGACTCCGGTCACCCTAGGCGCGGGCCACCTTCGCCGGCGACGCCGGGCGATCGCCACGGCCGCCGCTCACCACGCGGCTCCTCATCGGGCTCTCCTCTCCGGACTGGCCTCCCGAGCGAAACCCACCGCGTGACCGCTCGGGTTCATCCGTACCCGGGAGTGATCGGCCTCCCACGCGTCACAATGGGCGCGTGGAGGCGGCTCCCGCCATCCTGATCGCCTTTGGCGCCGTGCTCTACGGGCGCGCCGTGCTGGTCCTGCACGGTCGCGGCCGGCGCATACCGGTGTGGCAGCAGCTCTCGTTCGCGGCCGGCCTGCTGTCCACGGCGAGCGGCCTGCTGGGGCCGATCGACACGCTGTCCACCGACCTCATGAGCGCGCACATGGCCCAGCACCTGCTGATCGCCGACGTCGCGGCGCCGCTGATCCTGGTCGGCCTCCGCACGCCCGTGCTCCAGCACATGCTGCCGCCGCCGGTCCTCATCCCGCTCGCGCGGCAGCGCTGGCTGCGGCGCGTTCTGCGCGTCTTGCGCCGGCCCTACGTGGCGATCCCGCTGTTCGTCGTGATGCTCTACGGCTGGCACTTCGAGGTCCTGTTCGCCGCCGCCATGCACCACCCCGCCCTCCACGCGATCCAGCACCTGTGCTTCGTCGCCGGCGCGATGCTGGTGTGGTGGCCGGTGATCGAGCCCGAGCACGCGCGGATGCGCGCCGAGCTGTGGAAGGCCGGGCACGTCCTCGGAGCGCGCTTCATGGGCATGTTCCTCGGGATGGCGTTCGTCATCACCCGCCGCCCGGTCTACTTCGCGATCTATGGCGAGCGCCCCCGCGCGCACGGCCTCTCGCCGGTAGCCGATCAGCAGATCGCCGGCGGGCTCATGCTCGGCCTGGACTTCTTCGTGATCCTCTTCGCGCTGGCGTTCTTCTTCTGGAAGGCAGCAGCGGAGCACGACCGCGCGGAGCGAGAGGCGGCAAAGAGGACCGCGCCGGTGTCGAGCTGAATCCTTTCTGAGTCGACTTATGTACCTCTGAGGTCGATAACTCGAGTCAGAATGCGGCGGGCGACTCTCGGCCCCCCTCCTTTCCCTCGTCGATCCCAGACCACGTCCCGACCCGGCGCGAGGGTCGCGTGGGGCGCCACCGCGCCTACTTGACGGTCAGCGTCCCCTGCATCCCCGCCTGGCGATGCCCGGGGACCGTGCAGAAGAACACGTACTTGCCGGGCTTGACCGTCACCGGCGGGAGCTTGGAGGTGCCGCCGTTGCTGACGATCGCGCCCTTGGTCAGGCTCAGTCCCGGGCCCTGGATGGCGATGTCATGCGGCGTCGGGGACTTGTTGGTCGAGGAGACGAGCAGCTTGCCCGGCGGCGAGGAGGCCTGCTTGGTCACGTATGCGAGCTGACCGGTCGGATCGGCGGGGATGTCGATCGCCCCCTTCGTGGCCGCGATCGGCTTGCCGCCGCCCGCCTGCTGGACCGCGGTGGCCAGGGTGCCGGTGTCCTTGCCGGGCCTGGCCACGGCGAAGCCCACGTAGGCGGCAACGTTCTCGGCCTGCTTGCCATCGACGAGATCGGCCGGCATCTTGACCCGCGGGGCCGGCTTGCCGGTGCCGAACGGGGGCGTCGGGCCGGTCTGGATGCCGCGCGGGTTCGGGTGGGCGATCTGGTCGCGGACCATGCCCTCGATCGTGCTTCGCTTGAGGCCGTCCTGGATCGAGCGCTGGAAGGAGACGTCGAGGTCGGGCCCCACCGTCCCCTTGGTGCCGGCGCGGTTGAGCACGTGGCAGGCGCCGCACTTGGCCACGAACTGCTGCTTTCCGGCCACCAGGTTGTCCTGGCCGCTGTCGAACGAGATCCCGCAGCCGCCGAGCGCGGTGAGCAGCCCGGCGCCACCCGCCAGCGCGGCGACCATCCCCGCGCGGGCTCTGCCCTTTCGCCATCTCATCGGGCGCGCACTCTATCCCAGGGGCCGGAGCTCCGGCGCCTGCAGATCGCCGCTCGCGGCGGCCACCACGCCGCGCGCGACCCCGTCCCACGAGAACCGCTCGCGGGCGGTCGCGACCAGCGCCTCGCGCGCCCGGGCTCGCACCTCCGGCGGGCTCTCGAGCCAGCCGGCAACGCGGTCGGCCAGCCCCGCGACCGCTCCTTCGCCGAGCTCGAACGAGAGCAGCGCCCGCACCTCGGGCAACACGTTCTCGGCCAGCTGGCCGGCCACCTCCGCCAGGCCGGAGTGATCGGCGCCCACCGGCAGCACGCCGCACGCCGCAGCCTCGGCGGCGACCATGCCGAAGGCCTCGGGGAACGTGCTGGGGACCACGAGCGCCTCGGCCGCCGGCAGCAGCTCGGCGAGCTCCTCGTGCTCCAGGCGGCCGGTGAACACGATGCGCCTTTCGAGGTCCGCCGCCGCCTGCGCGTAGGCCGGCTCGGCACCCTCGCCGGCAAGGAACGCGCGCAGGTAGGACAGCGGCTCGCGCGGCCCGCCCTCGGCGGCGCGGCCCTCCTCCACGATCTCCCCCAGCGCGGCCTCGTCGCGCTCGGCCAGCGCGCGCACCATGCGCTCGCCCTGCTCTCGCCACGCGCCGAAGCCGACGATCACCAGCTGGGCGTCGGGGACGCGCGCGAGGACCACCGGCCAGGCGGCGAGCAGCAGGTCGATCCCCTTGCTGACGATCAGCTTGCCGACGAAGACCACCAGCCGCTGCTCGCCCGGGCGAAGTTCCTCGATCGCCGCCGCGGCGGCCGCCGGGTCGCGCTCGAACGATCCGTGGCCCTCGATGCCGCCGCCGCGCGCGCGCAGCGCGGTCGCGAGCCGGCGCACGCCCTCGGCCGCGGGCCCCGGGTCGCGCGGGACGAAGGCCTCGACGTCCACCCCGGGCGGGCCCAGCCGCGTGCGCGACGGCAGGCTCGGGTCCCCGAGCGCCGCCCACAGGCTCTCGCCTGTGTGGTGGGACCCGACCAGCACCACGCCGGCCGCGTCGGTGCCCTCGCGCGCGTAGGGCTCGAAGCGCGCGTCGCGCTTGACCGTGTACTCGAGCGCCGAGCCGTGGACCTTCACCGCCAAGCCGATCCCTGTCCCGCTCAGCGCCCGCGCGAGGATCGCGGGGCCCATGACCAGGTGGTTGGCCAGCGCCCCCTCGGGCGCGCTGCGCGCCACGACGTCGCGGACCGCGGTCACGTTGCGCTGGACGTAGTCCTCGACGTCGGCGTCGGAGAGCTCGGAGAACGGGCGCGCCTCGAAGCCCTCGTAGCGGTCGGCCACGTAAACGGGCAGCACCTTCCCGATGTCGGGCCGGTAAGCGGTGCAGCGCACCGGCTCGCGCAGGACCTCGACCTCGAGCGCCCCATCTCGCCACGTCCCGACCGCATCGACGAACGGCAGCTCGTCCGCGTGCAGGTCCTGGCAGAACAGGTGGACCTCGTGGCCGGCGCGCACCAGCGCCGCGGCGAGGTTCGCGTTGTAGACGTTCGAGCCTGTCCCGCGGAGCAGGTAGCCGTGGAAGATGAGCAGGCGCACGCGGCGCGGGACCATATCTGCGCGCCGGCCGTCGCGGCGGCGCCCGTTGCTACCCTCTGCGCGTCGTGAGCGTCGGCCAGAGATACCGCCTGCGCGCGCCGTCCACCGGTCGCGAGGTGATCATCGAGGCGGAGCCCGGAAAGGTCTACGTGGACCAGGAGACGGGCGAGCAGCTCGAGGTGGTGGGCAAGCTCCTGCCGCTCGCCCCCTCCCCCTCGAACCTGCCCTGGGGGGTCGAGAACCTTCGCATCTGCAACTGGTGCGACTCCTTCGCCCAGAAGGACCTCAACGACTGTCCGACGTGCGGCCGGCGCATGAATGCGCTCGGCTTCTGACCGCCGCTCTCCGCTCCCATGCGCCTGCGCCTGTCGTTGCTCGTTCTCGCCGCGCTCCTGGGCGCGGCGCTCGCCGTCGGGCTGGTGGCCTGCGGGGGCGGTGGCGACAACGGTGACGACAAGGGCCTGAGCCGGCCGAGCCTCACCGCTCCCGGCTCCTCACCGGCCAGCACGCCGAGCACGGCGACCACCACCCGCTCCTCGACGGGCCAGGGCTCGGGAGGCACGACCACGAGCGACGATTCCGGTGGCTCCGGCAGTTCCGGCGGCTCGGGATCCGGCGGCTCGGGCGGCTCGGGTGGCTCGGGGTCCGGGGGCTCCGGCGGGTCGGACGACTCGGGTGGCTCAGGCGGCTCGCAGGCCCCGTCGGACGGCGCCGGCAGCGGCGGCTCCCCGTCGCCCAACTCCCCGGCCGGTCGCTTCGAGAAGTACTGCCGCGAGAACCCGGGCGCCTGCTGAGCAGCGCTCACCGGCCGCGAACCCGCGCCGAGCGGACGTCGCGCGGTCAAGCTCGCGCCGAGCGATGCCGATTTTCACCTCAGGCCGGCGTAGCCGGTTGGAGTCACTTTGCTCGCCCACCAGTCGATCGCAACTGAGCGCGCCCTTGCCGCCGTTCGCCGCATGTCCATTGCGGTGCTCGAGCGCACCGGTTTCGAGGAGATGACCGAGGCGCTGATGCGCGAGCTGTGCCTGACGCTCGAGCTCGACCAGGTCCACCTCCAGCTCGTCAGCCCCGACCGCGGTCTCGGCCGCGGGCGAGTCGTGAAGCCGGCGGTCAACGGCGGTCCCGCGGTGGTCGAGGAGTACGCGCACGGCCTCGCCCACGGCGGTCCCGCCGTGCGCGCCGTCCTCGAGACGGAGCAGCCGCTCGTCGTCGCCTCGGCTCGCGACAGCCACGAGCTGAGCCGCGAGCAGGTGCTGCGCTGGGAGGTCGGCGCTTGCGTGCTGCTGCCGCTGGCCTTCGACGGCCGGGTGCGGGCGGTGATCGTACTCGTATCGCACGAGCAGCGCGAGTTCTCCGCGCTCGACGTCGAGGTCGCCGAGGCGCTGGTCGGCCAGGCCGCGGCCGGCCTCGCGCTGCGCGAGGCCGAGCGGCAGCGCAGCCGCGAGCTCACGCACCAGACCACGGTCGCGCACGCCGCGCGGGCGCTGGGCGGCAGCCTCGAGCTGCCGGAGGTGCTGACCGCGCTGGCGCGCGAGGCCGACCTGGCGCTGGGGGGCGACGGCGCCGGCATCTACCTCGCCGACGGCAGCGGCGGAGGGATCGCGACCGCCGGCCACGCCGAGCCGGAGGACTGGTACGGGGCGCGCATCGGCCCGGGCGAGGGAGTCGGCGGCCAGGTGCTGGCGACCGGGCGACCGGCGGTGTCCAACGCCTACGCCGAGGAGGTCGTGCTACCCGACATCGAGGGCGTGCGCGAGTTCCAGACCGCCGTCGCCGTGCCGATGTCGTGGGAGGGCTCGCTGAAGGGCTCGCTCGCCGTCGGCTTCCGGAGCATGCGCCCGATCTCCCCCGAGGACCTCGCGCTGCTCGAGGCGATCGCCGACCTGGCCGCGGTGGCCTGCCGCAACGCCGAGGCCTACGAGGTGGCGCGCTCGGCAGCGCGCACCGACTCGCTGACCGGCGTGCTCAACCACGGCGCGATGCAGGTTCGCCTGCGCGAGGAGATCGAGCGCGCGCGGCGCGAGGGCGAGCCGCTGAGCTGCATGATCATCGACCTCGACAACTTCAAGCAGCTCAACGATCGCGCGGGCCACCTCGTCGGCGATCAGATCCTCCAGCGCGTCGCCGAGGTGCTCGCCCGCGAGTTCCGGCCCCGCGAGCAGCTCGCGCGCTTCGGAGGCGACGAGTTCGTGGTGATGCTCCCCGGCATCGACACCCGGCGCGCGCGCCTGGAGTCCGAGCGCATCCGCGCCTCGATCCGCGATATCGCGCAGTCGGTCAGCCTCGACGGGTCGCCGCTCGAGGTTTCGATCGGGCTCGCGGCGTGGAGCGAGCCCCTCGGCGCCCCGGAGCTGCTCGAGCGCGCCGACCGCGCGCTGCTGCTGGCCAAGCGCACGGGTAGGGCGCGCGTGGCCGTCGCCTCACCCGAGACAGAGCACGCGCTGGCGATGCTCGTGACCCGCTCGAGCTCGCCCTCGGACCTGATGCGCCAGTTCTGGGACATGGTCGCGGCGTGCGAGACGCCGCGCGAGGCGATCACCAACCTGCCCGCGCTCACCCGCCGGGCGCTGGCCCTCGAGGAGGTCGCCCTGTACGAGATCGGAGAGGGCGTGGTGCCCGTCCTGCGGCGCACGGCCGACGCCCGCAACCCCGGCGATCCCGCCCAGCGCGCCTTCGTCCGTACCTCGCTGACCATCGAGGGCGGCGACCCGGCGGAGAAAGCCGCGGGAGCGGCCATCGCGCGCGGGATGTTGGCGGAGCTCCACAAGGCGCTCGGGGTGCAGCCGCACGCGCTCGACGAGCGCGCACCGAGGGGGTCGTACGCCGCGGTGCCGCTGATCGGCGCCGAGCGCCTGTTCGGCGTCCTGATCCTGCGCAGCGCGTCGACGTCGTTCCCGCTCGAGCGGCTGCACCAGGCCGAGCTGCTCGGGCGCCAGTCGCTGATGGTCCTGCTCGGGCAGTCGGGCGATGGCTCGGCCGCCGCGGTCAAGGCGCTCGCGGCGGCGATCGACGCGCGCGACAACTACACGCACGAGCACTCAGAGGAGGTAGTGGCGCTGGCCGCCGAAGTCGCCGCGCGGCTGCACCTGCCCGACCGCGAGGTCGCGCGCGTGCGCACCGGCGCCCTGCTCCACGACGTGGGCAAGGTGGCGATCCCCAACGAGATCCTCCACAAGGGCGGGCGGCTGAGCGAGGAGGAGTGGCAGATCATGCGCCAGCACCCGTTGATCGGCGCCAAGATCCTCAGTCGCACGCCCGAGCTGGCCCACCTCGCCCAGGTCGTCCGCCACGAGCACGAGCACTGGGACGGGAGCGGCTATCCCGACGGCATCTCGGGCGACGAGATCCCGGTCGCGTCGCGGATCATCCTGGCGTGCGACGCGTACAGCGCGATGATCGCGCACCGCCCCTACAGCGAGCCCATGTCCGAGACCGACGCCGTCGCCGAGCTGCGCAGCGCCGCCGGGCGGCAGTTCGACCCGGCCGTGGTGGAGGCGTTGGTGCGGGTGCTGGCCGGGCGCCCGTAGGGGGGCCCTAGCTCGGCGTCGTGATCATCGTGGCGCTGTAGGTGAGGCGCGCGCCGCGATACAGGCAGCGGTAGTCGCGCCGCGACCGCAGGCGCTGCTGCGCAGCCTGTGGCGGGGGATTGGCATTGCAATCCTCGCGCGCGCGGCTGGCGCGCCACGCGTTGCCGCGGTCGAGCCCGAGCGCGAGCGCCGGGGCCCAGGTCGGCGTCGTCAGCGCGACGATGTAGCCCTTGTTCACGAACAACGAGCGCAACAGCGGGAACTGCACCTCGCGGCCCAGGTACGGCGTGAGGTTGAAGACCTCGCTCTGGCCGGTGAGCTGGTAGGCGTACCTGGTCTTGGGCGGCTTGAGGATCGACAGGCGCGCCTGCGGCGCCCCGCCGAAGTTGCCGTTGAAGAAGGTCATCTGCGCCGTCGTCGGCTTGCCCAGGCGGATCGTGAAGCCGACGACCCGGCCCTTGCGGGGCGCGACGAACAGACCCGACTTGGCACGGCCCGCAACCGTTACCTGGAAGCCCGAGGTACGGGTCACGGCCTGGCACGGATTGGTGGGGCACGAGGCGGGCGGACGGTCGGTCGTCGACCCGATCTCGATCACCTGCGCGGAGGCGGCCGCGGGGACGAGCGCGAGCGCCCCGGCCGCGAGCGCGAGCGCGTTACGGAAGCTGGACATCAGGGGCATTGAACACCACTGCGCGGCTGGAGTCGCGCCTGGTGGCGAGCAGGACGCGGCGGGCGGCGCGACGGGAGTCGCTTCCGGAGGGCCCGCGCCGCGTGCGCTCAGCGGCCCTCGAAGGTCGCCCTGCCCGGTCCCTCGGCCAGGAACGAGGCCACGGCACCGCGCAGGTCCTCGGTCGCGAACAGGGCGCCCGCGGTGCCCGGTGTCACGCGGTCCGCCTCCTCGACGCCGCCTTCGCGGAAAGCACGGACGATCGCCTTGGTCGCCGCGTGCGCGCGCGTCGGGCCCTCGGCGAGGTCGCGCGCGAAAGCCAGCGCCGCGTCGTCGAAGCCCTCGTCCGGCAGCACGCGATTGACCACGTTCCAGCCCTCGAGCGTCGCCGCGGGGAAGATGTCGCCCGTGTAAACGAGCTCGCGTGCCCGCGCCGGCCCGGCGCGCTCGGCGACGCGCTGGGTCCCGCCCGCTCCGGGCGTCAGCCCCACGCGGCGCTCCACGAGCCCGAAGCCCGCGGCCTCGGCGGCCAGCAGCACGTCGCAGGCGAGCGCCAGCTCGAAGGCCCAGGTGAGGCACAGCGCGTGCGCGGCGAACACCGTCGGGAACCGGAACGCCTCGACTCGCCGGCCCACCGACAGCAGGTCGCCGAACGTCCGCTCGCTGTCGCCGCCCGCGTCCACCCGCTCCTGAAACAGGTTCACGTCGACGCCGCCCGAGACGACGCGCCCGCGCGCCCGGAACAGCAAGCCGCGCGGCGGGTCGCGCTCGAGATCGGCGATCGCCGCCTCGAGCGCCTCGCCCATCGCCCGGTCGTAGAGGTTGAGCGGCGGAGAGTCGAAGGTGACGACGGCGAGCGGGCCGTCGCGCTCCAGCCCGGCCGGGGTCATCGCAACACCACCGCCGCGTCCTCGATCTCGTCACGGTTCCCAGCGCCGGGCGTCCATGGCAGCCGCAACGGGTCGTCGCGGTAGCGGGGGATCACGTGGATGTGGAAGTGGAACACGGTCTGCCAGGCGGCGCTGCCGCACGAGTTGAGCAGGTTGACGCCGTCGGCCTGCAGCCGCTCCTTGGCCCGGCGGGCGAGGCGCTGAGCGGCGAGCCCGCACGCGCCGAGGTCCTCGGCCGAGACCTCGAGCAGGTCGTCGGCGTGAGCGCGCGGGACGACGAGCGCGTGGCCGCGCGTTGCGGGGTTGATGTCCATGAAACTCACCGTCCGCTCGTCCTCGGCGACGATCGTCGCCGGGAGCTCACCCGCGACGATCTTGCAGAAGAGGCAGTCCTCCGGCGGCACGGGCGCGGACTCTACTCAGGGCGAGGCGGCGGTGAACTGCCACGACGGCTTCCCGTCGCGCTCGATGAGGACGGACAGCATGCCGACGAGCACGCCGCGCGAGTCAAGGGCGCGGCAGTGCAGGATCGAGCCCGGGTCGGTGTCGGCTCCGTCAGGGCAGTCGACGCGCGCCACCTCCGGAGTGCCGGCGCCGGCCGGCTCCTGCGCGCGCAGGCTCTGCTCGCGCTCGCGCTGCTCGGCGAGCTGGGCCGAGAGCTCCTTCTTTAGCCGTGACTCGAGCTTGGCCATTCGGCTCTCGCCGCAGCCCGTCCCGCCGAGCGCGCCGGCGGCGGCGGTGAGCAGCAGCGCGAGCGCGAAGAGGATCGCCCGCCGGGGGTGACACCAAGGCGCCATGAGGCGACGCTACCGCGTCAACTAGGCTCCGCGGCCATGGAGCCAGACCGCGCCCAGATCGAGGCCGCGGTGCGCCGGATCGCGTCGATCGAGCGCCCATCCGCGTCGGCGGGCGAGCGCGAGGCGGCGGAGTGGATCGCGGCGCGCCTGAGCGAGCTCGGGGCGCGCGCGCGGATCGAGGACGAGCGCGCCCACGGGACCTACTGGTGGCCGGCGATCGGCCAGGCGGCGCTGGCTGCAGCGGGCGGCATCGCCGCGCTGCGCGGCCGGCGCGCGCTGGGAGCGGCGGCCGCGGCGGTCGCCGCCGCCGCCATGTATGACGACGTCACGGGCGGCTCGCACTGGTTCCGCCGCCTGCTCCCCTGGCACGACACCTGCAACGTGGTGGCCGAGGCCGGCGACGGCGACGCTGGCCGCACGCTCGTGTTCGTCGCCCATCACGACGCCGCCCACGGCGGCGCGATCTTCGACGACCGCGGCCTGCAGCGGCTGGCCGATCGCTTCCCGGACTTCTACGCCGAGGCCGACGAGTGGCCGCCGGTGGCCGGGGCACCGTTCGGAATCGCCGTGCTCCTCGCGGCGGCGGCCGCACTGGGCCGGCGCGGGCTGCTGCGCACCGGGCTGGCGTTGAACGCAATCGCGCTCGCCGCGTTCGCCGACATCGCGTCGCGCGCGGTGGTCCCTGGCGCCAACGACAACGCGACCGCCGTCGCGGTGCTGCTGGAGCTCGCGCGTTCGCTGCAGGAGCGCCCGCTGGAGGGCGTGCGCGTGCTGCTCGTGTCCACCGGCTCGGAGGAGTCCTATATGGAGGGCATGCGCGCGTTCGCGCGCCGCCACTTCCCCTCGCTTCCCCGCGAGAGCACCACGATCGTGTGCCTGGACACGGTCGGCAGCGACGCCGAGCTCCTGCTCGTCGAAGGCGAGGGCATGGTCGGGATGCGCGACTACCCGAGCGAGGTCAAGGAGCTGGTCGCGGGCGCTGCCGCGCGCGCCGGAGTGCATCTGCGGCGCGGGCTGAAGCTGCGCTTCGCGACCGACGGCCTGATCGCACTGCGCGCCGGCTACCCCGTCGCCGCGATCGGCTCGTGCAACCGCTACAAGCTCCCCTCCAACTACCACAAGCCGACCGACACGGCAGACAACGTGGACTACGAGAAGGTCGCGGATTGCGCTCGGATCTGCGACACGCTGATGCGCGAGCTGGCGGCGGATTAGCGGGCGAGCTCGCGCCTGGCCCGCTCGAGCGCGTCCTCGCGCGTGGCCACCTCGCCCGCGAAGCGCGCCTCGTCGACGGCCGCGAGGAGCATGCCGAGCCGGGGACCCGGCTGCACGCCCAGCTCGCGCGCGAGCTCGTCGCCGCGTACGAGCGGCGGCTGCTCTCTCCAATCCCGCCAGGCCAGCGCCTCGCCCAGCACCTCGCGCGCGAGCTCGAGGTGCGCGCCGATCGCCCGGTCGGCGTTGCGGCCGCGCGTCGCGAGCCGGTCGGCGATCGAGAGCACGGTGACGTCGACCTCGACGGGCTCACAGGTCTTCAGATAGCGGTACAGCGCCCGGCGGCTCAGCGGCTGCTCGTGCACGAGGAAGCCGAGCCGCAGGTGGTGGCGCGCCAGAGCCGCTACGTGGCCGGCGAGCCGCTCGCTGGCCCGCAGCCTGCCCAGCACCTCGCGCGCGAGCTGCGCCCCGGCCTCGTCGTGGTGCAGGAACGTCACGCGGCCGGTCGGTGCGATCGCGCGCGTCGCGGGCTTGGCCGCGTCGTGCAACAGCGCCCCGAAGCGCAGCGCCCCCCAGCCGTTGAGCTCGTCGGCGAGCGGATGCTCGAGGCGCTCACGCACGGCCGCGGCGTGCTCTCCCAGGGGCGTCTGATCGCGTTCGAGCTCGATCACGGCCTCGAGCACGGCCAGCGTGTGGTCATGGACGTCGAGGTGGTGGTAGGCACTCTGCTCGACGCCGCGCAGGGCGCTGAGCTCGGGCAGCACGGCGTCGGCGGCGCCCGTCTCCTCCACCAGCGCCAGCCCCTCGCGCGCCCGCGGCGCGACGATCACGCGCTTGAGCTCGGCGAACACGCGCTCGGCGGCGGCTCCGCGCAGGCCGCCGGCCCGCGCCGAGGCGGCCGCGACCGTCGCCGCCTCGGGCACGAGCTCGAGCTCGCAGGCCATGCGGGCGAGGCGCAGTACCCGCACCGGGTCGTCGTCGAACGAGCGCTCGGCGACCATCCGCAGCCGCCGCGCGGCTGCGTCGCGCTCGCCGCCGTGGGGATCGACCAGCTCGCCTCCGCTGAGCGGCTCGGCCATCGCGTTGACGGTGAAGTCCCGCCGCGCCAGATCGGCCTCCAGCCCGCCCGCGTCCAGCGCGATCAGGTCGGCCTGCCAGGCGCGCTCGGGCCCGATTACCCGCCACGCTCCCCATGTCTCGTTCAGCGCGAACGCGGTGCCGCCCGCAGCGCGCGCCAGTGCGCGCGCCGCCGCGCGCGGGTCGCCGTCGACGGCCAGGTCGACGTCGTCGGTCTCCCGGTCCAGCAGGCGGTCGCGAAGCGCCCCGCCGACCACCCACACGGCCTCTTTCCGCAGCGCCGCGCGCGCGGCTTGGAGGCCGGCGTTCACGCGCTCCTCGCTTCCGGCGATCGCTCCTCTCCATCCCAGTGATGCACCCGGGCGACGCGCTGCGACAGCCCGCAGGTGATCTCGTAGTTGATCGTGCCGAGCCTGCGCGCCCACTCCTCGGCCAGGATCCGCTGCTCGCCGTCGGGGCCGATCAGCACCGCGCGGTCGCCGGGCGCGACGTCCGAGTCCGGACCGACGTCGACGGTGACGTTGTCCATGCTCACCGTGCCGACCAGCGGATGACGGCGACCCCGGATCAGCACGTCGGCGTCGTTGCTCAGCCCGCGGCGCACGCCGTCCCCGTAGCCGATCGGGAGCACCGCCACGCGCGTGGGGCGCTCGGCGCGCCAGCGCCGACCGTAGCCTGCGCTCTGGCCCGGCGCAGCGGGCTTGACGTCGGCCACGTAGGAGGTCAGCTCGAGCGCCGGCTCGAGCGCGCGGAGCGCCGGGTCCTCGTGGAAGGGGTCCATGCCGTAGATCGCGATCCCGCACCGCACGAGGTCGCGGTGGGAAGCCGGCGAACGCAGCGTCGCGGCGCTGTTGGCGGCGTGCACGATGAGCCCCGGGGCGGCGGCCGCGAGCTCGTCCGCCCACGGCGCGAAGCGCGCGAGCTGCTCGCCCATGAACGCGTCGCCGGGCTCGTCGGCGGTGGCGAAGTGGGTCATCGCACCGGCCAGCTCGAGCAGCGGCGAGGCCGCGATCGCGTCGGCGACGGCGCGCGCCTCGTCCGGATCGCGCGTGCCCAGCCGCCCCATTCCCGTGTCGAGCTTGACGTGCACGCGCAGCGGCGCCCCGAGGCGCTCCAGAGCGCGCACGAACCCTTCGCGCCAGGCGACGACGTCGGCCCCCGCGGCCACCGCGAGCTCGAGCTCGTCGCCGCTGAGCGCGCCCATGACCAGCAGCCGCGCCTCGATCCCGGCCGCACGCAGCTCCGCGGCCTCGCCGGCGGAGGCGACCGCCAGCCAGCTCGCTCCGCCGGCGAGCGCGGCGCGGCCGGCCTGCGCCGCGCCGTGCCCGTAGCCGTCGGCCTTGACGACCGCTCCCAGCGCCGTCCGCGGCCCGAGCTCGCGCCCGAGCCGCTCGCAGTTGCGGCGCACGGCGGCCAGGTTGACCCGCGCCAGGGCCCGCTGCGGCACGCTCAGGCGCCCGCTTCCCTGCCCGCCGCGAGCGCCCTGGGCAAGGCCGCGATCACGTCGCCGGCCACGACTCCCTCCGGCGCGCCCTGGTCGCGCGCGGCGATCCGGCCGGCCTCGGCGTGCGCCCACACCGCGGCGCAGGCGGCGTGGAACGGCTCGAGCCGGTGGGCGAGCATCGCGCCGATCGTGCCCGACAGGACGTCGCCCGTCCCCGCGGTGGCCAGCGCCGGCGTCGCGCCGGGATTGACGGCCACGCGGCCGCCGGGCTCGGCGACCAGCGTGTCGTCGCCCTTGAGGATCACGAGCGAGCCCGCCGTGTCGGCGGCCTCGCGGGCGCGGCGCAGGCGCTCGGCCTCGACCGCGGAGCTCTCGATCCCGAGCAGGCGCCCGAGCTCGCCTGCGTGAGGGGTGAGCACGGTCGGCGCGGTCCGCCCGGCGAGCACGTCGAGGCGGCCGGCGTGGGCGTTAAGACCGTCGGCGTCGAGCACCAGCGGTACCGAGGCCTCGGCCGCGGTCCGGCGCGCGAACTCGAGCGCGCCGTCGCCGCGGCCGATTCCAGGACCGAGCACCAGCGCGTCGACGCGCCGTGCGCGCTCGAGCACGATCTCCGCACTCTCCGGCCGCAGCGCTCCGTCGGCGTCGTCGGGCAGCGGCACGGTCATCGCCTCGAGCAGGCGAATCTCGAACACGAGGTTGAGCGAGGCCGGGATGCAGGCGGTCACGTAACCGGCGCCGGCGCGCGTGGCCGCCTCGGCGGCCATGCTCGGCGCGCCCGTCAGGCCCCGCGAGCCCCCGGCCACGAGGACGGCGCCCGAGCTGAACTTGGTGGATTGCGCCTCGCGGCGCGGGATCGCCGCGACCGCCCCCGGCCCGATCAGGCCCACGTCCACCTCCTGCTCGGCCGGCGCGCCCGCGGGTATCCCGATCGGGATCACGCGCACCGCGCCCGCATGCGCCTTGCCCGGGAAGATCCACAGCCCGGGCTTGGCGGCGTGGAAGGTGGCGGTCGCCGCCGCCCGCACCGCGACGCCGGCGACCACGCCGGTCGAGGCGTCCACGCCGCTGGGGACGTCGGCCGCGACGACCGGCGCGCCGTGGGAGTTCAGCGCCTCGATCGCGCCCGCGACGGGCTCGCGCGGCGCGCCCTCGAAGCCGGTGCCCAGCAGCGCGTCGACGAGCACCGACGCGCCCCCAAGGGCCTCGGGCGCGAAGGCAACCGGCGCGGCGCCGGGCAGGCCCTCCAGGTTGACGGCGGCGTCGCCGCGGAGCTCGGTGGGGTCGGAGAGCAGGAACACGACGACCTCGCGGCCCTGCTCACGCAGCACACGCGCCGCGACCAGACCATCGCCGCCGTTGTTGCCTTTACCGCACACGACGGCAATCGCTCCATCGGGCGCGACACTTGACACGACACCGGCAAGACCCTCGCCCGCCCGCTCCATGAGCTCGAGCGAGGGCACGCCCTGCTCCTCGATCGCCCACGCGTCGACGGCGCGCATGCGCGCGGCGTCGGGAAGCGGCTCGAGCCAGGGGGGAAGGGGCACGGGCCGATGCTAGCCCGGACCGTGGCGCGCTACTCGACGGTGACCGTCTTCGCCAGGTTCCGCGGCTGGTCGACGTTGAGGCCGCGGTGGCGGGCGATGCCATAAGCCAGCAGCTGCAACGGGATCACGGCGATCACGGCCTCGAGCATCCAGTCGGTGCGCGGGACCCACACGACCTCGTCGGCGTGCTCGATCAGGTCCTCGGTGCCCTCGGTGGCCACCGCGATCACGTGCGCGCCGCGCGCGCGCACCTCCTGGATGTTGGAGACGACCTTCTCGAGCACCGGCGAGTCTGTCGCCACGCACACGACCGGAGTCGACTCGTTGAGCAGCGCGATCGGCCCGTGCTTCATCTCGCCGGCGGCATAGGCGTCGGTCGCGACGTAGGAGATCTCCTTGAGCTTGAGCGCGCCCTCGAGCGCCACCGGCAGCCCGATGTGGCGGCCGAGGTAGAGGAAGAAGTCCGAGCGCCAGTGCGCCTCCGCGATCCGGCGCACGGGCTTCTCGACGTTCTCGAGCAGCGTGTCGATGCAGTGCGGCAGCTTCTTGATCTCCCCCACCAGGTGGGTCAGCTCGTCGGCGGGCAGCGTGCCTCGCAGCTCGGCCATGCGCAGGCCCAGCATGTACATGACCGTCGCCTGGCATACGAAGGTCTTGGTCGCGGCGACGCTGATCTCCAGGCCCGCGCGCGTGAAGAGCACGCCATCGGCGTCGCGCGTGGCCTGCGAGCCCATCACGTTCGTGACCGCCAGCACCGACGCCCCGCGCGAGCGCGCGAGGCGCATCGCCGCGAGCGTGTCCGCGGTCTCGCCCGACTGAGTGATCCCGATCACCAGGTCGCCGGGCCCGACGACCGGGTTGCGGTAGCGGTACTCCGAGGCGATGTCCATCTCGACCGGGATCCGCGCCCACTGCTCGATCGCGTAGCGGCCGATCAGGCCCGCGTGGTAACTGGTCCCGCACGCGACCACGATCACGCGCTCGACGGTGCGCAGCAGCTCGTCGTCGATCGCGCCGAGGTCGCCCAAGTCGACGCCCACACCGCGGCCCCCGCGCTCGCCGATCGTCTCGGCCACGGCGTCGGCCTGCTCGTGGATCTCCTTGAGCATGAAGGTCTCGTAGCCGCCCTTCTCGGCCGTCTCGGCGTCCCAGTCGATCTCGATCACCTCGCGCTCGACCACTGTGCCGTCGGGCCGCTGGAACTCGGTCCCGTCGCGGTGAACGACCACGATCTCGTCGTTCTCGATCAGCTGGACGCGCCGCGTCTCGCCGAGGAAGGCCGGGATCGCCGAGGCGAGGAACTGCTCGCCCTCGCCGCGCCCGACGACCAGCGGGCACTCCTTGCGTGCGGCGACGAGCGTGTCGGGGTTGTCGGCGGCCATCGCCACGAAGGCGTAGTGGCCGCGCAGCTGCGCGTAGGCGCCGCGCACCGCCGCGGCGAGGTCGCCCTCGTAGTGAGCGGCGACCAGGTGGGCGACCACCTCGGCGTCGGTCTCCGACGAGAAGCGCGAGCCGCCCTCGATCAGGCCGCGCTTGAGCGCCACGTAGTTCTCGACGATGCCGTTGAGGACGATGTGGACGCGGTCCGAGTCGTCTGAGTGCGGGTGCGCGTTCTCCTCGCTCACGCGTCCGTGCGTGGCCCAGCGCGTGTGACCGATGCCGATCGTCGCCGGCCGCTCGGCGACCGCGACGCCGCCGCTCGCCGCTGCGCTGACAGCGTCGTGCAGCGCCTGGAGGTTGCCGACGGCGCGCACGGACTTGATGTTCCCGTCTGCGAGCACGGAGATCCCGGCGCTGTCGTAGCCGCGGTACTCGAGCTTCTTCAGGCCCGCCAGGAGCAGTTCCTGCACCGGGCGGTCACCGACGTAGCCGACGATCCCGCACATCTGACAGAACCTCCGATGAATGAAGAGAGCCGCGCCGGCGGCCCTCCCGTCCTCCGGGTGGAGGCGGAGATCAGAATGATAGCTGGGGGGTTTCGCCCCTACGAGGCCTGCGCCTGCACGACCGCGACGAGGCGGTCGCACGTGTCGGCGGCCTCGTTCTCGGTGGGTGCCTCGACCATCACGCGCACCAGCGGCTCCGTGCCGCTCGGGCGGACCAGCACGCGGCCGCGGCCCTCCAGCGCCGCCTGCTCGCGCTCGATCGCCTCGCACGTGGCCGGATGCTCGAGCGCCGAGCCGCCGTCGCGGACGCGCACGTTCACCAGCCGCTGGGGCAGCTTCTGCATCGCCCCGCGCTCCGCGAGGTCAGAGCCCTGCAGGGCCTCGATCGTGAGCAGCGCAGCGGCGATCCCGTCGCCGGACGGCGCGAAGCCGAGCTCGATGACGTGACCGGACTGCTCGCCGCCGAGCGCCCAGCCCCGCCGGCGCAGCTCCTCGAGCACGTAGCGGTCGCCGACCGTGGTCGTCGCGACCTCGATCCCCACCGCGGCCATCGCAGCGTGGAAGCCGAAGTTCGTCATCACCGTCACCGCGACGCCGTCGCCGGGCAGTTTCCCGGCCGCGCGCAGGTGCAGCGCCGCGAGCGCGATGAGCTCGTCGCCGTCGACCACGGCGCCGGTGCGATCGACGGCGAGCACGCGGTCGCCGTCGCCGTCGAACGCGAAGCCAAGGTCGTGACCACCGCTGCGCACGAGCTCTGCCAGGCGCGGGACATGGGTCGAGCCGCAATCCGCGTTGATGTTGCACCCGTCGGGCGCGTCGGCCATCGCGGTGACCTCAGCGCCCAGGCGCCGGAAGATCTCGGGGCCGGCGCGGTGGGTCGCGCCGTTGGCGCAGTCGAGCACCACGTCGAGGCCGGCAAGGTCGAGGCCGGCGAAGCGCTCGTGCAGCGCACGCAGGTAGTCGTCGAAGGCGCCGTGCAGGTCGCGCACGCGGCCCGGGTGCCCGGCCGGCGGAGCCGGGTCGTCGAGCGCCCGCTCGATCGCCGCCTCGGCTTCGTCTGAGAGCTTGTCGCCGTCGGCGCCGAAGAACTTGATCCCGTTGTCGGCATAGGGGTTGTGGGAGGCCGAGATCACCGCGGCGAGGTCGAGGCCGTGGCGCCCGAGCAGCAGCGGCGCGGCGGGCGTGGGCAGGACGCCGGCCAGCAGCGCCTCGCCGCCCGCCTCCGCGATGCCGGCCGCGACGCCCGCCTCGAGCATCGGCCCGGACTCGCGCGTGTCGCGAACCACGAGCACACGCGGGCGCTCCGCGGGCGCGATCGCCGTCGCAGCGCGTGCCAGGCCGAGTGCGAGCTCGGGGGTCAGGAGCTCGCCGACCGCGCCGCGCACGCCGTCCGTGCCGAACAGCCGGCGGGTCACCTTCCAGGCTCCCCGAGAAAGCGGAACCGAACGGTACGGCTCAGGACCGTGCCTACCGCTTTGAGAACTGCGGCCGCTTGCGCGCCTTCTTGAGGCCGGCCTTCTTCCGTTCCTTGACGCGTGCATCGCGGGTGAGGAACCCGCGGCGCTTGAGCTCCGCGCGCAGGTTGGGATCGGCCTCGATCAGGGCGCGGGCGATGCCGTGCCGTAGAGCGCCGGCCTGCCCGGAGACGCCGCCGCCGCGCAACGTGGCCACCACGTCCATGCGGCCCTCGTAGCCCACGGTCTCGAGCGGCTGGCGGATCGTGCGCTGCAGCGTGGGGCGCGGGAAGTGCGTGTCCAGCGGGCGGCCGTTGATCATGTAGGAGCCGTTCCCCGGCCGCAGGATCACGCGCGCGATCGACGTCTTGCGCTTACCGGTCGCGGCGTAGCGCGCCCCGGCCGCGAGGTCGATCGCGGCCTGCGCGATCGCGCTGGGCTCCTCCTCTTCGGCGGCCACCTCCGCCGGCGCCTCCTCGCCTTCGGCCTCGGGGAGCCCTTCGTCGCCTTCGGCGACGAGGTCGGGCTCGAGGTCGGCACCAGGGATCTCGGACCGCTCGCGCTCGCCGAGCGGATAGCCGCCCTCGAGAACGATGTCGGGCTCGAGGTCAGCCCCTGGGATCTCAGGCTTGGCCCGCGGCGGCGCGGCGGCCGCGACGGCCTCGTCGTCCAGCGCGGCCTCCTCGGCGCCCGGGGTGTCGCCCTCGGCGGCGGCAGCCGGCGCCTCGGCGGCAGCCGGCGCAACCTCCTCCGCGGGCGGCGCCTCGGCAGCGGCAGGCTCCTCCTCGACGGCCGGCTCCTCCTCCGCGGCCGGCTCCTCCTCCGCGGCCGGCTCCTCCTCCGCGGCCGGCTCCTCGGCAGCGGCAGGCGCAACCTCCTCCTCGCCCGCATCCTCCGCGGCGGGCGCCTCGGCAGCGGCAGGCGCAGCCTCCTCCTCGCCCGCATCCTCCGCGGCCGGCGCCTCCGCAGCGGCAGGCGCAACCTCCTCCTCGCCCGCATCCTCCGCGGCCGGCGCCTCCGCAGCGGCAGGCTCGTCCTCGGCGGCCGGCGTCTCGGCAGCGCCCGGTGCAGCCTCCTCCTCGGCGCCGGGTTCGTCGGTGCCGGACTCCGCCGACACCCCTGCCGGCGGCGCGTCCTGCTCGGGCGCGTCCTCCCGCGGCTCGTCGGGCTGCTTGGGGTCGTCGGGCATTCGGGTCAGGTCTCCATGTCGACGGGCGTGGGCTGCTGGGCCGCGTGGGGATGCTCGGGCCCGGCGTAGATCTTGAGCTTGGTGAGCTGCTTGCGGGCGAGCCGGTTGCGGGGAAGCATCCCCTTGACCGCGCGCCGGATGACCTCCTCGGGCCGGCGGTCGAGCATCTCCGCCAGGGTACGCGAGCGCAGTCCGCCGGGGTATCCGGAGTGGCGGTAGTAGCGCTTGTCCGAGCGCTTGTTGCCCGTCACCGCGATCTTCTCGGCGTTGACCACCACGACGAAGTCGCCCGTGTCCACGTGCGGCGTGTACTCCGGCTTGCGCTTGCCCCGCAGCGCGTCGGCGATCTGCGTGGCCAGCCGGCCGAGGGTCTTGCCCTCGGCGTCGACGAGCAGCCAGCGACGATCGCGGTTGGCCGCGTTGGCGACATAGGTCTTGGAGGCGACAGTGCTCTTCACGGCGTGAAAAAGGCCACGCTCGGCGAGCGCGGCGGCCGCTCATTGTAGGCGATAGCGGGTGAGCGGCCGGGGCAGAGCGATGGCTCGCGATGCGGCAGTGCCGTACCCTCACCCCGTGACCTCCGGCCCGGAGCTGGAGCGCAGCATCAGGAAGCGGCTGACGTGGGCCGCCGTGCTCGCGAACGGCTTGGGGGGCGTCGTCGTCTTTGTGTTTCTCGCCTTCCTTCTCCCGGTCAACGTCGACGATGCCACGGCGCTGGGCGTCCGCAACGCGTTCGCTGTCGCGATATTCGGGCCGGCGGCGCTCGTGTTCGGGGTGCGGTGGGGCAACCGGCGCGCCGCGCCGTTACGGGCGTCGCTGCTCGCGGATCGTGAGCCGACCGAGGAAGAGCGCCGCATCGCTCTACGTCAGCCGTTGACGTTCGCGACCATCTCCGGCTCGCTGTGGGCCGCTGCGGCGCTCTTCTTCGGCCTGTTCAACCTTGTCGTTGCGCGCCCGGTGGCCGCCGCGGTGACCGCCGCGACGATCCTGCTCGGCGGCTTGACGACCTCCGCGCTCGGCTACCTACTCGCCGAGCGCATCACCAGGCCCGGCACCGCCCGCGCCCTCGCCGGCGATCCACCGGAGCGGCCGGTCGCTCCCGGCGTGCGCGCACGTCTGACCATGGCGTGGACGATCGCGACGGGCGTGCCGCTGCTCGGCATCCTCGCCGTCGCCATCGCCGACCTCGCGGGCAATGATCCGAGCGCCGGCTCGACCTCTGGCTCGATCGTCTTCCTTGCCGCCGTTGCGCTCGTCGTGGGCCTGCTCGCGATCGTGATCGCGGCACGTTCGATTGCGGACCCGCTCGCGGGCCTGCGGCTCGCGCTCAAGCGCGTCGAGTCCGGCGATCTCGATGTCGAGGTTCCGGTCGACGACGGCAGCGAGATCGGCCTCCTCGAGGCTGGCTTCAACCGGATGGTCGCGGGCCTGCGCGAGCGCGAACGGTTGCACGACCTGTTCGGCCGCCACGTCGGCGCGGACGTCGCGCGCGCGGCGCTCGAGCAGGATGTCGCGCTGGGAGGCGAGGAGCACGAGATCGCGGCGCTGTTCGTCGACGTGACGGGCTCCACCACACTCGCCGCGGAACGCCCGCCGAGTGAGGTCGTGGCGCTGCTCAACGCGTTCTTCGCGATCGTGGTCGAGGTCACCGACGCCCACGGCGGGTTCGTGAACAAGTTCGAGGGCGACGCCGCGCTGTGCATCTTCGGCGCCCCGGTCGAGCGCGCGGACGCCGCGGACGCCGCGCTGCGCGCCGCGCGCGGCCTCTCCGCCCGCCTGGCCCGCGAGCTCCCGCAGATAGAGGTCGGGATCGGCGTCTCGGCGGGCCGCGCCGTCGCCGGCAACATCGGCGCCGAGCAGCGCTTCGAGTACACCATCATCGGAGACCCGGTCAACGAGGCGGCGCGGCTGTGCGAGCTGGCCAAGCGCCGCCCCGAGCGCGTGCTCGCCTCCGCCGCCGCGGTCGAACGCGCGGGTCCAACCGAGGCGGCCCGCTGGCGCGTCGGCGAGTCGGTGACGCTGCGCGGGCGACGAGAGCCCACGCGACTGGCGACGCCCATCGACGCGCACAGGCGCGTCCCCGACATCGTCGCGGCCGGGAGGCAGGAGAACTCATGAGAATCGGCGTCATCGGGGCCGGCCGAATCGGGGGCAACGCCGCGCGGCTGCTATCGGGCGCCGGTCACGACGTGCTGGTCAGCTTCTCTCGCGACCCGGTGAAGCTGCGCGCTCTGGCTCAGGAGATCGGGGCGCGCGACGGCACGCTCGCCGAAGCGCGTGACTTCGACGTGGTGATGCTCTGGGTGCCGTGGGCGTTGATCGACGACGTGCTGGCTGAGGCAGGGCCCCTGACCGGCAAGGTCGTCATCGACACGACGAACCAGTTCGGGCGCGGCGGCCTCGAGCCACTCCCCGATCACCTGACGGCGGCGCAGGTGAACCAGGCTCGCATGCCGGGCGCGCGCCTCGTGAAGGCCTTCAACACCCTGACCTCAGGGTTCCAGGCCGAGGCGGCGGGGCGCACGGGGCCCGACGGCGTCGTGATGTTCATGTGCGGCGACGATCCTGAGGCCAAGGAGGTCGTCGCGCGGCTGATCGACGACACGGGCTTCACAGCGGTCGACATGGGCGGCCTGGCCGACGCGGCACCGATGGAGGCACCACGGCGCCCGGGGGCCGTCTACGGCGAGGAGTACCACGAGGCGGACGCGCGCCGGTTCGTCGAGCAGCTCCACCAGGACCGCTGACGCCGGGAGCGGGGCCATCTGGCGCGCGGCGAGACGCCCGCCAGATCACTCCCACTCGATCGTGCCCGGCGGCTTCGACGTGATGTCGAGGACCACGCGGTTCACCTCGCGCAGCTCGTTGATCATGCGCGAGGCGATCTGCTCGAGCAGGTCGTACGGGAGGCGGGCCCAGTCGGCGGTCATCGCATCGTCGGAGGTGACCGCGCGGATCACGACCACGTGGCCGTAGGTGCGCTCGTCGCCCTGCACGCCGACCGTCCGCACGTCGGGCAGCACGCAGAACGACTGCCACAGCTCGCGGTAGAGGCCGGCCTTGCGGATCTCGTCCTGCAGGATCGCGTCGGCGTCGCGCAAGACGTCGAGGCGCTCGCGCGTGGCCTCCCCGCCGACGATGCGGATGGCCAGCCCGGGGCCGGGGAACGGCTGGCGCCACACCAGGCGCTCGGGCAGCCCCAGCTCGGCGCCCACGGCCCGGACCTCGTCCTTGAACAGCGCGCGCAGCGGCTCCACGAGCTCGAACTCGACGTCCTCGGGCAGACCGCCGACGTTGTGGTGCGACTTGATCGTCGCCGCCCCCGTACCTCCCCCCGACTCGATCACGTCCGAGTACAGCGTGCCCTGGACCAGGTAGCGCGCGCCGGCGAGCTTGGCCGCCTCCTCCTCGAACACGCGGATGAACTCGGCGCCGATCACCTTGCGCTTGGCCTCGGGCTCGGTCACGCCGCGCAGCGCGCGCAGGAAGCGCTCCTCGGCGTCGACTGCGACGAGCGGGATCCCGAAGCGGTCGCGGAAGGCGGAGATCACCTGCTCGCCCTCGTTCCTGCGCATCAGCCCGTGATCGACGAACACGCACGTGAGCTGGTCGCCGACTGCGCGGTGGACGAGCAGCGCCGCGACCGACGAGTCGACGCCGCCCGAGAGGCCGCAGATCACCGCGCCGTCGCCGACCTGGGCGCGGATGCGCTCGACCTGCTCGGCGACGATCGACTCCGGGCTCCACGTGCGCTCGCACCCGCAGACGTCCTCGAGGAAGGTGGTCAGGATCTGCTGGCCGTAGGGGGTGTGGACGACCTCGGGGTGGAACTGGATCCCGTAGCGGTCGCGGTCGATGTCCTCGAACGCCGCGACCGGCGAGGCGGTCGAGGCCGCCAGCGCGCGAGCGCCCTCGGGCGGCGCGTAGACGGTGTCGCGGTGCGACATCCAGCAGGTCTGCTCGGCGGGGGTGCCGGCCAGCAGCCGCCCCGGGTCGGTCACCGTGAGCTGCGAGCGCCCGAACTCGCCGACCTCGGCGCCCTCTACCCGGCCGCCCAGCTCGAGCGCGAGGAGCTGCATCCCGTAGCAGATGCCGAGCACCGGGACCCCGAGATCGAGGAGCCGCGGATCCAGCCGTGGCGCTTGGTCGGCGTATACCGAGGCGGGGCCGCCCGACAGGATCAGGCCCTTGGGCCGCCGCCGCGCGACCTCCTCGACCGGCACGTGGTGCGGGAGCAGCTCGGAGAACACGCCGGACTCGCGCACCCGCCGCGCGATCAGCTGCGAGTACTGCCCCCCGTAGTCGAGCACCACGACCTCGTCGGCGGCGGCGGGGCGTTCGGCTGCTGTGAGGGGGCCCGGCGAGGGGGTCGGCGCGCTGGCGGGTCGCTCGGGCGAGCGAGGCTCGGCGGACGGCGGCGCCGCGCGAGCGGTCAGCTCACTCCTTGACAAGGGCTACCGCGCGCCCGTTGCTGCCCATGCCGACGTGCTGGTCGCGCTGCAGCTGCTTGCCCTCGGTCTGGAGCGCCGGGGCGACCATCAGCTCGGCCCGGTTGAACTCGGCGAGGTCGCGATACCCGCAGGTCGCCATCGAGGTGCGCAGCCCGCCCATCAGGTTGAAGGTCCCGTCGTTCTGACGCGCCGGACCCACGAGGATCTCCTCGAGCGACCCGTTCTGCACTGTCGCCACGCGCGCCCCGCGCGGCAGCGAGGGATGGAACGTCGCCATGCCCCAGTGGTAGCCGTGGCCCGGGGACTCGTGCCCGCGCGCGAGCGGCGAGCCGATCATCACCGCGTCGGCACCGCAGGCGATCGCCTTGGCGACGTCGCCGCCGTTGCGCATGCCGCCGTCGGCGATCACCTTCACGTACTCGCCGGTCTCGAGCATGTGCTGCGAGCGCGCCGCGGCGACGTCGGCGATGGCCGTGGCCTGGGGCACGCCGATGCCCAGCACCCCGCGCGTGGTGCAGGCGGCGCCGGGGCCGACGCCCACGAGCACGCCGGCGGCGCCGGTGCGCATCAGGTGCAGGCCGGTGCTGTAGCTCGCGCATCCGCCCACGACCACCGGAACCGGCACCTCACGGATGAACTCCTTGAGGTTGAGCGGCTCGACCACGGTCGAGACGTGCTCGGCGGAGATCACGGTCCCCTGGATCACCAGGATGTCGAGCCCCGCCTCCAGGGCGAGCTCGTAGTGGTCGCGCACGCGCTGGGGCGTCAGCGAGGCGGCCACGACCACGCCCTGCTCCTTGATCTCCTCGACGCGGCGGCCGATCAGCTCGGGCTTGATCGGCTCGCTGTAGATCGCCTGCATCTCGCGCGTGGCGATCTCCTTCGGGAACGAGGCGATGCGCTCGAGCTGCTCGTCGGCGTCCTCGTAGCGGGTCCAGATCCCCTCGAGGTTGAGGACGGCCAGGCCGCCGAGGCGACCGATGATCCCGGCCGTGGCGGGCGAAACCACGCCGTCCATCGCAGCGGCCAGCAGCGGCAGCTCGAAGCGGTAGGGCCCGAGCGTCCACGAGATGTCGATGTCATCGGGGTCGCGCGTGCGCCGGGACGGCACGATCGCGATGTCGTCGAAGCCGTATGCGCGCCGCGCCTTCTTGCCGCGGCCGATCTCTACTTCCATCGGGCGATCCTAGGTCGGTGGGCGGACGAAAAGGCCCCGCGCAGAGCGGGGCCAGAGCAGCCATTCGCGGAGTTTGCGGAAAGCTTCCCCACGCGCATCCGATGGTAGCGCCCGCGTCTCGCCGCCCGGCTGTCTCAGAGGACCTTGGACAGGAACGAGCGCGTGCGCTCCTCGCGCGGGTTGTCGAGCACCGCGCGCGGCTCGCCCGTCTCGACGATCACGCCGGCGTCCATAAACGCCACCGTGTCGCCCGCCTCGCGCGCGAACCCGATCTCGTGCGTGACCACCACCATCGTCATGCCGTCCTCGGCGAGCTTGCGCATGACGGCGAGCACGTCGCCCACGAGCTCAGGGTCGAGCGCTGACGTCGGCTCGTCGAAGAGCATCAGCTTGGGCTCCATCGCGAGCGCGCGGGCGATCGCCACGCGCTGCTGCTGGCCGCCCGAGAGCTGCGCCGGGTAGACGTCGACCTTGTCGGCGAGGCCCACCTGAGCGAGCACCTCGCGCCCCCGCCGCTCGGCGTCGCGCTTGCCGATCCCGCGCACCTGGACCGGCGCCTCGGTGACGTTGTCGAGCGCGGTCTTGTGCGGGAACAGGTTGAAGCGCTGGAACACCATCCCGATCTCCGAGCGCTTGCGGCACACCTCCCTGTCGCGCAGCTCGTAGAGCTTGCCGCCGGCCTCGCGGTAGCCCACGAGCTCGCCGTCGACCCACAGGCGCCCGGCGTCGATCTTCTCGAGATGGTTGATGCACCGCAGCAGCGTCGATTTCCCGGAGCCCGAGGGGCCGAGCAGGCACACGACCTCGCGCGGCCGCACCTCGAGCGAGATGCCCTTGAGCACCTCGAGCCGGCCAAAGCGCTTGTGGACGCCCTCGGCGCGGACCATCGGCTCGCTCATCGCCGCTCTCCCGAGGCCTCGGGCGGCCCCTCGGGCGTTGGCTCCGCCGTCGCGTGCCGGAACGAGAACAGGTTGCGTCGCAATCGCTGCAGCAGCGTGTCGGGCAGCCCGCGTGCGGTCCCGCGGCCGAAGTAGCGCTCGAGGTAGTACTGCCCGATCGAGAGGATCGTGGTGACGATCAGGTACCAGATGCTCGCCACGATCAGCAGCGGGATCTGCTTGTAGTTGACCGCGTAGATGAGCTGCACGGAGTAGAGCAGCTCCGAGTAGGCGATCACGCTGACCAGCGAGCTCGTCTTGAGCATGGAGATCGTCTCGTTGCCGGTCGGCGGCACGATCACACGCATCGCCTGCGGCAGCACGATGCGCCGCATCGTCTGCATGCGGGTCATGCCGAGCGCCGACGCTGCCTCGTTCTGGCCCTCGTCGACGGAGATGATCCCGGCGCGGACGATCTCCGACATGTAGGCGCCCTCGTTGAGGCCGAGGCCGAGGATCGCGGCGACGAACGGGGTGATGAGCTTGTTCGCGTCGGCGTGGATGAAAGAGGGCCCGAACGGGATCCCCAGGTCGATCGTGGGGTACAGCGCCGAGATGAAGTTCCAGAACAGCAGCTGCACCAGCACCGGCGTGCCGCGGAAGAACCACACGTAAGTCCACGACGTCCCCGCCACCAGCGGGTTCGGCGACAACCGCATGACCGCGAGGACGACGCCGAGCACGATCCCGATGACCATCGCGATCACGGTGAGCTCGAGCGTCACGAGCAGACCTTGGATGACCTCGTGCGAGGTGAAGTACTGCCGGACGATGTCCCACTCGAAGCGCGGGTTCGTCGCGATCGAGCGGACGACCCCGACGGCGACGACGAGGACGATCGCGGACGCGATCCAGCGCCCGGGATGGCGGACGGGAACGGCCTTGATGTCCTCGGGCCGCGGCCCCGGGCGGACTGCCTCGGTTGTGTCGGCGGAGGTCACGCGAGCCCCGCGTGGCGGCTACGGCACCCGCGTCCGCCCCTAGCTGGTCGCCCCGTTGATCTTCGGGTTGGAGATCGCGCCGTCCTCGACGCCCCAGTTCTGCAGGATCTTCTTGTACTGGCCGCCGGCGATCAGCTTCTTGAGCGCCGCCAAGACGGGCTGGGCGAGGCCCGTGTCCTTGTTCATCGCGATGCCGTAGGGAAAGGGACCGTACGAGGCGCCGACGAGCTTGAACTGGTCTGGGGCCTGCTTCTTGACCAGGTAATCGACCACCGGTGAGTCGGCCATACCGATCTGCGCGCGACCGCTGGACACCGCCAGGTTGACCCCGTTCTGGTCCGGGTAGACGAGGACCTTCACGGCACCCTTGCCCTGGCTAGTGCACTTCTTGCCCTGTGCGGTGGCGTCGGCGGCCTGCGTCGTGCCTTTCTCTGCGGCGACCGTCTTTCCGCACAGATCGGCCAGCCCGCCGGGGAGACTCGGTCCGCCCTGCTTCTTGGCGTAGAACGATGTCCTGACGGAGAAGTAGGTGACGAAGTCGACGGTCTTCTCGCGCTCCTTGGTGTCGGTGAAGGACGACATGCCGAGGTCGTACTTCTTGGCCGCGAGTCCCGGCAGGATGCTGTCGAAGTTCGCGTTGACGACCTTGACGTTGAGCCCCATCACTTGGCCCAAGGCCTTGGCGAGGTCGGCGTCCATCCCGATCACCTCCGTGGTGCCGGGCTTGATGAACTCGTTGGGCGGATAGGTCGCGTCGGCGGCCACGGTGAGCGTGCCGTTGCTCTTGATCGCGGCCGGCACCTGCGCGGCGATCGTCGCGTCCTTGCTCGCAGTGACGGGAACAGACGAGCTCGAGCTCGTCGTGTTGTTGTCGTTGCTCGAGCCGCACGCGGCCAGCGCGATGCTCGACAGCGCCAATGCGGCCAGGCAGGCGGCTCGGCGCACGATCGTCCTCGACATCGATTCACCCTCCTCGGAGCTGGGCGCCAAATATACGTAGCGCGCGCGACGCGCGCTGAAAGCCTCAGCCCACCTCGGCCGGGAGCTCGACGGGCTCGGCCGTGACCTCGCCCAGCACGCGCTCCACGCGCGTTGGATCGAGTACGCCGGCGCTGAAGTGCTCGGTGGACTCGGCGCCGCAGGCGACCGCGAAGCGCAGGCGCTCCTCGGGTGCGCGGCCGGAGTAGCGGGCCGCGACGTAGCCCGCCAGGAAAGCGTCGCCCGAGCCGACGGTCGAGCGAGCCGGGCGGGGCTCGACGCGAACGCGATAGAGCCGTGGCGAGCCGTCCACCAGCACCTGGGCCAGGCAGCCGTCGTCGACGGTCATGATCGCTTCGCGCGCGCCGAGCTGGACCATCTCGCGCACGGCGATCACGCGGTCCTCCTCGTCGTTGAACTCGTGGCCCACGAGCTCCTCGGCCTCGAGCACGTTCGGGGAGACGACGTCAGGCTCGCCGCGCACGGCCTGGCGCAGCGGCTCGCCGTCGCAGTCGACGATCGTCGTGACGCCCATGCGCCGCAGCTCACGCACGAGGCGGCCGTAGACCTCGTGATCGACGCCGCTGGGCACCGAGCCGGCGAACACCACCATCTGCGCGCCGCGGGCGAGGTACACGAGCTTGTCGGTGAAGAGCTCGAGCTCCTGGCGGGAGACCTCGGCGCCCTGCTCGTTGACCTCGGTCTGCTCACCGGTGGTCGGGTCCACGATCGTGATGTTGGTGCGCGACTCGCGCCGCGTGCGCACGAAGTCGTTGAGCACCGACTCGGACGTGAGCCCCTCGACGAGACGGGTGCCGGTCTGCCCGCCCGCGAAGCCGGTGGCGACCACGGGCTGGTCGAGTCGTTTGAGCGCGCGCGCGACGTTGACGCCCTTGCCGCCCGGCATCGTCGTCTGCTCGACGCTGCGGTGGCGCCGGCCGAGCCGGAAGTTCGGCACCTCGAGCGTGCGGTCGATGGCGGCGTTTAGCGTGACAGTGATGATCATGCGAGCGTTTTCCGGCGTCGCCGCGCCAGTGCGACGGTAAGGCTAACGGCAACGAGGAGAAGCGCCGCGGGGACCAGCACCAGCGGCCGCAGCACCGCCTCGCTCAGCTGCTCGACGCGCGAGGGAGCCGGCACGCGCTGCCGCGTGACCACCGGCACGCGGTCCACCTGCCGGCCGTCGACGCGCACCACCACGGTCCCGACCGCGCGCCCGGCCGGGAGCGGGCCGCGCAGCTCGCGCGGAACGCGCAGGGCGGTCGACACCCGGCGTCCGCGCCGCACCACGCGCGTCGACGAACGCCCGGGCGCCAGCGCGACCGTGGCCCCACCGCCGTAGCGGACGTCCGCACGGGCGATCGTCGCGCCGCGGCGCACGGGCGTGACGCGCTTGTAGCGGGTCAGGCCCCAGCGCAGCAGCGCCAGCGTGTCGCGGAAGCGCGCGGCTGCGCTGGGCTCGCCGAGCACGACGCTGACCACGTCGACGCCGCGCCGCTGGGCCGATCCGACGAGCACGTAGCCCGCGGCGGAGGTGTAGCCGGTCTTGACGCCGTTGACCCAGGGGACCGCGCGCACGAGGAGGTTGCGATTGACCACGCGACGGACGCGGTCTCCCGTCCGCAGCGTGGCCCGCGGCAGGTTCATCGTCCTGCGCGCGAATGAGCTGCGCCGCAGCAGGATCGCCAGGCGCGCGAGGTCGCGCGCCGACGAGTAGTCGCCCTCCAGCCCGATCGGGTCCGAATAAGCCGTGCCGCGCAGCCCGAGGCGCCGCGCCTCGCGGTTCATCACCCGCACGAAGGCGCCCTCGCTGCCGGCCACGCCCTGGGCAAGCGTCACCGCCGCGTCGTTGGCCGACGCGAGCAGCAGCCCGCGCAGCAGGTCGCGCACGGTGAGCTGCTCGCCATCGCGCAGGTTGATCCGCGACTCGGCCGCGGACGCCTGATACGGGGCGGCCGCGAACGTCTCGTCGAGGCGGGCGCGCCGGATGCTCAGCAGCGCAGTCATCAGCTTCGTGGTGCTCGCGATCGGCCGCGCGCGGTCGGGGTCGAGGCCGTAGGCGACGTCGCCGGTCGAGCTCTCGACGACGATCGCCTCGGGCGCGGAGATCGCCGGCGGCGCGGCGGCCGCGCCAGGCGAGCAGGCGAGCAGCGTCGCGGCGATCGCGAGCAGCGTGACGAGCGCCACGCGCGTCGCGTGGCCGTACCGCGCCCCGCTCATCTGAGCTTGATTCGCTGGCCGGGCTGCAGCGCCTGCGGGTCGAGGGTGGGGTTGAGGCGGATGATCTGTTCCTTGGCCACCCTCGTCCGCTGCGCGATCACGTCGATCGTGTCGCCCTGGCGCACGGTGTAGGTCGTGCGCTGTGTGCGGGCCAGCCGGCGCGCTCTCCGCCGGCGCCGCTCAGTCTGCGAGAGCTTCGAGGAGCCGCCGTCGGCCTTCTCCCCTCCCGCGCCTCCGCTGACGGTTGCCACCACCACGACCGTCGTGATCAGGACGGCGACGAGCGCGAGCGGGGCGAGGTACCGCCCGAGGCCGGGGGGAGGCATGAGGCGGCGATGATACCCCCGGCCCACGCGGCAATCCGACGGCCGATGCCGCTCAGGGGGCGGCCATGGACCATGCGGCCGCGCGCAGGCGGCGGGCCTCGTCGGCGGCCGCTTGCGACGGGTCCCCACCCGCCGTCTCGTGCGCGTGCGCGATCGAGCGCGAGGCGGTCACCAGTCCAGCCGCAGGTCCGGGGGCGAACGCCGGCCCGAGGTCCTCGACGCGCCCGCCCTGCGCTCCCACGCCGGGCAGCAGCAGCACTGCTCTGGGCATGAGCTCGCGTGCGCGGAGAACATGACCGGGCGCCGTGGCGCCGACCACCGCGCCCACGTCGGCCAGCGGACCGCGGCCGTCGTCGAGCTCGGCCACGGTGCGCGCGAGCCGCTCCCACAGGCGCTCGCCGTCGCCCACCGGCAGGTCCTGGAAGTCGGCGGCGCCCGGATTCGAGGTGCGCACGAGCACGAACACGCCGCCGCCGGACGCGCGCGCCTGTGCGATCAGCGGAGCGAGCGCGTCGCGGCCCAGCAGCGGGCTGGCGGTCGCCGCGTCCGCGCCCAGGCCGGGCAGCTCGCCGAAGGGCGAAGGGGTCGAGCCCAGCAGCGCCTGGGCGTAGGCGACCGCCGTCGAGGGGACGTCGCCGCGCTTGGCGTCGGCGATCACCAGCAGGTCCGCCCGCCGTGCCGCCTGCGCGGTCGCCTCGAGCGCCGCCCAGCCGGGCGCACCGAGCCGCTCGAAGCACGCGAGCTGGAGCTTGACGGCCACGCACGCGGGGCCGGCCGCGGCGATCAGCAGCCGGCAGTGCTCGGCCACCGCCGCGGCGGCGCGCTCGGCCGGGCCGACCGCCGCGGGCACGGCCCGCAGCGCGGCGGGCCAGACCCGGGCGGGGTCGGGATCGACCCCTAGCACGAGGTTGGACCCGCGCTCGGCGACGGTGGCCGCGAGGCGCTCGCCGAAAGGCGCGGCGACCGCGCCGCCGCCGGTCACCGTACGGCGTGTGCTCTCAGAGTCTGTGTCACAACAGGCGGCCCGACCCAGCGGCGGTCAGCCGTGGATGCCGGGCGCCGCACGCAAGCGCGGCGATAGCAGTCGGTGCCGGAGCATTGCGGGTGCGGACTGCCGCCGCGGATGGCCGGCGATCGGCGTGCCGAATCGTTGTGAAACGGGCTCTCAGCGCTTGATGGCGTTCTTCAGACCCGACCCGGCTGTGAAGCGCGGCACCTTGGACGCCGGGATCTGCATGCGCTCCCCGGTCCGCGGGTTCACGCCCTCGCGCGACCCGCGCTCGGCGACGTGGAACTTCCCGAAGCCGGAGAAGGTCACGTCGCTGCCGCGCTTGAGCGTCTCGGTGATCGTCTCGAGCATGGCGTCGACCACCTCGCTCGCCTGCTTGCGCGACAGGCCGTCCACGCGATCGGACACGGCGTCGACGAACTCGGACTTGGTCACGGTTTCTCCCTTCGCATTTCGTGAGTGGGCGAAGCTAGCAAGCCCTCGAGACGAACGCTACGCCGCGGATGGGGCGGAACTCGGCCTCCCAGGCCGAATTCTGGGCTCCGACCCCGCGCTTTGCGGCCTTTTCTGGGCGCTCGCCCGTGCGTCAGGAGGGGCGTTCGCGAGCTTGATCGAGCAGGACGTCGGCCGCCTCCACGAGCTCGAGCGCGCTTTCGTCCTCGGGGTCGAGCGACGAGATCCGCCCGCGATCGTCGTGCAGGCGGATGCGCAGCGCGTGCCGCTCGCGGCGCCGGCGCAGCGAGCCGGCGACGTCCTGCGCGAGGCGGTCGACGCGGCGCTTCTGCCTCATGCCGCCCGCCGTTCCGAGAGCTCGTCGAGCAGCACCCGCAGGTCGTAGAGGACCAGCGCCGGCAGCGCCGGGTGCCCGACCACTGCGACGATCGCGTGGTCGCGATCGCGGACCGCGAACACCGCTCCGCGGTCGTCGGCGACCTCGACCGCGGCGGCGTCCGCGGCGCGCACCAGCGCGGCGGCGGGCTCGGCCAGCTCGGCGCCGCCGGCGAGGAGGGCGCCGGAGCGATCGAGCACGACGACGTCGTGCTCGCCGCGGAAGAGCTCGCCGAGCCGCTCGAGCACGTCTTCAGGGGTGAGCGCGGCCGCCATCAGCGGCCTGCTCCCGGCGCGGGGGAGAGCGTCGACGTGGGGCGATCGGGCATCTAGGCCAGAATAGGGCTCTGTGCCCCTGTCACGGATCGCGTGGCTGGTGACCGTGCTCGCCTGCCTGGTCGCCGTCGTCCTGCTGCTCATCTCCGCCTACTACGGGTACGCCATCGTGCTGGCGGCGGTCGCCGCCTCGGCGGCGATCAACCTGCGCTGAGCGAGGGTCCGGGATCTCCGTCCCGGGCCGCACGCGGTCCTCGGGCTCGAGGTGGATGAGCACGTCGGTGTTGCGCAGGCGCGAGGCGATCGCGTCCTGGAGCTCGTGGGCGGTCTCGTGCGCCGCCTCGAGCGTCGTTCCCGAACGGAACTGCACGTGGAGGTCGACGTAGCGGTGCGCGCCGCCGCGGCGCGTGCGCAGCTTGTGGAAGCCGGCCACGCCGCGCGGTCCGAACGCGACGACCTCGTCCGCGATCGCCTTGCGCTCCTCCTCGGGCAGGGCCTCGTCGACCAGAACGCGCGAGGACCGCGTGATCAGGCGCACGCCCGCGACCACGATCGCCGCCGCCACGACCAGGGCCACGGCGGGATCGATCCATTGCGCGCCGGTCACCTCGACCAGCACCAGCCCGGCCAGCACCCCGAACGAGGTGAACGCGTCCGTGCGCAGGTGTGCGGCGTCGCCCTCGAGCGCCGCCGACTCGGTCTGGCTCGCGCGGCGCGCGAGGAAGGCCGAGACCGCCAGGTTCACCAACCCGCTGAACGCGACCACGGCGATGCCGAAGCCCAGCTTGTCGACGTGCGATCCCAGCACCAGGTGCCGGATCGCCTCGACCACGATGACCCCGGAGCCGACGAGGATGAGCATCCCCTCGATCGCCGAGGCCAGGTTCTCGATCTTGTAGTGGCCGTAGCGGTGCTCCTCGTCGGCCGGCACGTCCGCCTTGCGCACCGAGACGAACGCGATCAGCGAGGCCACGAGGTCGATGCTCGAGTGGACGGCCTCGGTGATGATGGCCACCGAGCCGGTGATCGCGCCGGCCACGACCTTGAGGGCGATCAGCGCAAGGTTGGAGGCGATCGAGAGCGCGGCGGCGCGATCCTTGCGCGGTGCGGTGGCCGGGGACACGATCATCGGTTCAGCCATGCGAGCAGCGCGCGGGCCGCCCGGCCGCGGTGGCTGATCGCGTCCTTCTCTTCGTCGGAGAGCTCGGCCATAGTGCGGCCGTCGGCTTCGCCGTCGGGCACGAACACCGGGTCGTAGCCGAAGCCCCGGTCGCCGCGCGGCTCGGGCGCCATGCGGCCGCTGCACTCGCCTTCGAAGAGCTGGTCGGCGCGCTGCTCAGGGTTCACGTAGGCGAGCGCGCAGACGTAGCGCAGGCCGCTGCCGGGAGGCGCTTCGGCACGCAGCTTCGCGAGGTTCTGCTCGTCGGAGGCGTGCTCGCCGGCGTAGCGCGCCGAGCGCACGCCGGGCACGCCGCCGAGCGCCCGCGCCTCGATCCCCGAGTCGTCGGCGATCGCGGGGCGGCCGGTCGCCTGCGCGGCGGCGCGCGCCTTGGCCAGCGCGTTGGCGGCGAACGTCGTGCCCGTCTCCGGCGGCAGCTCGACGCCGGGCGGGAGGGCGTCGACCGCGAGCGGTGCCAGCAGCCGTGCGAACTCGCGCCGCTTGTGGGAGTTGGCGGTCGCCAGCACGAGCGCGCGCCCGCCGGCTGGGGCCTCAGCCGCCGCCACCCTCCACCGTCCAGGCGCTCCCGACACCGCCGCTTTCGCCGGCCGCGGCGTCGCTCTCCCCGACCGCGCGCTCCTGCAGCTCGTGCAGCCTCTCGATCCCTCCGGCGGCGAGGCCGAGCAGGTCGTCGAGGTGCGCGCGCGACAGCGGCGTGCGCTCGGCCGTGGCCTGGACCTCGACCAGCCCGCCGTCGCCGGTCATGACGACGTTCGCGTCGACCTCGGCTGCCGAGTCCTCTACGTAGTCGAGGTCGAGCACGGGCTCGCCGTCGACGATCCCGCACGAGACGGCGGCCACCGAGCCGGTAAGAGGCGAGCGCTCCAGCGCGCCGTCGGCGACCAGACGGCGGACCGCGAGTGCCAGCGCCACATAGGCGCCCGTGATCGCCGCGCAACGGGTACCGCCGTCGGCCTGCAGGACGTCGCAGTCGAGGTAGATCGTCCGCTCGCCGAGGGCCTCGAAGTCCACGATGCCCCGGACCGAGCGGCCGATCAGGCGCTGGATCTCGACCGTGCGCCCGTCGGGCCGTCCCCGGGCGACGTCGCGCTGCTTGCGCTCGCCGGTCGACGCCGGAAGCATCCCGTACTCGGCGGTCACCCAGCCGCGCCCGCGGCCGGCGAGCCAGCGCGGGACGCTCTCCTGCGCGCTCGCCGTGCAGATCACGCGCGTCTCGCCGGCGGAGATGAGCGCCGACCCGGTCGCGGTCCGTACGAAGCCGGGCTGGATCGCCACGTCGCGCAGATCGTCGGCCGCGCGCCCGTCGTGCCGCGTCATACCGCCACCTTGGTAGCCACGTCCACGTGCTCTATGTCCCCCATGGGGAGCTGAAGGAACCGCGTGCCGAGCGTGCGGAACGACTCCACGTCGCCCGTGCACAGGAAGCGGTAGTCGCCCTCGGTCTCGCGGGGGCTCTCGAGGCCGCGGCCGGCCAGCGCGTGTTCGACCCGGCGTGCAACGGCCTCTCCCGACGGGATGAGCGTGACGCCGCGGCCCAGCGCGCGCTGGAGCATCGGGGCCACGAGCGGGTAGTGCGTGCAGCCGAGGATCACGGTGTCGACGCCGGCCTCGCGCAGCGGGGCGCAGTACCCGCGCACGGTGTCGACCACGCGCTGGTCGAACGGGAAGCCGCTCTGGACGATCGGCGCGAGATCGGGGCAGGGGACGCTCTCGAGCCGCACGAGCGGATCCGCCGACCGGATCGCGCGGTCGTAGGCGCGGCTGGCGACCGTCGCGGGCGTGGCGAGCAGACCGACGCGTCCGTTGCGCGTGGCGGCGACCGCGAGCACCGACTCGGGGCCGACGACGCCGACGACGTCGATCGGGAGCGTCCGCTCGGCGACGTGGGCCTGGAGCGCGGGCAGCGCGGCGGCGGTGGCGGAGTTGCACGCGACGACCAGCAGCTTGGCCCGCTCCTCCACGAGGTGATCGCCGATCTCGAGGCTGAAGCGCTCGAGCTCCTCGGCCGAGCGCTCGCCGTACGGGAAGCGCGCGGTGTCCCCGAGGTACACGAAGTCCTCGTGAGGGAGCGCGACGAGCAGCTCGTGGAGCACGGTCAACCCACCGACCCCCGAGTCGAACACCCCGATCGGGCGCAAGCGCGGATCCGACGACTTCATCGTGCGGCATGGTGCCAGACCGAACCGGGCGCCCGGGCAGGGCGACGGCCGAAGGCCTCGCCGGCCGCACGCGCGTCCCTTGGGCGCGGGCATGGGGGATGACCGCCCCGGCCGCCCGCGGGTGCGCTGCGGGCACGGGCGGCGGGGGCGGTTGGGGTCGTGGCCCTACTTGATCGAGCCGATGGCCGACTTGAGCTTGTTGACGATCGTCGAGGCGATCTCGAAGGTGCCGATCTTGGAGCTCCGTGTCGCGGTCACGACACCTGCGAGCACCACCGCGACGAGCAGGATCAGGGCGACGTACTCGACCGTCCCCTGTCCGCGCTCGCGCGCGACGGACTCGCGCTCGCGCGCCAGTCCCTGGATCAGCGCGGCGTGGAGCCGACCCATCAACCTGTACGTCATCGTTCCTCCTGTCTGTCGCTCATCGTTCCTCCTGGTCTCGCCGGATTGGCAGTGGGGACGAGTCTGCGGAGGCGGCGGCCGCGGAACTACACGCGTTCGTGACGAAGGCGCGGAGGGACCGCAACGAGAACGAAGCGCCTGCGTTCATACGGGGATGAGCGGGAGCGCAGATATACTCGCCGCCTTGGCGCGCCCCTTCACGCCGTCGCGCGGAGGCGCCGTCTGCGAATGAGCGGTCTTGTCAATCGCATCTTCCCTCGCCGCACCCCGCCTCCGTCGCCTGACGAAGGCGCAGTCCAGCCACCCGAAGCTGCGCCGCCCCCCGGCGCCGCGCCCCCCTACGCGACCGGCGAGACGTCGGTGCTGCCGGTGGCCGGCGAGCAGGTCGTCGAGCCCGCGCCCCACGCGGCCGCCCAAAGCGCGGGCGGTGTCCAAGCCGTCGCGCCGGGCGCCCATGCTGACGCGCCGCCGCCGGAGCCGCCCACCGAGCCGGGCACCGCGCCGGCGGAACCCGCAGGCGAAGGCGCCGCGGAGGCCCCGCTCGTGTCACCTGGCGCGATCGAGGTGCCCGAGTCTCCGTCGCTCCCGCAACGCGCCAAGCTGCGGCGCCGGCTGCGCTACCTGCGCCGGCTCCGCGAAGTCCTGCTCCGCGACCTCGGCGGGTTCGTGTTCGACTCGCGCCGCTTCCAGCGCCCGCGCGAGCAGATCGTGGAGGCGAAGATGCAGCGCCTGACCGCGGTCGACGGCGAGCTGCACACGCTCGAGCAGGCCCTCGACGACCGACGGCCCCTGCAGGAGCTGCGCGAGCCCGGCATCGGCGGGCTCTGCGATCGCTGCGGCGCGTACTTCTCCAGCAGTGCGAAGTTCTGCTCGGACTGCGGCGCACCCGCGTATGCCCGTGCCCCGATCACGGACCGCGAGGGCGACGCTGGCGCTCCGGCGCCCGCCCAGCCGGCCCTCGGAGCTCCGGCCGCACCGTCACCGGATCAGCCGGCCGGCGGCGGCCTGTGGTCCGAGGGGGTGCACGAGAGCCAGAGCACGCCGCCATCCGGCATCGAGCCCGTGCCGCCGCCGGACGCAGATGCGCCGCCCCCTCCGCCGCTCGCCGACGCTCCCCCACCGCCCCCGCCCGCGGCGGACGCCCCGCCGCCGCCGCCGCCCGCCGACGCCGCCCCGCCGCCCGCCGACGCCGCCCCGCCGCCGCCGCCACCGGCAGAGCCCTCGCCCCAGCCTCCGCCCCCCGCGCCGCCCGCCGCGAGCAACGGCTCGGACGCCGCGCCCGCCGGCGGCATCGCGCGGCCGGATGACGACGCCGCGCCTCCGTCGCTCTCCTCGGGCGACCCGCTCCAGCAACGGTGACCGCGACCGCCCCCGTCCCGGCCGCCGCGGAGCCGGCGCAGTACTGCCCGCAGTGCGGTCGGGAGCTGGGCCCGGGCCAGGACTGGTGCTTCAACTGCGGCCGCGCCGCGACGACGAGCGTCGTCAGGCCACGCCACTGGAAGATCCCGCTGGCACTCGTCGCGCTCCTCGCAGCGCTGGCAGGAGTCGGCGTGGCGGTGCTGTTCGTCGCCCTCAGCGGAGACGACGAGAACATCGTCACCACAGGCCAGCTGACGCGCACGATCACCGTCACGACGCAAACCCCCACCGCGGCGCCTCCCCCCGCCGCGACCACCACCGCCCCCACCGCCCCCACCACCCCCAGCGTCCCCAGCACGCCGGGTGCGACCACGCCGACGACCCCCAGCGTCCCCACCACGCCCCGCTCGACGACGACGGCGCCGAAGGGCGGCGGGGCGACCACCGGCAGCGGCGGCTCGACGAGCGCCAGTCCGTCGGACTAGCGAACTAGCTCGGCGAAGCGGCCGCGCCGCCCGCGAGCTGGGGCCACAGGCGGCCCACCCGCTCGAGCGCCTCGGCCGCGAGACGATCGACGCCCAGCGCGACCGGAGGCCGAGCGCCGGGGGCGCCCAGCTCCTCCATGGTCGCCGCCACCGAGCGCGATAGCGCCCCCAGCTCGTAGCCGCCCTCGAGCACCACGCCCACCGGCGCGCCGAGCTCGTCGGCCACCCTCCGCAGCGAGCGCGTCATCGTGCGGTAGCCCTCTTCGGTGACCGCGCCGTCGGCGAGCGGGTCGTCGCGATGCGCGTCGTAGCCGGCCGAGACGAGGATCAGCCGCGGCTCGTAGGCGCGCGCCAGCGGAACGACCACGTGCTCGACGAGCGATCCGAAGACGGCGTCGCCCGAGCCGCCGGGGACCGGGAGGTTGACCGTGTAGCCCTCGCCCTCGCCGCTGCCGGTATCGGCCGCCGAGCCCGTCCCGGGATAGAGCGGCCACTGGTGGATCGAGGTGAACAGCACCTCGTCGGTGTCGTGGAAGAGGTCGTTCGTCCCGTTTCCGTGGTGGACGTCCCAGTCCACGATCAGCACCCGCTCGAGGCGGTGCACGTCGAGCGCGTGCCGCGCCGCGACCGCGACGTTGTTGAACAGGCAGAAGCCCATCGCGCGCGCGGCCTCCGCGTGGTGGCCAGGCGGGCGCGCGATCGAGATCCCCGCCGGCGCCGACCCGTCGGCGAGGCGGTCGACCAGCCCGGTGGCGCCTCCGGCGGCGTGCAGCGCGGCCTCGAAGGAGCCTTGACTGACCACCGTGTCGGCGTCGATCGCCCCGCCCCCGCGCTCGCAGAGATCGCGGATCGCGTCGACGTAGCCCTGCGGATGGATCGAGGTCAGGTCGCCGCGGGACACCGGCACGGCCTCGAGCCGCTCGTAGCCGAGCCAGTCGCGCCGTGCGAGCTCGGCCCCGATCGCCGTGATCCGCGCCGCTCGCTCGGGATGAGCGCCCGTGTCGTGCTGCAGCGAGGACGGATGGCTCAGCAGGATGGGGTCGCCCCGGCCCGGCATGCCATTACCGTAGCCCGATGGCGGGCAGCCAGCGCACCGGGGCCGACGTGGTGGTGGTGGGCGCCGGAGCGGCCGGGCTCTACGCGGCGCTGTGCGCCGCGCGGGCCGGAGCGCGCGTCGCGCTCGCCTCGGCGACTCCGCTGGCGGCGTCGGCCAGCTACTGGGCTCAGGGCGGACTGGCCGCGGCGCTCGCCCCCGAGGACTCGCCCGAGCGCCACTACGAGGACACCGTCGCCGCCGGTCGGGGTGCGGTGCGCCGCTCGGCCGCGCGGGTCCTGTGCGACGAGGCTCCGGCCCGGACGCGCGACCTCGAAGAGCTCGGCGTCCACTTCGACGCCGACCGCCATGGCGCCCTCGCGCTCGGACTGGAGGGCGGGCACTCGGTGCGCCGCATCGTCCACGCGGGCGGCAGCGTGACTGGCCGGCGCATCACGCGCGAGCTCTCGGCGCTGGTCGCGCAGGAGCCGCGCATCGAAGTGCTCGAGGACCATCGCGTCACCGGCCTGCTGGTCGCGCCTGACGCCGGCCGCTGCGTCGGCGCGGTGACCGCCGACGGCCTGGTGCTCGCCGCGCGAGCGGTCGTGCTCGCCACCGGCGGCGCCGCCGCGTTGTGGGCGCGGACGACCAACCCCGCCGGCACGATCGGCGGCGGAATGCTGCTCGGGCACGCGGCCGGCGCGGCGCTCGCCGACCTCGAGCTGGTGCAGTTCCACCCGACGGCCGTCGCGGCCGGCGACGGGCTCGCGGCCGGTCTCGACGGGTTCCTCATCACCGAGGCGATCCGCGGCGAGGGCGCGCGCCTCGTCGATGCGGCCGGCGAACGCTTCGTCGACGAGCTGGCGCCCCGTGACGAGGTTGCGCGCGCGATCCAGGTGCGGATGCGCGAGACCGGCGCCCGCTCCGCGCTGCTCGACATGCGCGCGGTCGACCCGACGCTGTTCCCCAACGTGGTGGCCGCGCTGCGCAAGGGCGGGCTCGAGCCCACCCGCCGGCTGATCCCCGTCGCGCCCGCGGCCCACTACGTGATGGGCGGGATCGCCACGGACCTCGACGGGCGCTCGACGCTGCCCGGGCTATACGCCGTCGGCGAGTGCGCTTGCACGGGTCTGCACGGCGCCAACCGGCTCGCGTCCAACTCGCTCAGCGAGTGCTTCGTGTTCGGCGCGCGCGCGGCGCTCCGGGCCCTGGACGAGCCTCCGGCGGCGCACGACGTGCACGTCGAGGAGCGCGCGATCGGCCGCTCGCCCGTGCCCTCGCCGGGAACGCGCGCCGCGCTGTGGGAGCACGCCGGGCTCGAGCGGACCGCCGAGGGCCTGGAGCGGCTCCGGGACGACCCGCACCCGCTCGCGCGCGTGATCGGGGCGAGCGCACTGGCCCGCCGTGAGAGCCGCGGAGCGCACCGGCGCGCGGACGCGCCGGCCACCGATCCGGCGCTCGACGAGCAGCACGCGGTCGTCGGCCCGGCCGGCGATCCGCGTTTCGAGCGCTGGGAGTAGCGCCGCGCTCTCCTGACCCTGCGGTCCGCTTAACGCGGAATTAATCTCTGAATCGTTCTTCCCTTCACAGGGCCCGCGCATACTGGCCGCTCCTGCCGACGGGGGGCTTGGAGGCTTTTCTTGCGGCAGGGGACGCAGGCAGCACCGAGAAGAGGAGGGACCGGCATGTACCAGTTCAGTCGAGCGATCTACCGCGAACTGTCCCCGGAGATCATCGACGTTCGCGTCTCGCCCGACGAACCGGCCCCCCACTGCGCCGTCCTGCGCCGCTGCGAGGCGGCGATCGAACGCCTCGCCTTCGATCGCCACTACTTCGCGCGCCCGGCGCGGACGCTCTTCAACGACATCCGCATGTACTTCCCGATCGGCACCCAGCGCCGTGTCTGGACGGTGGTCGCGCGTTACATGCAGGCCGCCGAGGAGTGGCTCGCCGCGCAGCCGCGTCAGGGCTGCGACATCGACGGCAAACCGCTCCAGTGCCGCGCCACGACCCGCCGCGGCACCGCCTGTCAGCGCATGCCGCTGCCTCGCAACGGCTACTGCCCCTCGCACCAGCACCTCGCCGAGACAGAGGAGCTCGAGGTGGAGCCGTTCTCGGCGATCGCGGCGTAGCGCGCGCAGCGGCCGTCGCGCGGGCGGCGCCCGCGAGCCGCCACTAGCCTTCCCCGGGTGGAGAGGGTCGGCTTCATCGGGCTGGGGATCATGGGCTCGCGCATGGCCGCGAACCTGCGCCGGGCCGGCTTCGAGCTGACCGTCTTCAACCGTACGCGGGCGACGGCCGAGCGGTGGGCGCAGGAGCACGGCGCGCAGGTCGCCTCCTCGCCGGCGGAGGTCGCCTCCTCGTGCCAGGCGCTTGTGACGATGGTCGTCGACGGGGCGCAGGTGGAGGAGGTGCTGCTCGGGCCCGGGGGCGTCGTCGAAGGCGCCCCCGAGGGCCTGCTATGCGTCGACTGCTCGACGATCTCGCCGCGCGACACGCGGCGCATCGGCGCGGCGCTCGCCGTGCGCGGTGTGCTCCTGATCGACGCTCCAGTGACCGGCTCGGCGCCCAAGGCGCAGGACGGAACGCTGACGATCATGGTCGGCGGCGAGGCCGCCGAGTTCGAGCGCGCGCGGCCGCTCCTGGAGGCGATGGGCGAGCTGATCGTGCACGTCGGGCCGCTCGGCCAGGGCGAGATGCTCAAGCTCATCAACAACTCGGTCGCCGCGGTCAACTGCGCGGTGGTCGGCGAGGCTCTGCTGGTGGCCAAGCGCACAGGAGTCCCACTCGACGCGCTCGAGCAGGTCATGGGAGCGGGTTCGGGTAGCTCGGCGATGCTCGAGCTGAAGGCCCGCCCGATGCGCGAGCACGACTACACGACGCTGTTCAAGCTGGAGCACATGCTCAAGGACGTGCGCCTGTGCCTCGAGGAGGGGCTGGACGCCGGCGCGCCCTTCACGTTCGCGGCGCAGGCCCGCGAGCTGCTCGGCGCCGCCGCCGGCCGCGGGCTGGGCGAGGCGGACTTCGCCGCGATGATCGAGGTGCTCGAGGGATTGGCCGGGACCCGGCTCTAGACCGCCGGCGCCCAGGCGCCCAACCTCTCGCCACCCCGTCCGCCGCCCGACGCCCGCCCACCGGCCGGCCGCCGCCCGACGCCCGCCGCACCGGCCGGCCGGCCGCCGCCACTCCGGTCGCCCCCGCGCGGGGCCGCCTCAATGGTGATTTTCGGGCCGCGCGGGGGTTCAGCAAGGGCTGTTTTTGGCATATTAGTGCGCATTTGCGGGGCATTTTGGGATTCCAGCCCTCTATGCATAGAATGCCGCCTCCCGCTGTGGGTACGCCCAGATGGACCTGATTCCAGACGGGTGCGCGCGGGTAACGGGTAGTACTTCTCTGTAGTTGTCAATGCCAATCGCGTTCAAAGAATGGGCTGTGACGGTGCGCGCGCTCGCTGAGGGCGAGCAGCTCCTGACGCTGCGCAAGGGCGGGATCCGCGAGGCCGGCAAGCACTTCCGGCTCGAGCACGAGCGCTTCTTCCTCTACCCGACCTTCGACCATCAGCGCGACGACCTCGTCCGCGCCTCGCACGTCCCCGAGCTGCGGCGCGCGCTCGAGGAGGGCGTCTGGGCCGACGGCGAGCCGTCGGTCGACGCCTGGCCCGACGGCGGCATCCTGCCCCAGCCCGACCGGGTGCGCATCCGTGCCTGGGCCGAGGTGGCGGCTCACTACACCGTCAGCGACCAGCGCTGCGTCGACGCGCTCTCCCCGTTCTACGTCTGGACCACGGACTACGCGCAGAAGCGGCTGGCGTGGAAGCGCCGCCACCCGCTGCACGTGCTCGTGCTGCGCAGCTACCGGATCCCCCGGCCGGTCACCGTCCGGGTACGCGACGAGTACGGCGGCTGCCGCTCGTGGCTCGACCTCCACCGTGAGTTGCCCTTCGAAGGGACGCCGGTGCTCGCGGACGAGGAGTTCGAGCGGGCGATCGAGGAGATCGCGTCGATCGCGAGCGACTCGCTCCCGGTCGCGGTCTGACACCGACCCGACCGACCGGAATCGACGCGCTGCTGGCCGGCACGCGACGCGCGCTGTGCGTCGGGATCGGCGGCGGCGGCGACGTGGTCGGGGCGCTGGGGGTCGGCCACGCCGTTCGCGCTCGCGGCGGGCAGGTCGTGGTCGGCGGCACGACCTGGGAGCGGCGGCCGATCGATCCGCGCCCGGGGCCGCGCCGTCTCGACGAGATCACGGGCGCCCGGCCCCTGAACCGCGCGACGGCGCTGGCCGGCGCGCAGACCCGCGGGCCCGGCGACGTGCGCTTCGCGGAGTCGCGGATGGCCGAGGCACTCGGCGAGCCCGTCCTGCTCGTCGACCCCAATCCCGGCCCCGACGCCGTCGGCGACGGCCTGGCCGACGCCGCGCGGCGGTTGGACTGCGACCTCGTCGTGCTCGTGGACGTCGGCGGCGACGTGCTCGCCCACGGCGACGAGCCGGGGCTCGCGAGCCCGCTGTGCGACGCCGTGCTGCTCGCCGGCGCGCCTCGCATCGAGGCCGCCGGCCTGCGCGTCACCGGGGCCGTGTTCGGGCCGTGCTGCGACGGCGAGCTGACCGTCGAGGAGCTGCTCGCGCGCCTCGCCGAGGTCGCGGAGGCGGGCGGCCTGCTCGGCGCCTGGGGGCTGACCCCGGAGGCGCTCGCGGAGCTCGAGGGGATCGCGGCCGCGATCCCCACCGAGGCCAGCGCCCAGGCGCTCGCCTGCGCGCGCGGGGCCCGCGGGCGGGCGCCCATCCGCGGCGGGCGACGGCAAGCGCCGCTATCGCCGCTCGGCGCGGTGACTTTCTTCTTCGATCCGCGCGCCGCCACGGCGTCGGCGGCACGCGCAGCGCGGGCGGTCGCGGGCGCCCGCGACCTGGCCGAGGCCGACGAGCGGCTCTGGGTGATGGGCGTGCGCAGCGAGCTGCGCCTCGAGCTCGAGGCGGCCGGCGGCGCCCACCGGGCGCCGCCCGCGGCGACCGGCGGGCGACCGACGGGCCGCTGAGTGCCCTGGGTCGAGACCAGCTCGCCCCCGTTCGTGGTCCGCCACGCGTCGACCGAGCACGACGGCGCGCGGCGCACGCTGGCGATACTGGAGGGCGCGCGCGAGCGGGTCGACGCGGTGCTCGGGGTCGAGCTGGGCGAGGTGACCGCGGTCCTACACGAGAACGAGCTGCTGCTCGCGCTCGCCCATCCCGTGCTCCCCGTGGTGCGGCGGCTGACGGCGCCCGCCGCGCGCCGCTACCTCGCGGGCTGGGCGGCCGCGGGAGAGCTGCACGTGCTCACTCCGGCGCTGCTGGAGCGACGCGCCTCCTCGGTCCCGGGGTCGCGCCAGATGCTCGCCCTGGCACCCGCCGCGCTGTACGCGCGGCTCGCCGTCGGAGCGCTCAACCCCCGCCTTCCTCCCCCCTATTCGCCCGGCGCGACGGTGCGCTACGCGCGCTGGGCGTGGCTCGTCGAAGGCGCCGCACAGTGGCTCTCGGGCCAGACCGCGCATGCCCGCCCGGCGATCGGCCGGCGACTGCGCGAGGGCCCCGCGCCGAGCTTCCCGCCGTCGCTGCGCGACGCGACGCTGCTCGGCGGCAGCGTGCTCGAGCTGCTCGCGCGCGAGGAGGGTGCGGCCGCCGTCGCGCGCCTGCTCGCGCGGCTGCACCCCGAAGGTCCGGTGGCGGCGCTGAGCGACGCCTTCCACGGCCGCTCGCTATCGCACACGGAGGCCGCCTGGCGCACGTCGCTCAACCGATGAGCTGACTGCCGAGCCACAGCACCAGCGCGATCAGACCGAGGCCCACGAGCAGACCGGCGGCCAGGCGCGCCGGGGAGATCAGCGCGTTGCCCGAGGAGGGAGCCGGAAGCAGCTCGGCCTCGAGCAGTACATCGCGCGCCGCGTCGGCGCCGGAGGCGGGGACCAGCACGTCGCGCGGGCCGGCCGCCAGGAAGTCCGGGACGTCGAAGCCCGCCGTGCGGCGCAGCGTGCTCGGCACGCCTTCCTCGAGCAGCAGGCCCTGGACGAACTCGGCCTCGGCCTGGTTGCGCGCACCGGCGACCCGCACAAGCCCGCCCTCCGCGTACTGGGGCTTGACCTTGCGCGCGCGCTCCTGGCGGGCGGTCATCGAACCGGCCGCCCGGCCCGTGTAGACGAGCGGCATCCCGCAGCGCGGGCAGAAGCGCTCGTCGAGTGAATGGGTCGACGCGCAACGCGGGCACGAAAGTGGCTCGGAGGCGGTCACGCGAGCTCCAGCGCCACCTCGTTGACCGACCCCCCGGGCGCGATCCGGAACGCGCGCACCTCGGGCTGCTCCGCGGCCAGCCCGACGATCACGTACACGGTCCCGGGCCAGAGCTCCTCGCCCCCGTCCGGCGTCAGGGCGAGGTTGATGTCGGTCTGGGAGGGATAGGGGTCGCTGCGCGTGTGCGAGTGGTAGATCGCGCCGAGCGACAGGCCGTCGCGCTCGATCTCCTCGTGGAAGCGGAGCTGGTCTCGCGGGTCGACCTCGTAGCGCCGCGGGCTCGCCGCGGCGTTGACCGCGCGATAGACGTGGACCGCCTCGCCGTCGCGGGCGGCGATCATCCCGCAGCACTCGTTGGGCGCCTCGTCGACCGCGTGGGCGACCATCGCATCGAGCTGCTCGCGCGAGACCTTCACCCGTCCGACGCTAGCAACGCGCGCGGCCGCTCAGGGCGCGGGCTCGCAGTAGGCTCGAGCCCATCACCGACGAGCGCGAGCGCGGACGCGAGGCCTACGCGAGGCGGGCGTGGACGCCCGCCCACGAGGCGCTGTCGCGCGCCGACCGATCGGAAGCGCTCGTCGCCGCCGACCTCGAGCTCCTGGCCACCGCGGCCTACATGCTCGGTCGCGACGAGGAGCACGTCGGCGCCCTGGAGCGTGCCCATCAGTCCCACCTGGAGGGGGGAGAGCCGCTGCCGGCGGTGCGCTGCGCGTTCTGGATCGCCCTCAACCTGCTCCTGCGGGGCGAGATGGCACGGGCGGGCGGATGGCTCGGCCGCGCCCAGCGCCTCGTCGACGGCGAGGCGGAGGACTGCGTCGAGCGCGGCTTCCTACTTCTGCCGGTGATGATCGCGCAGGAGAACAGCGGCGACTACGAGGCCGCCTTCGCGACCGGTGCGGACGGCGTCGCGCTCGGCCAGCGCTTCCGCGAGCCCGACCTGCTGGCGCTCTCCCTGCACGTGCAGGGGCGCGCACTGGTGAAGCTGGCTCGGGTCGACGAAGGGTTGGCGCTGCTGGACGAGGCGATGGTCTCCGTGGTCGCCGGCGAGCTCTCCCCCATCGCGACCGGCCTGGTCTACTGCAGCGTGATCGAGGGGTGCCAGGAGGTCTACGAGCCGCGCCGTGCGCGCGAGTGGACGGCCGCGCTGGCGCACTGGTGCGACGAGCAGCCCGATCTCGTGGCCTTCACCGGCCGTTGCCTCGTGCACCGGGCCGAGATCATGCAGCTGCAGGGCGCGTGGCCCGACGCGCTCGACGAGGCCCGGCGCGCCGGGCACCGCTGCGCGCAGTCGATGAACCCTGCGGCGGCGGCCCAGGCCTCCTACCGCGAGGGCGAGGTCCATCGCCTGCGGGGCGACTTCGGCGCCGCCGAGGAGGCCTACCGCGACGCGCTGGCGAACGGCTTCGAGCCGCAGCCCGGCCTCGCTCTGCTGCGCGCCGGCCAGGGCAAGCGCGAGGCCGCGGCCGCCGCGTTGCGCCGGGCACTGGCCGAGGCGACCGATCCGCTCACGCGCGCGAGGATGCTGCCGGCCTACGTCGAGATCCTGCTCGAGGGCGGCGAGCCGGCAGAGGGACGCGACGCGTGCCAGGCGCTCGAGCGGATCGCGGAGGGCTACCGCAGCGCGATGCTGGTAGCGCTCGCGGCTCACGCACGCGGAGCGGTCGACCTTGCCGACGGCGACCCGCGCGCCGCACTGGGTGCGCTGCGCCGCGCCTCCCGAGCCTGGGGTGAGCTCGACGCGCCCTACGAGGCGGCCCGTACCCGCGTGCTCGTCGGGCTGGCCTGCCGCGCGCTGGGCGACGAGGACACCGCCGCGCTGGAGCTGGATGCGGCCCGCGGGGCCTTCGCGCGGTTGGGCGCCGCGCCGGACCTGACACGCCTCGACGCCCTCAGCGGTGCCACCGCGGATGATGGCCACGGGCTAACGGCGCGTGAGCTGCAGGTGCTGCGCCTGCTCGCCGCGGGCGAGACCAACAAGGCGATCGCGGCCAAGCTCGTCGTCAGCGAGCGCACGGTCGACCGCCACGTGAGCAACATCTTCGCCAAGCTGCGGGTCCCATCGCGCGCCGCCGCCACGGCCTACGCGTACGAGCACCGGTTGCTCTGATGGGTGAAACCACCCACGCCCCCGCGGGCGGAAGTTGGGTGCTTCGGCCGATGCGCGGCCCTCTCGCCGCTCCTAGGTTCCTCGCTGCAGTCGCACAGCGCACGCCAGCCCCTGGAGGACGCCATGACGATCGACCAGCTCCAGTACCGGCCCCCGCGGGTCGGGCCAAGCCCGCGCGACCGCCTGCTGGCCGGGCTCGAGGTCCGCGAACGGCGCCTAGAGGCGGGCGGGGTCTCGACGCTCGTGCTGGAGGGCGGCGAAGGCGCGCCCGTGCTGCTCCTGCACGGCCCAGGGGAATTCGGCGCCAAGTGGATGCGGGTGATCCCGGAGCTCGCCGCCACACACCGGGTGATCGCGCCGGACCTGCCCGCGCACGGCTCCTCCGGGCTCGCGGACGGGCCCCTGGACGTCAACCGCGTCCTGGCCTGGCTGCGGGAGCTGATCGAGCGGACGTGCGCGTCGCCTCCGGTGCTCGTCGGGCACGTGCTCGGCGGCGCGATCGCGGCGCGCTTCGCGATCGAGAGCAGCGAAAGGCTTCGCGGGCTGGTGCTGGTCGACGCGATGGGCCTGGGCCGCTTCCGGCCCTCGCCGAAGTTCGCGCTCACCATGGCTGGCTTCCTCGTGCGGCCGACCGAGCGCTCCTACGAGCGCTTCATGCGGCAGTGCTCGTACGACCTCGACGGCCTGCGCGAGCAGCTCGGTGAGCGCTGGGAACCGTTCGTCGCCTACAACCTCGAGCTCGCGCGTGCTCCCGAGGCGAAGGTCGCGGGCCGCATGATGCGGCGGGTCGGCATCCCGCGCATCCCGCCGCACGAGCTCGATCGGATCGCCGTTCCGACCACGCTGATCTGGGGCCGTCAGGATCGCGCGTTGCGACTGCGGATCGCCGAGACTGCGAGCGAGCGCCACGGCTGGCCGCTGCGGGTGATCGAGGACTGCGCCGACGACCCGCCGCGCGACCAGCCCGAGGCCTTTCTCGCTGCCCTGCACACCGCGCTCGAGAACGAGGCGTCATGACCACGCTGCGCGCTCGGCGCCGAGGTGAGGCGGCTCAGGGCAGCGCGCCCGGGCGCTTCTCGGCCGTGGTGCGGTCCGGCTCCTCAGCGGTGGTGCGGTCCGGCTCCTCAGCGGTGGTGCGGTCCGGCTCCTCAGCGGTGGTGCGGTCCGGCTCCGGGGTGCGGTCCGGCTCCGTGATGCGGTCCGGCGCCTCCTCGTCGTCGTCGTCGTGCTCGGCGCCGCTCATGGCCTCGCGCAGCTCGCGCACGCCGCGGCCGACCGAGCGGGCTACCTCGGGCAGGCGCTTGGGCCCCAGGACGACGAGGGCGATGATGAGGACCACGACTATCTCGAGCGATCCGACCTGGCCGAACACGGCCCCTCCTAGTCGACGATGACAGTGCCCTTCATGAAAGGGTGAAACGAGCAGGTGTACGAAAACCGGCCCGCTCTCTTGAAGGGTACGGACTTCGCCTCGCCGGGCCGCAGATCGCCGGTGTCGAAGCCGTCGCCGTCGGGCCCGGTGGCCGTGTGCGAGACGCCGTCCTCGTTCACCCAGCGCACCCGCCCGCCGGCCCCGAGCCGGATCATCGACGGTCTGTAGCGAAACGACGAGATCGAGACGGTGACGGCGCGCACGGCCGGCTTGCTCCCGAAGGTGTACTGCGCGGGGATGCCGGCGCCCGCAGGGGGCACGTCGCCGCCCCCTATGTCCACTCCGGCGCCGCCGCAACCGCCGGCCGCGACCGCGCACGCTAGCGCGGCGGCCGCCGCCGCCGCGCGGCGGCTCATGCCCGCCTGCCGGTCTCGAACGCCTGCGGCACGGGATCGCGCCCCAGCGCTTGTCGAAGGACGACCAGGTGCTGGCCCTCGCTGGCCATGATCTGCGCCGTGGTCCGCAGCAGCGCCGGCTCGCGCAGCTTCTGCTGGCCCTGGTAGTAGGCGGCCACGACCATGTTCTCGAGCTCGATCGCGAACGCGGCGATCTCGTTCTGGGTCCGCAGCGCCCGCAGGCCGCGGATCTCACCGGGCCGGGGCGGGCGCGGCGGGCTGCCGCCGAGCTTGCGCAACGCGGCGGTCAGAGCGGCCGCGTGCTGGCGTTCCTGGCCGCGGATGCGCCGGACCGTGGCCTGCAGGTCCGGGCCCAGCGTGCCGGCGCCGAGCGCCGCTCCGTAGGCGACGACCGCGGTCTGCTCGAGGCCGACCGCCCGGCTGAGCACGGCCTCGTCGCCGTCCGCGGCAGCGAACGCGCGCCCCACGCGCAGCAGCGTGGGCACGGCCGAGGCGCACAGCACGCCGCCCCCCGCGATCAGCCCGCGGCGAAGCGCGTCGCGGCGCGTGCTCTCGTAGAGGGCGACGTCCGCCGTGTTGGCGTCGCCGTCGGTGATCCGCAGCTGCCCCTCCACGCGCTCAGGTCGCCCCGGTGACGAAGGCCTGGGGAAGCTGGGGCCGGCCGAGCTCGCCGAGCAGCACGGCGAGGTGCTCGGCCTCGTCGGTCACGATCGCCGCCGCCGTCCCGCGCAGGTCGGGGCTGGTGAGGCGCGGCAGGGTCCTCATGTAGGCGGCGATCGCCCTGTTCTCGATGCCGGTCGCGAAGCGCAGCGCGGCGGCCTGGCCGCGCAGGCGCGGGAAGGAGTAGGTCGGCTGCGGCTTGCTCGGTGTCCCGCCGAGCTGGAGGATCGCCTCCGACAGACCGTCGGCGTGGGCGCGCTCCTGGTCCTGGAGCCGCAGCGCGAGCACGCGCGCCGGGCCGCGCAGACGCGGCAGCACCGCGTCGTACGCGGCGATCGCCATGTTCTCCAGGTCGAGCGCGCCGTTGAGCAGGGCGACATCGCGCGAGCCCGCCGTCCCGCGGGGCTCGGGCTGCGTCGCAGGCGCAAGTGGAGCGCCCTCGCCCTGCCCGGCGGCGCTCGAGGCGCCCCCGCCCCCTCCCCCGCACGCGGCGAGGAACGCCGCCGAGGACCCCGCCAGCACGGCGCCCGCGGATGCAAGCAGCTCGCGCCGCTCGAGCGAGGCGGTCATGGGGGCCACTGCGCCGCGGCGCCGCGGCCGGATCACCACCAGACGGTGGAGTCCAGGTCGGCGATCTCGTCGACGGGCTTGGTGTAGATGCCCGAGGACAGGTACTTCCACCCGTCGTCGCAGACCACGAAGACCACGTTGCCCTCGTCCAGCTCGCCTGCGATACGCACCGCGATCGAGGCGATCGCGCCCGACGAGACGCCGGCGAAGATGCCCTCCTCCTCGAGCAGCCGCCGCGTCCAGAGGATCGCGTCGCGGTTGGTGACGAAGATCTTGCGGTCGAGCAGCGCGAGGTCGATGATCGGCGGGATGAAGCCGTCGTCCAGCGAGCGCAGGCCCTGGACGGGCTCGCCCTGCATCGGCTCGGCCGCGACGATCTTCACGGTGTCGCCGAGCTCCTCCTTGAGGCGGCGGCCGTTGCCCATCAGCGTGCCGCCGGTGCCCAGCCCGGCCACGAAGGCGGCGATCTCGTCGAGCTCCTCGAGGATCTCGGGCGCGGTCCCGTTGTAGTGGGCGAGCGGGTTGGCCTGGTTGCCGTACTGGTAGGGCATGTAGAACGAGGAGTCGCGCTGAGCCATGTCGAGCGCCAGCTCGACGGCGCCGTTGGAGCCCTTGGAGGCCTCGCTGTAGACGATCTGGGCGCCGTACATCTCGAGCAGCTGCGTGCGCTCGGGGGTCACGTTCTCGGGCATCACGACCTTCACCGGATAGCCCTTGCGGCGGCAGATCATGGCCAGCGAGATGCCGGTGTTGCCCGAGGTGGGCTCCAATATGGTCTGGCCGGGACGGATCGCGCCCTTCTCCTCGGCGTCCTCGATCATCGCCCGCGCGACCCGGTCCTTGACCGACCCGGTCGGGTTGTGGGACTCGAGCTTGGCCCAGATCCGTACGCCCGGATGGGGCTCCAGGCGCTTGAGCTCGACCAACGGCGTGTTGCCGATGGCCTGCACGATGTCGCCGTAGCGGCCGCCGCAGGGCCGGTTCTCTAGGCGCCCCTCCAACACTTCACGAAGTGTAGCGGTGCGCGGCCCGACGGATTTCACGTCTGGGTGATCCGCTCGGGCGGTTGGCGCGCAATGACCCTGCAGGACGCAGGGGTACACGGCCCCGGGGCGGTTGCGCCCGAACCGCCCCGGGTAGGCCGCTTGTGATGCTCCGCGAGGGACCGATACCGCGGTTCGTCCACGGTGTCCTCGAGTACCTGGCCGGCGTGGGGTTGATCGCCGCTCCGTTCCTCCTCTCCTTCACGGACGTCGGTGCGGCGACCGCGGCCTCGATCGTCGCCGGCGTCGGGTTGATCGCCCTGGCGGCCTCGACCCAGGGGCCGACGAGCCTCATCGACAGCGTGCCGATCGCCGCCCACGTCGTGATCGACTACGTGCTGGCCGTCGCGCTGATCGCCGCTCCGTTCGTGCTCGGCTTCTCCGGCGAGGCGGCGCCAACGGCGCTCTTCATCGCGCTGGGCGTCGTGCACCTGCTGGTCACCATCGGCACCCGCTTCGAGCGCGAGCCGCGCGCCCGCGGACGCCGGCGCCTGCGACGGGGCGCGCGGAGCGAGCCGAAGGGCGACGGCGATCCGGGCGACCTGTGGGAGGACGCCCCGCCGCGCGAGCCGCTCAGCCGCCCCCCGCCATCGCAGGAAGGATGACCAGCGTGTCGCCCTCCTTCACCGCGGTGTCGAGGCCGTCGAGGACGCGCACGTCCTCGTCGTTGAGGTAGACGTTGACGTAGCGGTTGAGGCCGCCGTCGGGGCCGAAGAGCTGGCCCTCGGTGTCGGGGTGGGCGGCCGCCAGCGAGCGCAGGACCTCGCCCACCGTCTCACCCGGCGCCTCGACCTCCTTCTCGCCCCCCGCGGACGGGCGCAGGACTGGTGGGATGCGAACCGTCGCCATGCGCGCGGCAGGCTACCCCGCGGCCGCGCAGAACGCTTCGTAGTCCGGGAAGACGCCCATCTCCTCGTCGCTGATCTCCCCCGGTGGGCGCGAGCAGATCGGGCAGTCGGGATCGCGGTGCACGCGCACGGTCTGGAAGCTCGCGGCCAGCGCGTCGTAGAGCAGCAGGCGCCCGACCAGCGGGTCGCCCTCGCCGATGATCAGCTTCACGACCTCGGTGGCCTGCAGCAGGCCCATCGTCCCCGGGAGCACGCCGAGCACGCCGTTGGCGCCGCAGCTGGGCGCCAGCTCGGCCGGCGGTGGCTCGGGGAACAGGCAGCGGTAGCACGGGCCGTCGTAGGGCTTGAAGACCGAGAGCTGGCCCTCGAAGCCGAGGATCGCGGCGCTGACGACCGGGATCTGCAGCCGCACCGAGGCGTCGTTGAGCAGGTAGCGCGTGGGGAAGTTGTCCAGGCCGTCGACGACCACGTCGTAGCCGGGCAGGATCTCCATGATGTTGGAGGCGTCGAGGCGCACGGGGTACTTGACGACCTCGACATCCGGGTTGAGCGCCTGGATCGTCTGCTCGGCCGAGTCGACCTTGGGCACGCCGATGCGCTCGGTGTCGTGGATGACCTGGCGCTGGAGGTTCGAGAGGTCGACCTCGTCGTTGTCGACGATCCCCAGCGTGCCCACGCCGGCCGCGGCCAGGTAGAGCGCGGCGGGCGAGCCGAGGCCGCCGGCGCCGAGCAGCAGCACCTTCGCGTCGAGCAGCTTCTGCTGGCCCTCGACGCCGACCTCGGGGATCAGCAGGTGGCGCGAGTAGCGCTCGCGCTGCTCCTTGCTGAGCGCCTTCGGGACCTCGACCTCATAGCCCCGGTCCTTCCACAGCGTGATGCCGCCGGTCATCGACTCGACGTTCTCGTAGCCCAGCTCCTCGACCAGCGTCTTGGCCGCCAGCGCCGAGCGGTTGCCCGACTGGCAGTAGAGGATCACGTGTGCCGAGCGGTCCTGGACCGCATTCTCGATGCGCTGCTCGAGGTAGCTGCGGGGGACGTGCTTGGCGCCCGGGATGTGGCCCGCCTCGAACTCCTCGTTCTCGCGCACGTCGACGAGCACGGCGCCGTTGGCGCCCTGCTCGCGGGCGTCGGCGGGGTCGATTCCCGGTACCTCGTCCTTGATGCGCCGGATCAGCTCGGCGCCTGAGGTGGTGGTGCTCACGGACGTGCTCACTTCACAATCTCCCGAATCGCGGTCGGCTTTGCCTCTTTACTTCATTCAGTGTAGCGATGGCGAGCGTACCCTTTGGGTGTGCATCCGCGGCTGCGCCTGGTCATCGTAGGGCTGGTCCTGTGCGCCGCAGCGGCGATCGCCGCGGTCTCGCTCGCCGACCGCGGAAGCCGGCCCCAGACCAGGGGATTCGCCGGCGCGCTACGGCCCGCCGGGGTGCCGCCGATGGACTTCTCGCTACGCGACCAGGACGGCGCGACGACGAGTCTGGCCGCCTACCGCGGCAAGGTCGTGATCCTCACCTTCATGTACACGCAGTGCCGCGACACGTGCCCGATCCAGGCCGATCAGGTGCGCGGCGCGCTCGACGACCTCGGCGAGCGAGCGCCGGTCCAGGCGATGGCCATGAGCGTCGACCCGGCCGGCGACACGCCCGACCGCGCGAAGGCGTTCCTGGCCCGGCACGGGCTCACCGGGCGAATGCGCTTCCTGCTCGGGAGCCGCGCGCAGCTCGCGCCCCTGTGGCGGGCCTACGGGGTGCAGCCCCAGGGCCAGAGCTTCGACCACACCTCCTACGTGCTGCTGATCGACAAGAGCGGGCGCCAGCGCATCGGCTTCCCGCTCGACCAGCTCACGCCGGACGGGCTCGCGCACGACGCGCGCCTGCTGCTGCGCGAGCGGGGATGATCCGGCGCTCCCCGCGCTCGCGGCCGGCATAACCGACCTCTGCGGTAGGATTTCCTCGATGGAGGCCGTCACCACCGAGATCCTCGACGTCCGCGGCGACTTCCCGATCCTGGCGCGCGAGATCGACGGCGCGCGGCTGGTGTACCTCGACTCGGCGGCGACGGCGCAGAAGCCGGCGCAGGTGATCGAGGCGATGGACGCCTTCTACCGGCGCCACAACGCGCCCGTGCACCGCAGCGTCTACACGCTCGCCGAGGAGGCCACGGAGGCCTTCGAGGGCGCCCGCGCGCGCATCGCGGCGTTCGCCGGCGGCGATCCCGCGACCACGATCCTGACCCGCAACGCGACCGAGGCCATCAACCTCGTCGCCTACTCCTGGGGCCGCGCCAACGTGCGCGCCGGCGACGTCGTGCTCATCACCGAGATGGAGCACCACTCGAACCTCGTTCCCTGGCAGCTCCTGTGCGAGGAGAAGGGCGCGGAGCTGCGGTGGCTGGACGTCGCGGAGCAGGGCACGCTCTCGCTGGACCAGCTCGACGCGGAGCTCGCCCGCGGCGGCGTGCGACTGGTCGCCTTCGCCCACGTCTCGAACGTGCTGGGCACGATCAACCCGGTGGCCGAGATCGTCGCGCGCGCCCACGCCGCCGGCGCGCTGGCCCTGGTCGACGGATCGCAGGGCGCCCCCCAGCTGCCCGTCGACGTGGCGGCGCTCGACGCCGACTTCTACGCGTGGACCGGTCACAAGGCGGTCGGACCGACGGGCATCGGCGTGCTGCACTCGCGGCGCGAGCTGCTCGAGGCGATGCCGCCGTTCCTGGCCGGCGGTCACATGATCAGGACGGTTGAGCGCGAGCGCTCGACGTGGGCCGAGATCCCCGCGAAGTTCGAGGCCGGGACCGGCAACGTGGCCGAGGGCGTCGGGCTCGGGGCGGCGATCGACTACCTGAGCGCACTTGGCATGGAACGCGTCCGCGCACACGAGCGCGAGCTGTCCCGGTATGCGCTGCAGCGGTTGCGCGAGCTCGAGGGCGTACGCGTCTTCGGCCCCGCCGACCCCGAGCAGCGCGGCGGCGTGATCTCCTTCGCGGTCGACGGCATGCATCCGCACGACGTCTCCGAGCTCATCAACCGCGAGAACGTGTGCGTTCGCGCCGGCCACCACTGCGCGATGCCGCTGATGCGCCGCCTCGGGGTGGCAGCGACGGCGCGCGCCAGCCTCGGGCCCTACAACGTGCCGGCCGACGTGGACGCGTTGGCCGACGCCGTCGAGCGGGCGCAGGCCGTCTTCGCATAGGAGCGCCCGAGCGTCGTGCGCGCGAGCGCGGCCACGGCTGCGTCCGCGCGGTCCTCGGCAGCCAGGTAGACCAGGTAGCGCTCGCGCCCCGGGTGCGCGCGCCAGGCGGCGTAGGCGACCCCCGCCTCCTCGCGCGCGGCGGTCCAGGCGAGGTAGAGCTCCTCGCCGCGGCCCTCGGCGTCGAGCGCGTCGCGGGCCGAGCGCAGCACGATCTCACGCGTGTCGTCCACGCGCTCGAGCAGCTCCTGGAGGTCTTCGGCTCCCATGCTGGCGTCTACGACTCGAACGCCCAGGGCGTTCACTAGTTGCGGCCTGCGGAGCGCTCAGCGGGCGACGTCGATGTCGGCCACCTTCGCGCCCGTGGTGTCGAGCACCGCGTCCACGGACCCGGCCCTCGTGGCGACGAAGCGGACCCGTGCCGGGCTCGACGGGGCGAAGTGCTCGCGCACGCCGTAGCCGTCGACGATCACGTCGTCCTCGGCGCCCGACGAGGTGACCGTGAGGCGGACCTCGTCCCCGACGCGCGCCTGGATGCGCACCGGGCCGGGCGATGGCACGCCCTGCTTGAGGTTCACCTGCGCCGAGCGCACCGCGCGGGCCACCGGGACGCGGGGCGCGGCGGTGGTGTCCGCCTGGGTGGCGCTTGCCGGGCCCAGCGACGTGGGCGTCTGCGGCGTGGTGGAGGCTCCGCTGCCCGACGTGGCGAGCCGCAGCGCCGCCACGCCGATGGACGCCACCGCGATAACGAGCGATGCGACGAGCAGGCGCTGGACCCGGGTCATGGGAGCGCGCAGAGCGTACGCAACCGCGCTGCTAGCTTGGCGCGTCGTGCGCCCGCCGGCCGAGGCCCGCATCCCCGCACCGGAGTTCCCGCGCGGGCTGGAATGGCTGAACGTCGCTGCGCTGCGCATGCTCAAGCAGCGCGGCCGGCCCGTGCTGGTCGAGTTCTGGGACTTCTGCCGCCCGAACTCGTTGCGCACGATGCCCTACCTGCGCGGCTGGTACGAGCGCTACGCGGACGACGGCCTGCGCGTGATCGGGATCCACAGCGCGGGCTTCGTGCTCTCGCGCGACCCGGCGGCGGTGCGCGCGGCGGTGGAGCGCCTGGCGATCCCCTACCCCGTCGTCATCGACGCGCACATGGAGCTCTGGGAGCTCTACGGCAACCGCGGCTGGCCCGCCCGCTACCTGTGGGACCGCGACGGGATCCTCGTCCACTACCACTACGGCGAGGGCGCCTACGAGGAGACCGAGCGCGCGATCCAGGAGCAGCTCGGTTCAGAGCGCGAGCCGCTCGCGCCGGTGCGGCCCGAAAACGCCGCGGGGCAGCTCCTGCCCGCGCAGACCGCCGACCAGCCCGGCGCCTACTCGGGCCCCTACGAGGCGGGCGCGGTGTGGGCGGTGCTCGAGGGAGCCGGCACGGCGCGCGTCGACGGGCGCGAGCTGAGCGTCGACGGCCCCGGCTGCTACCTGCTGGTCGAGCACGAGCGCCACACGCGCGCCGAGCTCGAGCTCGAGCCGGGCGAGGGCGTGATCGTGCATGCCACCTGCTTCACCCCGGGGCTCCCCTGAGCTCGGCGTGGCCGCGGTCGCCGAGCAGCCGGCGCACTTGCGGCGGGCCCGCCTCCCCCAGCTCCACGCACGTGCCCGGCCAGTACGGGCTGTCGTCGGGCGTCGGAGTCAGGAACGCCGGCTCGTAGACCCAGCTGCCTGTGTTGAGCAGCCGCGCGCCCGCAGGCACGCGCCAGTCCTGGGCCGCGTCGCGCGGCCACGGGCCCGAGCGGTGCGTGTGGCCGAAAACGACGTGGGCGGCCGTCGCCCCCAGCCGCCCCACGACCTCGCCCATCGCCTCGAGGCTCGCCCGGCGCAGCGCCGGCCCGCTGAGCTCGGGCCGCAGCGGCCCCAGGCCGGCGCGATTGAGCGCGGCGATCGTGACCGGTAGGCCCGCCGCCAGCAGCCGGTAACGCAGCCGGCGCCGGCCGCGGCCGCCGCCCGTGAGCTCCTCCCACAGCCGCAGCGAGGCGCCGCTGTGCGCCGCACCGGACGACTCGGGGAGGTACTGCGCGGCGCCGTAGAGCAGCGCGTACATCGGCGCGAGGATGGCCTCGTAGTCCTCGGGCGTGGCGAGCGGGTCGGGCAGCGGGCGCACGAGGCGCTCGACGACCGCGGCTCCGATGCGCTCGTAGGCGGGAACCGTGGTGTGGCGGTCGAGGTAGTGGCCGTGGGTGGCCCAGACGTCGTCGCGCAGCCACAGTCCCGGATAGGCGACCCTGACCGACGCCGGCGCCGCCCAGCCCGCCAGCGCCTCGGCCAGCGGCGACGCCTCGCGCGGCTCGAGCAGGAGCTCGAGCCCGAGCGGCTCGGGCGTGGGCTCACGACCGCGCCGCTCGAGCCACGCCCCGATGAGCTGGTGGTCGTGGTTGCCGGGCACGAGCACGAGCTCGCGGCCCTCGAGCCGCTCGCCCAGCGCCTCGAACGGCGCCCGCGCCGCGGCGAGCGCCTCGCGCGCCGGCCCGTGGCGCAGCTCGAGCGCGTCGCCGAGCACGACCAGCCGGTCGATGCCCTCGAGCGCCTCCAGCAGCGGCTCCCGCAGCTCCGGCCGGCGCAGCAGGTCGATGTCCGTGCGCGCCCCGAGGTGCAGGTCGGAGACGACGAGCGTGCGGGGCACTACCGCTGCTGCGGGGCGAACTGCGAGCGCAGGACCTTCTTGTCGAACTTGCCCACCGAGGTCTTGGGCACCTCGGTTATGAACTCCACGCGGTCGGGCAGCCACCACTTCGCCACGCGGCCCTCGAGGAACGAGCGCACGGCCTCGGCGTCGAGCTCTGACCCCTCGCAGCACACCACGCACGCGCACGGCCGCTCGCTCCACTTCTCGTCCGGAACGGCGATCACGGCCGCCTCGACCACGTCGGGGTGGGCCATGATCTCGTTCTCGAGCTCGACCGAGGAGATCCACTCGCCGCCTGACTTCACGAGGTCCTTGGTGCGGTCGATGAGCTGGATGTAGGAGCCGTGGCGCAGCTCGGCGACGTCGCCGGTGCGCAGCCAGCCGTCCTCGGTGAACTTCTCGTGCGAGGTCTCGTCCTCGTAGTAGTCGCGCGCGATGAAGGGCCCGCTCACCTGCAGCTCGCCGCCGGACTCCTCGTCGATGCGGAAGTCGACCAGCGGCTGGATCCGCCCCTGGCACGCGCGGATCGCGTAGCGCTCGTCCTCAGACATCTCGTCGGCGTCGGACGGCAGACGCGAGTTGGAGGCCAACGGGCTGGTCTCGGTCATGCCCCAGCCCTGGATGATCGGTACGCCGAAGCGCTCGTCGAACGCCCGCATCAGGCTCTCGGGGACGGCGGAGCCGCCTGCCATCACCTCGCGGAGGCTCGAGAGGTCGGGCGGCGGGTCGAGCTGGAGCATGCCCTGCCAGATCGTCGGGACACCCGCGGTGCGCGTCACGCGCTCCGAGGCGATCAGGTCGGCCAGCGCCGGCGGGGTCATCCGCGGCCCGGGCAGCACCTGGCGTGCGCCGGCCGACGCCGCGGCGTAGGGCATCCCCCACGCCATCGCGTGGAACATCGGCACGACCGGCATCAGCGTGTCGCGCTCGCTGAAGCCCACGGCGTCCACCTGGTTGACGCACAGCGCGTGAAGGACCGTCGAGCGGTGCGAGTACACGACCCCCTTGGGCCGGCCGGTCGTGCCGCTCGTGTAGCACATGGCCGCGGCGGCGTTCTCGTCGAGGTCCGGGAACTCGAAGCCCTCCTCGCCGCTGTCCAGCAGCTGCTCGTAGGGGATCGCGCCCTCGCGCTCCCCTTCGGCGTCGGGCATCAGCACCTCGTGCTCGACGCCCTCGAAGGTCGGCATCGTCTGCGCGAGCGAGGCGTCGAGGAAGATCACCCGGTCATCGGCGTGGCCGACGATGTAGCGCAGGTCGTCCTCGAAGAGCCGGATGTTGAGCGTGTGCAGCACCGCGCCCATGCTCGGCACGGCGAGGTACAGCTCGAGGTGGCGGCGCGAGTTCCAGCCGAACGTCGCTACGCGGTCGCCCGGGCGGACGCCGAGCTCGACCAGCGCCGAGGCCAGGCGGCGCGCGCGGGCGACCACCTCGGAGTAGCTCGAGCGCTCGATGCCGGTGGCCGTGGCGCTCACGATCTCGCGGGGGCCGAAGACGGCGGCCGCGCGCTCGGCGAAGTGCCGCACGAGCAGGGGTGTGTCCATCATCAGGCCGTTCATGCATCGCAGCGTACCCGGGCGGATCCCCGATGGCACGCCACGAGGGAGGGGTAATGCTCATCGGCGCGATCATCGCCGTCTGCATCGTGCTGCCCGTGCTCGGATTCCTGGTCCCACGCCTCTCGCGTGGCCCGCAGCGGGGCGTGGACCGCTCGCTCGGGGTCGGCCAGAGAGCGTGCGGCCGCGGTGGGGCGGCTGGGTCGCGGGAAGCTTCCGCGCTAGGTGGCGGTCAGCTCGCGCCGGCCGCGAGCTGGACGCGGATCTTCTTGGGGAGCATGAAGCGGACGTCCTCCTGGACGACCTCGAGCTCCCGCACGTCCTGCGTCCCGCGCTCGCGGAAGAAGGCGACCAGGCGCTGGACGAGCGCCTCGGGGGCGCTGGCGCCGGAGGTGATCCCGACCACGGTGTTGCCCTCGAGCCACTCGTCGCGCACCTGCACCTCGTTGTCGATCAGGTGCGAATCGGCTCCGTACTCGCGGGCGACCTCGACCAGCCGGTTGGAGTTGGACGAGTTCGTCGAGCCGATGACCAGCACCAGGTCGCACTGTGCCGCGAGCTGCTTGACCGCGGCCTGGCGGTTGGTGGTCGCGTAACAGATGTCGTCGGTGCGCGGTCCGACGATGTTCGGGAAGCGCTCGCGCAGGCGGGTGATGATCGCGGTCGTCTCGTCCACGGACAGCGTGGTCTGCGAGATGTAGGCGATCCGCTCGGGATCGGCGACTTCGAGCTCGTCTACGTCCTCCTCGGTCTCGATCAGCACGATGTCGTCGGGCGCCTCGCCCATCGTGCCCTCGACCTCCTCGTGCCCGGCGTGACCGATCAGCACGATCGTGTAGCCCTCGGAGGCGAACTTCAGCGCCTCGCGATGGACCTTGGTGACCAGCGGGCAGGTGGCGTCGATCGTGCGCAGCGAGCGGCGGGTCGCCTCGTCGTGGACCGCGGGCGCGACGCCGTGGGCGGAGAAGACAGTGACCGCGCCCTCGGGGATCGAATCGTCGAGCTCCTCCACGAACACCGCACCGCGATCGCGCAGCTCCTCGACCACGTGCTTGTTGTGGACGATCTCCTTGCGCACGTAGACCGGCGCGCCGTACAGGTCGAGCGCGTGCTCGACGGTCTGCACGGCGCGGTCGACGCCGGCGCAGTAGCCGCGCGGGGCGGCGAGCAGCACGGTCTCGGGGAAGGGCCGGGCCATCGCCGGTCAGTGTAGGGCGCCGCGGTGGCGGCCCGGGCGCCTCCGCACCCCGCGAGGCGACGCCTAGTCGTTCGCGGTCACCGCGTCGAGCAGCCACGCGAAGCGCTCGCGCGACTGCTCGCGGCGCGTGGGCACGTGCTCGCTCGGCACTCCGCCTGGGGCCGGCTCGTAGCCGCGCAGGATCTGGCGCGCGACCGACTCGCGATGCACCTCGTCCGGGCCGTCGTAGAAGCGCGCGCCACGGGAGTAGCGGTACATGGCCTCGAGCGGCATATCGGTCGAGTAGCCCAGCGAGCCGTGGATCTGAAGCGCGCGGTCGACCACGTCGTGCAGCACGCGCGCGCCGAAGAACTTGATCAGGCTGATCGCTTGCCGCGCCGCGCGCACGCCCTCGGTGTCCATCAGCCAGGCGGCGTTGAGGGTCATCAGCCGCGCGGCCTGCATCTCGGCCGCGGAGTCGGCGATCCAGTTCTGGATCGTCTGCTTGTCGGCCAGCCTCGAGCCGCCGGCCTCGCGCGTCAGGGCGTACTCGCACAGCATGTCGAAGGCCCTCCGGGACACCCCGACCCAGCGCATGCAGTGGTGGATCCGGCCGGGGTAGAGGCGCTGCTGGGCGATCAGGAAGCCCGCGCCCTGCGCGCCTAGCAGGGCCTCGCCGGGCAGCCGCACGTCGCGGTAGTAGACCTCGGCGTGGTTGCCGTACTTGCCGAAGCTCTCCCACGGATGCTCCATGGTCGGGACGTCGCGGACGATCTCCACTCCGGGCGTGTCGGCATCGACCAGGAACATCGACGCGCGCTGGTAGCGATGCGCGTCGGGATCGGTGACGGCCATCACGATCAGGAAGTCGGCGATCGAGGCGTTGGACGAGAACCATTTGTGCCCGTTCAGCAGCCAGCCGTCGCCGTCGCGGACGGCCCGCGTGCTGAGCGTCGTGGGATCCGAGCCGGCGTTCTCGGGCTCGGTCATCGAGAACGCCGACTTGAGGTCGCCGGCGAGCAGCGGGTGCAGGTAGCGGTCCTTCTGCTCGGGGGTGCCGGCGAGCGCGATGATCTCCGAGTTGCCCGAGTCGGGCGCCGCGTTGCCGAACGCGAACGGAGCCAGCGGCGAGGCCCCGAGGACCTCGTGCATGAGGCCGAGCTTCACCTGGCCGAAGCCCTGGCCGCCGAGCTCGGGATCGAGATGCGCGGCCCACAGCCCGCGCTCCTTGACCCGGCGCTGCAGCGGCTCCATCGCGCGGACGATCTGGTCCCAATCGAGGTCGAGGACCTCGAGCGGCCAGATCTCCTCGCGCACGAACTCGCGCATCCAGTCCAGGTGCTCCTGGAACTCCGGCTCGGTCGAGAAGTCCCACGCCATGTGCTTGCCTCCAGTGTCGCTGCGCCCACCGTATCGCGGCTGCCCTGCCGTTAGGCTGTCGCCATGGCGCAGCAACACCTCGATCGGCTCACCGCCACCGACGCCTCCTTCCTCGCCCAGGAGCACGACAACTCGCATATGCACGTGGGCGGCATCCTGCTCTTCGAGGGCCCGCCGCCGGCCTTCGGGGACGTCCTCGACCAGATCCGCAGCCGCCTGCATCTGGTGCCCCGCTACCGCCAGAAGCTGGCCGTGCCGCCGATCGAGATGGGTCGCCCGCTGTGGGTTGACGACCCGAACTTCAACCTCGAATACCACATCCGCCATACGGCGCTCCCCGCGCCGGGCTCCGAGGAGCAACTGCTGCTGCTCGCCTCCCGGATCTTCTCGCAGCAGCTCGACCGCTCGCGGCCACTGTGGGAGACGTGGCTGGTCGAGCGCCTGGACGGCAACCGCTTCGCGATGATCTCCAAGACCCACCACTCGCTGGTGGACGGCATCTCGGGCGTCGACCTCGCGACCGTCCTGTTCGACGCCGAGCCGGTGCCGCGGGCGATCGAGCATCCCGAGGGCGAGTGGATGCCCCAGAGCGAGCCCGGGTCGGCCGAGCTCGTGGCGGCAGGCCTGAAGGGCATGGTCAAGGCGGGCATCGAGGTCGCTGCACGGACCGTTCGCGCGGCCTCGCGGCCGGAGACCACGCTCGAGCGCGGACGGGTCGCCGCAGAGGGCCTGGGCGAGGTCGTGTGGGCGGGCCTGAACCCGGCGCCCTCCACGCCGCTCAACGTCGAGATCGGGCCGCACCGTCGCCTGGTGCCGATCCGCTTTAGGCTCGACGAGTTCAAGGAGATCAAGAACGCGTTCGGCGGCACGGTCAACGACGTCGTCCTGACTGTCGTGGCGGGCGCGATGCGGCGCTGGCTGCGGTCGCGCGGCGTGCGCCTCGAGGGCCTCGAGCTGCGCGCGCAGGTGCCGGTCTCGATCCGGACCGAAGGGGAGCGCGGCGAGCTCGGCAACCGCCTCGCGGTCATGCGCGCGCCGCTGCCGGTCTACGTCGAGGACCCGCTCGCGCGCCTGCGCGTGGTCAAGGAGGCCATGGGCGAGCTCAAGGAGTCAAAGCAGGCGGTCGGGGCCGAGGTGCTCGCCGGCATGCAGAACTTCGCGCCGCCCACGATCCTGGCCCAGGCCTCGCGGCTGAACTTCTCCACGCGCCTGTTCAACCTGGTGGTGACCAACGTCCCCGGGCCCCAGATCCCGCTGTACCTGCTCGGGCGAGAGCTGCTCGACATCTACCCCGTCGGCTTCCTGCCCGAGAACCAGGCGCTGTTCGTGGCGATCATGTCCTACAACGGGCGGCTGACCTTCACCCTGCTCGGCGACTTCGACGCGCTGCCCGACATCGACGTGCTCGCCGACGGCATCCGCGAGTCGGTCGCGGAGCTGCTCGGGCCGGCACGCCAGCGGGCGGCCGAGACATCGTCTCCGAGCGCGAGCCGGCGCAAGCGCTCGCGCACGGGGGCCGTCAAGGGCGACGCGCGCACGCCGGCCTAGCCGCGGGCGCGGTCCGCCCGGCTCAGCGCGCCCTGGCCACGCGCGTCCGCGCGTCGGACCCCGACGGGGGCCGCTCGCGATTGCCGGCACGGTCGGTGGCCAGGCTGTAGAAGCGGTAGAGCTTCCCCGCCCGGGCCTTGAAGCGCACCGACCTGCGTTTGGTGCGCGCGATGCGCTTGTAGGCGCCGCCGGAGGGCTTGGCGTAGACCTCGTAGTAGCGGATCCCCGAGGGATCGAGCCCGGGCAGCGCCGGGTCGTTCCCGCTCCAGCTGACCTTGAAGCGCGTCTTGCTGGCGCGTCGCGGGGCCGTGACCTCCGAGACCGGCGGCGTGCGGTCGATCTTGCGCGCGACGTCGATCGCCGCGCCCGCGTCGATGATGCCCCACCCCAGCTCGGGCTCCCAGCTCGAGTTGCTCGCGGTCTCCTTGAGGATGCGCAGCAGCTCGGTGAGCGGGATGTCCGGGTTGAGGTTCTTGACCAGCGCGGCGATCGCGGCGACCTGCGGGGCGGCCATCGAGGTCCCCTGGAGGTAGGCGTAGCGGTTGTCGCCGGCGAAGGTGGTGCGGCAGATCGTGCACTTGTCGTCGGTCTCGATCGTCGTCGAATTCCCCGGGAAGGCGGCGAACAGCCCGGGCGGCCCGCCGGTCCGGGCGAAGCTCCCGTAGGCGGCGAGCGAGATCTGGCTGCCGTAGCCGGCGAACCACGAGCGCTTTCCGGAGAAGTCCGCCGACGTCACGGTCAGCCCCTTGCCCGCGTCGAGGTCAGAGCCGGTGCCCGTCGGCTGCAGCAGGTTCGCGGGCTGGCCCTGCTCGGTGACCTGCGTGTCGGCCGCCGCGGCCACGAACACCACGCCGCGATCCACGCCGTAGTCGATCGCGGAGCGGATCGCCTCGCTCTGGGGGCCGCCGTTGTCCCCGAAGCTCATGTTGATCGCCTGGGCCCCGCTGTCGATTGCATTGAGGATCGAGTCGGCGATGCTCACCTCATAGAAGCTCGTGCGCTCGAGGATGAGCTTGCAGTCGAACCCCGCGCCGGCGATGCCTATGCCGTTGTCGGTGTTCGCGCAGGCCAGCGAGGCGACGTGCGTTCCGTGGCCCGCCAGGTCGCTGGCCGCCGGCGAGCCGCCGCCCTGGTCGACCGCACGGAAGACCTTGCCCTTCAGATCAGGATGGGACGCGTCGATGCCGGTGTCGATCACCCCGACGAGCGCGGTCTTCCCGCGCGTGACGTCCCACAGGTGCGGGAGGTTCTCGCGCGCGGCCGCCCACTGCACAGGCGTGCCGGGCGGCGTCCCGGCGGCGGTCTCGGTCGCTCTCAGGGCGGGGTCGTTGGGTAGGTAGCGGGGCTGGAAGCGCAGCTCGGGCCGCGCCTCGCGTACGTCGGGGTCGCGGCGGACGGTCGCCGCCAGCGCGCGCGCCGACTCGCCGCGCCGCGGCACGAGCGCCGCCACGCCGAGGCGCGGCACGGATTGGGCGGTCCGCGCGCGGGCGCGATCGGCGACGGCGGAGATCGCGGCGCTGCGCGCACGCACGCCGTCGCGCTTGGCCAGCACGACGACCACCCGGCCGGTGGTCGGTACGGCGGCGCTCGCCGGCGATGCGGCGAGCGCGAGCAGAATCAGGGTCGGCAGACCCGCACGGCGCATCGTGCTCAAGTCGATCGAGGATAGCCCCGTCCCGGACGGCTACGCGCCGTCCGGCGGCTAATCAGGCGAACGTTCGTCCAGTGCGGCGCGCGACGATCGGGTACAGCACGCGCCGCCGGCCGGAGAAGCGCCGCAGGTGATAGTTCACGGTGGTGTCCCCGAAGCCGGCGAGGCCGACTTGGGCGATCGACTCGTGCTGCTCGCCGAGGCCCTCGAAGCCGTGGGCCTGCGGGAGTAGGCGACGAGCGGCCTAGTAGCCCAGCGCGAACTTCGCGTCCTCGGACATCATGTCCGGAGACCAGGGCGGCTGGAAGGTCATGTGGGGCCGGACGTCGTTCACGCCCTCGACCTCGGAGACGAACTCCTGCATCTGCTCTGTCACCTGCGGGCCGATCGGGCACGCGGGCGTGGTGAGCGTGAACGTGATGTCGACGCCACCGCCGTCGTCGATCTCCACGTCGTAGACCAGGCCGAGCTCGACGAAGTCGAGGCCCAGCTCGGGATCGATCACGTTGGCGAGCGCCTCGTCGATCTCCTCGCGCATCTGCTGCTTCTCCATGGGCCTGAGTCTAGCCCCGCGGGTCCACCCCACTCGCCGGACGCCGGGCCGGGCCGAGCGGGCGGGCCGGCCCGGCTAGCCTGTAGCGGACGATGGTCGTCCTGCTCCTCGTCTTCATCTTCATCGTCGTACCGCTCGCGGAGCTGTACGTGATCATCGAGGTGGGGCGGACGATCGGGGCGCCCGCGACCATCGGTCTGCTCGTCCTCGACTCGATCCTGGGCTCGCTGCTCCTGCGCTCCCAGGGCCGCGCCGCCTGGCGGCGCTTCAACGACGCGCTGCGCGATCGCCGCCCTCCGGCTCGCGAGGTCCTCGACGGCGCGCTGATCATCTTCGGCGGCGCGCTGCTCCTGACCCCGGGCTTCCTGACCGACGTCCTGGGCGCGATCCTCCTCGTCCCGCCCTCGCGGGCGCTCGTGCGGCGCGCGCTGGTGGGTTGGTTCGGCCGGCGCTTCCTCGTCGCGCGGGTGGCCGGCGGCGCGGCGTCCGCGGCCCATGGGGCCCGCCGCGCCCGTGCGCGGCGGCCTGCGCAGCCGCCGCCGCAGGGCGCCGGCCGTCCGTACGACGTCGACAGCGACGCCGTCGACATCGATCCGCCGCCCCTGCCCCGGTCCCCTTGACGGCGGCCGATCTCGAGTCGCCGCGACCCGCGGGCCGGCCGGGCTTCAGCGACGCGGTCACGGTCTCCTTCGGCGATCCCCAGGCCGAGCTCTACGGGCTGGTGCGTGTCGGCCTGATCCCGAACTCCTCTTCGGCCCGCGCCAGCGGGCTGGCGCTCCTGTTCCGCGGCCGCGAGGTCGCCGCGGCCCGGGCGCTGCCCGCCGTCGAGGTCGCAGAGCCCGGCTACGCGCCGCCCGAGCTCGACGGCGTCGGCATCGAGACGGTGGAGCGGCTGCGGCGCTGGCGGGCCCGCTTCGACGACGCCGAGGGAGGGTTCGATCTCGACGTGAGCGCGCTAGGGCCGCCGCTCGCTCCCGAGGAGGACGATCCCGCCGGCGAGCTCTCGGGCAGTCGCGGCTACGAGCAGCTCTGCCGCCTGGAGGGCGTCGTGCGCGCGGGCGGCGCCGAGCGCCGCGTGAGCTGCTTCGGACAGCGGGGGCACACCTGGGGCGCTCCGGACTGGGACCGGATCGCCTTGACCCGCGCGGTCTCGGTGTGGCTCGGCGAGGAGGGCGGATTGACGCTGTCGGCGGTCCGGCCGTCGCGCGCCGGCGGTCACTCCGACGAGGCCGTCTCGGCGCTGCTGGCCGAGCCCGCCGACGACGGCCTGGCGCCGCGGCCGCTCGCCGAGACGCGTCTCTCCACCACCTACGACGCCGAGGGCCACCAGCGGCGCGCCGGGATCGAGCTGTGGGAGAGCGAGGAGTCCGAGTACCCGCGGCGCGTGTCGGGCGCGGTGGCGTGCGGCACGTCGCTATCCCTGGGTCGCCTGCGCCTGGACTGCGCGTTCTTCCACTGGCACCTCGACGGCCGCCCGGGCGTGGGGCGCTACGACGTCCTGCGCCGCGACGGGTGAGCCGCCTGCGCGCGGTCATCTCGGACTTCGGTGGGGTCCTCACCACGCCGCTGTTCGGAGCGTTCGCGCGCGTGCAGGAGCAGTCCGGGGTGGCCGCCGAGGTCCTCGGGCGCGCGATGGCGCGGATCGAGGCCCGCGACGGGCTTCACCCGCTGTTCGAGCTCGAGAAGGGCCACATGAGCGAGCCCGAGTTCCTGGCGCTCCTGGAGGGAGCGGCCGGCGAGGAGCTCGGGCGGCCGGTGTCGCTGAACGGCTTCACGGAGTTGTGGTGGTCGCACCTGGAGCCCAACGAGCAGGTGATCGACTTCATGCGCGGACTGCGCGCGCGCCGCTACGCGATGGCGCTGTTGACCAACAACGTGCGCGAGTGGGAGCCGCGCTGGCGCGCGATGCTGCCGGTCGACGAGATCTTCTCGGTGGTGGTCGACTCCGGCTTCGTCGGGATGCGCAAGCCCGAGCGCGGGATCTACGAGCTCACGGTCGAGCGGCTCGGCGTGCCGGCTTCGGAGTGCCTGTTCGTCGACGACATCGAGCTCAACTGCGACGCGGCGCGCGAGCTCGGGATGACCGCCGTGGTGTTTCGCGACACCACCCAGGCGATCGCCGCCTGCGAGGCGGCGCTCGGACTCTAGGCCCGGCGTCCGGGCTCGCCGCGCCGCATCCCCCCGGCGACGGTTTCCTCCGGCGCTCCCGGGCGACCGCACCCGCGCCCGCCGCGCGTCAGTTGTCGTTGCCGAGCCGGTCCCAGCAGTAGAGCTGCAGGCACTCGCCCGCGAGCTCGTGTGCGCGCTCGCTCGAGAGCCAGGGCAGGACGGTGCTCAGCGCCTGCTCCTCGGCCACGCCGGCCTCGAAGGCCTCCTCGCCGCGGAAGCCGGCCGCGATCTTGAGCGCCTCGCGGCGGTTGTCCCCAAGGCTCGCGAACACGCCGACCAGGAAGTCCTTGTTGGCGATCGGGTGGCCGACCTCGAGCGAGGCGTGCCACGCAGCGAGCATCGAGAGATCGTGCTCGTCGAGGTCCGAGACGGCCTTCGAGTAGTGGATCTCGAGCTCTTCCTCGGGGATGTCGTCGACCCACGCGCGCACGAGCTCGCCGAGGAGCTGCCTGCGCGCCTCGCGGCCGACCGATTCGGCGATCACCCGGATGGCGTCCTTGGGTTCGATGAAGCAGAGTGACAAGGCGGCCTCGCTGTCGCGGTTTCGCGTGCCGGGAACGAACTTGGGCGTAGCGTAGGCACCCTCTCCCGACGGAATCGCGGGCCGTGGGAGCCTGCTTGCAGGACGCGATGGTCCTCAACGGACGATGCGTACCTTCGCGACCTTGCTGGCACCGGTTCCGTATGGGTAGTCACCTGCGCGAGGAGCCACGGCGCGGAAGCGGTATCCGGTCGCTGTCCGGCTGCGGGTCAGCTGATATTTACCCCTGAAGGCGCCCGAGCTGTCGGTCTGCGCGGATAGGAACGTCTGCCACCTGACCCGTCCTGAGCGCTTGACCTGGGCCTGGATGAGGATCAGCTTGCCCTGGGGCGGAAGCGGGGCACCCAGGAGGGAGCCCTTGAAGCGCAATGTCTGAAGGTTGCGCGCGCGGCGCGGCGTGACCTTCATCCGCAGTCCGGCCCCGACCATGAGCTCGACGCGCTGACGGGCGTCGTAGTCGATCGCGGGACTGGCCCCGGAGGCGGGGAGGGTCGCGGTGTAGGCCATGTTCAGGACGCGCGAGGGCCCCGCGGGCGCGAGATAGGAGAAGCCGCCGCGCTCGTCGGTCCGGACGGTCGCGACCCTCCGCGCGGGCTCCCCCTGCAGGGAGAGCTGCTCGATCACGTCCATGGTCGCGCCCTGGATGGGCTGCCCGGAGGGGGTCAGCAGGCGACCGCCGATCGTCACCGCGCGGCCGTAGCGCAGCCTGTACCGGGTCTTGGTCGTGCCCTCGAAGACGATCCGCGCCTGGTCGGTCGCGTTGACGCCGTTCGGACCACTCGGACCCGAGCTCGAGCCGGACCCCGCCCCGGACCCGTTGCTGAACCGGAAGGTGGTGGGCGGGAAAGCGACCGAGCGGTTCCCGGCGGCATCCTCGACCTCGATCGAGAGCTGATGCGACCCGTTCGGGACCACCGCCGTGTCGAGCACCGCGGACACCGACGCAGTCAGCTCGCACGGCACGGCGCGCGCGAACCCGTCATACGGATCACCGCCGGCGACCAGATCCCGACAAGCACCCCCATTCGAGTCGACGACATCCGCCTTCACGACCTTCCCATCGACTTTGATCAAAGACCGATACACACCACCACCCCGATCAAACGCAACAAAGCTCGCATTCATGACCCCCCTCTTCACCCCAGACCCAACCAACCCACCCGCAGGCACCGAAGTCGAAGGATCGTCGTTGTCCTCGAGGGTCACATCGGCTCGAAACAGCCGCGCCGTACCAGGGAGATTTGTCGAAACGCACGGCCCGCTCGCTGCCCCGCCGCACTCAAGGTGGAATACGAGGACCGAGTCGTCGAGTCGATAGTCGAAGTAGTTGCCGGGGGCAACCGGGTTTTGCATGGTTCCGACGTTTTGGCACGCTCCACCGTCAAAACAGGCTTCTCGGAAATCGGTGTACGAATCCCCAAAGATGCGCGTCGCGTATACCGCGAAGGTCGATACGTTCCTTGAGCCAAGAGAGTACGCACGAGAGCCCCTTACTCGGACAACCCGAGTATCCCGTGGTGCCTGAAGCCGGAACTGTGCGTTGCGGTACTGCGGAGTAATCCCGGAGGCCGCATCCAGGGTTAGCGCCCCTCCCGTGCTGCAGGTGTTGACGCCCGTAAGAAAGGGGTCTTGGGATTGGAAGTCGAAGTCCGACGCGCCGACCGATTGACCGTTGGGGAGCCGACATTGGTGGACCTCGTACGTGCGTCCGTATGCGAGCGCCTCCAATATGACGCTCGAAAAGGCCGCTGCTGCGATCAGGACTATCAGTCTTGCGAGAGCCTTTGCTGTTGGCACTAGAAGTTTCCTTTCGCTCCCGAGGGGAGTAGTTCGTTCGATCATTTCTCGAAGCCGCCCCCCTCGAACTCGGCTCCGGTGCTTGGGCTCGAGGGGGGTTGTGGGGTTGTGGTTTGGGATGGCGATTCGGGAGATGTCTCGAAGCTGAAGGACTCGGTCTGGGTTGGCTGTGTCCGGGTGGGTTGCTGTTGGGTCGGTGCGCTGGGGGCTTGGCTGACCGTCGTCGGCGTGCCGCTCTGGGTTGCTCGGGCTCGTGTTGCGGCTTCGCGGCGTTTCTGCTCGCGCGCCTGGTCGATGGCGATCTGCGAGGTGCTTGCCTGGCGTTGGCGGCGGTCTGTGGTTCGTTCTCTCGCGCGGAGGCGGCCGTCGGCCGTGACGCGACGATCCTGGCCCGGGATTGCGGCGCGGGAGCCTCCGGTGCCGTCGAGGACGCCCGTGTTGAGGCAGTAGGTGCCTCCGGCCGCCACGGTGACGCTCACGCAGAGGGCCGCGAACTTGGCGCCTCCGGCCGCGATCGTGCCGCCGCCGCCCGCGAGTGCTGCGCCCGCCGCCTCTCCCGCCGTACCGCCGCGCGAGAAGAGGCCGACGAGCGCGTCACGGGCGGCCGCGAGCGTCCCCCGCAGGCCGGTCGCCAGGTGGTCCGCGCCGTCGGCCAGCGCTGCCGCGGGGTCGGCTCCGTTCGTCGTCCCGCCTCCGGAGGCACCGGCCGCAGCGGCCGCGATCACGGGGATCGGGAGGATCGCGGTCAGGTCCTCCGTCGTCGCGTGGAAGGCGCGGATGGTGGCGCGGCACGCCGGGCAGTTGCGCAGGTGCGGGCGGACCTCGACGAGCTGCTCCGGCGTCGCCTCCCCGTCGGCGACAGCCGAAAGCAGCGGCGCCCAGCGTTCGCACTCCTCACCCGACTCGATCTTCCGGTAACGCTCGAGGAACGCCCGCCGTCCCTCGGTGAGGCAGCGGTTGACCTTCGTGTACGACCAGCCGGTCACCTCGCCGATCTCCTGGTAGGTGAGGCCCTGGGCCTTCAGCCACAGAGCCCGGACCTCCTGCGGCTTGAGGCGTTGGAGTGCCTCCGCCGAGGCCGTCAGGCGTTCGAAGCTCGCAACCTGCTCGTCGGGCGTTGGTGTGCTCGCCTCCTGCAGGTCGAGGTCGACCTCCTCGCCGCCCACGAGCTGCAGGCGCGATCGGCGGACCGCCATCGCCTCGTGCTTGACGACTGTCCGGAGCCATGCGAGCGCGGTCTCCGCCTCGACGGTGTCAGCGCGGCGCAGGAAGATCTCCAGCGCCCGCTGGTAGGCGTCATGTGCATCGTCCGCGCAGAGCGAGTGACGGCGAGCAAGGCCGAGCAGCCCGCTCGCGTTCTTGTGCACCGTGCCCAAGACCAGGTCGCGCGAGCCGGCGCGCTCACGTTCGTCGCGTCGCATTCCCGCAGACACTCCATCCCTGGGGCCGCGCGGCGGCCGCCGAGCCCCGAAATCGCTCCCCGATCCATTCTCGCCCATGCCTCGGGGAGTGGAGGGTCAGGCGGGAAGAATCTCGCCCCTATCTCCCCGAGAAAGTTCGCTCTTTGCGTGGTATTCGAGTAGCCGGCGGCCGTCGGGACGGTTGGGACGGTCAAACGTTCCAAGCAGCCGAGGTGCGGCGCGGAACGCTTCGAGTGCGGAGAAGAGCAGCGTCCGGCGGGTTGAGCCCGCGGCGCAGCGAGCCGCGCTCAGGCCACAGCGGGAGCGGGTGCTCCCAGGGCAGCGCGGATGCGTTCGCGAGTCGCGTCGTCGGGCCTTGCGTGCGAGCCGTGGCGGATTCGCTCGCCCTCGCGCGCGAAGTTGACCAGCGCGAGGTCGAGCGCCTCCAGGGGCACGCCGGCGGCCTCGGCAAGATCGGCCGCTCGGTGCTCGAGCAGCGCCCGGTCACCGATCGCGAAGACTCGCTTGGCCGCGACCTCGGTCGCGTCGCCGGTGCCGAGTTGCAGCGAGTCGGCGCGGAGGTCGTAGACGCCCAAACGGCCGAGCGTGACGAGAAGCTCGAAGCGGGCAGCGCGGTGCAGGCCGGGCAGCGCGAGGCGCTCGAACACGCGCCCGAAGCGCCGCTCGGGCGACCACGACCGCTCGCCGGTGAACGCCGTCGCTTGGGAGCCTGCCCGTCCAGCCCAGGCACGGTAGGCCGCGAGCGTCGCCTCGCCGCGCGCCGGGTCATGGGCGGTGCGAACGCCCGTCGCGACCTGTGAGAGATCGGGCAACTCGCCGGTCGACCATGGCGTACGCACGCGGCGGATCTCCGCGAAGGGATCGGGCTCGCCCGGCGAGGGCTCAAGCGGCGCGAGGTAGGCGATCAGGAATGCGAGCCAGGTCTCCTCCTCGCGGAGCGCGTCGGCCGGCGAGGGCTCGCGGGAATCGGCGGGTGCGGGTCTGCGGCGGTCGGCCGGCGAGGGATCGCGGGCATCGGCGGGTGAGGGTCCGCGGGGGTCGGCCGGCGAGGGATCGGCGTGGTCAGCGCGGCCGGCGGCCGCCACTTCCGCATAGAGGCCCGGCGGGTCGGTGGCCAGCTCGGCCAGGCGGGCTGTGGAGAAGGCGAGCTCGTCCGCCAGGCGGGCCGCGTCGGCCGAGGACTTCAGGCCCGGTACGAGCTCGTTGCGGTAGCCGTCCTCGGTCGCCCGCGCCGCACGCACTACGCGTACGCCCGAGCGCGAGCCCGCGCCTCCTCCGCCTCCCGTCCGCCGAGCGGACCGCTGCGCAGAGCCGCGACGGTTCGACGAGGGTGTCCCGGGCGGCTCGCGCGGCGTGCAGATCGGGCAGTTCTGGATGAAGCGGTTGTGGCGGCAGAAGGTCGGCATTTGCCCCTACTCCACGGTAGCCGCGCTCGCCGCCTCCCGCCCCCGCGCCCGCGCCGCGACCGGCAGCCGGTATCCCGCCCGCCGCGCGCGCTCCGCCCCCCGCCGCAGCTCGCGTTCGAGCTCGAACAGGTAGCGGTCGAAGTCGACCTGCATCGTGTGGCGCTTGGAGGCGACGTAGCGCTTGAACATGCGTTCGCGCTCGCGCGAGATGTCCGCGCGCAGCTCCGCCGGCGAAGGCAGGTGGTACTCCCCGCGCAGGTACGCCGCGATCCAGCGCCCCTGCGCCTCGGCCAGCGGCATCGTCGCCCCCAGCGGCTGCAGCAGGGCGAGGAAGAACACGTTGTCGATCTCGGGGTGGAAGACGCGCCGGAACAGCGGCAGGTCGTTGTCGGGCGCCGAGATGACGTCCTCGGAGAAGAACGGGAACGACACCTTGTAACCCGTGCAGTAGACGACGACGTCGGCCTCCTCGACGCTCCCGTCGGCGAACCGCACGCGGTCGCCCTCCAGCGAGGCGATGTTGGCCTTCGGCGTGATGCGCCCGTGGGTGATGCGATCGAGGATCCGCCCCGAGATCGTCGGGTGCGCCTCGCCCAGGCGATGATCCGGCGCGGGCAGCCCGTAGCTCTCCATCGACCCGATGTGCTTGAGGAAGATCGCCTCCAGCCCCCGCTGCTGGAGCCCCCACGGCACGCGCGGGTCGGAGGCGAGGCGGTCGAGGCGGCTGCCGCGCGAAGCGGCCTGGTCGAGCGGGATCCCCGCGATGTACTTGGGCAGCACCCACGCCCCGCGCCGCGCCGCCAGGTACACCCGGTCGGCCACGTAGCTGGCCTCGACCGCGATGTCCATCGCGCTGTTGCCCATCCCCAGCACGACCACGCGCTTGCCGCGCCAGCCGTCGGCGTCGCGGTAGTGGTGGGCGTGCAGCTCCTCGCCGTCGAAGTGCCCGGGGAACGGCGGCTCGGGCCAGCGCGGGTCCCAGTGGTGGCCATTGGCCACGAGCAGCGCGTCGTAGAGCTGCTCGTCGACCGCGCCGTCGGGGCCCTCCGACGTCAGCTCCCACACGCCGTCGGAACGCCGAGACGCGCGCGTCACCCGCGTCTCGAAACGGATCTGCGAACGCAGGCCGAAGTGGTCCGCGTACGCGTCGAAGTACGCGGCGATCTGCGTGTGGTGCGGGAAGTCGGGGATCGACTTGGGCATCGGGAAGTCCGAGTACTCCATGCGCTCGCGCGAGGTGTTGATGTGCAGGTCGCGATAGGCCGACGAGGTCCCGTTGCGATTGCCGAACACCCAGTTGCCGCCCACGCGGTCCGACGCCTCATACGCCACAGCGGGCACGTCGCGCTCGAGCAGCCCCTTGAGGCCGGCGATCCCCGACGATCCCGCGCCGATCACGCACGCGCGTGGAAGCGCGCTCGCGCTCATCGCGGCGGGATCGTCGTGACCAGCAGCGCGATGTCGTCGCGCAGGGCGCCGCGGCGCTGGGACACAGCGTGCTCCTCGATCCGCCGCGCGATCTCGGTCGCGGGCCAGCCCGGCGCACGAGCCCGCGAGCTCGACCAGCGCCTCTGGGCCCATGACGTTGTCGGGCGCGCCGGCCTCGACGAGCCCGTCGGTGAAGAGCAGCAGCGCGTCGCCCGGCCCGAGCCCGGCCTCGGAGTCGACGTGGCTGACGTCGGGCAGCACGCCGAGCAGCGTCCCCGGGGAGCCGACCGTCGCGGCGCGGCCGTCGGCCCGCACGAGCAGCGGAAGCGGATGCCCGCCGCTGGCCATGCACACCTTCACGCGCCCCTCCTCGAGCTCGAGCCGCGCGAACAGCGCGGTGCAGAAGCGGTTGTCGGAGCGCTGGCGCAGGATCGCCTCGTTGAGCTGCGCGAGGATCGCGCTGGGATCCTCCTCGGCCATCGCCGCCGCACGCACCGTGTAGCGCATCAGGGCGGTGAGCGCGGCGGCGTCCGAGCCCTTGCCGCACACGTCGCCGATGACCAGCGCCCAGCGGTCCTCGCTCAGCGGGAAGACGTCGTAGAAGTCGCCGCCGACCTCGACGCCGTCGCCCGCCGCGCGATAGCGGGCGGCGAGCTCCACGCCCGGGATGTTGGGCAGGTGCGGCGGGAGCAGGCTGTCCTGCAGCGTGCGGGCGATCGCGCTGCGGCTGGAGTACAGGCGCGCGTTGTCGACCGCGATCGCCGCCCGGCCGGCCAGCTCCTCGGCCAGCTCGAGCGTCTGCTCGTCGAACGACGGGCCACTCGCGTCGTTGGCGAACGAGAGCGCGCCCAGTATCCGCCCGCGCGCACGGAGCGGCACCGCCACCCCGGAGGACAGCCCGAGCTCGCGGATCGCGCGCAGGTGCTCCTCGTCGCGCGCGGTCGCCTCGGCCAGCTCCGGCGGCACGTCGCGGTAGAGCAGCGGCTCCCCGGTGCGCAGCGTGCGCCCGACTCCCTCGGGATCGTCGAGGCTGGTCGGCCAGCGCTGGATCAGCTCCCAGCCCCAGCGCTCCTTGTCGGGGTCGGCATGCGCGAGGGCGACGCGCTGGATCGTCCCGTCGGGCGCGAGCATGTCTATCGCGCACCACTGCGCCAGGTCGGGCACAACGATGGTGGCGAGGCGCTGCAGCGTGTCCTGGTAGTCGAGCGCCTCGGCGAGCACCGCGGCCGCCTCGGCCATGAAGCGCGCGCGCCGCGCCTGGCCGGCCATCTCCTTCTCCGCGCGCTTGAGCGCGGTCACGTCCTCGAACGCGCAGATGATCGTCTCGGCGTGGCCGAAGCGGGCGGGCACGGTGTCGGTCGAGATCAGCAGCGAGCGCACGCCGGCCGGCGTGTGCCAGTCCATCTCCACGTTCTCCAGGCGCTCGCCGCGCGCGGCGCGCACGCCGGGCATGCCCTCGTTGGGGATCCGGCGCGCCTCTGAGTCGGTGTAGTAGTAGGCCTGGTGGTAGTCCTCGCCGGCGAAGTTGCGCGGGAACTCGCCGCCCGCCATGCGGTCGGCGGCGCGGTTGGCGAAGGTGACGCGCGCCGTGCCGGGCTCGATCAGCAGCAACGGCGTCGGCATCAGGTCGAGGATCGCCGCCAGCCAGCCGAGCTGCTGAGCTTCGCCGCCCTGGATCGCTTCGCGTGGCTCCGTGGCGCTCACCACAGCCAGCTTACTCGCGGGGGGCTTGGATTCTGGGTTGGTTGGAGCGCCCTACCTGCGGCCCTTGAAGCTGATCACCTGCTGGATCCCGCTGGGGCGGTTGGTGTAGGCCATCGTGATCAGCGGCAGCGGCGCGAACTTGATCGCCTGCGTGGATGCGTCCTCGCGCCACGAGGCCGGGTCGGAGTTCCCCTGGCTCGCCACGAGCCGCTGGCCCGCGCGCTGGAGCGCCGCCCACAGCGAGTCGGCGCAGCGCTTCACGTTGCCCTTGCCGCAGTAGCGGGTCGAGTAGCGCTGGCGCACGGGGATGCCCAGCAGCGTGCGGAAGTCCTTGGCCATGTAGTGGTACCAGCCGCTGTACTGGCCGCTGGGCGGGTTGTCGAAGCGGCTCTGGCGGGTGGCGAGCTCATCGCACAGCGTGCGCCCGAGGCGCGGGCACATGGCCGCGTCGGCGAGGTCGTTCCAGGCCTCGTCCATGATCGCGATGCCGGCGTAGTCGAGCTTGCCGTCGCCGTCGAGGTCCAGCCGCGGCGCACGGGCGCGCGCCCAGCGCACGAGCTCGTCGCGCATGCGCAGCGCCAGCGTGCTCGGCGCCTTGCCCTTATTCAGCATGTCGTCGAGCAGCGGATAGAAGATCCGCCCGCGAACGTCCTCGGTCGCCGCGGCGTTCATCGCGCCCGTCACCGAGGCCAGCGTGTGCCGCTTGCGGCGGCCGAGCTCGGCCAGCAGCATGCGTACGCGCGGGAACGTGCTCTCGTTGCCGAAGCGGTCGTCACCGGCGACGAAGTTGCGCGCGGGCTTGTTGTTCCAGTTGACGAGCAGGCCGTTGGAGACCGTCCCCTGCGGGTGCCGCGAGGCCGCGAGGTAGCCCTTCCACTCATAGCCGCCGCGGCCGTCGACCGGCAGGCCGGGGTCGACGCCGCGCGGGCGCACGGGCAGCAGCCCGGTCGTGTACATGCCGGTGGTCGAGGCGTCGGCGTAGAACGCGTTGAAGGTCTGCGGGGTCTGGGAAGCCGCGCGCGCGAAGTCGGCGAACGAGCGGATGCGGTTCTTGTAGGTCAGGTCCTGGAAGAAGAGCTGGTCGAGCGTGTCCTTGCCGTAGCTCGAGCGCTTGCGCGCGAGCGCGACCGTGCGCCCCTGCTCGTCCTTGCCGTAGCCGACCACCGAGCCGTGCACGGTGCGGTAGAAGACGATCTCTGAGGTCGTGCCGCTGCCGCTGAGCGCGCCCGCGTCGATGCGCTCCATGTCGCGGCACCGCCCGCGGTAGACGTACTTGGTGCGGCTGCCGCCGCACAGCGTCTCGGCGTAGGTGTCGATGATGTCGGCGCCCGCGGAGGTCAGGGTGTAGGCGAAGTCCTCGTTGCGCCCGATCAGCATGTAGCCGGGGAACGGCGCCGAGGTCACCCCGCGCGTGTCGATGTTCGGGCCGTGCAGGCCGACCTCGTAGGTCAGGCCGGGGAAGAAGTAGCCGATCTGCGGGCCGCCGACGAACAGCGGCCGGCCGGTGATCGAGCGCCTGCCCGAGACCATCAGGATGTTCGACGCCTGGGTCGGGGGCGTGGAGCGCGACTGGGCCGATATGAGCTGCACGGGCGCATAGGAGCCGTCGCGCAGGACCACGGCGCCGCGACCGGTCGGCTGTGAGGCCTGGTAGGGCGCACTGCTGTTCAGCGTGGTGTCTGTGTCGGGGTCGTTGCGGGCGCGCAGGTCCTCGAAGATCCCGGAGGCACGGCGCGTGCCGAAGCGCGAACGCAGGCCGTCGAGGAACTCGCTGTTGAGCGGCTCGGCGCCGCCGCCCTGGCCCAGGAACTGGCCCTTGATGGCGTTGATCGCGTAGATGTCGACGCGCGTGAACGGCTCGGTCGTGGGCTGGTTCTCCGCGTACCACGCGTTGATGCCCTCGAGGTAGGTGTCGATGTCGCGCAGCAGCTGCTCGCCCTTGGGGCCGGCGGCGTGGATGGCGTTGGTCTGGCGCTCGACGATCGCGTTTGTCTGCGCGGTCGGCTTGAACTGGTAGAGCTTGGTGACCAGGTTGATCGCCGACAGGTTCGGGGCGTCGATCGCCGCGATCAGGCCGTTGTAGCGGACCTGGTTGAGCAGCAGGTAGCGGTCCTCCGCCAGCACGTAGCCGGCGCCGAAGATCACGTCGGCGTCGGTCTGGCCGTAGATGTGCGGGACGTTGAACGCGTCGCGCTTGATCACCAGGCCCGGCCGGCCGGGCACGGTCTCCTCGCTCACGACCGACGTCGGCTCGAGCTTCTCCGACTTGAAGTAGCGCTGCAGGTCGGAGTTGTCGACGCGGTCGAACAGCGGCGTCAGCCCGTTGTACATCTCGGCCTGCTGCGAGGCCCCCGGGACGGACAGCTGGTACTGCCCGGACGGGACGATGTTCAGCGCCGTCGTCGCGAAGTCGCGCGCGAGCGCGGCAGGCGCGCAGGCGAGCACGAAAGCGAAGCAGACGGCAACGACCGGCCCGATACGACGCGACATCAACCCTCCTCCTCCTCGAAGCGAGGAGGAGAACGCTACCGGGGCGGCTCGAAGAACGCGTCGCCCGCAACGACCGAGCCGGCGGTCTCCGCCTCCTCGCGCAGCAGGTGGTGGAGCTCCTTGTCGGCCAGGGCGCCCATGATGACCTCTTCACGGGTCTGGCCCGCGCGCCCGGTCAGATGGCGATCGACGATCCGCGCGCACTTGCGCGCCTCGGCGATCGCGGTGACGACCAGCGACTGGCCGATGCGCGCGTCGCCGCACGCGAAAACGCCGTCCAGCGAGGTCGCGTAGGTGGAGGCCCTCACGTTGCCGCGCCGGTCCAGCGCGACGCCGAGCTGCTCGATGAGGCCCTCGTGCTCGGGGTGCGAGAAGCCGATCGCTATTAGCACGAGGTCGGCGGGCTCGGTGAAGTCGCTGCCCTCGACCGGGCGCATGTCGCGCGACGATGTGCCGGTCACCTGGCGCGCGCGCACGCCGACGACCCGGCCCTCCTCGTCGCCGAGGATCTCCGTGACCTGCGTCCCCCACTCGCGCTCGCCGCCCTCGTCGAGCGCGTAGGTGGTCAGCGTCCGCTTCGGCGGCAGCGGCCACGGCGTGCCGGCGGGCCGGCCGTCGGCCGGGAGCGCCGGGTAGACGTCGAGCATGCGCGTGCTCGACGCCCCCTCGCGGATCGCGTTGGAGATGCAGTCCATGCCGGTGTCGCCGCCGCCGATCACGACCACGCGCTTGCCCTTGGCGCTGATCTCGGTGCCCGGCTCGGGCTCTGGCGCGGGGCGGCCCTGCATGCGCGCGACGGCGCGGTTGCGCTGGTAGAGGTAGTCCATCGCGAAGTGCACTCCGCGCAGCTCCCGGCCGGGCGCGTCGAGGTCGCGGTGCACGCGCGAGCCGATCGCGATGACGAGCGCGTCGGCGCCCACCCGCAGCTGCTTCGCGGTCACGTCGCGGCCCACGTCGACGCCGTAGCGGAAGCGGATCCCCTCGGCCTCCATCACCGCCACGCGGCGGTCGATGACCGGCTTCTCGAGCTTGGCGTCGGGCACGCCGAAGCGCAGCAGGCCGCCCGGCCCCTCGTCGCGCTCATAGACCGTGACCTCGTGGCCCTTGCGGTTGAGCTCGGCCGCGACGGCGAGCCCGGCGGGCCCCGAGCCGACGACCGCGACCGTCTGGCCCGAGCGCTCGCGCGGCGGGCGCGGCAGGATCCAGCCCTCCGCCCAGCCCCGCTCGGCGATCGCGAGCTCGATCATCTCGATCGCCACCGGGTCATCGTTGATGTCGAGCACGCACGCCGACTCGCACGGCGCGGGGCAGATCAGGCCCGTGAACTCGGGGAACGGGTTGGTCGCGTGCAGGTGGGCGAGCGCCTCGCGCCAGTCGCCGCGGTAGACGAGGTCGTTCCAGTCGGGGATCAGGTTCCCGAGCGGGCAGCCCTCGTGGCAGAACGGGATCCCGCAGTCCATGCAGCGCCCGCCCTGGCGGCGCAGCTCCTCCTCGTCAGGGAGGTCGAAGTAGCGCCGGTAGTCGTGCACGCGCTTGGCGGGGTCGCGCTTGTCGAACCCGTGGCGCGTGACTTCGATGAAGCCCCGCAACTCGCCCATGTCAGCGGGCAGGGGTCGGGCCGGCCGGCACCTCGGGGACCGGCGTCGGGGGCGCGGACGGGTCGACGAGCCCCGCGCGCGGGCCGGCGATGCCCTCGCCCTCCGCGGCGAGCTCGGCGAGCGCCGCCTTGTAGTCGCGCGGCATGACCTTCACGAAGCGGGGAAGCAGCGTCTCCCACGAGCCGAGCACGCGCTCGGCGACCGGCGAGCCGGTGCGCTGCGCATGCTCGGCGATCAGGCCCCGCAGCTCGATCGCCTCGAGCTCCTCGATGTCCTCGAAGTCGACCAGCTCCATGTTGCAGCGGCCCCGGAACGCGCCCTCCTCGTCGAGCACGTAGGCGATGCCGCCGCTCATGCCCGCCGCGAAGTTGCGGCCCGTGCTCCCGAGCACGACGACGCGGCCGCCGGTCATGTACTCACAGCCGTGGTCGCCGACGCCCTCGACCACGGCGAGCACGCCCGAGTTGCGCACGGCGAAGCGCTCGCCGGCCAGGCCGCGGAAGAAGGCACGCCCCGACGTCGCCCCGTAGAGCACGGTGTTGCCGGTGATCACGTTGTCCTGGGCGGCGTAGGTGTGGCCCTCGGGAGGCAGCACGGCGAGCACGCCGCCCGACATGCCCTTGCCCGTGTAGTCGTTGGCGTCGCCGCGCAGCGTGAAGCTCACGCCCGGCGCCAGCCAGGCGCCGAAGCTCTGGCCGGCCGAACCGCGGAAGTCGACCTGGATCGTCTCCTCCGGGAGGCCGGCGGGGCCGCGGCGCAGCGCGATCTCGCTCGAGAGCAGGCCGCCGACGGCGCGGTTGACGTTGCGAACGGCGCGCTCCAGCGTCACCGGCACGCCCTGCTCGAGCGCGGGCCGCGCGGCCTCGATCAGCTCCCAGTCCAGCGCGTCGTCCAGCACCGGGTCGGGCGCGCGCACGCGCCTGCGCGGCGCGCCGGGCGCGACCTCGGTGAGCTCGAGCACCCGCGACAGGTCCACGCCGCGGGCCTTCCAGTGGTCGATCGCGCCGTCGACCTCGAGCAGGTCGCTGCGGCCGATCAGCTCCTCCATCGTGCGAACGCCGAGCCGCGACAGGAGCGCGCGGACCTCCTCGGCCACCAGGAACAGGTAGTTGACGACGTGCTCGGGCCTGCCCGCGAAGCGCTCGCGCAGGACGGGGTCCTGGGACGCGATCCCGACCGGGCACGTGTTCAGGTGGCAGACGCGCATCATGATGCAGCCCTGGGCGACCAGCGGCGCGGTCGAGAAGCCGAACTCGTCGGCGCCCAGCAGCGCGGCGACGACCACGTCGCGGCCCGTGCGCATCTGCCCGTCGGCCTCGACCAGGATGCGCGAGCGCAGGTCCTGCGCAAGCAGCGTCTGCTGGGTCTCGGCCAGGCCGATCTCCCACGGGATCCCGGCGTGCTGGATCGACGCCTGCGGCGAGGCGCCGGTGCCGCCGTCGTGGCCGGCGATCGTCACGTGGTCGGCGTTGGCCTTGGCCACGCCGGCGGCGACCGTGCCGACGCCGACCTCGGACACGAGCTTCACGGAGACCCGGGCACGCGGATTGGCCGTGCGCAGGTCGTAGATGAGCTGCTTGAGGTCCTCGATCGAGTAGATGTCGTGATGGGGCGGCGGCGAGATCAGCCCGACGCCCGGCGTGGAGTGGCGCAGCTTGGCGATGTAGCGGTCGACCTTGTGGCCGGGGAGCTGGCCGCCCTCGCCGGGCTTGGCGCCCTGGGCGACCTTGATCTGGAGCTGGTCGGCGTTGACCAGGTAGTCGATCGTAACGCCGAAGCGGCCCGAGGCGACCTGCTTGATGGCCGAGCGGCGCTCGTCGCGGTAGCGGGCCTCGTCCTCGCCGCCCTCGCCGGTGTTCGACCGCCCGCCGAGCCGGTTCATGGCCACGGCCAGCGTCTCGTGCGCCTCGGGCGACAGCGCGCCGAGGCTCATGCCGCCCGACGAGAAGCGCCTGACGATCTCCGCAGCCGGCTGGACCTCGTCGAGCGAAATCGGCTCCGGGGCGTAGCGCAAGCGCATGAGCCCGCGGAGCGTCGAGCGCTTGACCGCCTCCTCGTTGACCAGCGTGGCGAACTCGGCGTACTTGGCCTGCGCGGTCTTGCCGTCGCCGTTCGGGCGCACGCTGTGCTGCAGGAGCGCGATCGTGTCCGGGTTCCAGGCGTGGAACTCGCCGCCTCGGCGCCACTGGTAGATCCCGCCCACGGGCAGCATGTCGTTCTTGTTCTCCGGATAGGCGCGCCCGTGGCGGTCGAGCGTCTCGCGCGCCAGCACCTCCAGGCCGACCCCGCCGATGCGCGACGCGGTGCCCGTGAAGTGGCGCTCGACGAGCTCGCGCTCGAGGCCGACGGCCTCGAAGATCTGCGCCCCGCAGTAGGAGCGGATGGTCGAGATCCCCATCTTGGAGATGGTCTTGAGCAGGCCCTTGCCGATCGCCGACACGACGCGCGCCTCGGCCTCCTCGATCGCTCTATCGCCCGGCAGCTTGCCCTCGTCGTGCAGCTCGTCCAGGGACTCGAACAGCAGGTAAGGGTTGATCGCGGCGGCGCCGTAGCCGATCAGCGTCGCCATGTGGTGGATCTCGCGCGGCTCGCCGGACTCGACGACGAGTCCCGCGCGCAGGCGCGTGCCCGCGCGCACGAGGTGATGGTGGACGGCGGCGGTGGCCAGCAGCGACGGGATCGGCGCGCGCTGGGCGTCGACGCTGCGGTCGGAGAGGACGATCACGCAGTCGCCGTGCTCGACCGCGGCTTGCGCCTCCTCGCATACGCGGTCGAGCGCGCGCAGCATCCCGCCCGGGCCCTCGCGCACCGGCCAGGTGATGTCGATCGTGTGCGTCTCGAACACCGCGGCGTCGACGCGGCGGACCTTCTCGAGCTCGTGGTTGCGCAGGATCGGCTGGGGCAGCACGAGCTGGTGCGCGTGGCGCGGCGTCTCCTCGAACAGGTTGCGCTCCGACCCAAGCGCCGCCGAGAGGCTCATCACGCACTTCTCGCGGATGGGGTCGATGGCCGGGTTGGTGACCTGCGCGAAGAGCTGCTTGAAGTAGCTGAACAGCGGCGGCTGGCGGTCGGAGAGCACCGCCAGCGCGACGTCGTTGCCCATCGAGCCGATCGGCTCGGCGCCATCGCGGGCCATCGGGGTAAGGAGCACGCGCAGGTCCTCCTGGGTGAAGCCGAACGCGAGCTGGCGCGCACGCAGCGGCTCGGTGCGCGGCACGCGCGGCGGGCGCTCGGGCAGGTCCTCGAGCCGCACGACGTTCTCGCGGTACCAGCGCCCGTAGGGTCGCTGCGCAGCCACCCGCCGCTCGGCCTCGCGGTTGGCCTGCAGGCGCCCGGCGGCCAGGTCGGCCATCAGCAGCTTGCCCGGCTGCAGGCGGCCCTTGACCTCGATGTCGGCCTCGCGGATCCCGAGCACGCCGGCCTCGGAGGCCAGCAGCACGTCGCCGCCCTTGGTCAGCACCCAGCGGCCCGGCCGCAAGCCGTTGCGGTCGAGCGTCGCGCCGACCGTCGTGCCGTCCGTGAAGGCGATCGCCGCGGGCCCGTCCCACGACTCCATGAGGCACGAGTGGTAGGCGTAGAAGTCGCGCAGCTCCTCGGGCAGCTCGGGGTTGTCCTGCCAGACAGCGGGGACCATCATCATCGCCGCGTGCTCCATCGAGCGGCCGGCGAGCACGAGCAGCTCCATCACGCTGTCGAACGTCGCCGAGTCCGACAGCCCCGGGCGCACGACCGGCAGCAGCTTTCCGAGCTCGTCCCCGAAGGCCTCCGAGCGCAACTCCGATTCCCTCGCCCGCATCCAGTTGACGTTGCCCATCAGCGTGTTGATCTCGCCGTTGTGGGCGACCATCCGGTACGGGTGGGCGAGCTCCCAGCTCGGGAAGGTGTTGGTCGAGAAGCGCGAGTGGACGAGCGCGAGGCGGCTCTTGATGCGGGGTTCCTGGAGGTCACCGAAGAACTCGCCGAGCTGCAGGCTCGTGAGCATCCCCTTGTAGACCACGGTGCGCGAGGAGAAGCTCGCGATCACGAGGTCGGGCGCCGCCCGCTCGGCGACGCGGCGGATCAGGTAGAGCCGGCGCTCGAACGCGTCGCGGTCCGCCAGCGCGTCGTCCGCCGCGACGAACAGCTGGCGGATCGCGGGCGCGCAGGCGCGCGCCACCGAGCCCGCGGCCGAGAGTTGGACCGGCACCTCGCGCCATCCGATGACGTGCTGGCCCTCGGCCGCGACGGTGCGCTCGAGCAGCGCCTCGAGCTCCCCGCGCCGCCCCGGGTCCTGAGGCAGGAAGCACACCGCGACGCCGTAGCGGCCGGCCGGCGGCAGCTGCGGCTCCATGACCCCGCGGTAGAGCTCGTCGGGCAGCTGGAGCAGGATCCCGGCGCCGTCACCGGTCTCGGGATCGGCTCCCGTGGCACCGCGGTGGTAGAGGTTCTCGTTGGCCGTGATCCCACGCTGGATCACGTCGTGGCTGGCGGGCCCGTGCAGGCGCGCTACGAACGCGACGCCGCACGCGTCGTGCTCGTAGCGAGGGTCGTATAGACCGTTGGCCTGAGGCTGCGTCATCTGAAGAGGTGGGCTGAGGGCGTCGCGGGTCCCAGTCGACGCACCGCGGGAGGGAGGCGAAGTGTAGCCGTTGCAGGGGCTATCAGATAGGGCCCGAGGGAGCGCCGATCCGCATCGCGTCGTACAGCGCCGCGACCCTTCCGGCCAGCGCCGGCCAAGCGTAGCGTTCGCGCATCGCGGCGTGCGCGCGCTCGCCGCGGCGCGCGCGCTCGGCCGGGTCGTTGACCGCCTCGACCAGCGCGCCCGCGAGCGCGGCTTCGTCGTCGGGCTCGACGAGCCATCCAGTTTCGCCGTCGTCGACGATCTCGGCCGGCCCGTGGTTGTTCACCGCGATCGCCGGCAGCCCGCAGGCCATGCCCTCCACGAGCACCTGGCCGAACTGCTCTCGCACCGAGGGGAGCACCACGACGTCCGAGGCGCCAAAGAACTTGGGTAGTTCGTCGTGGGCGTGCCAGCCGGCGAGGAACACGTCCGCCGCCGCCCAGCGCTCGACGGTCTGGATCGGGTGCTCGCCCTCCCATTCCCCGGGGAAGCCGCCGAGCAGCACCAGCGGCGCGCGCTGGGTGAAGCGCGTGCGCGCCAGCGCGTGGGCGCGGATCAGCAGGTCGACGCGCTTGACCGCGGTGTAGCGGCCCACGTAGAGGAGCACCGGGCCGCCGCCGGCGAAGGCCTCCAGCTCGGCCGCGGGATAGGCGACGCTGCCCGCCTCGCCGCCCGGGCGCCAGCCCTGCGGCGCGTCGACCAGGTGGCGGCGCCAGTGCGTGAGGCGGTCGACCGGGCGGCGGTCGAAGACGGCCGGGTCGAAGCCGTTGGGGATCTCGACGCAGCGGTCGTGGGGAACGCCGAGCAGGCGATCCACGCGCTCGTGCTGGCGCGGCGAGAGCGTGATCAGCCACTCGCAGCGAGCGGCCCACTCGCGCATCCGCTGCGCCCACGCCTGCGCGTGGTCCCAGCCGGCCGGCGGGCCGGACTCGATCTCCTCGAGCATCAAGAGCTCGGTGCCGTGGATGTGGCCCACCACCGGCACGTCGAGGGCCACGCGCGCCGCGGCCTCGTTGATCGGCGTCAGGTGGTGCAGGTGCAGGACGTCGGCCTCGCGCGCCCCCGCCTCCTCCAGCCGCTGCGCCCAGAACTCCACCAGCCGCTCGTAGGCGGCATCGTCGACGCGCGCGAAGACGGGGTCGGGGGCGTCCTCGCGGTCCTCGTAGGACGGATGCACCGCCGGCTCGATGTCGAGCGGGTAGTCGACCGCGCGCACGTCGAGCCCGGCGTAGAAGTCGCGCGCGTCGCCGTGCCGCCCGGCCTCGCGGAGCGAGCCGGAGAGCACGGTGACGTCCCAGCCGTGGGCGGGGAGCGCGCGGGCGAGCGAACGTGCGACCTGCGCTGAGCCTCCGCGCGGGAAGAAGAGCAGGGCCATGAGGACGCGACCTCTGGGTGCCGGTCCGGGCACGCGCGGCACGGTATAGGGGCGACGAAGGGGTGAGGGCAGGGCCGCGAGGCGGGAGCGCACCGTTCTTCGTTCTAAGCCGACTTATGCACCTATGCGGTGCATAACTCGAGTCAGAACGGTGGAGGCCCTACTTCTTGGCCGCCGCCTTCTTGCGGCCGCCGCTCCCGCCGGAGGACGCCTTGCCGTCGGAGCTCTTCCCCTTAGCCCGCCCGCCGTTGCCTTTCGCTCGGGCCCGAGCGGGCTTGGCGTCCGCCTCCCCACCCTCCTTCTTCGCGGCCTGAATCGAAGCCTCCAAAGCCGCCATCAAGTCGGGCACCGGCGCGGGCTCCTCGACGGGCTGGACCGCGATCTCCTCGCCGGCCGCCTTGCGCTCGATCAGCTCGAGCACGCGCTCGCGGTACTCGTCGTGGTACTTCTCGGGCTCGAAATCGCCCGACAGCGACTCGATGAGCTGGCGCGCCATTTCGAGCTCGCGCTCCCCGGCCTCGACGTCCTCGAGCGACTCGAGCTCCTCTATGCCGTTCGGGTCGACGAGCTCGTCGGCGAAGATCATCGTGGTCATCCCGAGCACGTCGCCGTCCATCGGCCGCAGCGCGACGAGGTTCTCCTTCTGGCGGATGACGACCTTCCCGATCGCGACCTTGCCCTCGTCGCGCATGGCGTCGAGCAGCAGCTTGTAGGGCTTGGCCCCACCGGTGCCCGGCGCCAGGTAGTAGGGGTGGTCGAAGAAGATCGGGTCGATCTGCTCGAGGTCGACGAACTCGTTGATGTCGATCGAGCGCGTCTTCTTCGGGTCCAGCGCCTCGAGCTCGTCCGGCGTCAGGACGACGTAGCGCTCGGGGCCGATCTCATAGCCCTTGACGATGTTGTCGTAGGACACCTCCTCGCCGGTCGAGGGATCGACGCGGCGCTGCTGGATGCGCACCTGGGTGTCGTCGTGGAGCTGGTGGAAGCGCACGGACTTGCGACTGACCGCGCTGTAGAGCTTGACGGGCACGTTGACCAGCCCGAAGCTGATCGCGCCGCTCCAGATCGACCTGGGCATGGGACTAGTTGTACCCCATGCGCGCCGCGTATCCTCGCCGGTGCACGGGCGCTTGCGCGCTCACGACCGCTTGGCGGCCGCCTTCGCAGCCAGCGGAGTGTCGCCCAGGTTCTCGCGCAGCTCGGCGATCGAGCGAAAGACGCAGGCGGCCCCGGCGTCCAGCAGCTCCTGCTCGGAGAAGCCCCCGGTGAGCACGCCGACGGTCTCCAACCCCGCCCGCTTCGCCGCCTCGCAGTCCCACGTCGAGTCGCCCACCATGACGCCGTCACTGCCGCCCGCCTTGGCCAGCGCCGCCTGGATCAGGTCGGGCTCGGGCTTCGTCTGCTCCACGTCGGCGGAGGTGGTCCAGGCGTCGACGAGCTCGCGCGCGTCGAGCAGCTCGAGGTAGTGGTGGACCTCGTCCTGCTTGGCCGAGCTCGCGAGCACGACCGCGTGGCCGAGGGACTTGAGGTCCTCGATCAGGCCCCGCGCTCCCTCGAGCTGCTCGACCTCGTCGATCATCGCCTTGTAGAGCACCTTCTCCGCCGCCCGCACCTCGTCGCCCTGCGCGCGGTCGAAGCCCTCCCCTACGAGGGCGACGACCAGCTGGTCGCCGCCCATTCCGATGTGCCGGTGGATGCGCCACAACGGGAGCACGATCCCGCTCTGGCGGAAGGCCCTGAACCACGCGATCGCGTGGTGGTAGTTCGTGTCGACGAGCGTGCCGTCGACGTCGAGGACGGCGACCGTCAAGACGCCGCTGCGCCCACGCTGCGCGACTGCTCCTCGTGCCTGCCCTCGGCGAACTCCTCGATCGCCTTCGCGTTGAAGGCCGGGATGTCGTCGGGCTTGCGGCTGGTCACCAGGCCCTGGTCGACGTGCACCGCCTCGTCGACCCACTCGGCGCCCGCGTTGCGCAGATCGGTCTTCAGGCTCGGCCACGACGTGACCGTGCGGCCCTTGACCACGCCGGCCTCGACGAGCGTCCACGGCCCATGGCAGATGGCGGCCACCGGCTTGGACTGCTCGAAGAAGCCGCGCACGAAGCGGACGGCGCCCTCGTCGGTGCGCAGGAAGTCGGGGTTCGCGACCCCGCCGGGCAGCACCAGGCCGTCGAACTCGCCCGCGTCGGCGTCGGAGGCCGCCGCGTCGGCCGAGAACCTATCGCCCTTGTCGAGGTGGTTGAACGCCTGGAACTCGCCCTCCTGGAGCGATACCAGCGTCACCTCGGCGCCCTCGCCGCGGATCGCCTCCAGCGGCTTCTCCAGCTCCACCTGCTCGACACCGTCGGTCTGCAGGAACGCGATCTTCTTGCCATCGAGCTTGCCCATGATCTCTCCTTGGTCGCTCCCCACTAGACCTAACCGGACCGCGGGGTGGCGAAACGGGCGGCGAAGCGGCCGCCGCGCGACGCGCGGGCCGCGGGCCGCGAGCCGCGGGCGACGATCCTCCTTGCGGCGCGCGCTATACCGGGTGGATGGCGCGCGACACGGGCTTTCCGGCCGCCGACGCCTCGAGCGACTTCCTGCGCGCCCGGCGCGAGCGGACGCTCGCCCGCATAGCCAGCCGCCTGCGCGGCGAGCACGGCGACCTCGACGTCATCCTGCCCTTCGAGGAGGTTATTGCGGCCCTCGGCAGGACGGGCGAACGGTGGCTGGGCCTGCAGGTGATCCCGCTGGACTCGATCGTCGGCACGGTCGACCGCACCAAGGACTTCGACCGCGACTTCCGGCCCACCTCCGGCCGTGTCCGCGGGCGCTGGGAGAGGATCGCGCAGATGATGCGCCGCGGCGAGGCGCTGCCGCCGATCTCCGTCTACCGCGTCGCCGGCATGCACTTCGTGCGCGACGGCCACCACCGCGTCTCGGTCGCTCGCGCGCTGGGCAGGCATGACATCGACGCTTACGTCACCGAGGTCCTCACCCGCATCGGGAGCGACCGGGAGCTGCGCCTGCGCGACCTCCCGCTCAAGGGCCACGAGCGCCTGTTCCGCGAGCGCGTGCCGCTGCCGCCCGTGGCCGCCGCGCGCGTCGTGGTCTCGGACCCGTGGGACTACGGCAAGCTCGCCGAGGGAGTGGAGGCCTGGGGCTTCCGGCTCATTCAGAGGCGCGGCGAGTTCCTCGATCGCGCCGAGGTGGCGCGGCTGTGGTTCGAGGAGGAGTACGAGCCCGTGGTCGAGATGCTGCGCGAGGCAGACATGATCGGCCCGGGGACGGAGGCCGACGCCTACATGCGCATCGCCGAGGAGCGCTACCGGCTACTGCGCACGCACGAGTGGAGCGACGAGGTGATCGAGAAGCTCAGGCGGAAGTGAGCGCGCGGCCGCCCTCGGGGTCGAAGAAGTGCATGCGGTCGGCGTCGAGCCACAGCTCGGCCTCCTGGCCCTGCTGCACCTGGCTGTCGGCATCGAGTCGGGCCACCACCTGCTCCGCGCCGCCGCCGGGGACCTCGGCGGTGCCGGCGTCCTCGGCGAGCTCCTGCAGCTCGGCGGACTGCAGGCCCTCCTGGGCCTCGATGCGGAAGTATGCGTAGAGCTCTGAGCCCATCGACTCCAGCAGGTCGATCTTGGTGCGGAAGGTCACGCCGCGGTCACCTGCGCCCGCGACCATCGAGGCATCCTCGAACTCCTCGGGGCGCACGCCCGCTATCACGCCGCGCCCGCCGCCGTCCGTGCTGCCAAGCCTCTCGCGCAGGCGCGGGGTGATCGGGACGTCGGCCATCGGCAGCTTCGCGACGTCGCCCTCGAGCTGCGCGGGCATGAAGTTCATCGCGGGCGAGCCGATGAAGCCGGCGACGAAGATGTTCACCGGGGTGTCGTAGAGCTCCTTGGGCGTGCCGACCTGCTGGAGCATGCCGGCGCGCATGACCGCCACGCGATCGCCGAGCGTCATGGCCTCGGTCTGATCGTGGGTCACGTACACGGTCGTCGTGCCCAGGCGGTCCTGGATGCGCGAGACCTCGGTGCGCATCTGCACGCGCAGCTTGGCGTCGAGGTTGGACAGCGGCTCGTCCATGAGGAAGGCCGAGGGGTTGCGCACGATCGCGCGGCCCATGGCGACACGCTGGCGCTGGCCGCCCGAGAGGTTGGCCGGCTTGCGGTCGAGGTGCTGCTGGAGGTCGAGGATGCGCGCCGCCTCCTCGACCTTCTCGTTGATCTCCTCCTTGGGGGCCTTGGCGAGCTTGAGCGCGAAGCCCATGTTGTCGCGCACGGTCATGTGCGGGTAGAGCGCGTAGTTCTGGAAGACCATCGCGATGTCGCGGTCCTTGGGCGCCTTCTCGTTGACCACGTCGCCGCCGATCCGCAGCTCGCCGTCGGTGATGTCCTCGAGGCCCGCGATCATCCGCAGCGCGGTCGACTTGCCGCAACCCGACGGGCCGACGAGGATCACGAACTCGCCGTCGGCGATGTCGAGGTCCATCTGCTTGACGGCCTCGAAGCCGTCGGGATAGCGCTTGGTGATCTTGTCGAGGACGATCTCGGCCATGGAAGGGGACTCCTAGATGTTCGGCGGTCGGCCCACGCGGCCGCGGAAACGCCGAGGGCCGAGCTGGGCAAGGACGCAGGATGCAGCCCTTGCTGGAAGCAAGGGCAAATCCGAGGACGCCGATCCAGCGAAGGTCATCGGCGTCATCCGGGGTCGTGTGGGTCGGCCGTCGGGCATCTCATCCCTTGACGGCGCCGGCGGTCAGGCCCGCGACGATGCGGCGCTGGAAGAACAGGACCATGATGATGATGGGAACGGTGACGACGATGGCAGCGGCGGCGATCGAGCCCGTCGGCTGCTGGAACTGAGACGCGCCCGGGAACTGCGAGATCGCCGCCGGCACGGTCTGTGCGTTCTTGGTCGAGGTCAGCGAGACCGCGAACACGAAGTCGTTCCAGGCGAAGATGAAGACCAGGATCGCCGTGGTGAAGATGCCGGGCGCCGCGAGCGGGGCGATCACCTTGGTGAAGGCCTGGTAGGGCGTGGCCCCGTCCACCTGAGCCGCCTGCTCGAGCTCCCACGGTATCTCCCTGAAGAAGGCCGAGAGCACGTATATCGCCAGCGGGAGCGTGAAGGTCATGTACGGGATGATCAGGCCGGGCCACGTGTCATAGAGGCCCAGGTTCCGCCACATGTTGTAGAGCGGCCCGACGATCGAGATGGGCGGGAACATGGCGATCGCAAGCGCGGCGGTGAGGATCAGCGTCTTGCCCGGGAAGTCGAGGCGCGCGATCGCGTAGGCGGCCATCGCGGCGAGCACCACGGCGATCAGCGTCGAGATCAGCCCGATGCCGATCGAGTTGATCAGCGCCCGCGTGAAGATCTGCTGCTGGAAGATCTGGTTGTAGTTCTCGAACGACCACTTCGACGGGATCAGCCGTCCGTCGCTCACCGTCGAGGGCGACTTGAGCGACAGCATCAGGATCCAGAACACGGGGAAGATCGCCAGCACGAAGACCACGATCAGCGCCAGCGACCACTTCAGGCGCGCGTTCATCTCACCCTCCCCGCTGCTGCTCGAGCGAAATGCCTAAGCCCTTCACGAACAGGAAGGCGATCAGCACCACGCACAGGAAGATCAGCACCGATATCGCCGATCCCAGCCCCAGGTTCAGGCGCGTCAGCAGCTCGTTGAAGTCGAGCACCGACACCGTCTCGATGTTGGGGTTGTTGCCGTTGGAGATGATGAACACCGAGTCGAAGATCCGGAACGCGTCGAGCGTGCGGAACAGCAGCGCGACGAGGATCGCCGGCTTCATCAGCGGGACGGTGATGCGCCAGAAGCGCTGCCAGGCGCTCGCGCCGTCGACCTTGGCCGCCTCCTGGATCTCCTCGGGCACCAGCGTCAGCCCGGCGAGCAGCAGCAGCGCCATGAAGGGCGTCGTCTTCCAGACTTCGGTGGCGATCACGATCACGTAGTTCCAGAAGCCGTGCGTGAGGTCGGTCGGATCGAAGTTCCAGCCGAAGAGCTTGGGGACGAAGCCGCCCTGGCTGCTGGACCAGGCAAAGCGCCAGGCGAAGGCGGCGACCACCGTCACGATCCCGTAGGGGATCAGCGCGGAGGTGCGGACGAAGCCGCGGCCGAAGATCGCGCGGTGCATGACCAGCGCCAGCAGCATCCCCAGGACGAGCTCGATGGACACCGAGACGACGGTGATCAGAAGCGTGTGCCCGACGTCCTTCCACCACAGGCTCGAGCCCAGCACCGTGATGTAGTTGTCGAGCCCGACCCAGGCGTTGCGGCCCGGGAAACGCAGGTCTGCGCGCTGCACGGAAAGGTAGACCGCGTAGCCGATCGGATAGGCGGTGACGGCGAGCATCACGATCGCCGCCGGGGCGCAGAGCAGCCACCCGAGCTTGCGCTCGGCGCGGGCGCGCTCGGTGAGCGGCTTCTTCTTGGGCTTCTGCTCGGCCCTGGCGGCCTCGGCGTCGACGGCGACCTGCTGACTCATCAGAAGAGCCCCTTCGATTGCAGGGCGTCGGACAGCTTGGAGCGCAGGTTGTCCACGAAGCCGTTCAGCTGGATGGCCGTGGGCGGCGAGACGCTCTTGTAGATCGCCAGCGACACGTCCGCGTAGGCCGGCGTGACCGGACGGACCGCGGCGGTCGCCACCTGCTTGCGGATCAGCGCCGCGAACGGGTAGGCCTTCAGCACTGACGGCTTGCTGTACAGCGAGGCCAGCGTCGGAGGCAGCCCGCCCTTGACCGCGGCCTCCTCCTGGTTCTGGGCGTTGCGCAGGCACGCCGCCGCCTGGAAGGCCTCGGTCGGATGCTTGGTGTAGCCGCCGACACCCCAGTTGATGCCGCCGATCGGCGCCTTGGCCGGGCGGTTGGCATACACAGCCGGGTAGGGCGCCCAGGCCATGTTCTTGAAGATCTTGGGCGCGCTGTCCTTCGCGCTCGGGTAGACGAACGGGTAGTTGACCTCGAACGCCGCGCTGCCCGATTCGAACGCGAGCCGGTTCTGGTCCTCCTTCTGGGCCGAGATGCCCGGGTCCCCGGCCTTGGAGGTCGCGAGCCGCTTCATGATCTGCGCCGCGACCAGACCCTGCGGGCCGAGCGTGACCTTCGTGCCCTCGACGATCGTGCCGCCGGCGGACTGCACGAGCGAGTTGAACCACACCGTGGCGCCCTCGTACTGCGCGCCCTGGATCTCGATGCGGCCGGCGGTGGGCAGCGCCGAGGCCTGGGTGATCAGGGCGTTCCAGGTCGTGGCCGGGTTCTTCACCAGGTCCTTGCGGTACCACAGCAGCTGCGTGTTGGTGTTCGCCGGAGCGGCGTAGAGGCGGCCCTTATAGGTCGCTGTGGCAAGCGGGCCGGCGAGCGTGCCCCTGCGGACCGCGGCGGCCTCGGCGGCCGGGAACGGCTTGATCCAGCCCGCCTCGGCGAACTCGGCGGTCCACACCACGTCCATCCCGGCGATGTCGATGCTCGAGTCCTTGGCGGCGAGGCGGCGCACGAGCGACTGGCGCTGCTGGTCGGCGTCGTTCGAGAGCGTGTTGTAAGTGATCTTGTAGCGACCGCCCGAGGAGGCGCTGCAGCGGTTGACCGCGTCCTTGAATGCGCCCGACGGCTCGTTGAAGACCCACAGGTTGAGGGTGGGCGTCCCGCCGGAGCTGCCGCCGCAGCTGGCGAGCACAATCGCCGCCAGCGCGACAACGAGGGCTGCAGCAACCCTTTTCACCCTCCTACGACCCCCTCACGGTCATGGCATTTTGGGCGATACCCAAGCGCAAGGGGTGAGAAACGGCCTGTGGTGAAACGTGCGTCCGGCTAGGGCTTTCGCGTCACTCGACCGGCGTGAGGCGCCAGGCGCCCGCCGCGGTCCCGGGGATCTGTCCCCAGCAGCAGCTCGCCGCCGGGAGCGTCGCGAGCCTCGGCGGCGAAGTTGAGCGCGACCACGTGGTCGCCGCGCTCGTAGGCGAGCACGTCGGCCGCGGTGCCGTCGAGGAAGCGGAGGCCGGGCCCGAGCTCGGGGCGAAGCGCGATCAGCCCGCGCACGAGTGCGAGCAGCGACGCCGGGTCGCCGCGCTGGCCGGCGACGTTGCGCTCGGCGGGATCGACGACCGGGAGCCACGGCTCGCCGGTCGTGAAGCCGCCGGTGGCGGTCCCGTCCCACTGCATGGGATGGCGGTGGCGGTCGCGCCCCGCGCGGTCGTAGGGCGGGTCATGGCCGGGTCCGTCGGCCATCCCGATCTCATCGCCCTGGTAGACGAAGGCGAGCCCGGGCAGCGTCAGCAGCAACATCGCCGCCGCGCGCACGTTGGGGTGGCCGACGCGGTTGGGCAAGCGGCTGAAATCGTGGTTGGAGAGCATCCACGCCAGCCGGCCGCGAGTTTCGTGCGGAGCAAGGGCGACCTCAATCGCCGCGCGCAGCGCCCGCGCCTCCCACGGCGCGTGGAAGAGCTCGAAGCAGAACGCGAAGTCGAGGTGGTCCAGGTAGCGGCCGAGGTCCGCGGTCGGCACGTAGACCTCGCCGACCAGCAGGCGGTCGCCGGCGGCCTCGCGCAGCGCCGCGATCGCCGTGCCGATGTCGCGCGCGTCGCGCGAGTGCACGTGCTCGAGGCTTCCGTGGTCGCCGTACAGCGGCAGCGGCGGGGGGCCGGTGGCGACCGGGTCGTCGCGCAGCTCTGCGTCCTTGAGCAGGCGATCGAGCGCGTCGAGGCGGAAGCCGTCCACTCCGCGCGCGATCCAGAAGCGCACGACGTCCTGCATGGCGGCCACGACCTCGGGGTTGCGCCAGTCCAGGTCGGGCTGCTCGGGATAGAACGAGTGCAGGTACCAGCCGCCGTGCAGCGGATCGCGCGACCACGCCGGGCCGCCGAACGACGCGAGCCAGTTGTTCGGCCGTCGCGGACCGTCGCGGCGGATGTACCAGTCGGGGTGCTCGCGGAACCAGGGGTGCTCGATCGAGGTGTGGCAGGGCACGAGGTCCATCAGCACGCGCAGGCCGCGGGCGTGGGCGTCGGCGATGAGTGCGTCGAGCTCCGCCAGCGTGCCGAAGACCGGATCGATCGAGGTGAAGTCCGAGACGTCGTAGCCGAAGTCGGCCATCGGCGACGGGTACACGGGCGAGATCCACAGCGCGCGGGCGCCGAGCTCGGCGACGTGCTCCAGACGGCGCTCGATGCCGGCCAGGTCGCCGATCCCGTCGCCGTCGGAGTCCTGGAAGGAGCGCGGGTAGATCTGGTAGATGACGCCCTGGTCCCACCACACGGCGGGCTCAGGGTAGCCCCGGGGCGCCCGGCGCTATAGGCTCGGGTTCGACCCCCGGTCAGGTCGGGACCGAGACCCCAGTGACCCCGTTGGACCCCGAGCAGGCCACGAGCGCGCAGGCGCGCGACGCAGCGACCGAGCGCCGGCTCCGCGTGCTGGTCGCCGACGAGCGCCGCGAGGCCCTGGAGGCGCTCGCCGAGTTGCTGCGCGGGCTCGGACACGAGGCGCTGCCGGCCGCGATCAACCTGGCGGAGGTCGCCGAGCGCATCGACGAGCACGGGCCGGACATCGCGCTCGTGCGACTGCACGAGGACGACGAGCACGCGCTGCGCCTGATCTCGGGGCTCGTCGCGGAGGCCGACGTGCCGGTGCTCGCGCTGCTCGACGAGGAGGACCCCGATTTCGTGACCGCCGCGGCACGCAAGGGGATCGACGCGGTCGCGCAGCCCGTGACCGCCGCCTCGGTCCAGGGCGCGATCGAGATCGCCATGCGCAGGCACGCCGAGACTCAGCAGCTCGGCGAGCAGGTGGACCAGCTCGAGACCGCCCTCGCGCGGCGCGCCGCGATCGAGCGCGCGAAGGGGATCCTCATGGAGCGTCACGGAATAGACGACGACGAGGCGTTCGAGCGCCTGCGAGCACACGCGCGCAGCACGAACCGCAAGGTCGTCGAGGTCGCGCGCACGGTGATCGACGGGCACGCGTTGCTGCCTCGCTCGCCGAACGGTGAATGAACTTTCTCCCGAGCGGGAAGGCTTCCGTCCGTCACCTACCTCAGTGGAGGAGGGAAGCCAAAACCATGATCGGCATCATCATCGCCGTGCTGTTCGCGGCCCTGGTCTACGCCCTGTGCGTGGCTCTCGGCCTGCCGGCAATCGTCGGCCTGATCGCGGCGGTCCTCGTGCTGCTCGCGGGTATCCCGAGCGGCGGCTACGGACTCGGCCGCAGATTCTGAGCGCTGCGGGCCCGCGCCGGCTTCACGCGGCCGGCGCGGGCCCGAGCGTCATCTCCTCGGGCCACGAGCAGAGCGTGGTCCTGGCCGGGCAGCCGAGGCACAGCCCGGCGTGCGGGTTGGGCGCGACCTCGAAGCTGCCGCCCAGGGCACCTTCGGCGAGCGCGCCCAGGCGGGCCTCCAGCGCCGGCACGTCGGCGGTGCCGAAGCGCGCCTCGGCCGGCTCGTCGGGGCGCTCGAGGAAGCAGTGCGCGACCTCGACCCGCTCGGCGGCGGCGCGCAGCGCGGCGAGCGCGTAGACCGCGCGCTGGGTCGCGTATTCGGCTTCCACGACGGCAGCGGGGTCGCGCCCCTCGAGGCGATCGCTCTTGTAGTCGATCACGAGCGCCTGCCCGCCCTCGCGCGCCAGGACGTCCATCGCGCCGGCCACGAGCACTCCGGCCGGCTCGAGGACGAAGGCGAAGCGCGCTTCGCGTCGCACGTCCGAGACGGCCCGCAGCCGCGCGGCGAGTCGCGAGCGGGCGAAGCGATCGGCGAGCCCGGCGAGCCCGGCCGCCTCGTCCGCGGAAAGCTCGAGCCCGTGGGCGGCAGCGAGCGCGTGCGCATCGGCCGCGCCCGGCGCGGGGCCGTCGAGATCGAGGCGCTCGAGCAACCCGTGCGCGAGCGTGCCGCGGTCGGCGGCTGCGAGGCCCGCGCTCTGGCCGGATGTTCCGGGCAGCGGGGAGGGTGGCAGCCCGAGCACGCGCTCGACGTAGAAGCGGTAGCCACAGCGCGCGTAGGCCTCGAGCGCCGAGTAGGAGAGCTGGTCGACGGCCGGCGCGGCGGCGGCGGGCGCGGGCGGCGGCGGCGCACCGGCCGACTCGGCGCTCACCGCGGGCGTCGGGCCGGGCCCCACCCCGCCGCGCGGGGAGGCCGGCGCCTCCCCATCCTCCTCCCCCGCGCGGCGCGCGGGCAGCTCGGGCGCGAGCGCCTCTTCGCGCAGCACGGTTCCGATCGTTTCCGGGGCGTTGAGCGAGGCGTCCACGAGCGCGGTCCGCAACCGGGGCCCGTCCGAGCTCAGCCGTAGTCGCAGCTCGGCCTCGAAGGCCGTCGCGAGCCATCCCAGCGGCTCGCGGCACTGCCTCCCCTCGCGCCACTTGGCGACGTCCAGCGCGCCGCTGAGCAGCAGCCGCCGCTCAGCGCGCGTGCACGCGACGTAGAGCAGCCGCCGCTCCTCCTCGGCCTCCTCGGCCCGTTCGCGGTCGTCGATCTCCTTCCACGCGAACGCCTCGGCGCGGCCGCCCGGCTCGGGCGGCAGGCGCACTCCCACGCGCCCTTCGGCGTCCAGGCGCAGGTAGCGGCGCCCGTTACCGACCGGCTCGCGCCCCAGGTCGGCCACGCACACGACGCCGAACTCGAGGCCCTTGGCGCGGTGGATGGTCATCAGCCGGATCGCCTCGAGCGTCTCCCCCTCGACCGGGGCCTGGGGTTCGCGGTCGGGCTCGGGGTCCTCGTCCTGGCCGGCCAGCTCGGCCACGAGGTCGACCAGGCCGCGCACGTCGCGGCCGTGCTCCGCCCCATATTCCCGCCCGAGGCGCATCAGCTTGCGGACGTTGGCCATGCGCCGTTCGCCGCCGGTCATGCCGAGCACGGCGAGGTCGTAGCCGGTGTCGCTCACCACGCGGTCGATCAGCGCGTCGAGCGCGAGGCGCGGCGCCTGCGCGCGGTGCGCCTCCAGGCGGCGCGCGAAGCCGGCCAGCGCCGGATCCTCTGAACGCGCCACCATCTCCCAGGCCGGGCGCTTCCGGCCCGCCTCGGTCGCCACCGACGCGAGCGTGTCGCTCGAAGCTCTCACCATCGGCGAGGCGAGGACCTCGTACAGGCGCAGGTCGTCGCGCGGGTTGGCGATCAGCGTCAGGTAGGCGACGACGTCCTGGACCTGCCGCTGCCCCCAGAAGCCGCGGCCGCCGATCAGGTAGGTGCGCAGGCCCTGGTCCTCGAGCGCGCGCTCGAACAGGCCCATGTCGGTGGCGGCGCGGAACAGCACGACGATCTCGCCCTCGGGGACGCCCGCGTCGACGAGCTCGCGCAGCCGCTGGGCGAGCAACCGCGCCTCGGCCAGGCGCCAGACGGCCTTCGAGGGCTGGGCCTCGCCGAGCGCGACGCTCCCCCACTCGCCGCACTTGTCGGTCACGAGGATCTCGACGGGCGCCTCGCTCGCCGCGCCGTTGCGCACGGCGCCGGCCGCGAGCGGCAGGAAGCGCTCGCCGAAGACGCCTCCGAACGCGTGGTTGAGAGCGTCCAGCAGCGCGGCGTCGGAGCGGAAGTTCGCGCTCAGCTCCCGTGCCCGGCCGGCCGCCGCCCGCTCTACGCGACGGTCGCGGAAGAGACCGACCTCTGCGTGGCGGAAGCGGTAGATCGACTGCAGCTCGTCCCCGACCACGAACAGGTTGTCGCGGTCGAGCAGGCGCATGATGTCGAGCTGCAGCGGGTTGGTGTCCTGGAACTCGTCGACCATCACGTGCGCGAAGCGGTCCGCGTAGGCCTCGCGCACGCCGGGGTCGTCGCGCAGCAGCGCGCGGGCCCGTAACTCGAGGTCGGAGAAGTCCAGCGCCGCGCGCTGCTCCTTGGCTTCGCGGTAGCGCGCGTCGAACGCGTGCAGGAGCCCGCGCAGGTCGTCGAGCACCGCGACCGCATGGTTGTCCACGCACGCCTGCTGCCAGCGCTCGTAGGCTTCGCGCCAGCGCTCGGCGGCGGGCGTGGCGAGTGCGCCCGCCGCGCCGCCGTTGGGCGCGAGCGCGCGCAGGTCGGCCGCCTGCGGGATCTGATCCGGGCCCAGGCGGTCGTCCAGCGCGCGGCAGGCGTCGAGCTTGGAGAGCATCCTCGTGACGGTCACCCCGGGGCTCGCGACGCCGCCGAGCTCCGCGGCGTACGCGGCCGCGGCCGCGAGCGCCTCGGCACGCGCATCGGCGGGGTCGGACGGTTGCGGGCGCGGCAGGTCGGGCGACTCGACGCCGCGGCTTCGCAGCCACTCGTGCGCCCCGACGATCATCGCGCGAGCGTCGTAGGGCCCGTAGGCCGCGACGACGTCGAGCCCCGTCTCGCCGGCGGCCGCGAGCCGGTCCTCGAGCGCGCGTTCGAAGGCGACGCGCGCGAGGCGCGCGGCGTCGCGTTCCTGGAGCACGGTGAACTCGGGGTCCAGGCCGGCGCGCAGCGCATGGGCCCGCAGCACGCGCGCGCAGAAGCCATGAATGGTGGATACGTGCGCGGTCGCCGTCGCCCGTGCCTCGGCCACCGCGCCGCGCGCTTCGAGCTCGGCGCGGATGCGGTCGCGCAGCTCGCTCGCGGCCTTCTCGGTGAATGTGATCGCGAGCACGTCGGCGACCTCGACGCGGTCGTCGAGGACAGCGCCCACGAAGCGCTCCACGAGCACGCGCGTCTTGCCGCTCCCGGCCGTGGCGGCGAGCAGCAGCGAGCCCGTGCGGTCCTCGACCGCCTCGCGCTGCTGGGGCGTGAGCGCGATCATCCGACGCTCCTGCAGATCCCGGGGTAGGCGCAGGCACCGCGGGCGCCACAGCTGTCGGGCGTCGGCTCGAGGTCCCCGGCGCGCATGCGCTCGGCGAGCTCGCACGCGGCCGCCTCGGCGTGCGCGAGCACCTCCTCGAGCTCGTCGGGCGGGCGGACGTCGGTGTCTATGACCGCCCCCACGCCGAGCGCCTCCTGCTCGCCCTCGGCGACGATCCCGCGCGGCTTGAGCTCCCGGCGCAGACCCTGGTAGACGCCGGCCACCGGCCGCAGGCCGAGCAGCCGGCGCGCAGCGAGCATGTACAGCGCGACCTGGAGCTGGTGGTCCGATTCCCAGCGCGCCACCGGGAAGGCGCGCGAGCTCTTGTAGTCGCGGATCACGGCGCGGTCGCCGCCGGCCTCGACGTCGACGCGGTCGATGCGCCCGCGCAGCCGGACACTCCCGTCCCCCAGCTCGAGCGGCCCCAGCTCCGATAGCTCCTCCTCCTCGAAGCCGAACGCGAGCTCGAGCTCGCGGGGCTCGAACGGGGGCTGCGCGCGCGCCTCGAACTCGAGGTAGCGCTCGAGGTCGCGCTCGATCCCGCGCGCCTGGGCGCGCGCGGTCGCCGCGTGCGGCGAGAGCACGAAGTGCTCGCGGCGCTCGCGCATCTGCTCGCGCAGGATCTCGAGCGCGGTGGCCAACGAGCCGGGGTGCAGGCGAGCCGAGCCGGTGCGCTCGCGCAGCCGCACGAGCGTCCGCTCGAGCAGATCGTGGCGCAGGGAGCCGCCCACCATCGCGGCGGGGTCGGGACCGAGCTCGCGGGCACGCAGATAGCGCTCGACCAGCCATTTCACCGGGCAGCCGGCGTAGGCCTCGAGCGCGCCCGCCGAGAGCACGCGCTCGCGCAGCTCGGCCAGGATCGCGTCGGCGTGCAGGGGCCCGATCGGCGAGGGTCGCACCGGCGGCTGGGCGGCCGCGCGCGTGCGCGCCGCCTCGGCGGGCGTCGGCGCCTGCTCGGCGGGCCACGTCACGTCGGCCAGCGGGCGCCGGCGCGGCGGGCCGAGGGCATCGCCCAGGACGGCGCGGACGTCGGCGAGGAACGCCGAGGGGAGCGCCGGGCTGCCCTCCTCGTCGCTGACCCTCCACGACAGCACCAGGCGCCCGGTCGGCCGCGAGGCCACGGCGTAGAACAGGTAGCGCTCGGCCGCGAGCAGGTCCTCGCGCGGCCGGAGCGGGACCCCGTGGCCGTGGAGCTGCGCGCGCAGCTCGTCGGAGAGGAAGGGCTCGGGGCGCCCCCGGATCGGAAACTCCCCCTCCTGCAGGCCCGCGGCGATGACGACGCGGTAGCGGCGCGCGCGTACGTCGAGCGGACCGGCGACCTGCACCGCTCCGGACCGCGGCCGGGCGCCCGTTCGAGCCTCGACTTCGCCCAGCACGCCGGGCAGCTCGGAGGGCGACGGGAGCGCGGACGGTGCCGGCGCGGCGAGCTCCTCCAGCTCGTCGAGCGCCGCCGTCAGGGCCGCGAGGGCGTGGGCGTCCGCGCCCTCGGGGCCGCGGTCCAGGAGCGGCGCGGTGCGCCCGTGGGGCGCTGCGAGCAGGCGCTCGCCGCGGCGGCGCAGCTCCGAGAGCAGCGAGCGCGTGCCGCGCGCGGCCGCCTCGCGCATGCGCGCGACCTCGTCGAGCGGCCAGTCGGCGATCCGCTCCCACTCCACCAGCGCCGCGTCGACGTCGTCGATCGTCTTGCGGCGCAGGTTCGCCTCGAGCCCGTCGACGAGCGCGGGCACGCGGATCAGCCCCGGCGCGCGCAGATAGGCGAGCAGGTCGCGTGCGCTGCCGCCCGGCAGCGCCGCGCGCAGCAGCGCCAGGACGGCGGCGCCGAGCGTGGTGTGAGACAGCGCGACCCGGGTCGCGACCGCGCACGGGATCCCGTACGCATCGAACACTTGCTCCACCAGCGACGCGTAGCGCGCGGGCGAGCGGAACACGACGACGACCTCGTCGAGCGGCACCCCCGATGCCGCGACCCGGAGCACCTCGGAGGCGACGAGCTCGATCTCCGCACGCTCGCCGCCGGCCTCGAGCAGCGAGACGGGGGGCGCGGCCCCCTCCCCGGCGGCCCCCTCCCCGGCGGCCCCCTCCCCAGCGGCCGCCTCTCCGGCGGTCCCCTCGCCCGACAGCCGTTCGTCGAAGAGAGTCGGCTGGAGGGGCAGCTCGGCGTGCGGCCACTCGGCCGGCGCCGGCTCCTCCCCCCGGCGGGCTCGTCCTCGAACAGGCGCCGCTCCAGCCGGTACAGCAGCTCGCGCGACGCGGGCTCGTAGTGGTCGGCCGCCGCGGGAAGCGTCACGACGCGGTCGGCGATCGGCTTGAGCTCCTCGAATGCCCGCGCGCGGCTGGCCAGCGCCGCGCGGCCCGCCTCGTAGGTGAGCGAGACCGTGACCGGTGCGCCCGCCACGCGGCTCAGGGTCTCGATCGCGTCGAGCTCGAGCCGCGTTAGGTCGTCGAATCCGTAGAGGAACACAGGGCTCGCGCCCCAGCGCTCCGGCCGCGCGCGCAGCGCGTCGAGGGCCCGCCAGGCCTCGAGCTCGGCGTCGGTCCGTCCGGTGCGATCCAGCAGCCGGCGATATTCCTCGTAGAGCCCGGCGACCTCGTCGCCGTAGCGCCGGCGCGAGGCGTCGCCTCCGGCCACCGCGCGCAGCGCACGGCGCAGCGCGGCTGGCTCCACCAGCGAGCGCTCGAGCTCGGCGATGAGCCGCGCGGCGGCGCGGGCGAAGCCCGGCGAGGCGCCCGGCCTCGCGAGCTCGCGCAACGGCGCAGAGCGGACCGCGGCGGCCACCAGCCGCTCGCGCTGCAGGCCGGTCAGCGGCCGCGCGGGTACGTCAGCCCGCACCGCGATCTCACGCGCGAGCCATTCGAAGCGAACGACGGCGCCGCCCACGACCGCGCCCTCCGCCGCCAGCTCGCGCGTGTAGCGCACGACGTCCTGCCACGTGGGCACGACGAGCAGCGGCTCGCGCCGGAGGGCGGCGCGGTACGCGTCGAGCACGTAGCCCGCCTTGGCCGAGTTCGCCGGTCCGGTGACGAGGGTGAGTCCCACACCCCCATGGTCGCGCCCGGACCCGACGGTCTGACGGACCTGGAGGCCTCTACGCCGCTTCGACCGTGGTCTGTGCGGGCGTTTGAGACGCTTCGGTCTCGGACTCGGGCGGCTTGGTGCCCTCGCGCGCCCACGGCTCGTCGAACTCGACGCGCCACTTGCCGTCCTCGCCTTGCTGGATGGCCAGGCGGGCGCGGAACGTTCGCCCCGAGCGGCCCTTGAAGCCGGCCACCGGCTTCTCGGTGCGACCGTGCTTGATCAGGTCGGCGGCGACGGCGACGTTGAGCTGCTTGCCTGCCTTGCCCTTCCAGATCACGAAGCCGCAGCCGGGGTCCTCGCGCGACCAGCACGAGAAGCCCTTGCGGTTCTCGACCACGTCGCGGCCGCATACCGGGCACGGCCCGAGGTTGGCGCGCGGGATCCGGACGCCCTTCAGCCGCTCGTCGAAGTCGTGGACCGTCTCGTCGGTGAACTTGACGATGTCGCCCATGAAGGCTTCGCGGGAATCCCCGCCCTGCTCGATCTTCGCCAGGCGGTGCTCCCACTCGCCGGTCAGCCCCGGTGATGTGAGCGGATGCTCGCCGAGCAGCCGAACCACGTTGCGCCCCTTCTCGGTGGCAATCAGCGCGCGGCCCTCGCGCTCGAGGTACCCCACGTCGATCAGGCGCTCGATGATCGCCGCGCGCGTCGCGGGCGTGCCGATGCCCGACTCCTTCATGGCCTCGCGCAGCTCCTCATCGTCGACGAGCTTGCCCGCCGTCTCCATCGCCGCCAGAAGCGAGGCGTCGGTGTAGCGCCGCGGAGGCTTGGTCTCCTTCTCGAGCGCCTCGATCTCACGGACCTCGGCGGCCTCGCCGCGCTCCAGGCGCGGGAGCTGCTGCTCGCGGCCCTCGTCGTCGTCACCGCGCGTGTCGCCCTCCACCGCCTCGCCGTACACGCCGCGCCAGCCGGGCACGAGCAGGACCTTGCCCCGCGTACGGAACACGTGGTCTGAGACCGTGGTCTCCACGCGCGTGTTCTCGAACACCGCGTCGGGGTGGAAGACGGCGAGGAAGCGGCGGGCGACGAGGTCGAACACGCGCCGGTCGTCCTGGTTGCGCCAGCGCTCGGGGTGCTGGGTCGAGGGCGTGGGAAGGATCGCGTGGTGGTCGGTCACCTTGGCGTCGTTGACCACCCGGGCGAGCGGCAGCACGTCGAGCCCGAGCACGTACTCCGAGGCCTTGGCGTAGGCGCCGTGGTGGCCGAGCTGGCGGGCGGTGGGCTTGATCTGGCTCACCAGGTCGCGCGTGATGAAGCGCGAGTTGGTGCGCGGGTAGGTGATCGCCGTGTGCTCCTCGTACAGGCGCTGGGCCGCCGCGAGGGTCCGCCGCGCCGAGAAGCCGAAGCGCGTGTTGGCTTCGCGCTGCAGCGAGGTGAGGTCGTAGAGCAGCGGCGCGCGCTCCTTGCGCGTGCTCTTGTCGAGCTTGGTGATCTCGCCCGTGCGCCCGCGGGCGGCCTCGACGATCGCCTGGGCCTCCGCGGCGGTGGCCAGGCGCGGCTTCGCGCCGGCGTGGTAGCGGCCCTCGTAGATGCGCTCCCCCTCGGCGGCGAAGGTCGCGTCCACCAGCCAGTAGGGCTCGGGCTTGAAGGCGCGGATCTCCTCCTCGCGATGGGCCACGATGGCCAGCGTCGGCGTCTGCACGCGGCCGAGCGAGACGGCGCCGTCGAACGAGGAGCGCAGGCGGATCGTCGCGGCGCGGGTCGCGTTCATGCCGACGATCCAGTCGGCCTCGCTGCGCGACCGTGCGGCCTGCTCGAGCGTGCGCAGCTCGGCGCCCTCGCGCAGGGCCGAGAACGCGTGGCGGATCGCCTCGGCGGTCATGGACTGGAGCCACAGCCGCTTGACCGGCTTGGAGGCGCCCGCCTTCTCGTACAGGTAGGCGAAGATGAGCTCGCCCTCGCGCCCGGCATCACAGGCGTTGACGACCAGATCGACGTCGTCGCGCTTGAGCAGCCGCTGGACGACGGACATCTGCTTGCGCGAGCGCTCGTCGCGTACCACCAGCCGGAAGCGTTCGGGCACGATCGGCAGGTCGGCCATGCGCCACTTCTTGAAGCGCTCGTCGTACTCGTCGGGCTCGGCGAGCTGGACGAGGTGGCCGACGGCCCAGGTCACGACGTGCTGCGGGCCCTCGAGCCAGCCCTCGTGCTTGGTGAAGGGTCCGTCCAGCACGCGAGCGAGGTCGCGGCCCACCGACGGCTTCTCCGCGATGACGAGCATTCTGGTCATGGGGGCGGGAGGGTAGCGCTCGGCGCCCGACCGTCACGCGGCGCACGCGCCGGTGCTGGTCGGCGCGCTCGCTCCCTGCAGCGTCCGCCGCACGATCGCGTTGGGCACGCCGAAGCCGCCGCGCCGCGATTCACCGCGCGTGGCGGCGAAGACCGTGGTCAGGACCTCGCCGCGGCCGTCGACCACCGGCCCGCCGGAGTTCCCCGAGCGCACCAGCCCGCGGAACGAGGTGATCGTGCGGCGGATCGGCCCGCGCCCGTAGGCGTCCTGGGAGAGCACGGCCTCGGTGTCGCCCAGGCGGCTCGCGCGCGGGTCATAGGGTCCGTTCTCGGGAAAGCCGAGGATCGCCCCCGGGGTGCCGCGGGAGGCGTCGGGGCCCAGCCGCAGCGCGGGCGCGGAGAGCCCCTGGACGCGCAGGACCGCCACGTCGTTGCGCGGGTCGTAGGCGATCGGGGTCGCGTCCAGGCGCGGTCCCTCCCCCTGCCGCTGGACGACCGTGTCGTCCTCGCCGGCGACCACGTGCGCGTTCGTGACCACGATCCCGGGTCCGGCGACCCAGCCCGAGCCCTGGATGCCCAGCCCGCAGGCGGTGCCGAGCACGCGCACCACGCTGCGCTTCGCGGCGCGGACCTGCGGATCGCGCAGGATCGCGCCGCGCGGCGCCGCGACCTCCGGCGTCGGCGCGTCGACGCGCGGGGAAGGGTCGAAGCGCGCCAGCGCGTTGAGGATCGGCCCAGAGGGAGGCAGGATCGCGTTGAGCTCGCGCAGCACCACCGAGCGCTGGATGTCGCGGCGCAGCTCGCGTGCGCCGGGTGTCTGCAGCGCGACGGCGCCGGCGATCCACGCGACTCCGAGCGCCACGCACGCGGTCAGCGCCGCGCCCAGGACGCCGTCAATGGTCCCGAACACGCGCCCGGACGGCAGCAGCCGGCGCAGCCCGAAGCCGAGCGTCTCCAGCCCCGTGGCGAGGATCGCGCCCGCCACCAGCGCCCCGGCGAGCCCGAACACCGGCGCGTAGGGCGAATCCGAGCCGCTGGGCAGCAGCGCCGGGCCCAGGCGCGTCCCGAGGATGGCGCCGAGCGCGAAGCCCACGAGCGAGAGCGCCCCCACCACGAACCCCTGTGACCAGCCGTAGAGCGCGAGCAGCACCGTGAAGGCGACGATGATCCAGTCGATGGTGGTCATGCGACCACGACGGTACCGCCGCCCCCGCACGCGCCTGCCGGGCGGGTACCGTTGGCGCCGATCGTGAGCGCCGGACCCACAGCCCGCCGCCCTTCCGCAGCACCGCCGCGTCGCCCGCGGGGGTCGGCGCAGGAGCGCCGCCGCGAGCGTCGGCGCCGCACCATGCGCCGTGCGGCACCGCTCGCCGCCATCGCGCTGATCGCGCTGGTGGTGGGGATGGTCGTCGGGGCCTCGCGCAGCTCGCCGGAGCAGCGCCTCGCCGAGCGCTGGGCCGGCGCGTGGGAGCGCGGGGACTACGCGGCGATGTACCGGCTGCTGTCCGACTCCGCGCGCCGGCGCACCAGCGCGGCCGAATTCGCGGCCGCCTACCGCGATGACGCGGCGACCGCGACCGTCGTCGGACTCGCCGCCGGCAAGCCCGGCGACAAGAGCGGCAGCAGCGTCTCGCTGCCGGTAAAGGTGTCCACGCGCGTGTGGGGGAAGCTGCAGGCGCCGGTGGTACTGCCCTTCAGCGGCGACGGTGACTCCGCGCGCGTCGACTGGCGGCCGGAGCTCGCGTTCCCGGGGCTGCGGGACGGCGAGCGCCTCACCCGCCGCACGAGCCTTCCACGCAGGGCGGCGATCCTCGCCCGCGACGGCACGGTGCTGGCCAAGGGGGCGGAGCGCAGCTCACCGCTCCCGAGCGCGAGCGGGATCATCGGCGAGCTGGGCCCGCCCTCAGCCGTGCGCGGGCCCGCCCTCTACGCGCTCGGATATCCGGCGGGGGCCGCGGTCGGCATCTCCGGGCTCGAGCGCGTGTTCGAGACGCAGGTCGCGGGCACGCCGGGCGGCGTCCTGCTCGCCGGGCGCAGGGTGCTCGCCCGCTCGCGCCCGCGCGCCGGGCGCCCGGCACGCTCGACCATCGACCCGAAGATCCAGACCGCGTCGGTGAACGCGCTCGGCGCCCAGGACGGGGGCGTGGCGGCGCTGGATCCTCGGACGGGCGAGGTCCTCGGGCTGGCCGGGATCGCCTTCTCGGCCCTCCAGCCGCCGGGCTCGACGATGAAGGTCATCACCACCACCGCCGCGTTGCAGGCCGGCGACGTCCGCCTGCGCAGTCGCTTCCCGATCCAGACCTCGAGCGTCGTCGGGGGCCAGACGATCGCAAACGCGGGCGGCGAGGCATGCGGCGGCGACTTCAAGACCGCCTTCGCCGAGTCGTGCAATTCGGTCTTCGCGCCGCTCGGCGTGAAGGTCGGCGGCCAGCGGCTCGTGGCCACCGCCGAGCGCTTCGGCTTCAACAAGCCCACCGGGATCCCGGGCGCGGCGGTCAACACCATCCCCCCCGCGTCGCGGATGGTCGGCGACAACGAGGTCGGCTCGTCGGCGATCGGGCAGGGCCGCGTGCAGGCGACACCGCTGGGCATGGCGGCGATGGCCGCGACGATCGCCAACGCCGGCGTGTACGTGCGGCCCACGCTGGCCAAGGGCGCGCGTACCCCACACGTGCGCGCGGCGCGCCGCCGCGTCGCCGCCCAGCTGCGCCGCCTGATGCTGGGCGTGGTCGCGTTCGGGACCGGCAAGGCCGCGCAGATCCCGGGCGTGAAGGTCGCGGGCAAGACCGGGACCGCCGAGCTCGGCGGCGGGCTGCAGGACGACGGCTGGTTCGTCGCCTTCGCCCCCGCGCGACGGCCGACGATCGCCGTCGGGGTGCTGGTGGTCCAGGCCGGCTTCGGCGGCGACGTGGCCGCCCCGATCGCCAAGCAGGTGCTCGAGGCCGGGCTGCGCCGGCGGAGGGGCTAGAGGTCGAGCTTGATGGACGCCTGCCGGGGCGCGCGCAACGCGGCCATGTGCAGCTCGAGGGGACGGTTGTCGTATGAGGAGTAGGGCAGGCGGAAGAGCAGCATCGTGCCTCCGATCACGCCCTGCTCGGCCGCGCTCGACGACGGCGGGAAGACCTCCCCGGGGTCGATCCATCTGCGCGCGTAGGCGAACGGGTTCTCGTCCGGGTCGAGGCGGACCGGGAGGTAGCACCCAGCCGCGGGCAGGCACGGCCGGCCCTCCTGGTACTGGGTGTCGGCGATGCGGAACGCCTGCGTGGTTGGGAGCGGGGTGTCGCCCTCGTTGTTGACCCGCATGAAGACCGCGAACCACGACTCGCTGGGCTTGAGCGGCGGCGTGCCGGGCGGAAGGCCCTTCAGGTAGGTCTGGTCCTCGACGTCGCGCGGGTTGAGCTCGCGCGAGATCTGGACCTGATAGGTCAGCCCGCCGAGGTCCACGTACGGGCCCTCGGTGGCGGCCTCGGTGACCGTCTCCTGCTTGTTCCCGCACGCGCCCAGCGCGAGGGCCAAGACGAGGGCGAGGAGGGCGGCGCTGACGCGGCGGAGGGTCACGGCGGGCGGATCCTACCGGTGGTCCGTTGCCCGGGGGAGCGGCGGATCAGCGCGGCGCGACGGCCACCCGCGCGCCCCGATCGCGGTCCTCCTCGAGGATCGAGCGCAGGCGCCGCAGCGAGCGGCGCGCCCCACGTGCGAAGAACGGGCGGCCGACGGCCTCCATGAAGCGGTCGCTCGGCAGCGCCGGCTGGGTGTCGACCTCGAGCGAGACCTCGGTCTGCCCGCCCGCGGCCGGGTCGAGCGTCCACGTCGTCAGGTGGCGGATGCGGTTGTACTTGCCCGCCCTCCCGACCTCGACGATGCGGTGCGGCGGCTGCACCTCGAGCAGGCTCACGTCGGCCCAGTCGAAGCGGTTGAACGGCAGCTTCACGCGGAAGCGCGCCCCCGCCCCCTCGCCGCGCGAGTCCTCGCGCGTGAGGCGCCAGTCCACCATGTAGTGGTCCGAGAACTCGGGATGGTTGGCGACGTCCACGAGGTAGTCGAAGACCTGGTCGCGCGGGCGTGCGATCGTGATCGAAAGCTGGACCGGTTGCACCGTTGCGGAGTCTATGCCGCGCTACGCGGCGCGCGCGCGCACGCGCACGTGGTCGCCGGTGTCGCCGTGCACCAGCTCCGATCCGATCGGGTCCTCCGCGAACAGCGCGCGGCACAGCTCGCAGCGCGCACGCCCGTTGTCGTACACGTACAGACGCTCTCCGGTGAGCGGCGTGCGCCCGCAGCCCACGCAGCGCTGATGACTGGCCTGGAGCGCGCCCACGCTCTTTCGCAGGAGCTGGATCTCGAGGTCCGTCGAGGCGGCCATGGCCAGATCGTTCGCCGCCGCGCGCCCACGTCCTGCCGCCCGAGCCCTGCGATCGGTGACCTGCGCGACCCCGGCGCGCCCGCCGGAGCCCTGCGATCGGTGACCGGCGCGACCCCGGCGCGCCCGCCGGAGCCCTGCGATCGGTGACCGGCGCGACCCCTCCAGCCACCCGGCCCGCGATTGACCGCGCGGTATTATGAGTTGCTGGGCCGTTCAGCGGACGGCATCCTCTTGAGGAGAGCGTGACCATGTCGGAAGCGTTGACCCCTGCCCGCCAAGGCTCCGCCACCACCGCGAGCCTGGAGGCGGTCTCCCCAGCGGCCGTGGAGCCGGCGTGGCTCGGTGACGCCCGCAGTCGCTGCAGCGAGGCGGGCCAGTACGTGGCCTACCACGACGGCGATGAGCTCGTCGTCGCTCCGGTCACCCAGGAGTGGACCCGCGTGGGCCGCAGCCTGGCCGCCGACATCCGCTTCGACGACCCGACCGTCTCGCGCCGTCACGCGCTGATCGTGCGCAGCGCCGACGGGGTACGGCTGCTCGACGACCGCAGCCTCAACGGCGTGTTCGTGAACGGCGAGCGCGTGGAGTGGAGCACCCTGCGCGACGGCGACGAGATCCTCGTCGGCCGCCACGAGCTGCGCTTCATCGACGTCGTCGCGGTCGCCGAGGCGCTCGCCTCGGCCCAGGCCGCCCCGTCCTAGAGCGGCACCGGACCCCCTCACACCGGCCGGTCTATAGTGCGCGCCCGCGATGGCGGCTGAGACGATCGCGGTGCTCTCACAGAAGGGCGGCACCGGCAAGACGACGACGGTGCGCACGATCACGGACGTCCTGCGCCGTGTGGGCCTGCGCACGCTCGCCGTCGACCTCGATCCGCAGGGCAACCTGTCCGACTACTTCGACGTCGATCCCGACGCCGATCCCACGATCGGCGACGTGCTGGCCGGCCGCGCGAAGGCGTCGGCCGCGATCCACGGCGCGGTGATCCCGGCCAATCTCGGCCTGGCCGAATCCGAGCTCGTGCTCAGCGGCAAGATGGGGCGCGAGCTGACGCTGCGGCGCGCGCTGCGCGAGGTGCGCGACGACTTCGACGTGATCCTGATCGACTGCCCGCCCGCGCTGGGCCTGCTCACCGTGAACGCGCTGGTCGCGGCCGATCACGCGCTCATATCGGCCGAGGCCCAGTACTTCGCCCTGCAGGGGGTCGAGCAGGCGCTCGAGGTCATCGATCTGGCGCGGGAGAACCTGAACCCCGACCTCGAGTGGCTCGGGGTCGTGCTCAACATCGCCGACATGCGCACGGTCCACTCGCGCGAGGCCTACAAGGGACTGCGCGAGCGCTTCCCCGACAAGACCTTCGCGGCCAACGTGCGCCAGTCGATCGCCTACGCGGAGTCGGCCGAGCGCGCGATCTCGATCCTCGACCTGCGCTCAGACCTCGCGGCCGACTACCTCGCGCTGACCGGCGAGATGCTCGAGCGCCTCGACCTCCGCGAGGCCCGCGAGCGCCTCGAGCCGCTGCTCGAGGCGGTCCCGGCGCGCGGCGGCTGAGCGCCGGCCGGCGATCGCCGCGGCTCGCCCGGCGCCCTGAACACGCATCGAGCCGCGCGGCGGCTAGTTGCGCCGCGGCCGCACCCTCACGACCTGCTGCATCGTCACCGGGTGCAGCGAGCAGAAGAGTCGGTAGGTGCCCGGCCGCTCCAGGCGCTGGGCGAAGGTCCGCCCGGCGCGGAGGTTGGTCGACGCGAACGCGCTCGGGCCGCTCGCAAGCGTGACGTTGTGCGCCGTGCGGTCGGCGAAGCGCCAGCGCACGGTGGACCCGGCCGGGACCGAGAGGTTGGGCAGCGCGAAGTGGCCGCCGCTCACGACCAGCGTCGTGCCCCCGGGCAGGCGGCGCACGGGGCCCTCCGGCTCAATGATCGAGACCGCGCGGCCCGCTGCGTCCAGGCCGGTCAGGGGCACGGTGACCGCGGGCGGGAAGCGCCTGCCGGGCACCCTGGGGAGCAGCATCGTCGTGTCGCGCGGCAGCGGCGCGCAGCGGGCGATCCGGCCCCGGGCCGGGGCGAGGTAGACGTGCAGCATCGCCATCGCGGCCGCGTGCGGCCGCGAGGCGTCATAGCGGCTCTGCGCCCGCAGGAGCTGCCCGCGGGCGACGGGGATGCCGGCCCGCGAGCGCACGACGCCGGTCGCGATCGGCCCGGGCTCGTGCAGCACGGGCCGGACGCGGTACACGGGGTCTGAGGGCAGCCCGTACAGCGGGCGCGAGTCGAGCAGCGTGCGATCGCCGCACGCGGGCTGCGTGAGCGCCATGCCCTCGGCGCCGCCGTGCAGGTGGGCGCCCGCCTCCACGATCAGGCCGTCGCGCGGGACGCGCCAGCTCACCGTGCGGCGGTCGACGGCGCCGGGCGGCGCGCCGCCGGGGACGCTGAAGATCCCGCCCCCGGCGTGACAGCCCGAGACGTCTAGCCAGTACGGCGTGACCGGCGTCAGCCCGCCGCCGAGGCGGACCGTCGCGCGGTACTCGATGTACACCGTCTGCGGCGCCGCGCGGTGGTTCATCAGCATCCCGTTCATGCGCCACCGGTCGTCCGCGCGAAGCGGGTAGCCGTAGCCGGCCGGGAGCGACAGGGCGCGGTCGTCCTCTCCGCGGCCGTAGAAGCGCTGGCGCGGCACCCCGGGGCAGGTGCCATCGCGGCGGTCGCCGGCGAAGCGCCCTTCGTTGGAGAACAGGACGTGGTGGAGCATCACCTGCGTGAGCGGCACCGTCGTCCCGGCCGCATCGACCACGCGCGCGTGCATCGCGACAAGGTCCCCGCGCACGCCGGGAGCGGCGGGGAAGCTCGTGTCCAGGCGCACCTCGTAGCCCCCGAGCGTGATCGGGCCCGAGCGCACGACGAACGTGCGCGTGCCGGTCATCTGCGCGCTCCCGAGCGTCGCCGGGACGCCGAGCGATAGCGCCGCGACTATCGCGAGCGCCGAAGCGAGGCCGCGGCGGGCGGCGGGGGGCGACATGCCGTTGAGTACGGCGCCCCCCGCCGCGGCGTTCGCGGCGCGGACTACTTGACGGTGAACTCCTTCTGCATCCCGAGCAGGTAGTGGGGCTTGCCCTTGCCGTTGGGCGGCAGCTTGGTCGTTCCCTGAGGGATGAAGCAGATCGCGATGTACTGGCCGGCAGCCAGGTTGGCCGAGGCGTACGACGACTGGCCGCTGGGCACCGGATCCGCTCCGGTGACCTGCTCGACGTACTTGTCCGCCTGGTTCAGCGGAAGCTTGAGGATCTGCGCGAACGTCTTGGTGACGCCGGGCTTCAGGCGCGCGATCTGCATCTCGTGCACTTCCTTGCCGGTGTTCTGCATCTTGAAGTGCACCTGACCGACCGTGAAGGTCGGCTTGAGCCCGTCGTAGGCGTAGTCGATCGCCTTGACCGCGTTCTTCTGCCCGCCACAGTTGTCGAAGTAGAACGCGTCGATCTTGCGCGTCTGCTGCTGGAACGCAGGAGATGAGATCGTCTGGACGTCGCCGTCGCGGACCTTGCGGGCCGCGGCGACGGCCGTCTTGATCTCGTCCTTGATCTCGTCGGGGGGGTTCTGCTCGATCTGGTTGAGAGGCCCGGCGACGTAGCGATCGAAGTTCGCCTGGATCTGCGCCTTCTGCCGCCGCGCGTGGTCGGGGGCTTGCCGGTCTGCAGCGCCGGCGTGGTCTCGAACAACTTGCTGAAGCCCGCGTTGACGGCGTCGTTGGCCTTGCAGCTCGCGGCGATGTCGCTGCTGCTGCTGCCGTTGTCATCGCTCGAGCCGCACGCGGCGAGCACGCCCAGCGAGCCGGCGGCGAGCAGCGCGGCTCCGGCCAGGCGGATCGGTCGGGACGTCATTTTGCTTCCTTTCGGTCCAGTGAGTGGCAGCGGCGCAGCCTATACCCCTGCCCGGCACTCCGCTACAGCGCGCGCACGTCGGCGCCCTGGGGCTCGAACGGCACGCGCAGGACGTCGGCCCAGCCCTCCGCCTCGCGCCGCAACCGCGCCGCCGCGCCGCCCGTGCTCTCGTAGTGGGTCCACACGAGCACCGAGGGCCCGGCGCCCGAGATCGTCGCTCCCAGCGCTCCCAGCTCGCGGGCGTGCTCGACCAGCTCCAACGAGCGCGGGTAGAGATGGGCGCGCCGGGGCTGGTGCAGCCGGTCGGCCAGGCCGCGGGAGACCAAGTCCCAGTCGCCGGCCCCCAGGCCGTGTACGAGCAGCGACGCGTGCGCGGCGGTGAAGACGGCGTCCGCGAGCGGCACCTGTGCGGGCATCGCCGCGCGCGCCTCACGGGTGTGAACGGCCTCGTGGGGCACGACGACGACCGACTCCAGCCCGGCCGGGGCATCGAAGCGCGTCGCCTCGCCGTCGGCGCAGATCACGAAGCCGCCGAGCAGCGCGGCGGCGGCGTTGTCGGGATGACCCTCCAGTACGGTCGCGTGCTCGAGTACGTCGGCGTCGAGCTCGAACAGGTGATCGGCCGCCATCAACCCCGCGACCGTTGCCGCTGCGCTCGAGCCCAGCCCGCCGGAGAGCGGGATCCTCGAGCGGATGCGGAACGTGAAGTCCTCGGGCGACGCCAGGCGCGCGAACGCCCGCACGCACAGGTTGCGCTGGTCGCGGGCCACGTCCAGATCGGTCTCGACCGCGAAGCGGCCCGTCTCCTCGACCTCGAGCTCGAGGTGCAGGGACAGGGCCGCGGCCAGCACGTCGTAGCCCGGGCCGAGATTGGCCGAGGAGGCCGGGACGCGGACTACCCGGCGGCGGTTCAAGCGAGCACCGCCTGCTCGAGCGCCTCGAGCTCGGGCTCGCACGGCACCACGGCGCCCGCGCGGTCGAGCGCCGTCTGCGGGTCCTTGAGTCCGTGGCCTGTCAGCACGCACACGATCCGTCCGGCGCCCTGGGCGCCGTGGCGCAGCAGGCCGGCCACCGCGGCGGCCGAAGCCGGCTCGCAGAACACCCCCTCGCGCTGGGCGAGCAGCCGCCAGGCGTCGAGGATCTCGTCGTCCGAGACCGCGCGCATGGCGCCGCGCGAGCCGGTCACCGCGCCCATCGCCTCCTCCCAGCGCGCCGGGTTGCCGATGCGGATCGCGCTGGCCACCGTCTCGGGCTGGGCCACCGGCTCGCCGCGCACAAGCGGGGCCGCGCCCTCGGCCTGGAAGCCGAGCATGCGCGGGGCGCTGCCGCGCTCCTGGAAGCCCTTCCAGTAGGCGGTGACGTTGCCCGCGTTGCCGACCGGGATGCACAGCGCGTCGATCTCGCCGAGCTCGTCGAGGACCTCGAAGGCGGCGGTCTTCTGGCCCTCGAGCCGGAAGGCGTTGACCGAGTTGACGAGCGCGATCGGGTTGCGGTCGACGAGCTCGCGGACGAGCTCGAGCGCCTGGTCGAAGTTCCCGCGCAGCGCCACCACGCGCGCTCCGTGGACCAGCGCCTGGGCGAGCTTCCCGGTGGCGATCTTCCCCTCGGGCACGATCACCGCGCCCATCAGGCCGGCGCGCGCAGCGTAGGCGGCGGCGCTCGCCGCGGTGTTGCCGGTCGACGCGCAGATCACCGCCCGCGCGCCCTCGCGCACGGCGGCCGAGACGGCGCACGTCATCCCGCGGTCCTTGAACGAGCCGGTCGGGTTGGCGCCTTCGAGCTTGAGCCACACCTCCGTACCCGCGAGCTCGGAGAGCACCGGGGCGGGCACCAGCGGCGTCGAGCCCTCCGACAGCGACACGATCGGATCGCCGGGCGCGAACGGCAGCTCATCGAGATAACGCTCGATCACGCCGCTGCTCAGAGGAACTCCTCCTCGATCACCCGGATCGCCCGCGGCGGCGCGCGCATCGCGTCGAGCTGGCCGATCAGCCGCACGGCGGCGAAGAAGCGTGCCTCCTCGACCGGGTGGAGCACCATCACCAGCCGCGCGTCGTCGCCCAGGCCCTTCTGCACCACCGACTTCACCGACACCCCCTGCATGCCGAGCACCTGCGCGACCTGGGCGAGCACGCCGGGCCGGTCGGCGACTTCGAGGTGCAGGTAGAAGGCCGACACGACGTCCTCGACGAGCGGCAGGTCGCGTGCCGGTGGCGGCAGGCTCGGGGGCGGGATCATCGCGCTGACGACGTCGCCGAGCACGGCGCTGGCCGTCTGGGGCCCGCCCGCGCCCGGCCCGGACATCGTGATCTCGGTGATCGCATCGGACTCGACCGTGACCGCGTTGAACGGCCCGGCGACGCTGGCCAGCGGGTGCCCGCCGTAGAGGAACGCGGGGTGAACGCGGACCGACAGCCCGCCGTCGACGCGCTCGGCGGTGCCCAGCAGCTTGAGCTGCAGCCCGAGCTCGCGCGCGTACTCGAGGTCGTCGACGGTGATGTGCTCGATGCCCTCGAAGCGCACCTGTTCGAGGCGCACCGGCGCCCCGAAGGCGAGCCGCGCGAGGATCGCCATCTTGGCCGCTGCGTCACGGCCCGAGACGTCCTCGCTCGGGTCGGCCTCCGCGTACCCGAGCTCCTGCGCGCGGCTCAGCGCCGCCTCGTAGGTGGCGCCGGTCGCGGCCATCTCGGAGAGCACGAAGTTCGTCGTCCCGTTGACGATCCCGTGGATGCGCTCGACGTGGGCGGCGGCGAGAGTCTCCGAGAGCACGCGTATGACGGGTACGACGCCGGCCACCGCCGCCTCGAAGCGAAGCTGGACGCCGGCCTCGCGGGCGGCCGCCCACAGCTCGTCGCCGTGCTGGGAGAGCAGCTGCTTGTTGGCCGTCACCACGTGGCGCCCGGCGCGCATCGCGCGCAGCACGTACTCGCGCGCGGGCTCGAGCCCGCCCATGAGCTCGACGATCAGTTGCGAGTCGGCGAGGATCCGATCGAAATCGCCATGCGAGCGGGTCAGGAAGCCGCTGAGCTGCGGTCGCAGGCCGACGGTCTCCTCGACGCTCGCGGCGCGCTCCTCGAGCAGCTCGGCGAACGCGGCGCCGACGGTCCCGTGGCCGAGCAGCCCGACCCGGAAGGGGTCAGGCATCGTCACACATCGCGCGCGACGAGATCGGCGTAGGTCTCCCGCCGCACCACGACGCGGGCGTCGCCGCCGCGGCAGAAGATCACCGGCGGCCGCGGGACGCCGTTGTAGTTGTTGGCGAGCGCGTGCCCGTACGCGCCCGTCGCCGGCGTGACCAGCACGTCGCCGGGGCGCGGATCGTGGAGGTGCACGTCGTGCACGAGCACGTCGCCGGACTCACAGTGCTTGCCGGCGACGTGGCACAGCTCGCCTCCCGGAGCGAGCCGGTCGGCGATGACCGCTTCGTAGACCGAGCCGTAGAGCATCGGGCGCAGGTTGTCGGACATGCCGCCGTCGACCGCGACGTAGGTCGAGACCCCGCGCTTGACCGTCTCGACGCGGTAGGCGGTCACGGTCGAGTTGGCGACGAGCGCGCGGCCCGGCTCGATCAGGAGCCGCGGCTCTGAGCCGAGCACCTCGTGCGCGGCGCTGACCTTGGCCTCGACGTACTCCTCGATCGTCGGCGGCTCGTCCCCCGCGGTGTAGGCGACGCCGAGCCCGCCGCCGAGGTCGTATACCGGGAAGTCCCCGAGCGGCGCGAGCGCCTCGACAGCGCGCCGGAAGGACTCGAGCTCGAAGATCTGCGAGCCGATGTGCATGTGCAGGCCGCGGAGCTCCAGGCCCTCGACCTGCTGGACGCGCTCGATGGCGACGCGCGCGTCGTCGGGCGCGAGCCCGAACTTCGAGTCGAGCTGGCCCGTGGAGATGAAGTCGTGCGTGGACGGCTTGATGCCCGGCGTGACGCGGACCAGCACCTTCTGGCGCCGACCGTCCAGAAGCGCCGCGAGGCGGTCGATCTCGTCGAGGTTGTCGATCACCACGTGGCCGACGCCCGCGTCCAGCGCGGCCGCGAGCTCGGCCCGCGACTTGGCGTTGCCGTGCAGGTAGACGCGCTCGGGATCGAAGCCGGCGCTGAGCGCCGCGTGCAGCTCGCCGCCGCTCGCGACGTCGCACGAGAGCCCCTCCTCGGCGAACAGCCGGTAGACCGCCGTGCACGGGAACGCCTTCGACGCGAACAGGACCTCGCCGTCCCGGTGGCGGGCGGCCAGCGCGGCGCGGAAGCTCCGCGCGCGGGCGCGCAGGTCGTCCTCGGCGACGACGTAGGCAGGTGTCCCGTGCTCGTGGACGAGCTCGACGACGTCGCAGCCGCCGACCTCGAGGCGACCTGCCTCGTTGACTCGGCTCGAGATCGGGTAGACGGCTGACGGCGTCTCGGTGGCGGGTGTTCCTGCCATGATCGGCGCTCGATTATGCGGCATCCGACCCCTGCCCCACCGGAACGCACCGGAACGCTCGACGGCCTCGCCTACGCGGTCTTCGAGCCCGAGCGGCCGCCGCTGGGCGGCGTGGTGATCGTCCACGGGGCCGGCTCGCGCAAGGAGAACCACTTCGACTTCGCGCGCGGGGCGCGCACGGCCGGGCTAGCCGCGGTCGTCTACGACCAGCGCGGGCACGGCGAGAGCGAGGGGCCGCTCGACGACCGCATGGTCGACGACGTGCTCACGATGCGCTCGCTGCTGGGGGACGGACCGGTGGCCGTGCGCGGCTCGAGCCTCGGCGGCTACGTGGCGATCCTGGCCGGGCGGCGCCTGGACGCGGCGGCCGTGGTGGCGATCTGCCCCGCCGGCTCCGAGCAGCTCCTGCGCGGGCTGCGCTCGGGCGACTGGGAGTGGCACGCCGACGCCCGCCGCGTCGAGGCGTTCGTCGAGGCCCACGACCTGACGTGGGAGGTGCGCGCGCTCGATGCGCCGCTGATGCTCCTGCACGCCGAGGGCGACGACAACATCCCGGTGACCCACTCGATCGCACTCCACCAGGCGGCGACCATGCCCGGAAGGCGCCTGATCATCACCCCAGGCGGGCATCACCGCTCGATCCAGCACGACGGCGAGATGCAGGGCGAGTCGCTCCGCTTCATGCTGCGCGCGTTCGAGCGCGCGCGACCGACGCCGGCCCGCGCCGCCGAGGGTTAGCCGCTCCGGCCTCCCCTGGAGCCGCCGCCGCCGGAGCCGCCGCCGGAGCCGCCGCGCGAGGAGCCGCCGCCCGACGAGCCGCCGCCCGACGAGCCGCCGCCCGACGAGCCGCCGCCCGGCGAGCCGCCGCCCGACGAGCCGGCGCCCGACGAGCCGGCGCCCGAATAGCTGCGGCGCGAAGCGCCGCCGCCCGAGCCCCCGCCTTGCCCGCCGCCGCCGCCCGAGGAACCACCACGCCAGCCACCCCCGCCGCCCGACGAGCCGCCGGCCGAATAGCTGCGGCCCGACGAGCCGCCGCCCGAGCCCCCGCCTTGCCCGCCGCCGCCGCCCGAGGAACCACCACGCCAGCCACCCCCGCCGCCCGAGCTCCCACCGCTCCGACTGCTGCCGCCGCCCGAAGAGGCACCGCGCGAGCCGCCACCACCGCCGCCCGAAGAGGCACCGCTTCGCCGGCCGCCGCCGCCCGAGGAACCACCACGCCAGCCACCGCCACCACCCGAGCTCCCACCACTCCGACCACCACCACCGCCAGACGAACCACCGCGGCCACCCGAGCTCCCACCACTCCGACCATCACCACCGCCAGACGAACCACCACGCCGACCATCGCCGCCACCCGAGCTCCCACCACTCCGACCACCACCACCGCCAGACGAACCACCACGCCAGCCACCGCCGCCGCCCGACCATCCGCCGGCACTGCCGCCACCGCCGGAGGAAACACGTCGGCCACCGCCGCCGCCCGACCATCCGCCTCGACCAGCGCCACCGCCGGAGGAGCCGCCGCGCTGGCCACCGGGGCGCGACAACCCATCGCGCGCACCGCCGTCGTTGGAGAAGCCGCCGCGCCGGCCGCCGCCGCCCGACCACCCACCGCGACCGCCGCCGGCGCCGGAGCCGGAGGAACCGCCGCGCCAGCCACCGCCGCCTCCGCCCCCGCCGGAGGAGCCACCGCGGCGGCTGCCGCCGCTGCCGGAAAGACCTCGTCCCCAGCCGCCGGCGCCAAGAGCGCCGCCGCGGCTACCGCCGCCGCCCTTCGCCGCGCCTGGTCCAGAGCGACCGCGGCCCCAGCTGCTGCCCCGCGAGCCAACGCTGCCAGACCATCCCCGGCCCCGCGATCCTCGGTCGCACGAGCGGCCGTCTGAGGAGCGTTGCTCGGAGCCGGACGCCGAGCGGACCGCGAACGACTCGCCTCGCTGTCCCGCGCCGCTGGCCAAGCGCCGGGCCTTCGAGCTACCCGACGAGCGCCGGCCGCGACCGCTGCCCCGCGAACCGCGTCCCGGCCGGCCACAGCAACCTGGCCGCCACCGACCGCTGCCCCAGGAGCCGCCGCCCGTGAAGCCGCCGCCGCCGTTCGAGCCGGATCCGCCGCCACCCGACCCGGATCCGCCGCCCCCACTCGAGCCGGACCCGCCGCCGCCGGAGCCGCCGCCGGAGCCGCCGCCCGACCCGCCGCCGCCGGACCCACCGCCGGACCCGCCGCCGGACCCGCCGCCGGAGCCGCCGCCCGACCCGCCGCCGGAGCCGCCGCCCGACCCGCCGCCGGAGCCGCCGCCCGACCCGCCGCCGGAGCCGCCGCCCGACCCGCCGCCGGAGCCGCCGCCCGACCCGCCGCCGCCCGGGGAGCCCGTTCCGCCACCGCCGGGGGTACCCGTTCCGCCCCCGCCCGGGGAGCCCGTTCCGCCACCGCCGGGGGTACCCGTTCCGCCGCCGCCCGGAGTGCCAGTTCCGCCACCGCCGGGGGTACCCGTTCCGCCGCCTCCGCCGGTGCCCGGGCTACCGCCGGTCACCGGGCTGCCGATGCCCCCGGACGGCGAGCCGATGCCCGGTGGCAGGACCCCCGGAGCGCCCCCGCCGCCGGGCGTGATGACCGCGCCGAGCGGCAGCGGTACGCCCGCCGCCACTGCCGTCACACCGCCGCCCGCCAGAGCGGCGAGCAACCCCGTCGGCGTCGCGGGCCCGACCGCCACCGAGCCGGGGGCCGCCCCTCGGGGCGCCAACGGCGTGGTGGCCGAGCCGCCGTCGTAGACGTCGAGGCCACCGCCGCCGCGGTCCACTCCGCCACCCGGCCAGCCGTGGAAGCTCACGACCGCGCTGACCACGAGGAACAGGCCCGCCATGGCTGCGACCAGGGCGGCGCTCACGCCAACGCCGGCGAGGGCCGTCCTCCGGCTCTTCATAACCCCGCCCCCATCGCGCCGCGCGCGCGGCGGCCGCCACGGGCGAAAGCCCAGAGGGGACGGGCGATGTGGGGGAGGCACGACCGCATAGGCCCCCTGTAATTATCGGAGCTTTTCGGCGGAACCTTTACGCCGATTTTCGGTGTTAGACGAAAATCCCAGTAAATGCGGCTTCGGCGTGGGGCCCGAGGGCCCCGGCGCAGCGCTTCGCGCCGAACGTCAGGCCGCTGCGGGCGCTGTCCGCGCGAGCCCGCCGCGGCGGTGCGCGAGCAGGAGCCAGGCGCCCCCGATCGCCATCAGCGCGACGCTCTCGAGCGCCGGCGTCGTGAGGCCCAGAGCGGTCACGTGGTTGCGGCGCACGAACTCGACCAGGAAGCGCTCGAGGCCGGAGAGGACGACGTAGAAGGCGAACAGGACGCCGGGCCGGTAGGCGTCGCGGCGGTTCCACAGCCACAGCGCGACGAAGCCCATCGCGAGGCTCTCGTAGATCGGTGTCGGGTGCACGTGCTGGGTGGTGGGCACCGTGCCCTTGGGGTAGGGCATCGCCCACGGCAGCCCGGAGGGGTCGCCGTAGTCGCCGTCACCCGAGAGCTGGCAGCCGGCGCGGCCGACGGCGTAGCCCAGGGCCAGCGGCGCGGCGGCGAGATCGAGCAGCGCGAGGCCGAGGAAGCCGCGCAGCTTGGCCCACGCGAACACGGCCAGCGAACCGCCGATCGCGCCGCCGTACCAGACCAATCCCGAGCCCGAGAACAGGCTGCCGGCGAGGTCGTGCTTGGCCTGGTCGTAGTGCTGGACGACCCAGTAGAGCCTCGCTCCCACCACGCCGCCGATCAGCGCCGCGAAGACCATCTCGTAGGCCCAGTCGACGGGCTTGCCGAGCTCACGGAAGCGGCGCCCGATGAGCAGGCCGACGGCGAGGAAGGCGAGCGCGAACATGACCCCGAAGGTCTTGACCGACAGCCCCGCGAAGTGGATCTCCGGACGCATCGCCCGGGAAGCGTAGGGATCGCCCGGGGCGGCGGCGCGAGGTCGCGCGAGGGGCCGCTGCCAGCCCCGTGCGCGGTCCAGCCCTACAGGTAGTTCAGCGGGTCGGTGACCGCGCCGTTGATGCGCACCTCGAAATGCAGGTGCGGCCCGAAGCACAGCCCGGTGCAGCCCGTGCGGCCGATGATCTGACCCTGGCTGACGGACTGGCCGACGCTCACCCCGATGCTCGACTGGTGCCCGTAGCAGGTCGACATCGGGCCGGAGTGCTGGATGCACGTGTAGTTGCCGTAGCCGCCCTGGGGGCCGGCGAGGGACACGCGCCCCGAGGCGGCGGCCCGGATCGGCGTGCCGGACGGGACGCCGATGTCGATGCCCGGATGGCAGGCCTCCCAGGCTCGGCGCTCGCAGAAATAGGAGGTGATCGGTCCGGTGACGGGCCAGATGAGCGCGCCCGAGCCGCGCCGGATCGGCGCCGCGGTGCCGCCCGTCGAGCCCGAGAGCTTGGCCTGCACACGGCCGCTCTCGCGCTGCAGCGCGGCCACGTCGTCCTGCGCCGCCCTGCGGCTGGTCCGCACCGTCCGCAGCACGCCACTGCGGTTGGAGCGCACGGACGCGTACGTGTCGCGCTGGGAGCTGACCTGACGACGCACCGCGGCGACCGCGTTGCGGCGCGAGAGGACCTGGGCCGTCAGCTCGCGCTGGGTCGCCTCGAGGCCGGCGAGACGCTTGGTCGTGCGCGTGGTGGCCGCCTTGTCGGCGATCACGCTGGTGATGATGCGCTTGTCCTGGTGGCCGACGCGGCTCAGGAAGTCCGTGCGCTCCATGAGGTCGGCGAACCCGTTGGACTGCAGGATCACCGTGATGAGGTCCGGCGGGTCGGCCTTGTAGAGCTCGACGAGCCGGTCGGCGAGCACGCGTCGTGAGGAGGTCAGCCGCGTGCGCAGGCGCACCAGCAGGGCGCGCTGGGTGCGCAGGTTCTCCTGGATGGACGCGAGCCGCGCGAGCTTCGCGTCGAGGTCGGTCTGCAGCGCGTTCTCGCGCGTCTGCAGGCCGCCGAGGCGATCCTCGAGCCGGCCGATCGTGCGGCTGTAGCGGACGATCTGACCCTGCAGACGGCCCTCGCGGCCGCGCTGGCGCTCGACCTGGCGCTGCTTGCGATCGATCCGCGAGCCCAGGTCGGAAGCGCGCTGGGCGAGATCCGCGTGCGACAGCAGCGGCATGGCCATCCATAGGGCAAGAGGGAGCGCGACCCCTGCCACGAGGACTCGGAGGCGAGCGGTCATCGGGCCGGCGAGTCTATGCCCGCCCCCATGGCCGTCAACCAGGTTGCCCAGAGTTATGGAGCCTGGGAAAGAACCTGCAACGACATACCCCTACCCCGTTCATCTACGGCTTATGTCGCCCGCCTACACTGACCGCCATGGCACCCAATACCTCCTTCGGCCGCGACACCGGTCTGCAGGTGCGAATGCTGCTGACGCTGTTCCTGCTCGGGCTCGTCTACGCCGTGCTGATCGGGGTGCTGTTCGCGGCCGGTGTCGGCGCGGTGCTGATCGCCGTGATCGCCGGCGGGCTGCTGCTGCTCAACCTGTTCGTTTCGGACAAGCTCGCGCTCGCGGCCATGGGCGCGCGCGAGGTGTCGCCGCGCGAGGCGCCGGAGCTGCACGCGATGATCGAGCGCCTGTGCGTCCAGGCCAATCTGCCCAAGCCGCGCGTGGCGGTCGCGCAGACCCCGATGCCCAACGCCTTCGCGATCGGTCGCTCGCCGCGCAAGGCGACGGTGTGCGCCACCACCGGGATCATGGACCTGCTGTCCCCTGCCGAGCTCGAGGGCGTGATGGCCCACGAGCTGACCCACGTCCAGAACCGCGACGTGCTGGTCATGACGATCGCCGGCTTCTTCGCCACGGTCGCCTCCTACATCGTGCAGTTCGGGTTCTTCTTCGGCGGCGGCGACTCGGACGACGACAGCGGTCCCGGCTTCCTCGTCGTGCTGCTCGTCGCGGTCGGCGTGTACGCGCTCAGCTTCCTGCTCCTGCAGGCGCTCTCGCGCTACCGCGAGTTCGCGGCCGACCGCGGCTCGGCGCTGATCACCGGGCGCCCGAGCGCGCTGGCTTCCGCGCTGCTCAAGATCAGCGGCATGATGGAGCGCATCCCCGAGCGCGACATGCGCGCGAGCGCCGAGCTGAGCGCGTTCTACATCTTCCCCGCCGGCGCCAAGCGCTCGCTGTTCAACCTGTTCTCGACGCACCCGCCGCTCGAGAAGCGGATCGCGGCGCTCCAGCGCCTCGAGGCCCAGCTCCAGGGCACCGCCTGAGCCGCCTCGAGCGGCAGCGCGTAACCTGACGCCGATGGGCTTCCTCGACGTCGTCCTCGGCCGCCGCAAGCTGGAAAAGCCGGCGCCCGACCGCCTGTTCGCGATGAGCACCGCCTACGTGACGATGGACACCGGGCTGGGGCTGCGGTCGCGCGGCGCGGCGGCGATCGTCTTCCAGCCGCTGCAGACCGCCGACTTCACGCAGATCGTTCGCGACGCCGAGGAGATCGTGAAGGGCCTGGGCAAGGAGAGCGGTGCGACCGTCGACTCGTCCGACGACAAGTACGGCTACCGCTGGGTGATCGTCCGCGACCCCGACTTCGACGACCTCGTGGTCGCCCTCAACGGGCTCTCGACGTCGCTGGAGGACGGCGGCTACGGCGAGCGCATCCTGTGCGCCGTGTTCGCCTTCGAGGACTCCAACGGCCGCCCCTTCTACTGGATCTACAACTACAAGCGCGGGACCTTCCACCCCTTCGTGCCCGACCCCTCCGGCGGCGAGTCACGCGACAACGAGGCCGAGCTGCGCCTGCGCGCACAGATCGGCTCCGAGCTGCCCGTCGAGCCCGAGCTCGAGCGCTGGCTCGCTCTCTGGGGCATCCCGATCTAGCGATCGAGGGGCCCGCCGACTCCTTCGGCAGCGGGCTGTCCGCCTTCTTGTGCTTCACCGCGAACGCGTGCACGGCGTCGGATCATGGCTCCCGGAGACCTCGCAGAACGCGCGCTGGTGGAGCGCCGGGATGGCGGCACCGCCGAACAGGTCGAAGTACGCAAAGCGAGTGCGCCGCAGTACATAGGCCGCGCCGGCAAGGACGCGCATGCTCCTCGCACCGACCACGAGAGAGGAGCACCGGATGGCCACCCAGCAGATCGATCAGGCGAAGCTCGAGGCGTTCGTGGAGCGTGTGGTGCTGGACGTCGGCACGGGGATGCGCGGCGGGCTCGCCTACATCGGCGACCGGCTCGGGATCTTCAAGGCGCTCGCCGACTCGGGGCCGGTCACGGCCGAGCAGCTCGCGCAGCGGACCGGCCTGAACGAGCGCTACCTGCGGGAGTGGCTCGGCGCGATGACGGCGGCGGAGTACCTCGAGCACGACGCCGCTGACGACACCTACCTGCTGCCGCCCGAGCACGCGCTGCCGCTGGCCGACGAGGAGTTCCCGTTCTTCGCCGGCGGCTTCATCCAGATGGTGGTCCCGACCGTGACGGTCGCGCCCAAGGTGGCCGAGGCGTTCCGCAACGGCGGCGGCGTGACCCAGGACGAGTACCTGCCCGACATGTACGAGGCGATCGAGCGCGGCACCGCGCCGTGGTACAAGCACCAGCTCGTCCAGACCTGGATCCCGGCGATGCCCGACGTCCAGCGCGCCCTCGAGCAGGGCGGCGCCGCGTGCGACGTGGGCTGCGGCGGAGGCCAGGCGGCGATCACGATCGCCAAGGCGTTCCCGCGTGCGCGCGTCGTCGGCTACGACATCCACGCGGGCTCGATCGAGCGCGCGCGGCGCAACGCGGAGCAGGCTGGCGTCGCCGACCGCGTGACGTTCGAGGTCGGCGGCGAGGAGTCCCTCCCCAAGGGCGAGTTCGACTTGATCACCACCTTCGACGTGGTCCATGACTCGGTCGATCCGGTCGGCCTGATGCGAGCGATCCGCGAGTCGCTGACCGAGGGCGGCACCTACCTGGTGCTCGAGATGAACGCGTCGGGCGACGTCGACGAGAACGCCAACCCGCTCGGGCGGATGCTCTACAGCGTCTCGACGCTGTACTGCATGACGACCTCGCTCGCCCACGGCGGCGCCGGCATCGGCGCGTGCATGGGTGCAGAGAAGGCGCAGGAGCTAGCGACCGAGTCGGGCTACGGCCACTTCCGCAAGCTCCCCATCGAGGACCCGTTCTCCGTCCTCTATGAGCTCAGGACCTGAGCGTGCCCCGGTAGGGTCCGTGAAGAGGAGACACGACGATGCCTGAAAAGCGAGCGCTGTTCGTCTCGTCGCCGATCGGCCTCGGACACGCACGCCGCGACGTGGCGATAGCGCAGGAGCTGCGCAAGCTGGTCGACGGCATACAGATCGACTGGCTCGCCCAGGATCCCGTGACGCGAGTGCTCGAGCAGGAGGGCGAGACGATCCACCCGATGAGCGAGCACCTGGCCAGCGAGTCGGGGCACTTCGAGTCGGAGTCGGCCGAGCACGACCTGCACTGCTTCCACAGCTGGCGGCGGATGGACGAGGTCCTGATCGCCAACTTCATGGTGTTCCACGACACCGTGACCGAGCAGCGCTACGACCTGTGGATCGCGGACGAGGGCTGGGAGATCGACTACTACCTGCACGAGAACCCGAACCTCAAGCGCGCCCACTACGTGTGGCTGACCGACTTCGTCGGCTTCCTGCCCAACGAGGACGCCAACGAATACGAGCGCTTCCTCGCGCGCGACTACAACGAGCAGATGATCGAGCACATCGCGGAGTTCCCGCAGCTGCGCGACCGCGCCCTGTTCGTGGGCAACCCGGGCGACATCGTGCCCGAGCCGCTGGGCGACAAGCTGCCGATGATCTACGACTGGACCACGCAGCACTTCGAGTTCCCGGGCTACGTCACCGGCTTCGACCCCGCACAACTCGGCGATCGCGAGGAGCTGCGGGCGGAGCTGGGCTACGGCGGCGAGGAGAAGGTCTGCGTCGTCTCCGTCGGCGGCTCGGGGGTCGGCGAGAGCCTGCTCCGGCGGGTGATCGAGGCCCACCCGGCGGCCAAGGAGAAGGTGCCCGAGCTGCGCATGATCGTGGTCGCGGGGCCGCGCATCGACCCGGGCTCGCTGCCGGCGGCCGACGGGCTGGAGGTGCGGCCGTACGTACACAACCTGTACCGGCACCTGGCCGCGTGCGACCTCGCGGTCGTGCAGGGGGGCCTGACGACCGGGATGGAGCTGACCGCGAACAAGCGCCCCTTCATCTACTTCCCGCTCGAGCACCACTTCGAGCAGCGCATCCACGTCGCCCAGCGGCTCGACCGCTACCGCGCCGGGCGCCGGATGGAGTTCCGCGACTCGCCGCCCGAGGCGATCGCCGAGGCGATCGCGCAGGAGGTCGGCCGCGAGGTGGACTACGTGGACGTCGAGAGCGATGGCGCGCGCCGCGCAGCGGCGCGGATCGCCGACATGTTGTGACCCTCACGATTGCACCCGCGTCGCCGCTCGAGCAGACCCGCGCGCGCTACCCGGACGACGAGGGCTTCGTAGAGCGCGACGGCGTGCGCGTCTTCTACGAGGTCTACGGCGACGGCGAGCCGACGATCCTGCTGCTGCCGACGTGGTCGATCATCCATTCGCGCCACTGGAAGGCCCAGATCCATTACCTCGCGCGCCATTGCCGCGTCGTGACCTTCGACGGGCGCGGCAACGGCCGCTCCGATCGGCCGCGCGGTGTCGATGCCTACGTGCCGGGCCAGTTCGCCACCGATGCGCTGGAGGTCATGGACGCCACCGCGACCGAGCGCGCCGTGCTCGTCGGCCTCTCAGCCGGGGCGCAGTCCGGATCGCTGCTGGCGGCCGAGCAACCGGACCGTGTTCTCGGCGTGGTGTTCATAGGCGCCGCCGTGTGGCTCGGCGAGCCCCATCCCGAGCGCGCGATCCACTCGCTGACCGAGCCGCTCGACACCGACGAGGGCTGGGCCAAGGAGAACATCCACTACTGGCGGCGGGACTACCGCGGCTTCCTCGAGTTCTTCTTCGGCCGCGTGTTCACCGAGCGCCACTCGACCAAGCAGATCGAGGACGCCATCGGCTACGGCCTGCAGACGGACCCCGAGACCCTCCTCGACACGCGGCGCGCCCTGTCACTGGGCGACCCCGACGAGTGGCGCAGGGTCTACCGGAGCATCCGCTGTCCCGTCCTGGTGATCCACGGCACCGACGACGCGATCCGCCCGTACGCCTCGGGCGCGGCGCTCGCAGAGGTCACCGGCGGCGGCCTGTACACGATGGAGGGAAGTGGCCACTGCCCGCACGGCCGCCGCCCGGTCGAGGTCAACCTCCTGATCAGGGAGTTCGCCGAGACGGCCTGGGAGGCCGCTACATCGACCGCCGCCGCAGCGACTCGAGATCGAGCACCGTGATGCGCCGTCGCGAGGTCTGCAGCCAGCCGAGCTCGCGCAACGTGTGCAGCGCCTTGCCCACGGCCTCGCGCGAGGAGCCCGTCCAGCCCGCGAGCTCGTCCTGGGACAGCGGGAGCGTGATCTCGACGCCCTCCGCTGCCGGCGTCCCGTGCTCGGCACACAGCTCCACCAGCCGCGCCGCGACGCGGCCGATCGTGTCGAAGGCGGCGTACTCCACGCGCTTGCGGTCGGCGTCGCGCAGGCGCCAGCACAGCATCCGCAGGACCAGCACGGCGACGCGCGGATGGCGCTCGAGGAAAGCCCGGAAGTCCGCGGCCGCCACGAACGCGACCTCGGCCGGCTCCAGCGCCGCGACGCTCGCCGAGCGCGGCTGGCCGTCGAGCGCCGAGAGCTCGCCCAGCAGGTCGCCGGGCCCGCGGAAGGCCAGCACCGCCTCGCGGCCCTCGGGCGTCGCCGAGTACACCTTCAGCCGCCCGTCGAGCACCACGATCACGCGGTCGGAGTCGTCGTGCTCGTGGAACAGCGTGGTCGCGCGCGGGAAGCGGCGCGTGACCGCGCGCTCGAGCAACGCCTGGCGCTCCACGTCTGAGAGCGCGGACAGGAACCCGCGGGTCGCGGCGTGATCTAGGGTCGTGGTGGAGACACCGGTCATGAGCGCTGAGCCGACGCGCGCACGCTACCCCGACGAGCAGGGCCACGTCGCGGCCGATGACGGGGTCCGGGTCGCCTACGAGGTGTACGGCGACAGCCCGGACACCGTCTGCTTCCTGCCGACCTGGGCGCTCATGCACTCGCGCACGTGGCGGTCCCAGATTCCATACCTCGCGCGCCACTTCCGGATCATCTCCATCGACCCGCGCGGCAACGGCCGCTCCGACCGGCCGCGCGACGTGGCCGCCTACTCGCGTGCCGCGCACGTCCGCGACGTGCTTGCCGTGCTCGACGCCACCGCGACCGACCGCGCGATGATCGTCTCCATCAGCCCCCGCGCGCCGCTCGGCCTGGCGCTCGCCGCCGAGCACCCGGCGCGGGTGCGGGCGGCGGCGTTCGTCACGCCGCAGCTGTGGAGGATCCCCGGCTTCGTGGACTCGTTCACGACCGGGCGCCGCGAGCACTACGACGGCTACGAGCGGTTCAACCCGCACTACTGGAAGCGCGACTACCGCGGCTTCGTCGAGTGGTTCGCACGCACGCTCTTCCCGCACCCCCACTCGACCCGCCAGATCGAGGAGACCGTCTCGCACGCCCTCGACACCGACGCCGACACGCTCATCCCGGCGACTCTCGGCTTCGAGATGTACGAGCGCGAGGAGGCGCTCGAGCTCGCCGGCCACATCCGCTGTCCGGTGCTCGTGACCCAGAACGGCGGCGGCGCGATGTGGCCGAAGGACACGAGCGGACCGCTCGCGGAGGCCAGCGGCGGCCGCCTGCACGTGTTCGAGGGGCTAGGGCCGGCGGTGGGCGTGCGCTGGCCGGTCGCGATGAACCTCGTGCTGCGCGAGTTCTTCGAGTCGGTGCGCGCGGGCGATGCCAGGACGGCGGAGGCGGTGGCGTGAGCGCCGGGCCCAAGCGCCCTTACCGTTCGGTCCAGCCCGGCCCGGAACCCACGCGCGCGATCTATCCCGACGATCAGGGCTACGTCGAGCGCGACGGGGTGCGCGTGTTCTGGGAGCGCTACGGGGACGGCGCCCCGACGATCGCGCTACTGCCGAGCTGGAGCATCGTCCACTCGCGGCTGTGGAAGGCCCAGATCCCGTACCTCGCGCGTCACTTCCGGGTCGTGACCTTCGACGGGCGCGGCTGCGGAAAGTCCGACCGGCCGCGCGGGGCGGCGGCGTACTCCTGGCGCGAGTTCGTCGCCGACACGCTCGCGGTGTTGGACGCGAGCGGGACCGAGGCGGCGATCATGGTCGGGCCGTCGCGCGGAGGGCAGTGGGTGCTGCCGCTGGCGGCGGAGCATCCCGAACGCGTGCTCGGCGCGGTGTTCGTGGCCTCGCTGGTGCTGCTCGCCCCGTGGCCGCCGCTCGACACCGTGCCCAGCACGTTCGAGGAGAAGAGCGTCGCGCGCCGGGCGCGCGCCACGCTCGCCAGCCTGCCCAGCATGCTGCCCGCGCTCGCCCGGTCGCGGTCCATGCGCCTCTTCGCGCGCCGGATGGGGTTCCTCGACGCCGCCACGAAGTTCAACGCCCACTACTGGCGCCGCGACTTCCACGGCTTCCTCGAGTGGTTCTTCGGCGAGCTCTCCTGCCTGGAGCCCCATTCGACACGCCAGATCGAGAGCGCGATCGAGTGGGGGCTCGAGGGCGACCCGGAGACGCTCGCCGACGCGTGGCGCGGCGAGCTGCTCTCACCGCGCCGCACGCGCGAGCTGTGTGAGCAGGTGCGCTGCCCGGTGCTGGCGATCCACGGCACCGACGACATCGACTGCCCGATCGTGTGGGCGCAGGAGCTGGTGCGCCTCACCGGCGGTCGCCTGGTGACGATCCACGGCGGCGATCACCTGGTGCCGTTCCGGCGGCCGGTGGAGGTCAACCTCGCGCTGCGGGAGTTCGCGGAGCGGGTCGGCCCGCGGGCGCCGACAGTGCCGCAGGCTCGGCAAGCGCTCGCTCCCTGAATCTGCGCGCGAGGGCCTCGTCGCCCAGGCCGGCGGCAAGCCGGTCGACGATCGCGCGTGCCCGGTCGAGGTGCTCGCGGGCCGCCTCCGGCCGGCGCTGCTCGCGGCGCAGCCGCGCCAGCGCTGCGTGCGCCTCCCATTCGGCCCCGGCGAACCCGTGCGCGGGCGCGACCTCGAGAGCCGCGCCGAGACGCTCCTCCGCACCGTCGAGCTCGCCCGCCGCCAGCCGCGCCGAGCCGGCGACCAGCGATCCGTAGGCCACGAGCTCGAGCCAGCGGAAGCGCTCTGCGGCCGCCAGCACGGGCTCCACGACGCCCTCGGCGCGCTCCGGGTAGCCCTGCCAGGTGAGCACGCGCGCGACCGCGAAGTAGGCGTGGGCGCCGAACAGCCACGCCTCGCCCGGCCGCGCGTTGACCTCCGCCAGCAGCTGCTGCGCGCGCGTGCGGTGGTCGCCCGCCGCACGCTCGTCGCCCAGCTGCGCGTCGGCCCACGCCAGCAGGGCGAGGCAGCGGATCTCCTGCGCGATCGCGCCCGCCTCGCGCGCCCGCTGCGACCAGCGCTCGAGCAGCTCGGCGGCCTGCTCGGCCGCGCGCAGCTCGAGCAGCGTCAAGCCATAGGTCGCCGCCGCCCACGCGCCCCACTCGCCCATCGCCGATCGGTCGGCCACCGCCATCGCGCTGCGCCCGTGTTCGAGTGCCGAGGCGTAGTCGCCGCGCGCGCGGCCCAGCCGGCACAGGGCCTCGCGGAACACCGGCTCGTGGCCGAGCCCGCCGCTGCGTTGCAGCATGGCCAACGCCTCGCTCGCCTTCGCCTCCGCGAGCTCGAAGTCGCCGCGTGCCATCGGCGTCGTGGCGCCCTCGACCAGCGCCCACATCAGCAGCACATTGCTCTCGTAGAGCACACCGGCCCCGAGCGACCGCGGGCCGGCGCGGCGCAGGTCGGCCTCGAGCGTCGAGGTCAGCCGCTCGAGCTCGTCGAGGTCGCCGGTCTGCTGCGCGACGAGCTTCAGCGCATCGCGGGCGTAGTGGATCGGGTCCTCGGCGCCGTCGCGCAGCGCCACGTCCAGCGCGCGGTCGGCCAGCTCGCGCGCGCGTCGGAGGCGCAGCGCCTGGGTGAGGTATATGGCAAGGCGAGCGAGGCTCTCCACCAGCGCGTCCGGGTGTCGCGCCTCGGCGACCTGCACCGCGCGCTCGTGGTGCTCGGCGCCACGCGGGAAGTCCAGCGAGCGCCAGCTCTGCCCGGCGGCCATGTGCGCCTGCAGCTCGAGTTGCGCGTCGCCCGCCGCCTCCGCGGCGGCGATGGCGGCGTTCATGTCGCGGATGGCGGCGCCGAGGTCGCGCCCGAGCTCGTAGGTCAGCACCCCGCGCGCAAGCCGCAGCTCGCTCAGCAGGCGCTGGTCGGGCGGCGGGCCGAGCCGCTCGGCGGCGTCGAGCGCCGCATCGAGGTGCTCGATCGCCTCCTCGAACGCCCGCAGCGCCCGCGCGGCCTCGGCGGCGCGCCGGTGGTAGCGCAGCGCGCGCTCGTCGTCCCCCGCCGCGCTGCAGTGCAGCGCGAGCAGGCCGACGACCTCCTCCAGGCGATCGCCGAAGAGCTCCTCGAGCGCGTCCGCCGCACGCGCGTGCAGCTCCTGCCGGCGCCGCTTGAGCAGGCTGCGGTAGACGGCCTCGCGGATCAGGGCGTGGGTGAAGCGCAGCAGCCTGTCGGGGCCGGCGCTCTCCTCGCGCACGAGGTCGGCCGCCTCGAGCGCGGCCAGCCCGGGGGGAGGAGTTCCTTCGCCGTCCAGCACCCGATCGAGCAGCGCCACCGTGAAGCGGCGCCCGAGCACCGCCGCGGCACCGAGCACCTGCCGCGAGGAGGGCGGCAGACGGTCCACGCGCGAGAGCACCACCTTCTCCACGCTGTCGGGCACCTCGACGCTCGCCTCGCGATCGAAGCGCCAGCCGGCCTCGGTGCGGACGAGCGCGCCGGCGTCGGCCATCGAGCGCACGAGCTCCTCGAGGTAGAAGGGGTTGCCCTCGGCGCGCTCGAGCAGGCGCCGCTCGAGGCGCTCGGGGAGCGTGCCGGTGCCGATCAGCCCCGCGAGCAGGCCGCGCTCGGCCTCCTCGGGCAGCGCCTCGAGCGCCACCCGGCGCATGCGGTCGCCGGCGCGGCGCTCGACGCGTTGGAGCAGCTGGGCGAAGGGCTGCTCGGGGTCCGGCCGGCCGGCGAGGACCATCAGCACCGGGCAGCTGTCGGTCAGCTCGAGCAGCCGCTCGACGAGCGCGAGCGAGGAAGGGTCGGCCCAGTGGAGGTCGTCGAGCGAGAGCACGAGCGGCGCCGCGTCCGCCAGCGCGCGCACCAGCTGTGCGAAGGCGGAGTAGAGCCGCCGCTGCACGAGCTCGGGGTCGGCCGCGGGGTCGGCCGGGCGCAGTCCGAGCAGGAGCGCGAGCGGCTCTGAGACGTCGGCCGCCGCTGCGCCGAGGAGCTCCCGCGTGCGCTTCTCGAGCGCCGCGGACGGGTCCGCGCCGACCCGCGGGGCTCCCAGCCAGTCGCGCAGGACGCCCTGCAGCGGCCAATAGGGCAGCGTCTCGGCGTACGAGACGCAGCGACCCTCGATCCAGCGCGCGCCGCCGCCCGTCGTGCGGCGCAGCTCCCCGAGCAGCCGCGTCTTGCCGACGCCCGGCTCGCCCGACACGGCGAGCACGCCCCCCGTCCCGCCGGCGAGCTCGAGCAGCGCGTGCTGGGCGACACGCAGCTCGCGCTCGCGTCCCACGAGCGGCGCCGTCACGCCGGCGAGCCCGCGCCGGCGCTCCGGACGGTCGCGCGCGGCCAGGACGGGGTAGGCGCGGAAGGCGCCGAGCTTGCCCTTGAGCTCCAGGTCGCGAGGCTCTCCCCATTCGAACGAGCCCGCCGCGAGTCGGTGCGTCTCAGAGCCCGCGAGCACGCCGCCCGGCTCCGCGGCGGCCTGCAGCCGCGCCGCCGTGTTCAGCGAGTCGCCCATCGCTCCGTACTCGACCCGCGAGCCGCCTCCCACCGGCCCGAGCACGGCGAGGCCGGTCTCCAGGCCGACGCGAACGGCGAAGCCGGAGATCCCGCGCTCGCGCTCGAGCCGCTCGGCGTATTCGCGCGAGGACTCGACGATCGCCAGACCGGTCAGCGCGGCGCGCTCGGGATCGTCCTCGTGGGCCACGGGCGCGCCGAAGAGCGCGAGCAGGCCGTCGCCCGCCAACTCGGACACAGAGCCGCCGAAGCGCTCGACGCACTCCGCCATCGCGCGCACGGCCTCGCCGACCACCTCGGTGAAGTCCTCGGGGTCAAGGCGCTCGCCCAGCGAGGTCGAGCCGACGACGTCGGCGAACAGCGCCGTCACCACCTTGCGCGCCTCGAGCGGCACGTCGGCAGCCGCCGCCCCTTCGAGCGGCGCACCGCACTGCGCGCAGAAGCGCGCGTCCGGCGCGCAGGCCGCGGCGCAGCTCGGGCACTCGCGTACCACGGGCCGAGTCTACGGCCCGCGCCGCGCTCGTTCTGCGTCCAAGTGCATGGACGCGGCTCGGCGGCGGCGGTTAGCGTTGCGCCGGCGGCGATGCAGCAGCGCACGGTCATCCTCTCCCCCCACCTCGACGACGCCGTCCTGTCGCTGTGGCACGTGCTCGCGGGGCCGGGCGAGGTCGAGGTCGTCAACGTCTTCACCGGGCCGCCCCCGAACTGCCGTCTGGGCTGGTGGGATCGTCTGACCGGCGCGACCGACGCCCGGCTCAGGCTCGGCGAGCGGCACGCCGAGGACCGCGCGGCGCTCGCCACCGCCGGGCGCGCGGCGCACGAGCTGAGCCTCCCGGACAACCAGCACCGCGACGCCGAGCTCGATCGCGCCGCGCTGGCCCGCGCGCTGGACGAGGCGGCAGGCGGCTCCCGCCTGCTGGCACCGGCCGCGCTCTCCGGCCACGCCGACCACCGAGCGGTCCGAGACGCGGCGCTGGCCCTGCGCGACGAGGGCCGCAAGGTCGCGCTGTACGCGGACCTCCCGCACGCGATCTCCTACGGTTGGCCGCCCTCGGTCACAGGCGCCGCCGCGCAGGACCACCTCGACCCCGCCGCCCAGTGGGACCAGGAGCTGGCCACGGGAGGCCTCACGCTCGCGACGCTGCGCCTGGACGTCCGGCGCCTCGACGACGCCGCCCACGAGCGCAAGCTCGAGGCCGTCCGCTGCTACGGCACCCAGCTGCCGGCGCTCGAAGCCGCCTCCGGCGGCCGCCTGCTCGACGGCGACCTGCGCTACGAGGTGCTGTTCGACCTGGAGGATGCCGGGCCGGCTTGAGCGGACGCCGGCACGTATGTAGAGTCGGCCGGGTCCACGATGGACAGGGTCCCTCAGGGACGAGAGGAGAGGGCGGATGCGGGTCCGCACGGGAATGGCGGTCGTGATGGTGGCGCTGGCCCTCAGCGGCTGCGGCTGGGCGATCCAGGCGACGCCGGATCCTTCTGCTCGCTCGCTGTCCGGGGTGTCCTGTCCGAGCTCTGACGCGTGCGTCGCCGTCGGAGATTCGGGGCAGTCGGGAACCGACCCGCTTCTCGCCGAAGGCTGGAACGGGACCGACTGGCAGGTCCTGCCGAGCCCGCCCAGTCCTGCGGAGGCGACCGCGACCGACCTGAAGGCGGTGTCGTGCCCGAGCTCACAGGCGTGCGTCGCCGTGGGCAGCTACGACCAGGACAGCGCCACCAACCCGACCGTCCCGCTGGCGGAGATCTGGGACGGCACCAGCTGGTCGGTCCTCCAGACCCCGATTCCGGCCGGGGTCCCGCCCGGCACGATGGTCAGCTACCTGAACGACGTCTCGTGCACGACGAGCAGCGCCTGCACGGCGGTCGGCTACTCCACCACCAGCGGCGGGGCGTTCGGGCTGATCGAACGCTGGGACGGCAGCGAATGGTCGATCCAGCAGAACCCCGGCGGGGTGGACAACAACCAGCTCAACGGCGTGTCCTGCAGCGGCGCGCAGAAGTGCATGGCGGTCGGCTCGGCCGGCGACCAGGGCGATGCCTTCTCGGAGCGCTGGGACGGGAGCTCGTGGCAGGCCCTCTCGACCCCGTCTCCCGCCGACTCCTTCGGAAGCCCCCTCCAGGACGTGTCCTGCGTGACTGCGGACGCGTGCACCGCAGTCGGGCAGAGCGTCGGCGGAACGCTCATCGCGCAGGCACTCGCCGAGCGCTGGAACGGCAACGCCTGGACGATCCAGGACACTCCGGATCGTCTCGGCAGGCGCCTCGTCGGCGTGTCGTGCCCGGCGACGACCACGTGCACAGCCGTGGGCGAGAGCAACCCGACGGACGACCCGCAACGGGCGCCTTCGACGCTGGCCGAGCGCTGGGACGGCTCCGCGTGGAACCTGCACCCGACCCCCCGCCCATCGCCCGACTTCCCGTTCAGCTTCTTCAGCGGCGTGTCCTGCCCGACGGCCGCCACGTGCGAAGCCGTCGGTCAGGCGACAAACCTGCGCATCCCCGGATCGGCCGCGCTCGCCGAGGGCTTCACCGTCTCCTCCTCCTGAGCTGGGGCCGGCGCCCGCGCGGCGCGCCCCGCTGCGCGGTCAGTCCGGAATGAGCCCCTCGCCGTCGAACAGCGTGCCGACCTCGGCGATCGTCGCGTCGGGCGGCGGGATTATCACTCCGGACTCCTCCAGCTCGTCGTCGCCGAGCTCCTCGCCGCCGGTTCGCACGAGCTCCACCATCTGCGCCAGCGCCTGCTTGAAGGCGCCGTCGTCTCCCGCCTCGACGGCCTGCTGAGCCTGGTCGTCGAGCGCGTTGAGGCGCTCGACCTCGCCGTTGGGCAGGCGGTACTGCCCGTCGGTCGCGATGCGGACGATCACTGGCCGGCTCCCTGCTGGGGCTGCGAGCCGGAGCCGCTGCCCAGCTCACCCGCCGAGCCGCTGCCCGCGCCGAGCTCGGCCTTCATCTTGGCCAGCTCGTCGTCGACCTGCGTACCGGTTGTCACCTCGGCGAGCTGGCGGTCGATGTCGTCCTGGCCCGAGCCCAGCTGCGTGAGGTCCTCGAACGTGCCGGCCGCCTCGAGCTCCTCGACGGCGTCGGCCCGCGCGCGCATCTGCTCGGTCTTGTCGACCGCGCGCTGCATGGCCAGACCCGTGTCCGCCATCTCCTCGCCCACGCCGCTCGCGGCCTCGCCGATCTTGACCTGCGCCTCGGCGGCCGAGTACTGGGCCTTGATGACCTCCTTCTTGGTGCGGAAGGTCTCGAGCTTGGTCCGGAGCTTCTGCTCCTTGTCGATCAGCTGCTGCTGCTGGCCCTCGAGCTCGGTCACCTGCTGGTCGAGCGACTGCAGCTCGGTCTGGGCGAGCGTCTTGCGCTCGAGCGCAGTGCGGGCGAGGTCCTCCTTGCCGGCCGCCAGCGCCTGGCGCGCCTGGGTGTCGAGCTTGACCACCTGCTGCTCGAGCTTCTGGGACTGGAGCTGGAGCCGCTTCTTGGCGGTGACGACGTCGGCGATCCCCTTCTTGACGTTCTGCAACAGCTCCATCTGCTTCGTGTAGCTGTAGTCGAGCGTCTCGGCGGGATCCTCGGCCCGGTCGAGCAGCTTGTTGATCTTCGCCTTGATCACTGTGGTCAGGCGACCACTGGTACCGGCCATCCAGTCCTCCTAGGGCAACGTCGGCGTTGTCATCCGATCAGCCTACCGTGCCGTGACGGGCGGCCATCCGTCGTCCTGGCCGAGGGTTCCAGCCGGCGCCGCTCCCCGCCGCCGGCGGCCGCTACAGCCCGGGCCAGTGGCGGACGCGGAAGCTCGAGGGGTCGCGCCGCGCCTTGCGCCAGCGCGGACCGCTCTCGGTGTTGGCGTCGTTGATGCTGCTCGTGTCCAGCCGCAGGCCGGCGATGACCATGTAGGCATGGCTGCCGTTCGCGTAGACCGTCACCCACTTGCCGCGCCCGCGCCGGCCCCAGATGAAGAAGCCAACAGCGTCGCGCGGATCGCCGTCGAGGATGCGCCCGTAGTACAGCGCGTAGGAGACGGCTCCGGAGCAGTCATAGCCGCGGTCCTTCGGGAACGTCCCGTGGCCGCCGCCGTAGACGTAGGGCTTGTTCTGGATCTTGTTGGCCGCCCAGATCATCTTCTGGACGCGCAGCGGAGCGTTGGCGGGCGCGGCCGCCTTGCCGCTGCGAAGCAGCTTCGCCCGGTTGCCCGCGACGACCGGCTTGGTCGTCGAGCTCGAGACGGGCGTGGGCGAGTACCCGCTGCCCCCCGTGCCTGCGAGCGCGGCGCCCGAAGGCAGCCCGGCGAACGCCGCGACGGTCATGCCGGTGAGGGCCAACCTGCGCTTGTGCTTCCCCACAACGGACCTCTTTCGTCGGCCTGCGGGGTTAGCTGACGGGCTGGCGCGGAAAGAGCCGGCGCCTCCTGCGGAATACCGCAGGATTAGCCCCAAGTACTACCTGGGTCCCCCGCTCCCCCGGACTTCCAGGGGATTCGGCGATCGCGCAGGCTAGCAGACGCCTGCACGAGAAGTTGCAAAGTGCGTGCCTAGGCCGCGACGGCGGCCGACTCGGCCGCCTCGCGCAGCGAGGGCGCGGCCTCGGCGACCCGGCCCTGGCGCTCGGAGACCTGCAGTCGTGCGACCACGAGTCGCTGGATCTGCGCGGTGCCCTCGAAGATCTGGAAGATCTTGGCGTCGCGGAACCACTTCTCGATCGGCAGCTCCGTGCTCCACGCCTCGGGCCCGATCAGGTCCATGAGCGTCGTGGTGGCCCACATCGTCACGTCGCCGGCCTTGAGCTTGGACATCGAGCCCTGGCCGCCGGTCATCGGAATCCCGTTGCGCCCCATCCACGCGGCGCGCCACACGAGCAGCCGAGCCGCCTCGATCTCCGTGGCCACGTCGGCCAGCACCTGCTGCACGCGCTGCTGCTCGAGCAAGGGCTCACCGTCGGCCGACTTCCCCTCGAGGTAGTCGAGCGTCCACTCGTAGGCCGCCCGCGCGATGCCAAGCGCGCTCGCGCCTACGAGCGGGCGCGTGATCTCGAACGTGGCCAGGGCGCCGGACGACCCGCCGGACTCGCCGCGGCGTGCGCGCTCCAGCTTGCGCTCGAGCTTGTCCGGCCCGCCGAGCAGGTAGTCCATCGGGATCCGGCAGTCCTCGAGCACGACCTCGGCGGTCTGCGAGGCGCGGATGCCGAGCTTGTCCTCCTTCTTGCCCATGCGCAGGCCGGGCGTGTCCTTGGGGACCACGAACGAGGCCTGGCCGCGATGGCCGAGCTTGGGGTCGACGGTCGCCACGACGACGGTCACGTCGGCGATCCCGCCGTTTGAGATGAAGACCTTGGAGCCGTTGAGGACCCAGTCGTCGCCGTCGCGGCGGGCCGTCGTGCGGAGCGACTTGACGTCCGAGCCGGCGCCGGCCTCGGTGACGGCGTAGGCGCCGAGCTTGATCTCGTCGCCCATCCCGAAGCACTCGGGGATCCAGCGGCCGATCTGCTCCGGCGTGCCCGAGGAGGCGATCCCAGCGGCGGCGAGCGAGCCCGCCTGGATGGCCAGCGCGATGCCGGCGCAGCCCCAGTGCAGCTCCTCGGCATAGATGATGCTCAAAAGGCCGTCCTCGTCGGTCGCGAGACGCTGGATCAGCTCGAGCCCGTGCAGCTCCCAGCGCCGCGCCTCCTGGATGACGTCCCACGGCACCGCCTGCTCACGGTCGTAGTGAGCGGCGACCGGACGCATTACCTCCTCGGCGAATCGGTGGCACTTCTCCTGGAAGGCGAGCTGTTCGTCGTTGAGGCGGAAGTCCATTGTGGGAAGCGGCTCCTTGGTATTGACTGGTGAGTCAGTTAGGCGCCGGGAAGGCTAGCGTACGCGCCCGTTCAGTGGAGCCGCACGCGCGTCCTGCGCTGCCCGTGATGCCGCCTCTGTATGGTCCCCGGCCGGATGCGGGGGACCCGTCTGATCGCTGCTCTCGCATGTGTAGCCGGCACCTTCGGCGTGGCCGCGTGCGGTTCGAGCTCCTCCGGGGACGGGAGTCAGACGAAGCCGGTCCTCGGTCAGCAGGGCGGCCAGCCCAAGGCGGCCCAGCGCCTCGGCTTCCCGACCTTCGCGACCAAGAACACGACGCGCGTCGGGGGCGGGGACGCGATCGCCGACGCCGCCGCCGTCGCCCTGGCCGTCTTCCCCGGAGCGAACCCCGAGACCCGGCCACCGGCCGTGACGCTCGTCGACAAGAACGACTGGCAGGCAGGCGTGGCCGCTTCCGTGCTCATGGCCCAGCCGCTGCGCGCACCGGTGCTGCTCACCGACGGCGATCAGATCCCGGCCGCGACCCAGTCCGCGATCGAGGGGCTGCAGCCGCGCGGGACCGCCGTGGTCGCCAAGGGGGCGCAGGTGGTGCGCGTCGGGTCGGCTCCCGCCCCCAACAACGCCCGCAGCGTGCGCCTGGCGGGCTCGAACCCGTTCGCGGTCGCGCGGGCGATCGACCGCTTCCGCACGCTCGCCGCGGGCCGGCCGAGCCGCGATGTGGTCGTCACCACCTCGGAGCGCCCGGAGTTCGCGATGCCCGCCGCGGCGTGGGCGGCGAAGTCCGGCGACCCGGTCCTGTTCGTCACCCGCCAGGGGGTCCCGCCCGACACGCGCGCCGCGCTCGCGGCCCACCAGAAGCCCAACATCTTCGTCCTCGGACCTCCCTCGGTGATCCCCAAGGCCGTGTCCAAGGAGCTGCAGGGCCTCGGCAAGGTCGTGCGCATCTCCGCCGCGGACCCGGTCAACAACGCGATCGCGTTCGCGCGCTACACCAACGGGTCCTTCGGCTGGGGCGTGGTCGACCCCGGGCACGGGCTGGTGTTCGTCAACGAGCGCCGCACGCTCGACGCGGCCGCCGCGTCACCGCTGTCTGCCACCGGCACCTATGGCCCGCTGGTGCTCGTCGACCAGGCCAAGCTGCTGCCGCGGCCGGTAGAGGACTTCCTGCTCGACATCCAGCCCGGCTACGATCGCGACCCGGTGCGCGGCGCCTACAACCACGGCTGGATCATCGGCGACGAGGCCGCCCTCTCCCAGAGCGTGCAGGCGCGGATCGACAGCCTGCTCGAGATCCTGCCGGTCAACGGCTCGGGCGCGTGAGCGAGTTCGAGCATCCCGAGCGGCTGAAGCCCGGTCACGAGGTGACGGTCGAGGAGGTGCGCCAGCTCATGGGCGCCTCCACCCCCCACTTCGCGCTTCACCTGCGCAACCGGATCCGCACGCTGATCGGCTCGCTGCCCCCCGACCACCCCGCGCGCGTCGAGGGCGAGCGCGAGATCGAGCGCCTGAACAAGCTCGCCCTGGGGGCCGAGACGCGCGGGCCTGCCGCGCCCGAGGGCGAGGACGACCTCCCGCCGCTCAAGTCGACCGAGCTCGCGCTCGAGAACGCGCCGCTGCCGGACTGACTGCGCCGCGTCCGCGGCCGCTACGCTCGCGGGCGTGAGCAGCGACCGCTCGCTGGGACAAGCCGCCGCGACCTCCGCGGAGGCGGGCGCGCTCGCGCGACTCGACGGCGACGGCGAGCGCCCTGCCGGGATCGAGGGCAGCGGGCTCCCCGGCCCGTTCCCGGTCGGCGCCTACGCGCTGCGGCTGCGTGACGGCCTGCGCGAGCGGCCGCGCGTGCAGCTCTTCGGCGAGCTCGTGAACCTGCGCGACGGCGGCCGCGCCAAGGTCTACTTCGAGCTGCGCGACGCCTCCGGCGCGCTGCCGTGCTCGATTTGGCGCGACGACTGGGACGCGCTCGGGCTCGCGCCGGGCGCGCTGGCCGACGGCGCCCAGGTGGTGGTCGCCGGCGGCCCCGACTATTACCCCGGCTCGGCGACCTCGTCACCGTCGTTCAGCTTCGCGGTCCGCACGCTGCGGGTGGCGGGCGAGGGCGACCTCCTCGCCCAGCTCGACCGGCTGCGCAAGCTGCTCGACGCCGAGGGGCTGTTCGCGCCCCAGAAGGCGCTCGCCCGGCCCACGCTCCCGCGCACGATCGGCGTGGTCAGCGGCCGCGGCGGCAAGGCGCGCGACGACGTGCTCGCCGGGCTGCGCCGCCGTGGCTGGGCGGGACGCGTCGTGTGGGCGTTCGCGCCGGTGCAGGACCGGCACGCCGCCCCTCGGATCACCGGCGCCCTGCGCGATCTCGCCGCGCTCGAGGACGTCGAGGTGATCGTCGTCGCACGCGGCGGCGGATCGCTGGCCGACCTGTTCGCGTTCTGCGACGAGGGCCTGTGCCGGACGGTCGCGATGCTGCGCGTGCCGGTCATCGCCTCGATCGGCCACCACACGGACCGCACGCTGCTCGACGACGTCGCCGCGGTGTCGTGCTCGACCCCCACCCACGCAGCCGAGGCGGCCGTCCCGCTGCACTGCGGCGAGGCTCGCGTGGCGCTGGCGGCGAGCGCCTCGCGGCTGCGCGCCGAGGGCCGCCGGGCCGTGGTGGGGCGCGCCCGCGCCCTCGCCGCGATGACCCGCGCGCCGGCCGAGCACGTCGCCCGCCACCGCCGAGCGCTTCGCCAGCAGCTGCGCGAGCTGCGCGCCAGCGGGCGCCGGCGCGTGGCGGAGGAGCGCGTGCTCGCGGCGCGCCGGCTGCTGGTCGCGTCGCGCAAGGCGAGCTCCGCCGCTTTGGCCCACGCGCGCGGCGAGGCGGCCCTGCACGAGGCCGCCGCCGGCCTGCGCCGCGCCGCTCCGGCGGGCCTCGGGCGCCGCCGCCAGGACCTCGAGCGCCTGCGCCTCGCGCTGGCGGCGCACGACCCCGAAAGGACGCTGGAGCGCGGCTACGCACTGGTGGAGGATGCGGGCGGAGCGCTCGTCACCTCGGCGGGCACCGCGCGCGCGGCCGGCCGCCTCGGCCTGCGCTTCCACGACGGCCGCGTGCCCGTGCGCGCCGAGCGCCCGCGGGGCGGCGGGGGCGCGCGGACCGAGCAGGGCGAGCAGCAGAGGCTGCCGTTGGACGATCCCCCCGAGGGGCCGCTGCGCGGCGCCCGCGGCGAGGAGCGCGGGTGAGCGAGGGCGACGCAGAGCGCGCGCCAAGCGAGCCCGCGGCCGGAGCCGAGCCCGCGCCCGCATCCCGGCCCGCGGCCGAGCAGCCACCGGACCTGACCTACGAGCGCGCGGCCGCCCGGATCGAGGCGATCATCCGGCGCCTGGACTCCGGCGAGGCCGGGCTGCGCGAGACGCTCGAACTCGTCCGCGAGGGCCGCGAGCTGGTCGAGTACTGCGCGGGTGAGCTCGAGGCCGTGGGACAGGGCCTCGAGGAGCTCGAGCTCGACGAGCTGATCGCGCGGTTGGAGGCCGGCGGGGCCGGCCGCGCCGCCGGTTCACCGGAGGGCTGAGCCCCGATCGCCCGCCGCGCTTCAGCCGGCGGCGGTCATCCGGCGAAGGCCCGCGGCTCGAGCTTCCACTTGCCGTCCTGCTTGACGAGGTTGACGGTCTGCGTGATCGGATCGAGCTTGATCTCCGCGGTCGCCGTGTCTCCCTTGACCTTCACGTTCTCGACCTTGGCGTCCTTCAGGCGGCTGGCGAGCTGGGAGGCCGCGCCGTTCTTGATGCTGGAGATGGCCGTCGCGCAGCCCGGCCCTGAGCGCTCGATCGCCCGCTTCGCCCGGTCGGTCAGCAGGCCGCACGCCTTGCCGCCGTCGCCGTCCTGCACCGCCTGGAGGTAGTCCTCGACGGACGCCTTGGCCCTGTCCGCCTCCGACTCCCCGCACGCCGTGACGGTCACGGCGAGGGCGGCGAGGAGAATCGTCAGGAGCGCGCGAAAGCGAGGCATCGGGCGGAGGTCCTCCCGCTCGGTCGACGGGCGGGCGAGCATACCGGGGCGAAAGTCGGGCGCCGTGAGCCTAGGGAGTGCAGATGCTCCCGACGCGCCTGCTCCGACTCCCGGTCCTGCCCGGGACCAGCGTCCGGGTCGCCGTCGGGCTGCGCGCCCGCCTCGCCGGCCTGGCGCTGCTCGCTCGCCCCGATGACGACGTCGCACTCCTTCTCCCGCGTACCCGATCGGTGCACACGGTCGGTATGCGCTTCCCGATCGACCTCCACTGGCTTGGGCCCGACGGGCGCGCGGTCCGTGTAGATCTGGACGTGCGCCCATGGCGCGTGCGCGGCTGCCGCCGCGCCCGCGCCGTGATCGAGCGCCCTAGTAGTTGCCGGAGATGAGGTCCCAGGCGCGGCGCAGGCGCGAGTGCAGGCCGCTGTCCAGATCGCCTCCGTAGGCGTCCAGCGCGGCCGGATTGGCGCTCGGCTCGGGCAGCCCGGCGACGCGCATCGCCGGGATCTTGAGCACCACGCGCCCTTCGCGGAGCTCGTCGACCTGGTCGGCCTCGACGAAGCGATGGCCATCGCCCGTATCGAGCACCAGACCCTCGAAGATGTCCTTCTCCTCGTCCGCCAGTACATGCGCGACGGTCCCGACCTCCCGATCGTCGGAGGACCACACGCCAGTCCCGTCGGGGAGCGTCAGATAGGAGGCGGGGCGGCCAGCATCCATGCCAAGTCCTCTACCCCGCCTGAGCGCCGCGAACCGACGCTGCCGCGGGACGCAGGCCGCGTGGCGTGCTACGCACGCGAGCGGCCTGAGGACCTCGGCAGCGACGGTCGCGCGGCGCTCAGGTCAGATCCTTTGGATGACCGTGCCGGTGCCGAGCCCCCCGCCGCAGCACATGGTCACGAGCCCGACCTCCTTGTCCGAGCGCTCGAGCTCGTGGAGGAGGGTCGTGATCAGGCGCGCACCGGTCGAGCCGAGCGGGTGGCCGAGGGCCATCGCTCCGCCGTTGACGTTCACGCGCTCCATGTCGGGCTCGAGCTCGCGGCGCCAGGCGGCGACCACGGGCGCGAAGGCCTCGTTGATCTCGACGAGGTCGATGTCGTTCATCGACATGCCGTTGCGCTCGAGCAGCTTCCTGGTCGCGGGGATCGGCCCGGTCAGCATGATCACGGGGTCGACGCCGACCGTGGTCTGGTCGACGATCCGCGCCCGCGGCTTGAGGCCGTGGGCCTTGGCCGCGTCGGCCGACATCAGCAGCACGGCCGCCGCTCCGTCGGAGATCTGCGACGAGTTGGCCGCGGTGATCCTGCCGTCGGGCTTGAACGCCGGCTTGAGCTGGGAGAGCGTCTCGAGGTTGGTGTCGGGGCGGATCCCCTGGTCTGAGACGTAGGTCGAGCCGTTGACCTGGAAGGGGATGATCTCGCGCTCGAAGCGCCCCTCCTCGGTGGCCTGGTGCGCCAGCCGGTGTGACCGCACCGCCAGCTCGTCGAGCTCGGAGCGCGGGATCTCCCACTGGTCGGCGATCATCTCGGCGCTGATGCCCTGGGGCACGAGGTCATAGCGCTCCATCAGCGCGGGCGGGAACGGCACGCCGACCTGATCGGTCCACTGGAGCATCGCGCCCATCGGGACGTGGCCCATGTGCTCAACGCCCGAGCCGATCACGACATCGTGGACGCCGGCGGCGACCTGGGCGGCGGCGAAGTTGACGGCCTGCTGCGCGGATCCGCACTGGCGGTCGACGGTGGTCGCCGGGGTCTCCATCGGGAGGCCGGCCTGCAGCCACGCGTTGCGCCCGACGTTGAACCCCTGCTCGCCGTACTGCTGGACGCAGCCGGTGATGACGTCCTCGACCGCCTCGGCGGGGATCCCGGCGCGCTCGACGACCTCGCTGTAGGTGCGTCCCAGCAGATCGTTGGCGTGGATGTCCTTGTAGTAGCCCTTCTCCGGGTGCCCGCGCCCGATCGGCGTCCGGGCGGCCTCCACGATGACGACCTCGCGGCCGGCGTTTGCGCTCATTCGAGACCCCTTCGTATCGACTGCGACGTGATGCCGCGTACTGTATCGGGCGGTTGACTGGCTGGTCAGCCAGTCTCGCCCGGCGGCGCCAACCGATAGCTTCCGGCGCCCGATGGAGGAGCGAGAGAGCGCGACGGAGGAGCGGTCGGAGAGGGCCGGGGAGGCGGGCGAAGAGCGGCCGCGGCCGGCCGCGGAGGCGCCCGGGGAACGGCTGGGCGTCGTCGGAGGTGGCGCCATCGGATCCGGGTTGGCCGCCTTGAGGGCCACTGACGGCGACGTGGTCGTGTGGGTTCGCGGGCCCGAGTCGCGGCCGCGCACGGTCGCGCTGGTCGACCAGCTCGCCGGCGAGGACGCCTCCCGCGTGCGGGTGGAGACCGATCTCGATGCGCTCGGAGACCGCACGTTCGTCGTCGAGGCGATCGTCGAGCACGAGCCGGCCAAGCGCCGGCACCTCGCCCAGGTCGGGAACGTGCTCGCACCGGACGCGATCCTGGCCACCACGACTTCCTCGCTGTCGGTGGCCGCCCTGGCCGACGCGTCCGGCCGGCCGGACCGCTTCGTCGGCCTGCACGTCTTCAACCCCGTCGCGAAGATGGCGCTCGTCGAGCTCGCCTTCCCGCCCTCGGCCTCTTCCTCGACGCGCGCGCGAGCGCAGGCCCTGTGCGAGGCCCTGGGCAAGACGGCCGTCGAGGTGCCGGACGTGCCGGGGTTCGTGGTCAACCGGCTGCTGTTCCCGTACCTGTTCGGAGCCGTACGGCTGCTCGAGCAGACCGGCATTGCGGCCGAGGACGTCGACACCTGCATGCGGCTCGGCGCCGGCCACCCCATGGGCCCGCTCGCGCTGCTGGACCTCGTGGGGCTGGACGTCGCGATCGCGATCGGCGAGGAGATCGGGGAGCCGATCCCTGCGCGCGTGCGCGAACTCGCGGCCGAAGGCGCCCTGGGCCGCAAGGCCGGGCGCGGCTTCCATCCTTACGAGAAAGGTTAGGAGGCCTTTACTCCCGCTTGAGGCCGCCGCCGCATACTGCCCATGCGACGTACCTCACAGCCGCACCTCCTCCCATAGAAGCACTCGGCGGGCCCCGTAAGGGGCTCGTTGAGTTTAGGCCCCAGGTTCGCGCTGCGTCGCGGTTGCCGGCGTTAGCCGGGACGCCGCGAACTGCAGGTGACGAAGGAGAGAGACGAGCGGCCGGGTCGCTTTGTCCGCCGGGAGGCGGGCGGCGCCGCCGCTACCGGGAGCGCTCCGCCTCCTGGCTTCTGGCGGCCGGCTGGGGGCGGATGCGGACCGCTTCGATGCGGTTCTCGCGCACGGACTCGACGCGGATCGAGTAGCCGTCCACGCTCACCGTGTCGCCGCGCTTCGGGAGGCGGCCGAGCTCGGCGAAGACCAGGCCTCCGACGGAGTTGTAGGCGCCCGCCTCCGTGGGCAGCTCGACGCCGTAGTCCATGAGGTCGTTGACCGCGACGTGGCCGCGCACGAACCAGTCGCCATTGGGGAGCCTGCGGACGGCGCCGCCGGCGGGATCGGTCTCGTCCTCGATCTCCCCCACGACCTCCTCGACGATGTCCTCTACGGTCACGACCCCCGCCGTGCGCCCGTACTCGTCCACGACCACGGCCAGCGCCGCGCGCTGGCGCTGGAGGTCGGCGAGCAGGTCGTCCAGCGGCTTGGTCTCGGGTACGAGCGGTACGTCGCGCACCAGCGGCTCGATCGACGCGTCCGGCCCGTCCGACATCAACCGGCGCGCGAGCGAATTGACGTGCACGATCCCCTTGACGCGGTCGGGATTCTCGTCCTCGGTGACGACGAGCCGCGTGTGGCCGGTGTCCACGCAGCGGCGCACCGCCGTCTCGACGGTCTCCGAGGTGTCCACGGTCACAACCGCCGGGAACGGCGTCATGACCTGCCGCGCCTCCTGCTCGTGCAGGTGGAAGACCCCGGTGAGCATCCCCGCCTCGCCGGGATCGAGCTTGCCGCCTATCGAGCTCTCCGCGATCAGCCGCTTGAGCTCGTCGGGCGTCCCGCCCTCGTCCTGGATCTGGTCTGGGTCCACGCCGAGCAGACGCAGGATCCGCCGCGACACCGCGGTGAGCACGACGATGAACGGGTGGAAGGCGACGCGCGACCAGTGCAGCGGGCGCGCGATACGCCTCAGCACGCCTTCGGCGCGGTCGATCGCGTAGAACTTGGGCACGAGCTCGCCCGCGACGATGTGCGCGCTGGTGATGGTCAGGTAGGCGAGCGTCACGGACGCCGCGACGGCCAGGCCGTGGCCCGCGACCTTGCCGAACAGCGGCTCGAGCAGGTCCGCGACCACCGGCTCGCCGACGGCGCCGATTCCGATCGACATCATCGTGACGCCGACCTGGCACGCGCCGATGTAGTCGCTGATCTCGTCGACCTCGCGCAGCGCGAGCGCCGTCCCGCGGGTGCCCTCGTCGCGCATCGCCTCCAGCCGCGGGCGCCGCGAGCGCACGAGCGCGTACTCGGCGGTCACGAAGAAGGCGTTGCCCAGGATGAGCAGCGCGACGATCGCGAGCAGCAGCGCGCTCAACGCGTCTACCTGGGCGGCGGCGCGGAACGCGCGCCGCTACTTCGAGGAGGGTCGTCGCACATGGGGCGAACGCGCCAACCGTAGCATCCGCCCCGCGCCCCGACGAGCGGCCGAGCCGGCGCGCGCCGGGGGCCGGCCCGGCGCCCGGCGTCGGCAAACGCGCAACCAACGTGACCTGCCACCGCCGGACAATGCGTCGCCCGTACGGTCCGGAAAATGCGGCTTCTCCGCGCTCACGGTCGATCATGGCGAGCCTCGCTCAGACGACCCCCCGCCGCCTGACCCCGAGCGCGACGCTCCAGGACCCCGACGACGGCGACCCGCCGGCCGGCGGCCACTCCGCGAGCGCGCCACGGTGCACGTTCGTGACGCAGTACCTCCCGCCCGAGACGTTCGCGGGCGCCAACCGCGTCGGCGCGCTCGTGAGCGCGCTGTCGCGGAGCTACCCGACGCGGGTCGTGACGCTCAAGCCCAGCTACCCGAGCCGCGCCGCCTACCGCGGGATCGCGGTCGGCGAGGCCGACGCAGCGCTCGGGCTCCCGGTCGAGCGGCTGTTCCACTTCGAGCCCCACCGATCCTCGCCGGTCAGGCGGGCGTTGGGCGAGCAGGCGATGGCGACGGCGCTCGCGGTCGCGGCGGCACGCCACCCGGCCGAGGTCGTGCTCACCTCGGTCCCCGGCATGCTGCTGGCGCCGTCGGCGCTCGTGCTCGCTCGGGCGAAGCGCGCGCTGTTCGTCTGCGACGTCCGCGACCTGACGTGGGACTTCGCGCGCGAGGTGGTCGACGGCTCGAGGACCCAGCGCGCGGGGCTGGACGCGCTCAGCCGCGTGCTCTGGTCGACGGTGCGGAGCGCGGGCCTGGTGACGGCCGCGACCGCCGGCCTCGCCGAGCGGCTCGAGCGCGGCGGGGTGGACCGGCGGCGACTCGTGCTGGTCCCGAACTCGGTCTCCTCGCCGCTGCTGCGCGCGCTGGAGCCCTGCGGCGAATCGGTCCCGAAGGCTCGGCCCGTCGTGCTCTACGCAGGACTGCTCGGAGACGCGCAGGGCCTGGAGGTGGCGCTCGAGATGGCGGGGCGGCTGCCCGGCGTGGATGTCAGGCTCGCCGGGGACGGCCCGTGCCGCGCCGCGCTGGAGGAGCAGGCGCGAGCGGCCGGGCTCGGGAACGTCCACTTCCCCGGCTACCTCACCCGCGCCGAGCTCATCGACGAGTACCGGCGCGCGGACGTGCTGTTCGCGCAGATCCGTGACAGCCCCACGCTGAGCCAGACGGCGATGCCGTCGAAGCTCGAGGAGTACATGGCCACGGGCAAGCCGACGGTCTACGCGGGCCGCGGCGCTGCGGCGACTCGCATCGAGGAGCTCGGCGCGGGGGTATCCGTGGCCCCAGGTGACGCGCACGCGATCTCCCAGGCGGTCGCGGGCCTGCTCGCCGATCCCGAGCGTGCCCGCCGGCTCGGCCGCCGCGGCAGGGCGCACATGGAGGGCGCGCGGCGCCGCGACGAGCACGCCGCGGAGCTCGTGCGGGCGATCCGGACCGGCCTCGGGCGCCGATGACGGTCGACGCCGGCCGGCGCCCGAAGGTGCTCATCGTCGCGGGCTGGTACCCGAGTCCCGAGAACCCGGTCGCGGGCGTCTTCGTTCGCGAGCAGGCGCGCGCCGCGCAGCTCCACCACGACGTCGCGGTACTCCACCCGCAGGTCGTGCCCGGCCGCGCGCGCGGCCTCTACCGCCTGACCGAATCGGTGGAGGACGGTCTGCCCACGATCCGCCTGCTGCTGCCCGGCGTCCTCGGTCCCAAGCTGTCGCTCGTGTTCGGCCTCGCGGCCCTGCCGGCCGTCGGCCGCGTCCTGGCCAGGCGGCGCTTCAGGCCGGACCTGATCCACGCCCACGTCTTCTGGGCCGGGCTGCTCGCGCTCGCGCTGGGCCGCCGCTACGACGCGCCGACGATCGTCAGCGAGCATCACACCGGGTTCACGCGCGGCGCGATGCGCGGGCTGGCGCGCCGCGTCGCGCTGTTCACGCTGCGCCGCGCCGACCTGGTCTGCCCGGTGAGCGCCGACCTCGAGCGCCACCTCGCCGCCTTCGGCGTCCGCAACCGCTTCCGCGTCGTGCCGAACGTGGTCGACACGGAGCTGTTCACGCCGAACGGCTCGCGCGCGCGGCGCGCCCCGCCGCGGGCGCTGTTCGTCGGGGCGCAGATCGAGCGCAAGGGAGTTCGCCCGCTTCTGGAGGCGCTGCGCCGGGTGCGCGACGACGACCGCGAGCTCGCCCTGGACGTGGTCGGCGACGGGCCCGAGCGCGCCGGCTACGAGGAGCTGGCCAGCCGCCTAGGGCTGGCCGGCGACGTGCGCTTCCACGGCATCAAGGGCCGGCAGCAGGTCGCGGAGGCGATGCGCGGGGCGAGCTTCCTGGTGCTGCCCAGCTTCGGCGAGAACCTGCCCTGCGTGCTCATCGAGGCGCTCGCATCGGGGCTGCCCGTCGTCGCCACCGAGGTGGGCGGAGTCTCGGAGATCGTCGACGACGAGACCGGTCGTCATGGTCGCGCCGGGTGACGTGGACGCGCTCACCACCGCGCTCGAGCGCATGGTCGACGCCCCCGCCGGCTATGACCGCGAGCTGCTCGCGGCGCGCGCGCGGTCGCGCTACGGCCTCGATGCGGTGGCCCGGATGTGGGCAGACGTCTACGCAGACGCGCTGGCCGACCGCGGTCACCGTCGGTAGACGGCGACACGGGCGAACTCGCTCGAGCACCCAACTGGGCGCGGGCAGCGGTAGGCGGCATCGTGGTAGAGGCCCATGCGTAGATGGGCCGGAATCGCCTCGCCCGCCCTGTAGAGCGAGGTGGCCCTACGAGAGGTCAACAGTGTCTGGCCGCGCATCACGGGGCTCCAGACGCGGCCGATCTTGACACGCATGTACCCCACGCGCGGGTCGGCGGAGAACTTGACGTCGAAGACGATGGACGTCCAGACGTCCGGTTTGGCCGGGCGCGTCCACAGGTAGCCGCCGGGATGCCGGCGCGTCGGGAAGCCGAGCACCTCCCATGCCGGGGAACCGGTCTCCTGCGTGCTCACCGCGAGGCCGGGCCAGCAACAGCTCTTGCCGCAGCTCGATCCGAGGTAGGTCATGCACAGCGCGTCATGCGGCTGTGTCGGCTTCATCTGCATGAGGACCTGCCAGTTGGAGCGGCGGATGTCGAGGTTGCGAGGGGCGCGCTGGAGCCACGAGGTAATGAAGCGGCCACCCTCGCGAAAGAGCTTGAAGGTCCCATTGAAGTTGCCCTCGCCCCCACGTGACTCGTTGCGTCCGAGCTCGCAGCGCGTCGTTCCGGGGCTTCCCAGCTCGTCGCCGTCGAAGGTGGTCAGTCGGCGGTAGGTGAACCGGCCGTACTTCGGATCGGACGCCTTCAACGTCTTGATGCGCGATGCGCTCGCACAACCCTTGAAGCACCGGGAGTCGAAGGCGCAGCCCCAGATGCTCTCGACGTTGGGCCTCGATGTCGCAGTCCTGCGCGGATTGTCCCTCCGCAGGAGCTTGGGTTTGCGCTTCGGCGTTGCGCGATGACCCTCGCGCGCGACCGGGGACCGCGAGCCTGTCGTCGCCGCCGAGTCCTCGCCCCGCGCCACGCAGCCGCTCGCGACCACCGCCGTGGCGCCGAGCAACGCCATCGCCAACCCCCCGCGTCTCAGCCTGCGCATCGCGGATGAAAGGCAGCCCATCGCGATCGCTCGACACTAGCGCACGTGAGGCCTCGCACGCGCAGGCCTGCGGCGCGGCACCACAAGCCGGAACATGGCCTTTCGCACGAAGGCGCGGCCTCGACACACCCTCGACCGGGCATAAGAGCAGAAGCGTGCCCGTGCCTCCTCGAGCTGCGGCCGCGGCGCGATCCTCGCCAGCGCTGTCAGCTGGTCGATGTGAAGACGGTGGTAGAAGGAGCTGGCGACGTTGACCATCGGGTGCGGAGCTAGGTCGTAGCGCGACCAGTAGCCCGTGTCCCAACGGTGCAGGTTCGCCGCGAGCGTGTCGACGCCCGCCTCGAAGGCGCCGGCGCAGTCGCCGTCTCGCAGCCCGGTCGCGACGTCGTAGTAGCCCCAGAGCCCGAAGATGGCACCGTTCAGGACGAAAGAAGGTGGCTGGGTCGGGTACTCCTCGGGCAGGGGACGGCCGCCGAGCAGCGCCTGCACGCCGCCTTCGCCGCTGGGCACCGACATTGGATGCAGCGCCCGGCGCGCAGCGTGAGCGAAGCGATCCTCGCCGGTCTCGAGGTAGAGTCGCACCAGCAGGCTCGCGCCCTCTCCCTGTGCCATCCCCGAGAGCCAGTTGGGTGGCAGGCTAAAGGTGTGGGGCGCTGGCCGCGGATGCACCCACCCGCCGTCGCGCCTGCCCCCGCGTTGCTGGCGCTCGACCAGATGGGCGCCGGCGGCGATCGCGGCCGCGAGCCAGCGTTCGCCCTCTCCGGCCAGGTAGCGCTCGTAGCTGCCCAGCGCCCACTGGATCACGTCTACGGGAAGCTGCTCGGCGGGAGGCGCAAGCCCCGGCGGCGGCCACACCGAGGCCTGCGCCTTGCTGCGCAGGTCGATGAAGTACCCGCCCACTGCTCCCGGCTCGATCCGCGGCCCGATCGGAAGGGCAAAGCGGCGCACGCTGGAGAAGAAGCCGGCGCGAGCGCGCGACGATCGGTGTCGCGAAGCCACCATCAGCCACGATATAGGGCGATGTCCGCCACCACCGACGACGACGGCAAGCTGAGGGTGCTCGCCCTCGTCGACCGGCTCGGGACGTACGGCGGGGCCGAGCGCTTGGCGATGCAGATCGCCGCGGGGCTCGACCCGGAGCGCTTCGACCGGACGCTGTGCGCGAGTCGGTCGCCCGACCAGGACCGGATGGCCGGGCCCGCTGCCGTCGCCCTGTCCGAGCTCGAGCGCGCGGGAGTCGGGTTCCTCGGGCTCGACCGCCGCTCGCGGCTGCGGGTGTGGGCCTGGCGCCCGCTGATATCGCTGCTGCGACGACGGCGCATCGACGTAATTCACGCACACAAGTTCGGCTCGAACCTGTGGGGGGTCGTGATTGGCCGGCTCGCGCGCGTACCGGTCGTGATCGCGCACGAGCACGGCTGGCCCAACCAGGGACGTGGCCGCTTCCTGCGCCGCTTCCTCGACCGCCACGTGATCGCGCGCGGCGCCGACGCGTTCGTGGCGGTCTCGCGGCAGGACCGGCGCCGGATGATCGAGCTCGAGGGCATCCGACCGGTCGACGTGGTCGTGGTGCCCAACGGCATCCCCGACCCGCCGCCGCACGACGGCCGCGACGTTCGGGGCGAGCTGGGCATCGGATCGGGCGATCCGGTGGTCGGAACGGTCGGCTTCCTGCGACCGCCCAAGGCGCTGGACGTACTGATCAGATCCGCCCAGCTGCTCGCTCCGCAGTTCCCCCGTCTCAAAGTGCTGATCGTCGGCGACGGAGGGGAGCGCGAGCGGCTCGAGGCGCTGATCGATGACCTCGCGCTCCGCGAGACGGTGAGCATCCTCGGCCTGCGGGCAGACGCCGCGGCAATAGTCGCGTCGTTCGACGTCGCGGTGTGTTGCTCTGACTCCGAAGGCAGCCCGCTGTCGGTGATGGAGTACATGGAGGCGGCCCGACCGATCGTGGCGACCCGCGTCGGCGGCATCCCCGACCTCATCGACGACGGCGTGCACGGCCTGCTCGTCGAGCCCCAGGACCCCGAGGGGCTGGCGGCGGCGGTGGCGCGGCTCCTGCGAGAGCGCGAGCACGCCGCGAAGCTGGGAAGGCGGGCACGCGAGCGCCGCCGCCGCGAGTTGAGCCTGGACGCCACGGTCAGTTCGGTGGAGCGGCTGTACGTGGAGCTATACGCGCGGTCGTCGCGAAGGCGTCGCGGGCGCTGAGCCGCGGATCGCCGCGGTCACGTGTCGATACGGCGTTGACGCGGAGGCGCGCCGCGGAGATTCTTAGTGGCGATGCCTTCCCTCCCACGTCGGGTCGAATGGTCTGCGCGGCGCGACCTGCTGGTGGTGATCGCGCTGCTCGCCTTCGGCATTGCCCTCGTCCTGCCCTACACCGGCCCCGGTGTCCGCTGGGCGCCCGACAGCCTCTTCTACCTCGCGCAGAAGCGCGAGCTCCAGGGCGAGAGCCGGGCCGATGCCCTGCGCGAGGTGTTTGCGAGTGACGGCGCGGCCGAGCTCAAGCGCGGGGAGAGCGGCCTCGCGCCCGCCCTGCGGCGCATCGACAACCCGGCGTGGCAGACGTACAGCTCGCGCTTCTATCGACGCCGCTGGACCGTCCCGATCCTTGCGGCGGCGCTCCAGCCCGTGGTCGGGGAGCGCAGCATCGAGGACCCATCGCTCATCGGCTGGGCGCTGCTGGCCCCCCTCCTCTACCTACTCCTGCGACGCCGCTTCGGACCCGGGGCGAGCGCGGCGGTGAGCGTCTTCTGCACCGTGCTCCCGCCCGTCTTCCACGTCGGTCCGGTCCCCAGCACCGACCTGCTCGCCCTGAGCCTCCTGATAGCCGCGCTGATCGCCGCCTGGCAGGCGCGGCTCGCCGGCCTCGCCTGGCTCGCGCCGTGGGCCGCGCTCGTGCTCGTGCTCTCCTTCACGCGCGACGCGACCATCGTCCTCATCGCGGCCACCGCCTGGCTCGCGCTGCGCGAGCGGTCGCGCCGTTCGGCGGCGATCCTCGCGACCGGGGTGCTCGCTTCGCTGCCGGCTCCGCTGCTGTTCGCCGCCCCAGTCCGCGAGAACCTCGCCTACACCTTCAACGGCTACCGGATCCCGCCCGACTCGAGCTGGAGCTTCGTGCTCGGCGAGTACCCGCATCGAATCGCCACGGTGTTCAAGTACGACCTCGAGTACCCGCGGGAGACGGCGGTCCCCGTCCTAGCCTTCGTGATGGGTGTCATCGTGCTCGCCGGGCTCGTCACGCTGTACCTCCGCTCAGAGCGCGACGACCCCTTCCTCCTCCTTGCCCGGGGAGCCGGTCTCGGGGCCCTGGTGACGGTCATGATCGCGGCGAACCACTCCAACGGCCGGCTCGAGCTCGTCTTTATTCCCTCCATCGCGGCCGGGCTCGGGGTGGTCGTCGAGCAGCTCTCGTCGTGGCAGCAGGCCCGGCGAAGGGCGACGGCGGTCCCGTCCGGTGGCTGACGATGACTTCCTCGTAAATGGCCCTGAGCCGGTCCGCCCACGTCTCCAGCGAGTAGTGCGACCGGAAGTGCGCGCGGCCCGCGCGCGCCAGTCCGGAGCCCCTCTGATCGTCGGCCAGGATCGTCTCCAATGCATCGGCGACGGTAGCGGGGCTAGGGGGCGCGGGCACGAGCAGCGCCGTGCGCCCATCGGACACGATCTCGGGAATGCCGCCGACGTCGGCCGCCACGATCGGCACCGAGGCGGCCAAGGCCTGGAGCAGCGCGGTGGGGAACGCGTCCGCGTAGGAAGGCTGCAGAAGAACGTCGCACGCATCGAGGACCTCCATGATGTCGTCGCGATAGCCCGTGAGGCGGACGCCGTCCCCCAGCGACCGGGCGTGGGCCGCGATCTCGGCCCGGGCCGCTCCATCGCCAACGATCAGAAGTCGTGCTCGCGGGTACCGCGCGCGAAGCATGCCGACGGCTCGAATGGCGACGTCGTGGCCCTTCTCGGGCCGCAGCGCGGACACCATCCCGACGACGAACTCCTCCCGCGCCCATCCAAGCTCCGCTCTGACGATCGGGCCGGAGCCGGGCCGCGGATCGTCGGCGACGGCGTTCGGCACCACCACCGTACGGTCCGGCGGAGCGTCCTTTCGCTGCAGCGCGGCGGCCCGCGCGGCCTCTGACACGGCGATCACGCGGTCGAAGCAGTTCCGGCGCACCCATCCGATGAGGGCCGAGCGCAGGGCGGGAATCGGCTTCTGCGGGCCCCTCACCTCGTGGATGGTGGCGACCGCGGGCAGGCCGAGCCTCCGTGCTGCCAGCCCGCCGAAGAAATCGGCGCCACCCAGGTGCGTGTGCAGGAGCTGGGGCGCGACCGCTTCCAGGTGCCGGCGCACGCGCCGCCTGTCCGTGCCGCGCAGAAGCCCTGACACGGCGACTTCGGTGACATCGACGCCGAGTGACCGCAGCCGCCTGGCGGCCATGGCGTCGCGTGCGCCGTCGAGCGTCCCCACGGAGAGCTCGACTCCAACAGCAGGCGCGATCGCCGCGAACTCGGCGAGACACATCTCCGCGCCGCCGCATCCAAGGCCGTCGATAAGCGCGTGCACGCGCAGGCGCTCGGCAGTTGGGCGCTGAGCCTGGACGGCTGAGCTATGCGTCGCGGTCACCGGCTCACCGTCCACTGGTGGTTTGCGCGCCCGGCCTTTGAGCGACCCCCAGCAGCGCCGGCCCCATCGCCAGCACGATCCACAGGCGCTTATCGGTGCTGTCGGAGATGAAGAAGGAAGCGGTCAGGAAGCCGATCATCGCCACGATCGAGGCGCGCGAGGGCTGGCGAGCGAGGGGTCGCCGCGTGCATCGAAGCGCCGCGCCGCGCGCCCCGCCGACGCGATGCACGTGGCGATGACGGCCAGGAGCAGAGCGAGCCCGACGATCCCGGTCTCGGCGAGCTGCTCGAGGTACAGGTTGTGCACCACCTCCGGCTCGTCGACGATGATTCGGACGTAGCTGAGGCTGCCCGGCTGGCGCACATAGTTCTTGGCCTCCGTCGGAAAGCCGGCGAGACCTACCCCATCGACCGGGTGATCGCCGCTCATGCGCCACGCGACCGTCCACAGGTCGTGGCGACCGGCGCCGCCCGCGTTGTAGGTCGTGACCCGGTGCAGGGCGCCGGGCGAGGCGAGGAAGAACGCGCCGGCGGCGGCGATCACGAAGACGCCGAACGCCGCCGCCTGGACCCGCTGCCCGCGAGCGAGGGCGACCGCGACCACCAGCGCCACGATCGCGCCGATGAGGCCACCGCGCGACTGGGTCGCCGCGAGCGCGGCCGCGATGGCGGCGATCGCCGCGGCGAGGCCGAGCTTAGCGATCGCGTTCCGGGCCGACGGCAGCAGCCCCGCGGCGAGCGCGATCGCCGCCACGAGCCCCGCGGCGAGGTAGTTCGGATCGCCCGCCCCGCCCGCGAAGCGCTGACGCGCAGCGAGGTCGACCGCGTTGGCCGTGGTGCTGATGCCGCTGCCTGTCAGCCCGACGACGATGGAGAGCAGCGCGCCGGCGACGAACGCCAGCGCCAGCAGGCGCACGTCTCGCGGCGAGCGCACCACGGTCACGATCACGATGAAGGCGGCCGCGGCCAGGTACCACGCCTTGGCGTAGCGCCATGCGTGCGTGGGGTCGCCCGCCCACGCGATCGAGAGCGTCAGCCATGCGAGCAGGAGTCCCAGCGCCACCACCACGGGCCTGGCCTCGGTGCCGGCCGAACGGTCCGTCCCGCGGGCACGCCGGCTGCCGAGCCAGGCCACGACGAGCAGGCCGGTGGCGATCAGAGGGGCCTTGCCGGCGACGTTCGAATACTCGATCGTCGCCAGCGGAACCCACGCGGCGATCGCCAGCGGGAGGACGAGGAAGACCAGAGGGACGAAGCAGCAGGCGGCGACCAGCGCGAGGCCGAGTCCCAGGCTGCGCGTCAACAGCGCCCCGGCGAGCATCGCAACCAGCAACGCCGACGTCGCTACGAGCTTCGGCGACGCCGTGAGCCCGGCGGCGCGCGGCAGGCCCGTGCGGGCCGGGAGCATCCGGGATGCGGGCTGACTGGTGACCGACTGAGGATAGTCCTGCGCGCAGGCCTCGGCGCCCGAGGCGGCGGGCTCAGCGCATCCTCGACGCGGCCTCGTAGCGCTCCATGAGGTCCGCCGCGCACACCGGCAGGGACATCCGCGCTTCGATGGCGCGGCGAGCGGCGAGCGCGTCTCTTCGTACGGCCGTCGCGTCGCGGTCGAGCAGCGCCGCGACGGCGCTCGCGACGGCGCCGGCGTCGGGCTCGGTCAGCCGGCAAGCGGCGAGGCCGGCGCCGATCTCGCGCTCGCCGGGAGCATCCGTCCCGACTGTCGGCGTCCCGCAGGCCAGCGCTTCGCCCATGGCGAACGGCATGCCCTCGGCGAGGCTTGGCATGACCAGCACGTCGGCGGCGCCGTAGAAGTCCTGTACTCGGTCGATGGTCGCCAGCGACCGCAAGAGCGCCCGCACGCCCATCGCCGACGCCGCGCGCTCCGCTCGTTCGGATGCTCCCACGCTCAGCGCGACGACGTCGCGACCACGGTCGCGGAGCGTCTTCACCGCCCCGAGGTAGACGTCGCCTCCCTTGCGCTCCCAATCCCAACCGAAGTGCAGCAGCACGGTGGCATCGTCGGGCAGGCCGAGCCGCTCGCGAGCAGCTCGCCGGTCGTCCTCACCCTGCAGCCTGAAGCGATCCAGGTCGATCGGGTTGGGGATGAACGACACGCGCCCGCTGGGGCCGAAGCGCCGCCGGACCTCGCGCGCGATCTGGGGCGCGTCGCAGAGGATCGCGCTGACGCCCCTGCTCAACAGGCCGAAGCGCACGCAGTTGCGCGTCCAACGGACGATCCCGCGGCGCAGCGGCGTGTGCACGTGCCAGAACGCGATCGCCCCCCGACGGCGGGCGGCCCGGGCGCAGGCGAGGTCGAAAACCGAGAAGTGCGAATGGAGGATGCAGCTCCCTTCCGAGGCCAGCGCGTCGACCGTTGCCGGGACTTCGGCGGGCGCCGCGAACCGGTACGCGATCTCCGCCCCCTCCAGCTCCTCGAGCCACGGACGGTCGCGTGCGACTTCGGAGAAGACGGCCAACGGCTCGAAGCCGCGCTCGCGAGCGAGCGTCAGCACCGCGACGACCATGGGGACGAACGAGCCCGCATGGGCGTTGCCGTAGTGAGCCAGCTGAACGAGCTTCGTCGGCTTCGGTCCGGGTGCAGGCTGAAGGGCGACCGGTGGGAGGATAGTCCTCGTGCGCAGGGCCCCGGCATCAACCAGGCGGAGAAGCCATGGGCCTGGGTGAGACAGTCGCCGCGGCCATCGCGCGTCGGGCCTGGGAGCGTCATCGCCCGCCTACCGACCTGGCGCGGGCTGCTCGTGCTCACCTACCACCGCATCGGGACGCCGCTCGACGGGCACGACCCGGCGCTGTGGAGTGCCACGCAGGACGATTTCGAGGCGCAGCTGCGCTTCCTGGCCCGACACGTGCAGGTGGTGTCCGGCGACGAGCTGCCCGCGGCGCTCGCCGAGCGCCGCGGCCGCCACGTCGCGCTGACCTTCGACGACGGCTACCGCGACAACTACGAGCTGGCCTATCCGGTCCTGCGCTCCCAAGGTTTGCCCGCCACCTTCTTCGTGACCACCGGCTTCCTGGACCGGCCGCACGTCGCGTGGTGGGACGAGATCGCAGGCATGGTCCACGCGAGCCGCCGCGCCGAGCTGCAGCCCGGCGAATGGCTCAGGGCGCCTCTACGGCTGGAGTCGGAAGGCCGCGAGGCGGCGCTGCGCGAGCTGCTCGCCGTCTACCAGAGCCTCCCGGCGGAGCGCGCGGAGGGCTTCCTCGACTGGCTGGCCAACGAGACCGGCGCGGTCCTCGCGGACGCCGAGGCCGCGAGCTCGACCTGGATGACCTGGGCGCACGTGCGCGAGATGCGTCGCGGGGGTATGGCGTTCGGGGCGCACACCGTTGACCACCCCGTGCTCGCCCGCTGTTCGGCCGACCGGCAGCGGCGCGAGATCGCCGGCTCGGTTTCGCGCCTGAGCGAGGAGCTGGACGAGCCCACGACGCTGTTCGCCTACCCGATCGGCGCGCGCGACGCGTTCGACGAAGCGAGCCGCGTCGCCCTGCGCGACGCCGGCGTCACGCACGCGTTCTCGATGTACGGCGGCTACCAGCGCCCGCGCCGCCTGGACCCGCTCGACATCCCGCGCACATACGTCACGCCGGGCCGCTCGCCCGCCCGCTTCCGCGCGGGGGCCTACCTCCCGCAGGTCTTCTCGCGGCCGGCGAAGGAGGTCGACACGGCCGAGCCGGCCCCCTCCGAGCCCCCGGCGGCGGACGATTCCGAACCGGCCCCGACCGAGCCGCCCGAGCGCGGCGCGGGCTGGGGCGGGATGGTACGGCGCGGCATCGTCTGGTCGGGTGCCGGGTACGGGATGAGCAAGGCGCTCAGCCTCGTCTCGATCCTCGTCCTCGCCCGCCTGCTGACGCCCGACCAGTTCGGCGTCGTGGCCGCCGTCGCGGCGTACATAGCGCTGATCGAGCTCGGCAGCGACCTCGGCATGAAGCCGGCCGTGGTCTACGAGCAGGAGAGCGGCATCAGCGAGCGCATCCAGACCGCGTTCACGGTCAACCTGGTCACCGCGGTCACGCTCAGCGCGATCGGGGTGCTGGCCGCGCCCGCCGTCGCCGGCTTCTTCGACGTGCCCGACGAGACGCTGCTCTTCCGCCTCGGTGCGCTCGACCTGCTGATCACCGGCCTCGGCAGCATCCACGACGGCCTGCTGCTGCGCGACATGAGCTTCGGCCGGCGCATCCGCCCCGAGATCGCCAGCGACCTGGTGCGCGTCGCGGTGTCGATCGGGCTCGCGTTCGCGGGCGCGGGCGCGGCGGCTCTGATCATCGGCTTCCTGGCCGGCACCGCCACCTGGACCGTGTGCCAGTGGATCCTCACGCCGCTGCGCCCGAACCTGACCTACCGGCCGGCGATCGCGCGCACCATGATCGCCTACGGCGCGCCGGCGGCGGTGCTCTCGATCCTGGCCACGATCAACTCGCGCCTGGACGTCATCCTGATCGGCCACCTGCTCGGCAGCACCGACCTCGGCATCTACTCGATCGCCTATCGCCTGCCGGAGGTCGGGATCGCCAGCGTCGCCTACGCGCTCGGCGTCGTCGCCTTCCCCGCTCTGGCCCGCCGCCGCGCCGACGACTCGCGCGGCCTGGGACCCGCGACGCTGCAGCTCGTGCGCTACATGGCGCTCTACGCGCTGCCGGTCGCGACGGCGCTCGCCGTCCTATCGGTGCCGGTCATCGACCTGCTGTTCTCGCACAAGTGGCACGAGGCGGCGCAGCTGCTCGTCCCCATCGCCGTCGCCGCTGCGCTGTACACGGTGGTCTATCCCCTCGGCGACCTGCTCAAGGCGGTCGGCAAGCAGGCGACGATCGTGAAGATCAACGTGATCCTGGTCCCGTTGATGATCGCGGCGTGCGTGCTCGCCGCCCCGGCCGGCCTGCTCACGATCAGCTGGGCCCTGGTCGGCACGTCCGCCACCTTCGCGGTTCTGATGGCGGTGGCGGTCGCGCTCGAGCTGCGCCTGAGAGCGCGCGACTTCGCGCGTGCCTTCGCCCCCGCGGCCGCCACGTCGGTCGGCGTGCTGGTCGCGGCCGGCGGCGTCCGCCTGGCGTGGCCGGCTATCACGATCCCGGCGGTCGTGACGGCCACCCTGGCCGGGGCGGTGGGCGCCGCCGCCGCCCTTCGCCTCGCCGCCCCGAGCACGTTCGAGGACCTTCTGCGCCAGCTCCGCGACCTGCGTCCCGGCGGCGGCCCGGCTCGGCCGGCACCCGCCCCGCAGTAGTCCGTTGTGGAGGCCGCCCGTCACGGGTACTCTCGGATGAGACCTGCTGAACGGCGAACCTGGGGGTCCGGACGGTGAAAACGGAGGGCAACGTCCAAACGGCCAGACTCGTGGAGGTCGACGCGACGGATTTCGCGGACGCGTTCGCGAAGCGCTCGATCCACGTGAACCACAACCTCGCCGACCATCCGCTGTTCACGATGGACGCGATCATGGAGCTGGCCGACCGGCTTCCGCCCGACCTCGTCAGGCGCGAGCGCGGGCAGCTTCCGATCGACAACGCGGAGGGCTACGTCGACGTCGGCGAGGGTCCGCCGTCGGAGGCGATCGCGAACATCGAGAGCAACGGCTTCAGGGTCTCGCTGCGGGAGATCCAGCACGACCCCGTCTACGCCGAGCTGATCTACGAGTGCCTCGGCCAGGTCGCGCCGCTCGTCGCCGAGCGCGAGGGCGGCATAAGCAAGCGCGCGGGCTACCTGTTCATCTCCTCGCCGGCCGCGACGACGCCGATGCACTTCGACGTCGAGCACAGCTTCCTGCTCCAGGTCCGTGGCGCCAAGAACGTCAGCGTCGCCGCCTTCGACGACCGCCCGGAGCTGCTGCAGCGCGAGCGCGAGCGCTATATCGACGGCACCGGCTGCGACTTCGGCGCCATGGAGCGGGTGGCCGAGACGTTCCGCATCGGCCCGGGCACCGGCGTATACCTGCCCTCCTACGTGCCGCACTGGGTGGAGACCGAGGCGGGGATGTCGATCTCCTTCTCGATCCCCTGGCACACGCCGTACTGCGAGCGCGCGCTGACCGTGAACCTGATGAACCGGCGGCTGCGCAAGCTGCACATGTCTCCGCGCCCGCCAGGGGAGTCGGAGGCGGTCGACAAGGCCAAGGACCGCCTGGCCAGGTCCTGGAGGAAGGTCCTCGACGCCCGCAGCAAGCTGCCGGCATAGCACTTCACGCAGCCGGTGAACAGCGGCCCCGAGGTGATCGGCCTCGAGGAGCGCTCGCAGCTCGCCCGGCTGACACCCGAGTGGCTCGAGCTCGCCGCGCGGCTCGACGGAACTTCCTACTTCCAGACTCCCGACTGGGTCCTGGCCTGGTGGGACACGCTCGCCGGCCGTCCGCCTACGCGGGCAGCGGCGTGGCGCGGACCCTCCGGACGGCTCGAGGCGCTCGTCCTGCTCAGCCGCGCGCGCGAGCCGCTGCACCCGCGGCTCCCGGTCGAGCTGCCCGTGTGCGTGAACGCTGGGAGCGGTGCCGGCGACGGCGACCACTGCGGGTGGCTGGTGTCGCCGCCTCTGCGCGACGCGGTCGCGGCGTGGGTCTCGGAGTCGCTCCATAGGACCGCCGGGCTGCTGCTGCGAAGCGTCGACGACGGGCTCGGCCCGCCGCCGCTCCCCGCGCGCGCGCATCCGGTCGCGACCACCGCCTGCCCGCGGCTGACGCTGACCGCGCCTGACCGGCCGGTTGGGCGCTCACGGTCCTTCGACCGCCAGCTCGCGCGCTTCACGCGCCGGCTCGAGCGCGAGGGGGTGCGGTTCGAGTGGGTCGCCTCCAGCTCGATCGACGAGCGGCTGCTGCGGACCCTGTTCGGGCTGCATGAGCGGGCGCGCGCACGCCACGGCGCTCAGACCAACTTCGGGATGGAGCAGCTCGCCCTCCACCTGCGGCTCGTCGAGCGCTCCGGCGCCTCGCGCGGACCGGTCGCGATCGTCGCCCTGCACGGCGACGCGGTCGCCGGCATCCTGTACGGCTTCCAGTGGCGCGACACCTTCGCCGCCTATCAGTGGGGTTGGGATCCGCGCTGGGCCCGCCACAGCATGGGCAGCGTGCTCACGTATCAAGGGATCCGGCTCGCGGCGGAGCGCGGCGCGCGTACGTTCGACTTCCTTCGCGGCGCCGAGCCCTACAAGTACCGGTTCGGGGCCGTCGACCGGCACGACCGGACGTGGCTGCTGCCGCACGGCCCCGCGGGGACGCTGCTGGCCGCGCGCTACCCGGCCGCGCGGGTCTGGGGAGCGTTGCGCGAACGGCCCGGTCCCCCGCCGTTGCCTCCGGCGTAGGGGTAGAGCGGCGAGCCCCTGGCGCCGTCCTCGCCGATGATCACCCACCCGGTCGGCGGGGTCTGCGAGCGCTCGAGGAGCTCGACCGAGGTCTTCAGGGCCTGCCGGTTGGTGTTGAGCGGGCGGCCCGCCATCAGCAGCTCGTCGACGTGGCCGGCGATCGTGAGCGCGTCCCCGACCTCTCCCAGCGGCGCGGTGTCGATGACTACGTAGTGGGCCAGCTTCGCCGCATCCTCGAGGATCTGCTCGATCTTTCGGTCGAGCCGCTGGAGCAGCATGTTCATGCTCTCGGGCGAGGCGCCGGTCGCGGTCAGCACCTTGAGGTTCGGGTTGTCGGTCGTCTGAAGCTGGCTCCTGATCTTCATCCTCGAGGTCAGGAGCGCGACCAGGCCATCCGACCCCTTGAGCTCGAGCCGGCCGGCGACGTCGGGCTTGCGCAGGTCGCAGTCGATGAGGATCACGCGATGGCCGGCGCCGACCAGCGCCCGCGAGAGGTCGAGCGCCGTGCTCGTCTTGCCGTCCCCGCTGGAGGCGCTGGTGATCATCACGATGCGCCCGCCGCCATCCTCGCCGCGGCCCTGGTCGAGCTGGATCTGGAGCGTCCTGAACGCCTCCTGCGCCGACAATGCCGCTGGATCTCCGGACGCGGCGCGGCCCCTGCGGCCCACCACCGGCACCCGCGCCAGGATCGGGAGCGGAGCGAGCGCGAGCAGCTCGCGTTCGTCGCGAACGCGGCCGTCGAGGCGCTCCATCAAGACCGCCGCGATCGACCCCAGCGTGAAGCCGGCGATCGCGGCGAGCGCGAGCACCAGCCAGGCGGGCGCGCCGCCCGCGCTCGAGGGCGGGCGCGCGGCCTGCGAGAGCGTCAGCGTCGGGTCACCGTCCGCGCGCACGGCCCGTAACTGCGCGAGCCGCGGCCGATCGTCAGCCGACGGCCTGGAGCCCACCGAGCGGATCGCGACCTCGACCTGGCCCCGGATCTGCTCGTTGCGGACAGCCAGCGCGCTCAGCGCGTACTGGTTGGCCAGCCGCGTCGCCTCGGCGGGCGTGCCCGAGGACGCGGTGACGCTCAGGATGTTGCTCTGCCCGAGCGGCTGGACGTCGACGTTGCCCGAGACCTCCGAGCCGGTTAGGCCGCCGCCGAGCCGGCGGGCGGTGCGATCGGCGGCGAGCGGCGAGGCGACGAGCGCGGCGGCGGTCTGGACCGTGCGCGTCGGATCGCCGGAGTCGCGCAGCAGGCCGGTGCCGAGGAAGGTGCTGTCGTCCTGGGGCAGCGGCGACACGAGCAGCTGCGCCGTGCTCTTGTAGCTCGGCGAGCGCGTGGCCAGCAGGACCGCGGCGACGCCCACGGCGGCGAGCGTGATCAGGGCGACGACCAGGGCCCGCGACCGGATGGCGCGGAGATAGGGGCCGAACGCGGATGCGCTCTCGTCCGGTCCGGCAGAGGAGACGGTCATGAGGGCATCCTCGCCATGAACACTGACCCGTGCTCAGGATACCCGGACCGCGGGCCCGGCCTGCGCCGGTCAGGCCGCGAGCTTGGGTCCGCCCGCCGCCAGCGCGGCCGGCTCGGCGTGGCCGAGCGCTTCCTCCGGCCGGTGCTCGCCGAGCACGCAGGCCATGCTCTGAGGCCGCAGGACCGGCTGGCGAGCGAAGATCAGGCTGGCCAGCGTCTCGACGAGGATCAGCGCATCGAGTCCGACCGAGCGGTGCTTGAGGTAATAGAGGTCGTGACTGAGCTTCCACGCCGAGCCCACGTCCGAGCCCGCGTAGCCGCAGCGGATCTGCGCCCAGCCCGTGATGCCGGGCTTGGAGAGGTGGCGGCGCTGGTAGAAGGGCAGCGTCCGCTCGAGGCGGTCGACGAACTCCGGCTGCTCGGGCCGCGGGCCGACGAGGCTCATCTCGCCGCGGATTACGTTGAGGAGCTGGGGCAGCTCGTCCACGTGCGTCCGGCGCAGGAGCTTGCCGATGCGGGTGATGCGCGGGTCGTCGAGCTCGGCCCACTGCGCCCCGCTCTCCGAGCCCGGGCGCATGGTGCGCACCTTATAGAGCCGGAACGGGCGCCCGCCCTCGCCGATGCGCACCTGCGAGAACAGCCACGACCCGCCGTCGGCGCGCACCAGCACGGCCAGCACCGCGAACATCGGCAGGGCAGCGAACGCAAGCAGCGTCGCGCACGTAACGTCCATTGCACGCTTGAGAGGCGGCGTCGACCGGCGCATCCGTGGGTCCGCGAGGCACTGGAACCACGAAGCATCGATCTCAGCCATGGGCACGTGACCGAAGACCTCCTCGTACAGCCCGGCCAGGTCGACGACCTGGACCGGAAGGTGCAGGCAGGACTCCGCGATCCGCTCGAAGACGGTCAGCCGCGGCGCGTCGGCGCCCAGCACGAGGACATCGATGCGATGCTCGGAGACGATCCGGTCGATGCGCTCGAGCGTCCCGAGCTGCGCGACGCGGTCGTCGCGGCCGGACGTCGGGCCCGTGGCGATGCGGCCCACGAGCACGTATTCGCGGGAACCGCCCACCTGCAGCGCGTGCTCCAGCCGGCCCGCGGTCGCGGCGCCGCCGATGAACGCGACACGCCGCCGTGCCAGCGTGCGCTGGCCCGCGTGGCGCGAGACCGGCCACAGCAGCGCCGTGAGCATGCTGACGACGAGCACCAGGCCGAGGTCCACGGCGGCCGCCTTGGGATGCCCGGTGAGGAGCTGGAGGATCGCGAGCGCAGCGACGCCCAGCAGCGCGCCGGCGCACGGGTAGACGACCCTCAGCAACGCCATCAGCGCGGCGTGCTGGGCCAGCCTCCGGCACCAGGCGACGCCCGCGGCGAGCGCGGCGAAGGCGAGGACCGCCGCCTGCACCCGCGTCCCGGCCGGAACCACGATGGCGAGCGCGGCTGCGCCCGCGAGCGCCACGGGCAGAAGCTCCCCGGGCTCCCAGCGCGTCCGCGGCCCGCGGTCCGCCTCGGTCGCCGATGGGAACACGGCAAAGTCCGAGGCTCCGGCGGGCGGATCCATCGACGGCACGGTAGACCTGGCCTATTGAGCCAGCGTGGAGGGGGGTATTTGTTGGGCGTTGGTCGAGAAACGTGCCCCTGTGGGGCGAATTCCGGTCTAAAGGAGGTGGGTTCCCACTCCCGTGTCGCGCCTCTATATTCCAGGGGCGGACCAACCGGAAGGTCGTCGTCGTGAGCGGGTCTCGGATGAGCCAAGGGGAAGCTGGCGCAAGGAAGTCCAACGGCGGCGCCCGGATGCCGGAAAGCCTGCTCGGCTCGGTGCTCGACCGCCTGGACGACCCGGTCCTGGTGGTCGCCGGCGACCGCTCGGTCGTGTGGTGGAACGCCGCGATGGCGCGCCTGGCGGGACCCGACCGCCTCGGCTACCGGACCGAGCCGGCGTTGAGCTGCTGCGAGGTCCTCGATTGCAGGCGAAACACCGGCGGCGACGAGCACGACTGTCTCACGTCGCTGGTCCTGGAGGCGGACGAGGGCCTGCGCCGCCCGGTAAGCCTGTCGCTGACGGGCCGCGAGAAGGCGACGCTCCTGACGGCGGTCATCGCCGGCGAGGGCGCGGACGCGGTCGCCTACCAGCTGCACTCCGAGGCCTCGACCCCCGGCGGCGCGGAGACTCTCGACGGAGTCCTGCGGATCGCCGCCCTGGGACCGCTGCGCGTCGAGGTCGGCGGTGAAGCTCGCGAAGGCGACTGGCTCAAGCAGCGCCCCGGAGAGCTTTTGAAGTACCTGATCTGCGCCCGCAGCCGGCCCGTGTCGTCGGAGACGATCGCGGCCGCGCTGTGGCCCGACCGAGGGCCGTCGGCGGTGGCCAACGTCCGCTACTTCGTGCACCGCCTGCGCGAGCACCTGGAGCGCGGCAACGGAGCCGGCGCCGATCACCGGCTGATCGTCCGCCGCGCCGGCGGCTACATGATCGACACCGACCTGCTCGCGCTCGACGTCGAGACGTTCGAGGCCCAGGCGGTCGCCGGGCTGGCGGCGCTGGAGCATTCCGACCCCGCTCGCGCGGAGCGCAAGCTCTCGCGTGCGCTGACGCTCTACCGCGACGACTTTCTGCCCGACGTGCCCTACGTCGACTGGGCCTTCGCCGAGCGCGAGTACCTGCGCGGCCTGGCCGGCCGCGCGCTGCGCGCCTGCGGCCAGCTCGCGCTGCGCGCCGGCCGCTCGGACGACGCGGCCGCCCATTTCCAGCGGCTCGCCGCCCTGGAGCCGTTCGACACCGACATCCAGCAGCAGCTCATCGAGGTCTTCCTGCGCCGGGGGCGGCGCTCGGAGGCGATGCGCCACTACTCGGCGCTGCGCCTGCGGATGCTGCGCGCCTTCGGCGACGAGCCCGACTTCGATCTCGCCGACATCGCGACGCGGCTCGCCGGCGAGGGCGCGGCGGTCCGCTAGCGCACTGACGCCGCGCTGGCCGTCGCAGCGAAGATCTGCCGCGGCCCGTCGCGCTCGTCCTCCCAGGCCGCGAGCACGCGGTCGCCCCCCAGCGTCGCGAGCGCAGGACGCCACGCGTTCGTCGTGCCGGCGCCGCGGTCGTCGACGAGCACGGAGCCCCCGCTGACGCGACCGGCCGCGTCGACGCGACGCAGGCGCACGTCGCTGATCCCGCGTGCCGCGTCCTGCCAGGCCACCAGCAGGCCGCCTCCGCGCGCCAGGACGGCCGCGGGATTGAAGCTGTCGAGCTGGCCTGAGCCCCAGGGATCGACCTGCGCGCTCGCCCGGCCCGGGGACCCGAGGTAGACGTCGTAGAGCTGGTGCGGCCGGCGCGCCGACGAGGCGCGCTTGCGGAAGTCGACCCAGGCCACGCGCGGCCCGTCGGGCCCGAGCGCGACGCTGGGGGCGTCGTCGAGCGACTCCTCGGCGTTCTCGGGGGACGGCAACGGCGCGTCGGACAGCGGGCGCTCCGGCCCCCAGCTGCCACCGCCGTCGGAAGACTCGCGCAGGTACGGCCTCCAGTCGTAGCTGCGGAAGTCGACCCACGCGACCGCGACACGCCCCGCGCGGGCTGTGACGTCGGGAGCCCAGGCGTTGTCGAGCTTGGCCGCGAGCTCGACGGGCGCGGCCGTGTCCAGGCGCGTCGCCGTCCCGGCCGCGGAGCCGTCGCCGCGCAGGCGAGCGGCGAAGACGTGCGCCTGCGGGAGGTCGTCGTCGGGCGAGCGCTCGCGCTCGTCGATCCAGGCGACGACCGCTGACGTGCGGCCCGTCGCCGCGATGCTCGGGCGCCACTGGGCCACCCCGGGCGGCGGGGAGGCGTCGATCGCGCGCGCCGGGGCGAAGCTCCTTCCGCCGTCGCGCGAGACGGCGACGTAGGCGCGCGGAACGCCGGTCCCGTCGTCCTGCCACGCCACCCACACGCGTCCCCCGGGCCCGGCGGCGACGCTGGGCCACCACTCGCGCGCTCGCCCCGGGCGCCCGCCGGCGGGCGAGAGCGGCGCGCTCCACGTCCGGCCCCCGTCGCGCGAGCGAACGAGCACGATGCGCGCGCGCCCGCCCCGCCGCTGCTCGAACGCCGCCCATGCCTTGCTCCCGCGTGCGGCCAGGGAGACGTTGCGCTGGGACGAGCGTGAAGGAGCGAGCGGCCGGTTGACCGTGAACGGCGTGGCACCCAGCTTGGCCCGCCTACGAGGCCGGTAGCGCGGCCGGCGCGCGACCTCGACGTCGCGCCACAACATGCTCTCGACCTGACCGCCCTTGCACGGACCGGGCACACGCGGCGACGGGCAGGGCGGCCCGCCGCCCACCGGCAGCAGCGCCTGGGCGGCGCGCCGCAGGCGGGCGCGGCGGGTAGCGATCGGCTCGCCGGGGGCGAGCGGATCGGGCACGACCCACGGCGCGACGGCCGCGAAGCCCGGCGCCGGACGCTGCCCGACCAGGTAGCCCCTCGGGACGCGCCTCCCGCGCGGCTTCACCACGATGTGCTGCTGGGCGTCGGCGGCGAGGTCGTAGATGTTGCCGGTGAGCTCGGGAAGCGCCATCGCCTCGATCCCCGGCGAGCGCAGCACGTCGCTGTATCCGGCTGCCTTCAGTGTGTCCGGCGGCCACATCCCGGCGGCGCTCACAGTGTCTCCAGCGAAGAACTCAGGCTGCACGAGCAAGTCGACGCCCTCCTGGTCGAGCTTGGCGATCAGGTCGGGCATCCACGCGTCCTTGCTGGTCACGAAGCCCAGCGTGCCGACCGGTGTGCGCAGCGCGTGCACACCGCTCGAGACCGCACCGGGCGCCAGGTCGAGGTTGCCGGGCAGCTCGATCGCGGTCAGGTACTCCTTGACCTGGCGCGACACCAGGCGGCCGTTGGGATCGAAGACCAGCGCCATATTCGAGAAGCGCTCGTCGGTGGCCTCGTAGGCGTAGTCGCGCGTCGGCTCGTCCGGGCTGCGGAGCCTGGCCACGAGCGCGGGGTCCTGCACGTCGCAGCGCGAGGCGCCCGGCGGCGGGCGGAAGCGCGCCTTGTCGACGCACACGATTCGCCAGCGGCGCGCCATGTTGACCCCGGCGGCGAGCCACACGTCGTAGCGGTCGGCGAGCTTCGCGTAGGTCTCGACCGCCGTGCGCGCGAACGTGTCGGTGAGGGCCACCCCGAGGAGCCGCGCCGGCAGCCCGCGACCGAGGAGATCGGGGAACCTGGCGGCGTAGTGGCCGATGACCGAGCTGTAGGACGAGAACAGCGTGGTCAGGGCGGCGACGAGGCCTCCGGTGTCCGCCGTCACCGCGCGCGCCGCGGCGCCGCGCGAGCCTGTGAGGCCGGCGAACAGGCCCAGGTCCTCGGGCATCACGACGAGGTCGCGGGCGCTGCCCGCGGGGCGCCTCCGGTCGTCGGGGCCGAGCCGGTGGGAGGCGACGTCGTCGACTCCGCGCTGGACCGGCGGCGCGCCGCCGCCCCGCCGCCGCCGGTCCATCAGCGCGAGCAGCTTGGCGCGGAAGGTCTCGGGCGACTGCACCCAGCTCAGCTCGAAGCGCGGGCCGACCGCGAACACCCGCACGCGCCGCGCCTGCGCCGTGGGCGCGAGCGCGGCGCCGGCTACGGCGACAGCCACCAGCGCGGCGGCGCCGACCCTCAGCCGAGCCCGTCGATCGTCCGCGCGAGCTCGAAGTCGTTGTCGGTGAGGCCGCCCTCGGAGTGCGTCGAGAGCGTCAGGCGGACGCGGTTCCACGAGTGCACCAGGATGTCGGGGTGGTGGTTGGCGGCCTCGGCCGCCTCGGCGACCCGATTGACGAAGGCCATCGCGGCGGCGAAGTCGGCGAGCTTGTACTCGCGCGCGATCGCATCCCCCTCGCGCTCCCACTGCGAGCCCTCGAGGCGCTTCGCGACCTCCTCGTCCGGCAGTACCGCCACGGTGTGAGCCTACCTCGTACCCTCCGGTTGGTGCGCATCGTCAGCCTCGTCCCCTCGGCCACGGAGCTGTGCTTCGCCCTCGGCCTGGGCGACGAGGTGGTGGGGGTCACGCACGAGTGCGACTGGCCGCCCGAGGTCGAGGACATCGAGCGCGTGACCCGCGACGTGCTCGAGCCGGGCCTCGCGCCAGCCGCCATCGACGCGGCCGTGCGCGAGCGGACGCTGCGCGGCGAGGCGATCTACGAGCTCGACGAGGACGCCGTGCGCGACCTCGAGCCCGACCTGATCATCACCCAGGCCGTGTGCGCGGTGTGCGCCGTCGCCTACGAGGACGTCGTCGCGCTCGCCCAGACGCTCCCCGACCCGCCCGACGTGATCTCGCTCGACCCGAAGACGCTGGGCGAGGTGCTGGGCGACGTGCGCACCGTGGCCGAGGCGACCGGCCGCCGCGACGAGGGCGTCGAGCTCGTGCGCGACGCGTCCGCGCGGATCGACCGCGTGCGGCTCGCGGTGCGCGACGCTGAGCCGGTGCGCGTTGCGGCACTCGAGTGGCTCGATCCCGTCTACGTCGCCGGCCACTGGACCCCCCAGCTGATCGAGTACGCCGGCGGCGAGGACCTGCTCGGCCTGGCCGGCGAGCACTCGCGCGTGGTGGAGTGGGAGGAGGTCGCCGCCATCCGCCCCGAGGTCGTGGTGGTGATGCCCTGCGGCTACGACGAGCACCGCGCCGCGAGCGAGGCCCAGGGCTTCGCCGACCGGCTTGCCCGTCTCGGCGCCGAGCGCGTGGTCGCGGTCGACGCCGCGGCGCACTTCTCGCGTCCTGGGCCGCGCCTGATCGAGGGCCTCGAGGAGCTCGCGCACGTCCTGCATCCCGTGCTCGTCCCCGAGCCCGAGGGCGGCGCGCGCGCGATCGAGCTCGCCGGGCTCGAGGCGCGGCGCTAGCCGGCCGCGCAGGGCGGCGGCGCGCCCAACGTGGTGGAATCAATCATCTACACCCCCAGCCCCTGGCCGCCGGCCACCGCGATCGCGCCGGCGATGGCGGCCACGCCCAGCGCCGCACAACCGGCTAGCGCCGGCAGCTCCGCGCGCCTGCGTTCGCCGAGATCGAAGAGCAGGTAGCCGGCGATCAGGCCGCCGATCAGGCCGCCGATGTGCCCGCCCTTGGAGATCCCGGGGATCAGGAACGTGATCGCGAGGTTGAGGAGCAGTATCCACACGAGCCCCGACTGCCACGGGTTGATCCCCCGCGCCCGCATCGCGACGATCGCGCCGCCCATGACCCCGAACACGGCCCCGGAGGCGCCGACCGTCACGCTGTCGGGCGAGAACAGCAGCGCGCCGAAGGAGCCGGCGAGCAACGACACGCCGTAGAGCACGGCGAAGCGCACGCGGCCGACCGCCGGCTCGAGCTGGATGCCGATCACGTACAGGAAGTACATGTTGAAGAGGATGTGGATGAGGCCGGCGTGCAGGAAGCCGCTCGTCACCAGGCGCCAGTACTCGTGGCCGTTTGCGATCGCCGGGCCGTAGAGAGCGCCCTTGTCGATCACGTTTCCTCCGCCGCGCTGGGCGACCCCGGAGCCGGACGCGAGCTCGGCCACGAACACGATCACGTTCAGCGCGATGAGCGTGTAGGTGACGACCGGGTCGCCGCCCGTGCGCACGGTCGCCATGTTGCGCACCGGCGTGCGCTGGCGCGCGCACTCGGGGCAGCGCATACCGACCGGTGTCGGCGTCATGCAGTCGGGGCAGATCGGCCGCCCGCAGCTCGAGCACGACACGCCCGTCTCGCGCGTCGGATGGCGATAGCACGTGGCCACGGCCGGCTGACGCTAGCAGCGCGACTTCAACGCTCTCCTAAGCGGCGCCGGCGCCGCGGGCGCCTAGGAGTCCTTCATCTTGCGGGTGTCGCGCGGCTCGACGAAGGGCTCCTCGTCGGCCGGCTGTCCGGCCTCGATCCGGCGCCCGCGCTCGAGCTCGGCGTTGAGCTCGGCCCCGAGCAGCACCGCGATGTTCGACACCCACAGCCAGACCAGGAAGATGATCACGCCGCCGAGCGCTCCGTAGGTCTTGTTATAGGAGGAGAAGTTGGCGACATAGAACGCGAATGCGGCCGAGGCGAGGATCCACACGACCACGGCGGCGAGCCCGCCGACGGTCACCCAGCGGAAACCGGGCTGCTTGACGTTGGGCGCAGCCCAGTAGAGCAGCGAGAACATCAGGCTGACGACGATCAGCAGCACCGGCCACTTGGCGATGTCCCAGGCGCTGACGGCGCTGCTCCCGACACCGAGGACGTCCCCGACCTGCTTGGCGAGGCCTCCGGTGAGGACCACGCCGAACGCGGTGACCCCGAGCAGCACCAGCAGCACGAGCGTCACGGAGACCCGCACCGGGAGCGTCTTCCAGACCGGCCGCCCTTCCTCGACGTCGTAGATCGTGTTGGACGCGCGCATGAAGGCAGCGACGTAGCCCGACGCCGACCACAGCGCCGCGCCGATCCCGATGACGAAAAGGATCCCCGCCGCGCCGCGGTTCTGCTGCAGGTTCATCAGAGCGCTCGTCACGATCTGCCTGCCCGGCCCGGGCGTGGCCGCCGAGATGTTCGTGATCAGGCTCTGGGTCGTCGACTTCCCGAGCAGCCCGACGACCGATACGAGAGCCAGCAGCGCCGGGAAGATCGACAGGATGCCGAAGTAGGTGAGCGCCGCCGCCCAGTCGGTGAGGTTGTCCTCCTTGAACTCGCGGAAGGTCCGCTTGAGGACGCCTCCCCAGGGGCGGGCGCCGAGCCGGGTCGGCGTGTCGGGGGCGCGACGCTCGTCGTAGGTGCCCTCGCGCGGCCGTTGAGCCCCCTCGGCCTGCGGCCGTCGCGCCGCCTCCTGGCGCTCGCCCACCGTGCGCTGGTCGGCCACTAGCGCCTCCCGATGAGCCAACCGAGCAGCAGTCCACCGGCCGCGGCGCCGGCAACGGCGAGCGGGACCTTGTTCTCGCGCGCCGTGTGTGCCGCGTGGGAGGCAGCCTGGCCGGCGGAGTCCGGCGTCGCGTCGTGCGCCTTAAAGGAGAGCTCGTGCTTCTTCGCCGTGACGCGCTCCTTTACATCCTCCACCTTCGCGCGCGCTTGCCCCTTTACGTCGGCCTTCGCGGCCAGCGCCTCGACAGTGTCGCCAAGCTGCTCGCGCGTCCGCTCGATCTCCTGCTCGATCTGCTCCGGATCCCGGGTTCCGTGATCGACGCGCTCGCTCATCGCCGGCCGTCCTTCGCGCGCGCCTTGACCACGTCCACGTCCTGCTTGGTCGTCTCCACCGCGCGCTCGGGCACCGGCGGCGTCGCCTGCTGCACCTTGCTGCGCCCCATCAGGGCGAGTACCCCGGCGATCGCGGCGTACACGACGCTGACGATCAGCGCCGCCAGCCATCCGTCCATGGCGGTGGCGAGGACGAGGATCACGGCGGCCGTCAGAGCGCCGACCGCGTACAGCCCCACGACCCCGGCGCCGCCGAACATCCCGGCGCCGATGCCCGCGCGCTTGCCCTTCTCGGCCAGCTCGGCCTTGGCCAGCTCCACCTCCGCACGCACGAGCGCGGTCGTCTGATCGGAAAGCTGCCTGACCAGCTCGCCCATCGACTGCTCGTCTCTGTCTCTGCTCAGAACCTGCTCGGCCACTGCTTCTCCTTCCCCGCGCCGACCATTCGACTCGTTGCGCCATGGGTATCCCCATGGGCCGGGACCGAAACGGGATACCGCCGGGCGGCCGACTCAGCTCGCGGTCAGCGGGATCGTCACAGCCGGCTTCTGGGTCGGCTGCTGGACTCCGCCGCGGCGCTCGGCCGTGATCAGCACGGCCTGTGCCCCGCTCAGCCGAGGCGGCACGGCGACCACCGCACGGCCGGCGCGGTTCACGGTGAACAGCGCGGGCGTCGGCTCGAACTTGCCGTCGCGCTGGATCCAGACCTCGTACACCCGGCCGCGTGGCGCCTGGGGCATGCCGGCGACGTCGAAGGTCGCGTGGTTGTCGGTCACGGTCAGCGCGCCGCTGGCCCGCGGAGCCACCTTCGGGCTGAAGCTGGCCCGGTAGGTCTTGCTCGAGGGCCCGCCGCCTCCGCCGCTGTTGATGAGCGCACCCGTGACGCCGCCGAGCGCCAGCAGCACCGCCGCCGCCAGCGCCGCGAACGCGGGCGGCACCGAGAGCCCGCCGATCCGCCAGCGGCGGCGCTCGCGCGGCTTGTCGGGCACGACGTCGGCGCTGTCGCCCGCCGCCTCGAGCAGGTTCGCCTCCGAGCGCACCACGGCCATGATGCGGTCCTTGAGCTCGGGCGGCGGCGCGAGCGGCGTGACCGCGATCGGCAATGCTTCGGCGACGACCTCGAACGACGCGAGGTCCTCGCGGCACACCTCGCACTCCATGAGGTGGCGCTCGAAGACGGGGCGCTCGTCGTCGGGCATCGCGCCGAGCACGTAGGAGCCCAGGCCCTCCGCGAGCCGCGCGTGACCGTTTCCGGGCCGCGGAGCGCTCATGGCAACGCCGTCCCGGTCAGCGCGTAGCGCATCTTCTCCAGGCCCAGCCGCATTCGGCCCTTCACGGTGCCCACCGGCGTCTCGAGCAGCTCGGCGATCTCGGTGTGCGTGAAGCCGCCGAAGTACGCCAGCTCGATGACCCGGCTCTGGTCGGGCGGCAGGCTCTCGAGCAGATTGCGGATCGAGCGCGCCTCGTCGCGCCTTGCCGCCTCCACCTCGGTGCGCTCGGTCGCCTCGAAGCGCTCCTCGATGCCTTCGTCGCTGGCGCGCCGGCGGTCGTGCGCGACGCTGCGCCGCAGCGCATCGATCGCCCGGTTGTGGACGATCCCCAGCACCCACGTGCGGACGCTCCCGCGCGAGCGCTCGTAGCGCGCGCCGCTGCGCCAGATCGACAGCAGCGCCTCCTGCACGACGTCCTCGGCCGCCGCGCGGTTGCCGCACATGCGGTAGGCGAGCGAGAACGCCGCGGTGCTGTGTCGTTCGTAGATCACCTCGAAGGCCTCCGCGCGGCCCTTCTGGACGAGCTGCATGAGCTCCTCGTCGGCGAGCGCGCGCATGGCCTGGGCGCCCATGCGAGATGGCTCTGGGGTGGGCCGCATGCCGTTGGAGTCCTACGTTGCGGTCCGCCGCCCGGATCAGCGCCCGCGCGATACGGCGCGCAGCGCGTCCTCGGCGGCCTCGCGCAGCGCGCGCTCGGCGAGGACGAGGAAGTTGCGCGACGCGGGAGCGGCGTGGCGCCGGCGACGGGCGCGCAGCAGGAACAGCGCGGCGGCCGCTGTCGCGCCGCCCACCGCGGCGGCGGCGGGCCGCGCCCAGTTGCGCGGATCGCGCATCGAGCGCAGCTCCCAGCCCTCGAGCTCGTCGGCGGCGAGCTCGGTCAGCTCGACCAGCGTCTGCTCGAGCCGGTGGGACAGCTCGTCCGGCGGCTCGACCGGCACGAGCGCGCGGCGCAGGAGGGCCTCGAAGTCGGCGGCCTGGCTCATGGCCGGCCCATCCGTGCGCGCCGCCCGACGCAGCTCATCGCTCGTCCACCAACCCTTCGAGCTGCCGGATCGCCCGGTGGATCAGGACCTTCGTCGCGCCGTCCGAGCGCCCCATGGCGCGCGCGATCTCGCGGTTGTCCATACCGAGCGCGAAGCGCATGATCAGCGCCTCCCGGCGATCGTCGGGAAGCTCCTGGACGGCTTCGAGGATGCGCCCGAGCTCGTCCCGCCCCTCGACCAGCGACTCGACATCGTGCGGCGCGCTGATGATCGCCGCGTCCTCCATCGCGGCCTCCGGCCTCCGCGCGCGGTCGCGGTAGAAGTTCGCGGCCAGGTTGTGGGCGATGCGGATGAGCCACGGACGCAGCGGCCGGCCTTCGGACTCACGCTGCGCGCGCTCGAAGTGGCGGTAGGCCTGCAGGAAGGTCTGCTCGGTGAGGTCCTCGGCGTCGTGGTGGTTGCCCACGCGGTAGTACGCGTAGCTGTAGACGTCGCGCAGGTGGCGCCGGTAGAGCTCCGAGAAGTCCGCGTCGAGCCGCGCCTTGTCCGGCGTGGCGGCCTGGGCCATGGCCGGAGCCTACCCGCGCGGTGTGCGCGTGCGCGAGCGGACGGGCGGCGGGACGCGGCGCGCATCTAGGCGGCGAAGGCGCGCCTCTCCGCGCCCCGCGGGCCGGGCGCGGTGAGCGAGGCGGCCCACTGGTCGGGCTCCAGGCGTCCCTCTACGAGCTCGGCCAGACCGAAGACGGTCGGCGCGCTCAGGCCGGCGTCGGCGAGCAGGCCGCTGAGCAGCGAGACGCTGTCGACGGCCTCCGCGGCCTGACCGATCACCGCGGACACGTCGCGGCCGGGCACGCCGCTGGCCAGCAGCTCGCCGGCACGCCGGTTGCGGCTCGAGGCGGCGACGACCGTCCCCACCAGCTCGCCGGCGCCGGCCAGGCCCGTGAAGGTCTCGCGGCGGCCGCCGCGCCCGCGCGCGTAGAGGTCGATCTCGGCGAACACCTTGCCCGCCGCTGCGCCGGCGGCGTTCGGACCGGCCGCGGCCGCGGTGACCGCGGCCAGGGCGGCGACGTTCTTGGCGCAGGCCGCGAGCTCGGCGCCCGTGACGTCGGCCGTGCGGTGCACGTCGAGGCCGGCGCGGTGCAGGGCGTCGGACAGCTGGCGCGAGAAGGCGGCGTCGATCGAGGCCAGCACCAGCGAGGCTCCGTGCTCGAGCGCGTCGGCCGCGTGCCCGGGGCCGGCCAGGCACGCCACCGCGCGGGCGCGGGTGCGCTCGGCGGCGTAGGCGGCGGGAAGCGTGCCCAGCGGGGGGATGAGGCCCTTGGAGAGCACGAGCACGCCGGCGCGCGGCGGGATCGCACCGCCGTGTGCCGCGACGGCGGCGGGCAGCTCGCGCGAGGGAACGGCGAAGCACACGAGGTCGGAGGCGGCGAGCGCGAGCTCCGAGGCGCGCGTCACCTCGACGCCGTCGGGAAGCGCCACGCCGGGCAGGTAGCGCTCGTTGACGCGCTCGCGGTCCAGCTCGGCGGCCTGCTCAGCGGTGCGGCAGCCGAGCTCGACCTCGATCCCGGCGCGGGCCAGCATCACCGCGAGCGTCGTGCCCCACGAGCCGGCGCCCACGATCGCCGCCCGGCGCAGCGGCGGCAGCCCGCCCAGCCACTCCCACTGGAGCATCACGCAGGGCCAGATCCGCTCCGTGACCGCGGTGGCCAGCTGCGGCGACGGGCGCTCGACGCGCGGGAAGGTGAGCGGCCGGCCGACGCGGATGCGCACCTTGTGCGGCCGGATCCGCCAGCCGCGGCGAACGTGCTCGGTCCCGATGACCGCCACCGGGACGACCGGGGCGCCCGACTCGAGCGCGAGCCGCCCGACGCCGCGCTTGGGCCGCCCCAGCGAGCCGGGCCGGGTGCGCGTGCCCTCGGGGAAGATCACGACCGCGTCGCCACGATCGAGGATGCGGCGGGCCGTCGTGAGCATCTCCTCGTCGCCGGAGCCGCGGTCGACCGGGAAAGCCCCGAGCGAGTTGAGGAACCACGCGACGATCCGCCCGCGGAAGAAGAGCTCCTTCTTGGCGACGTAGTAGACCGGGCGACGCGTCAGGGATCCGATCACGAACGGATCGAGGAAGCTGCGGTGGTTGGCGGCGAAGATCACCGGGCCGCTCTCGGGCACGTGCTCGCGGCCGAGGCGGGTCAGCCGGAAGTAGCAGTGGAAGAACGGCTGCAGCACCGCCCGCACGAGCCAGTAGAGCACCGGATTGACGCCGCGCTCGCGTGCGCGCGCGTGTTGGGACGCAAGGTCCATGATCCGGCAATACCCCAATGGCCGCGCGCGCGTTACAGTCCCAAACGTCGCAATGGCGTTCGACCGCGATCGCACCGTCAGGGGAGCACTCGCCGGAGCCGCGGCGGCATCGGTCTGGGCCGCTCAGCAGCCGCTGGATCGCCGCCTGCTGCGCTCACGCTACGACGATGTCGAGCTGCTGGGCAAGGCGGTGACCCGCGGGCCCGCCTGGTTGCCGATCGGAATCTGGCTGCACGCGCTCAACGGCGCTGCCTTCGGAGCCGTCTACGCCAACGTCGCGGGGCTGATGCCCGTTCCCCCCTGGGCCCGAGGCCCGGTCGCGGCCATGGCCGAGAACTTCGGCCTTTGGCCGCTGGGTCGCATCACCGACCGGCTGCACCCTGCACGCGACGAGCTTCCGCGCCTCTCGGGGAACCGGCGGGCGCTGGTCCAGGCCACCTGGCGCCATCTGCTCTTCGGCGTCGTGCTCGGCGAGCTCGAGCGCCGCCTGAACGCTCCCGAGGAGGAGCTGCCCTCGATGCGCCAGGACATCGTGTCGTCGAACGGGCACGGGCGACTCGAGCAGGTCGTTTCGTTGCCGACGTCCTGAGCCGCGCCCTCGTCACAGGCGCAAGCGGCTTCGCGGGCCGCCACCTTCTCGATGCCTGTCTCGAGGCGGGCGACAACGTCGTCGCCACCGGCCGCGCCGAGCCGGACGACGCGTGCGCTGCGGGGCGCTGGATGGTGGCGGACCTCGGAGACGCCGGCTCGGCGCGCGAGCTGGTCGGCTCGGCCGCGCCCGAGCACCTGTTCCATCTCGCCGGCCAGGCCTTCGTGCCCGAGTCGTGGGAGGACCCGGCCGGGACCGTGCGCGACAACGTGCTGGGCACCGTCAACCTGCTCGAGGCCGTCCGCCTGGAGGCGCCCGCTGCCCGGGTCGTGGTGGTGAGCAGCGGCGAGGTCTACGGGCCCCCGACGCGCCTGCCGGTGGACGAGGACGCGGCGCTTCGCCCGCAGAACCCCTACGCGGCGTCCAAGGCGGCCGCCGACCTCGTGGCCGGCTTCTACAGCGACGCGCACGGGCTCGAGGTCGTGCGGGCGCGCGCCTTCAACAACGTCGGGCCGGGGCAGGCGCCCCACTACGCGCTTTCCTCGTTCGCGCGCCAGCTCGCCAAGGCCCAGCTCGCCGCCGAGCGCCCCGCGCGGATCGTGACGGGCAACCCCGATTCGCGCCGCGACTACACCGACGTGCGCGACGTCGTGCGCGCCTACCGCATGCTGGCGCAGCGCGCCGCGCCCGGTCCCTACAACGTCTGCTCGGGCCACTCCACGTCGATCGCGGAGATCGTCCGGCGGCTGGGCGAGGCGACCGGCGAGCAGATCGAGCACGTGGTCGACGAGCGGCTGCTGCGCCCGCGCGAGGTCCTCGACGTGCGCGGCGACCCGAGCCGGATCGCCGCGGCGACGGGCTGGCGGCCCGAGATCGATTTGGGCACCACCCTGGCCGACACCGTCGCCTGGTGGCGAACGCATCTCGAGCCCAGCGCGCCCTCGGTGCAAACGTCGGGCGGCTGACCGGAGCGCGCGCGCGGTCAGGCCGTCCCGATGCCGGCGGCGTCGCGCAGGCCGAGCACCTCGATCGCCTGCTCGCGCAGCTTGAACTTCTGCACCTTGCCGGTGACCGTCATCGGGAACTCGTCCACGACCCTGACGTGGCGCGGGACCTTGTAGTGGGCGATCTTGCCGCGGCAGAACTCGCGCAGTCCGTCGGCGTCGACGCTGGCTCCCTCGCGCAGCTGGACCCAGGCCGCGAGTTCCTCCCCGTAGCGCTCGTCCGGGACTCCGAAGACCTGGACGTCCGAGACGTCGGGATGGCTGTAGAGGAACTCCTCGATCTCGCGCGGATAGACGTTCTCTCCGCCCCGGATGACCATGTCCTTGATCCTTCCGACGATGTTCAGGTAGCCCTCCGCGTCCATCGTGGCGAGATCGCCCGTGTGCATCCAGCGGCCGCGGTCGATGGCCTCCGCCGTGCGCTCGGCGTCCTGCCAGTAGCCGAGCATCACCGAGTATCCGCGGGTGCACAGCTCGCCGGGCTCGCCGCGCGGCACGACGGCGCCGGTGGCGGGGTCGACGACCTTGATCTCGACGTGCGGGTGGACGCGACCCACGGTCCCGACCCGTCGCTCGAGCGGGTCGTCGACCGCGGTCTGGGTCGAGACCGGCGAGGTCTCGGTCATCCCGTAGCAGATCGTCACCTGCTCCATGTGCATCTCGGAGATGACGCGGCGCATGACCTCGACCGGGCACGGCGAGCCGGCCATGATCCCGGTCCGCAGGCTCGAGAGCTCGAACTCGCCGAAGTCGGGCAGCTCGAGCTCTGCGATGAACATCGTCGGCACGCCGTAGAGCGCGGTGCAGCGCTCGTCCCGGACCGCCTCCAGGCACGGGCGGGGCTCGAAGGCCGCGCTCGGATACACGACGCACGCGCCGTGGGTGAGCGCGCCCAGGTTGCCCATGACCATCCCGAAGCAGTGGTAGAGCGGGACGGGGATGCAGATCCGGTCGGACTCCTGCAGGCGGCACGCTTCGCCGACGAAGAAGCCGTTGTTGAGGATGTTGTGGTGGCTGAGAGTCGCGCCCTTCGGCGCGCCGGTGGTGCCGCTGGTGTACTGGATGTTGATCGGGTCGTCGAACTGGAGCTCGGCGGCGCGCTCGCGCAGTTGCGCCTCGCCCGCGCCGCCGGCGCCCGACTCGAGCTCCCGCCACTCCGGTGAGTCGAGCAGCACCACGCGTTCGAGCGCGTCGAGCCCCGGGCTGACCTCGTCGATCATCGCCGCGTAGTCCGAGCTCTTGAATGCCCGCGCCGCGAACAGCATCCGGCAGCTCGACTGGCGCAGCGCGTACTCGAGCTCGGAGGTGCGGTACGCCGGGTTGACGTTGACCAGCACGACGCCCGCCCGGGCGGTGGCGTACTGCACCAGCATCCACTCGGCGCAGTTCGGGCTCCAGATCCCGAGCCGGTCGCCGCTCTGCAGGCCGGCACCGATCAGCGCGCGTGCCAGCCGGTCGACGCGTTCGTCGAGCTCGGCGTAGGTCCAGCGGATCCCCTGGTGGCGCGAAACCAGCGCCTCCGCATCGGGCACGCGCGCGGCCGTGCGCGCGAGGCGGTCGCCGATCGTCTCGCCGAGCAGCGGAACTGCCAAGGCGCCGTGGGCGTAGGACTCGTTCATCGCGTCAACCCTCCTTTGGGCGAGGGTACCTTCACTACGCTCCCTCTGCCTGGGGTTGCCCGCCTAGCTCAATTGGCAGAGCACGGACCTTGTAAGTCCGGGGTTCTCGGTTCGAGTCCGAGGGCGGGCTTCGATCGCCGGCCCTAGCCGGCGACCGGGGCGCCGACGCCTGGGACCGGGGACAGGTGCGCCCGCTGCCAGTGGGCGCGCAGCTGGCCTCCCCGGCTCGCCACCTGGACCAGCGCGAGCACGCGCGAGCCTCCGACGAGCGGGGTGAGGGCGTTGCGGGCGATCGAGAGGTGTCGCTTGGCGGTCAGCGGCCAGAGGCCGTCCACCGCCGAGCAGCGCCCGCACAGCGCGCGGCCGTGGACGGCCAGCAGCAGCGCGGCATCGAGCTCGTCGCGCGCCTGGGGCAGGCGCACGGGCCCGCGCTCACGGCACAGGCCGAGCACGGCCAGCCGCTGGTCGGGGTCCATGTCCTCGGACAGGACGTAGCCGGCCAGGCCGAAGCCGCGGTGCGCGCGGCGTACGGCGCCGGGGTGCCGGGGCTGCTCCGGGATCTGCTCGCACAGCAACCTGCCCTGCTCGGCGATGGCGAAGGCAAGCGTGCGGTCCTCCTCCCAGTCGGCCGACATGCGGTCTCCGGTACCCGCAAACGCTCGCTTCTACGCTGGAGATCGGGACGCTACGAACCAGAGGGGAGCACGCGATGGCCCTGACGATGGGAACCGCACCGTTCGGTCACGAGCCGCGCGGAGTGTTCAACGACGCGGTCTCGGTGGACGGCCGCGTGATCTGGTGGGAGGACTCCCCGCGCCGTGTGCGCGGGATGCTGGGCGGGGAGGTCGTCGTCGACAGCCGCCGGGTCAAGCTCCTGCACGAGACCGGTCACCTGGCGCGCTGGTACTTCCCGCGCGACGACGTGCGCCAGGAGCTGCTCGAGCCGTCCGAGCGCCGCACGCACTGCCCGATCAAGGGAGACGCCTCCTACGTGTCGGTGCGCGCCGGCGGGAGCGTGGCGGACGACGCCGCGTGGTGCTACCCCCATCCGATCGAGGGTGCGCCGCCGCTGGCGGCCTACCTGTCCTTCTTCTGGGACAAGCTCGACGAGTGGTGGGAGGAGGACGAGCAGGTCTTCGTCCATCCGCGCGACCCGTACCACCGCGTCGACGTGCTCGAGACCTCGCGCCGCGTCGAGATCTCTGTCCACGGGGACAAGCTGGTCGATACCACGAACGCCCTCGTCCTTTTCGAGACCGGCCTGCCGCCCCGGTGGTACCTGAGCCCCGACGACATCGCTTCCGGAACGCTGCGCGAGGTCGAGACGACGACGCAGTGTCCCTATAAGGGCACGGCCTCCTACTGGGCGGTGGAAGCCGGCGGCGAGGTCGAGGACGTGCTGGCCTGGACCTACCCCGAGGTGCGGCGTGAGGTGGGGCCGATCGCCGGCCGGATCGCGTTGTTCAACGAGCGCGTGGACCTCGCCGTCGACGGCGAAGCCCAGGAGCGACCGCGGACCCCGTGGTCTACGACCGCCTGGGCGAAGCGGGGCTAGGCGGCGGCGGGCGGCCTCGCTCCCCGTCGCCTACCGTCCGCAGCGCTCGTCAGTAGGCCGCCGGGTCGTCGTGGTAGCGCCGGCGGCGCCAGCGGCCCCAGCCCCAGCCCCTGGCCCGGCGCGACTCCGCCGCGTCGGCTGCCGCGATCCCGATGCGCGCCAGCAGCGAGGCGATGATCCCGCCGGCGATCGCGTAGACGACCGCCGCGAGGCCCCAGTTGACCGCAACCTCGGTCTTCGGGTTGCTCAGCGAGAAGACGTCCTTGAACGGCCCCACGAGCCACTTCGCGGCGTCGTTGACGTTGCTCACGATGGTGTTGGACATGTTGGCGTCGAGCACCACGAGCAGGATGCCGGCGACGATGATGGTCACCACCACTCCGGTGACGAGCCTGACCAGGCGGGCGAGCAGGAGCACTGCGGGTTCCTCCCTCCGGATTTGCGCGTTCGTGAGCTGCGCTACCCGGTCCGCGCCGGGCGCGCACGCCTAATCCGGGGCCGCCGCCTGCCAGCCGTCCGCCGTGCGGTGCAGCGCGAGATGGTGGACGCCGCCGTCGGCCGTCTGGAACCGGAACAGCGCCTCGTCTTCCTCGATGCCCGGGCGGTCCACGACCTGCACCAGCGTCATGTCATGGACCTCTACCCCGGCGCGCTCACGTTCGAAGGCCGCGCGCGCGGCGTCCTGCAGCGCACCGGGCTCCCAGCCCTTGTCCTCGGCGTGCGCCGCGGCCAGGGCCCGGTTGGCCTCGTCGACGCGGGCGTCGAACGTCGGCGCCTCGCGCCGCCGACGCCGGGAGACGGCGATACCGCCTCCCAGAGCGAGCAGCAGGGCGATCGCGGCGAGCGCCACGAGCAGGATCTCGAGCCAGGCCGGCACGCGACGCCATGTTAGGCCGCCGCGAAGGCATCCACCCGCGCTAGAGCATCACGTTCCGCGACGCGAGGTGGGCGCCGACCTTGCGCTTGACGCGCTGCAGGGCGTTGTCGACGGTCTTGGCGTCGCACTCCAGGCGGCCTCCGATGTGCTCGTAGGAGTACCCGTCCAGGTACAGCGAGAGGACGCGCGACTCGAGCTCTGAGAGCACCGACGAGAGGCACGCGACCAGCGAGCGCAGCTCCTCGGAGGAGATCACCTGGTTGACCGGGTCGTGGACCGACGGCCCGGGGAGCACCTCGTCGAGCGTGGGCTCGCCGTCGTCGAGCGCCGCCGGGGCGGTCGAGAACGACACGTACTGGTTGAGCGGCGCGTGCTTGTTGCGGGTCGCGGTCTTCACCGCGGTGATGATCTGCCGGGTGATGCACAGCTCGGCGAAGTTGCGGAAGCTCGACTCGCGGTCCGAGCGGTAGTCGCGGATCGCCTTGTACAGGCCGACCAGGCCCTCCTGCATGAGATCGTCGGAGTCGCCGCCGACCAGGAAGTAGGACGACGCCTTCAGACGGACGAAGCCCGCGTAACGGCGCAGCAGGCGGTCGTAGGCATCGGTACTCCCCTGCTTGGCAAGGGCGACCAGGTACGTATCCTCGAGCTGAGGTTGAGGCTGAGCTTGAGCTCGCGCACGCGAGGTCAATGGGGCCACGAGTACGTCCTTTCCAGGCTCTTGTCGCGCTTGACGAGCCCGTTTCGTAGTTCGTGGCGCCTTACCTCCCCCGGCGCCGCCTCTCCTTCTCCCGTGGGTCCTCGAACCCTCAGGTTCACGTTGAAGCGGCGGCAGCCTCCCACAGTTATGAAGCTCTGTCAACCACCTCCTCGGGCGTGCAACATCTCGTACAGCAGCACCGCGGCGGCAGCGTTGACGTTGAGCGAGCGAACCCGGCCCCGCATGGGCAGGGCGACCAGCGCGTCGCACGCCGCGGCGACGCGCGGGCGCAGGCCACGGCCCTCCGCGCCCAGGACCAGCACCGCCCCGCCGCGGTAATCGGGCTCGTCGTAGCGCGTGGAGCCCTCGGCCGCGGCGCCGTAGACCCAGCATCCGGCGGCCTTGGCGGCCCCCAGGAAGTCGGCGAGGTTGCGCACTCGGGCGATGCGCAGGTGCTCGACGGCGCCTGCCGAGGCCTTGGCCACCGCCGCGGTGACAGCCGCGGCGCGACGCGCGGGTATCACGAGCCCGGTCGCGCCCGCTGATTCGGCGGTGCGCGCGATCGCGCCGAGGTTCTGGGGGTCCTGGACCTCGTCGAGCGCGACGAGCAGCGGGGCGGGTGAAGCGAGCAGCTCGTCGGGATCGGCATACGTGTAGGGATCGACCTCCGCGCACACGCCCTGGTGCTCGCCCGAGCCCGACAGCTCCTCGACCCGCTCCGCCCCGGTGACCTCGACCTCCACACCCTCGAGCCACGGCTCGCGAGCGGCCGGAGCCGTAGCCCACACGCGCCGGACCCCGCGCCGCCCGCGAAGCGCCTCGCGTACGGGGTTGCGGCCGTAGACGATCTCGGGCGAACGGGCGCCGGGCGAAGCACGCCCCGACGAGCGGCCGCCGGCCGACGGGCCGGCGGTGGGGCGTTGTCCTCGCTCAGCCCGCCTTGACGAGCTCCGGCCCTCGCGGGCCATCGCGGACCTCCCAGCCCGCCGCGCGGATCATGTCGCGCAGGACGTCCGCGTGCTCGAAGTCGCGGCGCTCGCGCGCCTCCTCGCGCTGGCGCATCAACTCGCGCACGTCCTCGGCCGCCCCGGCCGCGTCCACGTCCTCGTCGAGCACGCCCTCGAGCGCCAGGATCGCCAGCATCTCCCGCAGATCGGCGTCTCCCACGCCCTCGCCGCGGCGGTTGGCCTCGCGGATCCAATCGGCCACGGCCGCCAGCGCCTCGGGAGTGTTGAAATCGTCGGCGAGCGCCTCCAGGAAGCGCTCGCGCAGCGGCCCGATGTCCGCCGGCGACGGGCCCGGTACCAGACGCCTCCCCGCCTCGCGGATGCGCTGCACGAACGCCCGCGCCTCCTCCAGGCGCTCGGCCGAGAACGCGATCGGCTGGCGGTAGTGGCCGCCCAGGAAGTAGACGATCAGGGCGTCGCGCTCGTACTCGTCGAGCGCCTGGTGCAGCAGCCGGATGTTGCCGACCGACTTGGCCATCTTCTCCTCGCCCATCCGCACCATCCCGTTGTGCACCCACAGCCGCGCGAGCGGCTTGCCCGTGGCCGCCTCGGTCTGGGCGGCCTCGTTCTCGTGGTGCGGGAAGACGAGGTCAGAGCCGCCGCCGTGGATCTCGAAGTCCAGCCCCAGCAGCTCCTGGGCCATCGCCGAGCACTCGATGTGCCAGCCCGGGCGCCCCGGGCCCCAGGGGGAGGGCCACCACTCGTCCTCCTCGGGCTTGTGGCCCTTCCACAAGGCGAAGTCGCGCGGGTCCTCCTTGCGCTCGGCGCCCTCGACGCCCTCGCCCTGGTCCATCGCGTCGGCGTCGCGGTGCGAGAGCGACCCGTACGCCGGCCACGAGCGGACACGGAAGAACACGTCGCCGTTGGCTGCATAGGCGTGCCCACCCTCGATCAGGCGCTCGATCAGCGCCACGATCGGCCCGATCGTCTCGCTCGCCAGCGGCTCGTGGTCGGGGCGTCCCAGGCCGAGCCGGTCGGTGTCGGCCACGTAATGGGCGGTCATCTCGCGCGCGAGCTGCGCGCTGGGCACGCCGCTCTCGCGCGCGGCGTCGTAGATCTTGTCGTTGACGTCGGTGACGTTGACGACCAGCGTGGTCTTCAGCCCTTCGTGCTCCAAAAACCGCTTGAGCAGCGAAAAGAGCACGAACGGGCGCGCGTTTCCGACGTGGATACGGCCGTAAACGGTCGGTCCGCAGACGTAGATCCCGACCTTTCCGGGCTCGCGCGGGCTCAGGGACCGGCGCTCCGAGGAGCGGGTGTCGGTCAGCGCGATGGCACGATTAAGTCGCACTCAGCGGGGGACCCTAGCGGCGTCGGTGCTGTCCACCGACCCGCGATATAGACTCGATAGAGCCTTGTCTGGTGTGTTGAAACCGGCACGGAGGCTGGAGCTCGTCGAGCAGGCCTTCCGGGGACTCCCGGGGCGCTACCTGGGCGCCACCGACGACCTCGACGCCACCTACCACGTGCGTCTCGCCGACGTCGGCCACACCTGGGAGGTCCGGCTGACGCCGCACGGCGCGCGCGTGCGCAAGGGCGCGCCGAGCCGCCGCCCCGACGTGACCCTCGGCACCGATGCGGAGACCTGGCTGCGCCTGCGCGACGGCGCGCTCAACGGCGTCGAGGCCTTCTCGCAGCGCAAGCTCACGGTCCGCGGCGACATCGACCTCGCCGTCGCGTTCGAGGGCTTCTTCCGCCGTCCCAACGGCCGCGACCCGCTGATCTCGCTCCACGACGTGCGGGTCGGCCGGCTGCGCCTCTCGACGTTGACGATGGGCTCGGGGCCCGACGTACTGCTCCTCCACGGTCTCGGCGCGACCAAGGCGTCGTTCTTCGACGCCGCGGCCGCGCTCAGCACGCGCTACCGGGTGCACGCGATCGACCTGCCCGGCTTCGGCTCGTCGAGCAAGCCCGTCAACGCGCGCTACGACGCGCCCTGGTTCGCCCGCACCGTGGTCGGGGCGATGGACGCGATGGAGATCGAGCGCGCACACCTGGTCGGCAACTCGATGGGCGGAAAGGTCGCGCTCGAGGTCGGCCTGAGCGCACCGGAGCGCGTGAGCGGGCTCGCCCTGCTGTGCCCGGCCGTCGCCTTCGTGCGCCGCGACTGGCACCGGCTGGTGCGCGTCCTGCGCCCCGAGCTCGGCCTCGTGCCCCACCGCTTCAAGCGCGAGACGGTCGCGCGCCACTTCTGGGCGATGTTCGCCGACCCCGACGTCGTCGACCCGAGCGTCGCCGACGTGGCGACGGACGAGTTCCAGCGCATCTACGGCTCGGCCAGCGCGCGGCTGGCGTTCCTCGCATCGGCCCGCAACATCTATCTCGACGCGCCGTTCGGGGCCAAGGGCTTCTACCCGCGCCTGGCCGCGCTCGAGCCGCCCTCGCTGTTCGTGTGGTCCTCGCACGACGAGATCGTCCCGGCCGGCCTCTCGGAGCACGTCCGGCGCTGGCTGCCGAGCGCCGAGCAGATCGTGCTCGACGCGTGCGGCCACGCGCCGCAGGTCGAGCGGCCCGAGCAGGTCAACGGGCTGATCTCGCGGTTCCTGGCGCAGGTCGACGCGCTGGGTGGCGCGGTGCCGGCGAAGCGGCCGCCGCGCGCCGCAGCCGCGTAGCGAACGGCCGGGCCGGGCGTGCTGCTCATACACTTGCCGCGGTGACCCCCTCCGAGACCGCTCAGCGCGCCTCCCGCAACGGCCACGAGCCGGGGGGCGGCGCGGGCCGCCGCGACGGCGGCGCCGAGCGGTTCCTGGGGCGCCTCGCCCAGCAGGTCCAGCGGCGCATCCCGCGCGCGGACCTCGACGAGCGCGACCCCGACTACATCCGCGAGAGCCTCCCGCGCCAGTGGCTGCTGGCCAGCCTCTACTACCGCGGCGAGGTGCGCGGGCTGGGGAACATCCCCGAGAACGGGCCGGTGCTGCTCGTCGGCAACCACTCCGGCGGCAACCTGACCCCGGACACGATCGTCTTCACGCTGGCCTTCTGCGCCTACTTCGGCGTCGAGCGCCCCTTCTACCAGCTGGCTCACAACCTCGTGCTGTCCATGCCGGGACTCGGCTTCCTGCGCAAGTTCGGCACGGTCGCCGCCTCGCCCGAGAACGCGGAGAAGGCGCTCAGCTCGGGCGCCGCCCTGCTCGTCTATCCCGGCGGCGACTACGAGGTCCACCGGCCGAGCTGGGAGAGTGGCCGCGTCGACTTCGGCGGCCGGCGCGGGTTCCTGCGCCTGGCGCTCGACCAGGGCGTGCCGATCGTCCCGGTGGTGTCGATCGGCGGCCAGGAGACGGCGCTCTTCCTCAGCCGGGGCGAGTGGCTCTCCAAGACCCTGCGGCTGGATCGTCTGTTCCGCCTGAAGGTGCTGCCGATCTCGCTCGCGCTTCCCTGGGGTCTGAACGTCGGCGACATGCTGGGCCACATCCCGCTCCCGGCCAAGATCACGATCGAGGCGCTGCCTGCCATCCACCTGCGCGAGGAGTTCGGGCCCGAGCCCGACCTCGACGAGGCCTATGACCACGTGATGCGGTCCATGCAAGAGACCCTGGACGCGCTCGCCGCTGAGCGGCGCTTCCCGCTGATCGGATGAGGATCGTCGAGATCGTCGAGGTCGCAGCGCCCCCCGAGGGGGTGTGGGAGCTGCTCGGCGATCCCGAGCGCTACCTGCACTTCATGTCGGGCTTCACGCGCTGGGAGGTCGCGAGCGAGAAGCCCACCGGCGAGGGAGCGCGCTACCGGATGCTGCTGCGGGTGGGGTCGGCCGAGGTCGGCGGGCTCGTGGAGGTCGTCGAGTGGGTCGAGGCGCGCGAGATCGCGTGGAACTCGATCACCGGGATCGACCAGCGCGGGCGCTGGCGCGTGCGCGCGCGGGACAACGGCCGCACGCGCATCGAGCTGCGCCTGTCCTACGGCGTCGCAGGCTCCGGCGTCTTCGGCGTCCTGGCCGAGCGCATCGCGGCGCGGACCGTCCGCAGCCACCTGCGCCGCACGCTGCGCCAGCTCAAGCGCCAGGTCGAGCACGAGCAGCTGCGCAAGAACGCCGCCGCCCGCCGCCGCGCGCGCGAGGCGCGGCCGGCGGCCTGAGCGGCGCCCGCAGGCCCCCGCCCGCCCGCCCGGCGGCGCCGCGACCGGTTCACCACCCCGCGCGACCGCCGCCGCGACCCCTTCACCGGCCCCGCGCAGCGCTGCGGTGACCGCTTCACCGGCCCCGCGCAGCGCCGCCGCGACCCCTTCACCGGCCCCGCGCAGCGCTGCGCGACCCCTTCACCGGCCCCTCCTCCGCAGTGCGATCCCGGTGACGATCTCGCGCACCACGCGATCGGCCACCAGCGCCGTGATGTCGGCGGAGCCGATCGCGGTGGGCAGCACCTCCACGACCTCGGCTCCGACCAGCTCGAGCCCGGCCGCGAGCTCGCGACACGCCCAGAGCAGGTCGGCGGAGGTCATCCCGCCCGGCTCGGGGGTCCCGGTGCCCGGGGCGAAGGCCGGATCGAGCACGTCGACGTCGACCGACAGGTAGGCCGGCCCGGAGCCGATCCGCTCGAGCGCGCGGCGCGCGATCTCGCCGATCCCGTGCTCGCGCACGTCGTGCATGAAGAAGCTCGTGATCCCGCGCTCGGCCTGCCAGGCGAACTCGGGCTCGCCCGGCCAGTAGCCGCGCAGCCCGATCTGCACGTAGCGTTGGGGGTCGACGCGGCCCTGCTCGACCAGGCGGTACATCGGCGTCCCGTGCGAGACCTCGACCCCGAAGACGCTCGTGCCGGTGTCGGTGTGAGTGTCGAAGTGCACCAGGCCGACGGGCCCGTGCCGCGCGGCGCAGGCGCGGATGTCGGGCTCGGCGATCCCGTGGTCGCCGCCGAGCACGATCGGGACGGCTGCGGCCGCGACCACCTCGCCGACGGTGCGCTCGATCGCCTCGTGCGTGCGCGCGGGGTCGGCCGGCAGCACGGGCGCGTCGCCGTAGTCGACGACGCGCAGGCTGGAAATGCCGTCGATCCCCGCCTCGAGGTGAGGGCCCGACGGGCAGCTCGCGCCCCGGATCGCACGCGGGCCGAAGCGGGCGCCCGGCCGGTCGGAGACGAGGTCGTCGGTGGGTGCCCCGACGATCGCGACGTCCACGCCCTCCAGTTCCCCCGGGTCCTCGGTGTAGGGCATGCCGCCGAACGTGAGCAGGCCGGCGAAGTCGGGCTTCTCGCCGTACTCGCGCCAGCGTTCGAGAGGATCGATCACGTCTCGCGACCCATCACGCCATCCTCCCCACGATCTCCCGGACGAGGTCGATCGTCGTCCGCGGGTGCAGGAAGACGAGCCGGGCCACGGTCTCACCCTCCCACGACGATGGGGTGACGAACGCGACCTGGTCGGCGAGCAGACGCGCCGCCCAGCGGTGGTAGTCGTGCGCATCCCAGCCTCTGCGCCGGAACAGGACGACCGCGAGCTCGGGCTCGCGGATCAGCTCGAGCTCGGGCGTGGCGCGGATCACCTCGGCCGCCTCGCGGGCGAGCGCGAGCGCGGTCTCGATCGCCGCGCCGTACGCGTCTGTGCCGTGCACCGCGATCGAGAACCACAGCGGCAGCCCGCGCGCGCGACGGGTGAGGTGGTAGGCGTAGTCGCTCGGGTTCCACTCGTCCGGTCGCTCGTGGATGACGTCCAGGTAGGACGCGTCCTGGGTGTGGACCGCGCGCGCGAGGGTGGGATCGCGATACAGCAGCGCGGCGCAGTCGAACGGGGCGAAGAGCCACTTGTGCGGATCCACGACGAACGAGTCCGCCTGCTCGAGGCCCGCGAGGCGGCCGCGGACGCTCGCCGCGAACAGCGCCGCCCCGCCGTAGGCGGCGTCGACGTGGAACCACAGGCCGCGCTCGCGCGCGAGCTCCCCCACGCCCGCGAGATCGTCGATCAGGCCCGCGTTCGTGGTACCGGCGGTCGCGACGACGCCGCACACCGACGCCGCGTCGCCGTCGGCGTCGAGGGCTGCGCTCAGCCGCTCGCCCGTGAGCCGATGGTCGTCGTCGGGGACCCGCAGCGGATCCACGCCGATGATCCGCAGCGCGTTGTCGATCGACGAGTGCGCCTGGTCGCTGATCGCGACCCGCCAGCGGGCCGGCTGCTCGCCGCCGGCTCGCGCGCGCTCGCGCCGCGCGACCTCGCGCGCGACCACGAGCGCAGACAGGTTGCCGGCCGATCCGCCGGACACGAAGCAGCCGCCGGCCGTCTCGGGCAGCCCCGCCGTCTCGGCCAGCAGCCGCAGCACCTGGTTCTCGGCATGCACCGCACCCGCGGCCTCGAGCCACGACGTGCCCTGGACCGACGCGCACGACACGACCATGTCGAACAGCAGCGCGGCCTTCGTCGGAGCGGCGGGGATGAAGGCGAGGAAGCGAGGGCTGTCGGGCGAGATGACCGCCCGCGAGACCGTCTCGTCGTACAGCGAGAGCACCTTGACGGGGTCGTTGCCCTCCGCCCCGAGCAGCCCGCCCATCCGCTCGTCGAGCCGCTCGCGCGACATCCCGGAGTCCAACGGCACCGGATCCAGCCGCAGCCGCCACTCCGTGTAGGCGTACACGGCCTTCGCGATGCGCTCGGTCAGCTCGTCGTACTGGTGCACGGACCTCCTAAGGTCGCGGGGCGATCATCGCCACCGGGGGCACTCCGCGCCCGCTCCCCCTCATACCACCGCACCCACTTTCGCACGGCGTTGTCCGAGACGCCGTACTTCCTCCCAACCGCGAGATAGCTCGTCGCCTCCAGCTCGGCGATCAGCCGCTCGTAAGCAGGCCGCTCGACTTTGCGTCGTTCCGGGCGCGGGACACGAAGGTACTGCTTTTCACTCGCGTGCCAGCAATCGCGCGAGCAGTATCGCTGGCCTTGGTAGCGAGGCAGGAAGCGTTGCTCGCAACGAGCGCATTCACGTTCGACGAGCAAAATGTTCCGCCCGCAGTGGGTCTCGAGAGTTGCGGCGCAGTTCGGGCAAACGATTCGGAGGTTCTCGATCCGGTTGTCATCGCCCACTCCGTTGACGTGATCAAGGATGAGTGACATGCGACGGCCTTGCCAGGTCTCGCCTTGACCGCACAGCTCGCAGGCGCGTCGCTTGAGCCCCTCGTTGTAGAGCCGCGCCTTGAGGTGACCTCTGGCGTAGGTCGAGTGCGCCACCAGCAGTGTCTCGATGGGTCGCCGACGCGTGCTGCCGGCCCTACCTCGGGCGGCGTTGGCATCGAAATGGTCGGTCGAGATCCGCCACCTGAGCGCCCACTTCTTGAGCGTCTTGTGGTGCCCGCCCGATGGACGAACACCGAGACGTCTGAGGGCTTCCGCCCAGCACAACGAGGCGACGATGGCCCGGCGCGCCTCGTCTTCGGTGTACCTGGGCCCTCCTCTCATTGCGAACATATGTTCGCTTCTTGACCGGACGGATAGCCCGAATCGGCAACTGGGGAGCGAGGACTTGAACCCCGTCTTGGACAGCCAAAGTGTCCCGTGCTTGCCCGTTACACCACTCCCCAGCGCGAGGGGACTCACCGCGTCCGCGCGAATCTAGCGTGAACTCGGCAGTGGCCCGTACCGTCGGGCGATGGAGCTCATCCTCGCCGAGCAGTTGCTCTTGCTCGCCTTGGACGACGACAGTGGGCGGGATCGAGCCGGCGGCGTCGAGCCAGGGCTGGCGGGGATCTCCTGATGGACCTCGGACGGGGCGCGGCGCTGCGTGAGGAGAGCGGGCGGATCGCCCTTGTCGAGGGAGCGCGCATGCGGTCGCATCAAGTTGTCGCCGCCGCGCTCGACGTGGTCCGCGGTTCGTCGAGGTCACGGACCGCGAAGGGGTGGATCGGAGCGGCTGCCACGGGAGCTGCGGCCGCTGCGCCGCCGGCTTGCCGAGGCGCAGGTGGAGAAGGGCGTGCCGGTCGAGCAGCGGCGCAAGGTGCTCGGCCTCCTCCCTCCCACCCGCTCTCCGCAAGCCGATCCGGGCCCCGAGCGAGCCCTACGCGAGCGCCTTGGGGCCGTGGTTCTTTCAGAGCGCGACGCGGACCTCGATGACGCGTCGCTGCTCTCGCTGCTGCTCCCGTTCGACTTGGTCACAACGGTCGTGCCGCGCTCTGCGAGGCACGCGCCATCCAGCGATCCACGGCAGTCGCCGACCGTGGGCTGGTGGGAAAGGCGGTCGGCGACGTGGCCCGCGCCGCGCAGGCGGCTGCCGCTGCGGGAGGAGCGGCAGCCGCGGTCGCCACATCCGGCGGCGGCGGCGGGCATCACGGCAGCTAGGCCGGCGAACGCGCGGTCGCAGCCGAGCGGCGCGACGGCCAGAGCTAGGAGGCGACTCCCGTCAGGCGCTCGCTGAGCTCCCAGAGCCGGCGGCGGGCCTCCGGATCGTAGGCCTGGGGGTCGGCGCGGGACTTCTCGGTGGCGTCGAAGTAGCGGCCGGTGACGCCGTCGAGCGCCGGGTCCGCGATCAGCCTCTCGGTCGCGCGGGCTCCGTCCTCGACGCGCGTGCGCGCCGAGCCGAAGCTCTCGAAGACCATCTTGGTGTCCATCAGCGTCGCCGGATGCAGGGCGTTGACCGTCACCCCGGCCGAAGGCCCCAGCCTGTCGGCGAGCTCGAAGGTGAACATCACCTGCGCGAGCTTGCTCTGCGCGTACGCGCGGAAGCCGTCGTAGCCGTGCTCGAGCATCACGTCGTCGAAGTCGATGGGGTGCTGGCCGATCGAAGCAACGTCGACGATCCGCGCGGGTGCGCTCGCTCGCAGCAGGTCCAGCAGCAGGTGGGTGAGCAGGAAGTGCGACAGGTAGTTCACGGCGAAGCGCAGCTCGTAGCGGTCGGCGCTGAGCTCGCGCGCGGCCTCGCCCCCGCGCGGTCCCGCCCCGATGCCCGCGTTGTTGACCAGCACGTGCAACCGGTCGGTCCGCTCGCGCACGTGACGCGCGAGCGCGCGGACCGCTTCGAGCGACGCGAGGTCGGCGAGCACGAGCGAGGTCCCCTCGTTGCCCGTCTCCTCGATGATCTCCGCGACCGCGCGCCGCCCGCGCTCCTCGCTTCGGCCGTGGACGATCACCGTCGCACCGCCCGCGGCCAGATCGCGTGCGACCCGGCGGCCGAGGCCGTCGGTCGAGCCTGTGATCAGCACGGTCGACTCCTCGAGCGCGCGCACGCCCTCATGCTAGGAGTGGCGGGCGGGGCGGTGGAGGCCGCCCGCGGCGCATGGTCCCGCGAACCGCGACCACCGCCGGGCCACCGCTGGTAGCGTGGCCGCCGGGTCGTCACGGGTCGGCCATCGGAGGCGAGAGAGGTCGCCGTGTCAAGCGTCGAGCAGGGAAGTCGTCGAGTCGGAGCGCTTCTGGTCGTGCTCGCGCTCGCCGTGGGCGTGAACCTCGTGGGTGCGCAGGCTCCGGCGGCGGCGAAGACCCGCGGCCCCTACGCAGTCGGCGCGCACACCTACACGTTCGTCGACACGAGCCGGCCCACGGAGCGAAACGGCACTTACCCGGGCGCTCCGACCCGGACCTTGCCCACGCTCGTCCTCTATCCCGCGAAGGGCGATCCGGCTGCTCCCTCACGGGACAACGCGCCGCCGCTACGGAAGGGCCGCGACTTCCCCCTGATCGTCTTCTCGCACGGCGTCCTGGCAAACGGGCCCGCGTACAGGCCGATACTCGAGCGGATCGTCCGGGCGGGCTACGTGGTCGCCGCGCCGACGTTTCCGCTCTCGAGCGCCGGGGCACCCGGCGGTCCTTCGGTCGCCGCCTACGTGAACCAGCCGGCGGACGTGAGCTTCGTGCTCACCCGCGTGCTGCGGCTGGCCGGTCCGCGGGGCGACCTGCGGCGGACCGTAGCCAGGCACCGCATCGGGGTGGCCGGTCACTCGCTCGGAGCGATCACGACTTTCGGCTTCACCAACAGCTGCTGCGTCGATCGGCGCGTCGACGCCGCGGTCGCGTGGTCCGGGATCCAGCTCCCGTTCCCGAACGGCAGCTTCTTCACCACGCCCACCCCGCCGCTGCTCCTCGTGCACGGCACGGCCGACAACATCGTTCCCTACGCCGGCAGCCAGAACGCCTACCGCAAGGCGCCGCCGCCCAAGGCTTTCGTGACGCTCGAGAAAGCTCAGCACATCCCGTACGTGTCGCCCTGGTCCGACCCGACGATCAACTCCACCACGGACTTCTTCGACCGCTACCTCAAGGGCGACAGGAAGGCGTTGAAGCGGCTCGTGAGGGACGCGAACGTGCCGGGAGTCGCTCACCTCGACGCGGTGCTTCCCGGCTGTCGCACCTGCACGTCCGGCCTCTAGCGAGGCAACGGCCGAGGCCGACGGTCGCGCCTCTCGGCGAGCACGCTCAGCGCGCGCCGCGCAGGATCGCCGCGACGTCGTCCGGCAGCCCGCGGTCGAGCAGCAGCCAGCGCACGTCGGAGGGCGTGCCCAGCGCCACCTCCAAACGCAGCATCCCCAATTCGAGCCCGGCCCCGTGCGCCGCGGCCATCGTCAGCTCGAACCCGCGCGGGCCGGCCCACACCCCGTCGCTCACGGCGAGCACCTCGGGGTGGAGCGTGCGTGTCGCGATCAGGTAGCAGCCGCCGTCCGCGGCCGGCCCCACCGAGACGTCGCAGCCGGCGGCGAGGTCGTCGAGCGCAGCCGCCGCGTGGCGCGCCTGCAGTGTCGGAAGGCCGGTGCCGATCGCCAGCAGCGGTCCTTCGCTCTCGTCGAAGACGCGCCGCGCCGCGCCGACCAGGCGCGCGCCCGCGTCACGACCCTGCTGCGCGAAGACCACCGCCCCGGGAGCACAGGCCTCGACCTCGTCGCGGGCGTCCGCCGGCGTGCACGCGACCCACGCGCGCGCGCCGATCTCGCCCGCCCAGGCCACCGCGCGAGCGATCAGCGCCTCTTGCAGGCGCGCGCAGCGCTGCGGCCCGAGCAACGGCTCCAGCCGCGCGGTGGCCTGCCCTGCACTGGGCGCGCCGGCCATGACGAGGACAGCGGGCGGGCTCAATCGAAGCGGAAGTGGGTGCCGACGGGCGCGACGTCCGGTGCACGGACGTGGCCCACCGCCGCCGAGAGCGTTCGCGCGAAGGTCTCGGTGCTGGCGCCGATGAGCCGGACGAGCTCCTCCACCGGCGTGGGCTCGTCGGCCACCCCGTTCGCGTAGTCGGTGGCGTAGCCGACGAGCGCGTAGGGCAGCTCGGCCTCGCCGCACAGGACGGTCTCCGGCCCGGCCGTCTGGGACACCGCCGTGACGCCGGCGGCCTGCAGCGTGCGGATCTCGGCGCGCGTGTTGAAGCGGGGGCCGTCGACATGCCCGTAGCAGCCGCCGTCGCGGACGGGCGCGCCCGTCTCGCGGGCGCCTGCGAGCAGCGCGGCGCGCAAGCCGCACGCGAAGGGGCGGTCGTAGATCCAGTGGCCGCGGCCCGCCATCCCGGGCTCGTCATAGAGCGTGCACAGCGACCCGTCGCCCAACCGGTTGGCCAGGAAGTGCAGGTCGTCGAAGATGATCAGCGACCCCAGCTCGAGCTCGGGGTCGAGCGATCCGCAGACCGTGACCGCCAGCACCGCCTCGGCCCCGGACTGCGCGAGCGCGACCACGTTGGCGCGGTGGTTGACCAGCGAGGAGATGCGGCTGTGCGCCGCCCCGTGCCGCGCGACGTGCACGACCTCGGCGCCGCCGAAGCGCCCGCTCGTGACCGCGACCGTGCCGAACCGCGTCTGCTGCTCGCTCGCCTCGGCGTCCTCGAAGCCCGGCAGCGCGTAAGTCCCCGAGCCGGTGAGGACGCCGATCTTCACGGCGCGGGAGGCTACGCGGTCGCGGGCGTCAGCGGGAAGCTCACCCCGGTCAGCTCCTCGGAGAGCGTCCACAGACGCTTCGCGGTATCCGCGTCCTTCGCCGCCGCGCTGCGGCCGACCAGCTTCGGATGCCCGCGCTGCTCCTGGAAGCCGTCGGGACCGATGTAGCTTCCGCCCGGAATGTCCTGGGTCGCCGCGTACTCCGTCGGCAGGGCGCCCATCTCCTCGCTCTGGGCGATGACCTTGTTGCCGATCGCCATGATCGCGTTCTGGATGAAGTTCTCGGTGCGCGACTGCAGGTTCGTCGCCGCGTAGCCCGGATGCGCGGCGAGCGCGCGCAGCTTCGAGCCGGCCTCGTCCAGGCGCCGCTGGAGCTCGAGCGTGAACAGCAGGTTGGCGAGCTTCGACTGCCCGTAGGCGCGCCAGCGCTGATAGCCGCCCTTCTCCCAGTTGAGGTCGTCGAGCCGGATGCGGCCGGCGCGGTGGGCGGGCGAGGAGACCGTGACGACGCGGTCGGTGATCTTCGGCAGCAGCAGGTTGGTGAGCGCGAAGTGACCGAGGTGGTTGGTCCCGATCTGCATCTCGAACCCGTCCTTGGTGCGCTGCTCGGGGATCGCCATCACCCCGGCGTTGTTGATCAGCACGTCGAGCTCGCCGTTCCAGCTCTCGGCGAAGCTGCGGACGGAGGCGAGATCCGCGAGGTCGAGCGGGCGGACCTCGGACTTGCCCGAGATCGAACGCGCCGCCTCCTCCCCCTTGGCGACGCTGCGTACGGCGAGCACCACGCGGCCGCCGGCGCCCGCGAGCGCCCGAGCCGTCGCCAGGCCGAGGCCGCTGTTGGCGCCGGTGATGACGAAGGTCCGGCCGTCGAGGTCGGGCAGGTCTGATGAGGTCCACTTTGAGTTGGGCATGGTTGCCAATGTAGTTGGCGCCAACATTGCTGTCAATGCCTACTTTCGGGCGCTACCCTGCCGCGTGTGACCGTCAGCGCCGCACGGCCCTACCACCACGGAAACCTGCGCACCGAGCTGCTCGACAGCGCCGAGCGGACGCTGCGAGAGCGCGGTGTCGCCGGCCTGTCGCTGCGCGAGCTGGCGCGCGAAGCCGGCGTCAGCCACGGAGCGCCGAGGCGACACTTCCCTGACAAGCAGGCGCTCCTGGACGCGCTGGCCGAGGACGGCTTCGACCGCCTCGGTGGCGAGCTGGCCGCGGCCGTGGAGGGCGCCGGGCCCGCGTTCGACGCGCGCCTCGCCGCGCTTGCGCGCGCCTACGTCGGGTTCGCGACCAGCCACGCCGCGCTGCTCGAGCTGATGTTCACCGGCAAGCACCGGCCGGGGGCCTCGGCCGGCCTGCGCGAGGCGGCCGACCGCGCGTTCGCCGCGCCGCTCGACCTGATCCGCGACGGCCAGCAGGCGGGCGACGTCGTCGACGGCGATCCGTACAGCGTCGCCGTCGTGGCCTTCGCCGCCATGCAGGGGCTCGCGGCGCTCGTCAACGGCGGCATGGTCCGGGGCACCGCGCTCGACGAGCTCGTTGATCACGCGGTCGAGCGGCTCGTGCTCGGCCTGCGGCCGCGCTAGCCGGCTGGCCGCGATCCTCGCTCGCGCTCGCCCCGCTGCCGCGCTAGAGGGCGCGCGGCCGAGTGGTCGGCTAGCCGCGATCCTTTCTCTCGCGCGGCACGCGGCCCGCCTCGGTGCCGCGCTCGGTGGCCGGCCCCCGCGGGGGCGGGATGCCGAGCACGCGCATCGCCTTGAGGCCGAGGCTCAGCTTCTCGCGGCCGTCGCTCGAGGTCACGTCGTGGCCGGAGAGCTCGCGCACACGCTCGAGCCGGTAGCGCACGGTGTGGCGGTGGGTGAACATCCGCTGCGCGGTGCCCGCCACGTTGCCGTCGGCCTCCAAATAGGTTTCCACGGTTTGAACCAGGTCGGTCTCGTACTGCTCGTCGTAGGCGATCACCGGCTCGAGCGTCTCGGCGAAGAACTGGCGCAGCTCGTCCGGGTCCTCGCTCATCGCCGAGAGCAGCAGCCGGTAAGCGCCGGTCTGCTCGAAGGCGAGCACCGGGTGGTCGGCGTCCCCCTCGGCGACGTTGGCCGCGAGAAGCGCCTCGTTGCCGGCGCGGTGAAGGTCGATCGGGTCCTGGGTCCGGCGGCTGATGCCGGCGCACACGCGCAGCCCGCCGATGCTCGCCTCGAGCTCCCGGACCACGACGTCGGCGATCCGACGCGCCTCGTCCTCGTCGGGCTCCGGGACGAGCACGACGATCTCGGCCACCGGCCGGTCGTCGGGGTTCGAGAGCACGGCCACGCTGCCCGGCGCCGTCGCCCGGGCGGCGCGCTCGGCGACCGCGATCAGGCGGTCGCGCCAGCCCTCCTCGGACGCCGCGAGGTGGTGCGCGCGAAGCACGGCGACCAGGCCGCCCTCGGCCAGGTCCATCCCCAGCTCGCGCCCCCCCGCGACGATCTCGTCGCGACCGGTCAGCTCGCGGTCGAGCACGGCACGCACGAACGCGGCGGTCGCGTCCCGGGAAGCGCGGTCGGGGCTGCGGACGCGCTCGAGCTCGAGCGCGGCGAGGGCGGCGACCGCCCGAACCAGCGAAGCGGCGGGCGCCTGTCCCCGCTGGCGCAGGCGCAGATGCCCGACGACGTCGTCGGCGACGCGCAGCTCGGCGCTCTCGATGCCCTCTCCCGCACGAATGAGCTGCGCCTCCTCGGCCGGCGACTGGGCGGCCACGGCAAGGACGGCGCCCGCGCCGTCGAGCAGCACGACGCTCGCCCCCAGCGAGCGCGACGCGGCGCGTACGAGCTCGATCAGGCCGCCGCCGGTCTCGATGACCGCGCACAGCGGCTCGAGTGCGTCGACGGCGTCCGGCTCCGGGCGCCCGCGCTCGGGACCGACCGGGAGATGGGAGACGTTCGAGGGCATGATCGACAATTGAGTCTAGGGTGGGTGGACTGCGCCGGCGGCTTGCGGACGCGCTCTGAAGCCGCACTGTGCGCCCGCTGTTACAGGTGCAGCTGATCCGAGTAGAAGAACAGCGCGGCGCCGGCCAGGACGCCGACCCCGACTACCGTGGCCAGCACGTACAGCGCTAGGAACGTGGCGGCGGCCCGCTCCCAGAGCGTGGAGTAGCTCTTCCAGGCCGGGACCAGGATCAGCCACACGAAGATCGCGAGCCCGAAGACCGACGAGCAGGCGATCACCAGATACGTGATCGAGACGTTGCTCATGACGTGGCGCGCGCGGCGGGGAGCTGCCGGCGCTCGCCCATATTGTGACGCATGAACGTGACGACCAGCGCGATCGCGCCGCACAGGGCGAAGCACGCGGCGCCGAGGCCCCACCCTCCGAGCACGTCGGTCAGGTAGTGCACGCGCAGGTAGACACGCGACAGCCCGATCAGCGCGGCCAGCACCACGCTGGTGACGACCAGCGCCGTGCGGCGCGCCATTCCGGGGAGCGAGTGCGCGACCGCGATCGCGATCGCGACGTACGCGATCGCGTACGCCGCGTGCCCCGACGGGTAGCTCGAACCGCTCGCGTCGATCAGCGCAGACGCGGGACGGGGGCGGTCGACCGCGGCCTTGGCGATGTGCACCCCGGCATACACGAGGATCCCGCCCGCCAGCAGCGGGACGGCCTCGACCCAGCGTCCGCGTGCCGCGAGCACGACCACGGCGACCAGCAGCACGCCGCCCGCGACGGGCAGGGAGCCGAGCGCTGTGAACACCTTCGTCACGTCCACCGCCCAGCCCGCGCGCAGGTCGCTGGCCCGCTTGAGGAAGTCGACGTCGAGCTGGTGCGGCGATGCGCCCTCGACGAGCATGGCGAGGCCGATGCAGGCGAAGCTGCCCACCGCCGCGATGGCCAGCAGCGTCGTGAGCTCCAGGCCGAGGCGACCCGGTGTCAGGCGCTCCCAGAGGAAGCGCGCGGGTGGCAGCACGCGCCGGCCGAGCGGGCGCAGGATGCGCCGGTAGGCGGCTCGAAACGCCCGCACGAACTGGCGCGCGACCGGCTTTCGCTCCTGCTCGTCGAGCCACGCGTTGGCCTTGCGGCGATTCTCCGGCACGCGCAGCCAGCGCACGGTCCACACGGTCCCGACCACGACCGTGATCAGCGTTCCGAGCGCGAACGTGCCGCGGCCGACCGTCGACTTCAGGCGATCGAAGCTATGCCAGAAGATGTAGCCCAGCAGCACCAGCGCGCTGCCCCACAGGCCCGCGCCGAGGATGTCGTAGGGCAGGAAGCGCCGGTAGCGCATCTTCGAGGCCCCGGCGATGAACGGGCCCAGCGCGCGCAGCACGCCGACGAAGCGCCCGATGAACACGGTGATGCCGCCGTGGCGGTCGTAGAAGCCCTCGACCTGCTTCAGCCGCTCGTCGGTGATCTTCACCCGCTCGCCGTGGCGCAGGAGGAAGTTGCGGCCGAGCTTGCGGCCGATGAAGAAGCTGGTCGTATCGCCCAGGACCGCGCACGTCCAGACCACGGCGATGAGCACGATCACGTTGATGCGGCCCTGGCCCGCGATCAGCCCCCCGAACAGGATCGTGAACTCGCCGGGGGCGACGAAGCTAAGGAAGGCGCCGGTCTCCAGGAACGTCATGACGCCGACCAGCACGTAGGTCCAGCGCCCGAGCTTGCGGCCGATGTCCTCGATCAGGTGCTCGAAGTTGGGCGGCTTGACCAGGCCGGTCCCGTAGACGACGAGCACCGCGATGACCACGGCGGCGAGCGCGACCTGGAGCTTTGACACCTTGGCGCGGCGGACGACGAGCCAGGCGACCACGAGCGCGGCGAGGATCAGCGGCAGTGGTTTCACGCGGGAGCCACTTCGATCGCACCGGGAACACGGGCCGCCGCCTCCCTGGCGGCCTCTCGGGACGAGAACAGCCCGACGACCGTGGGGCCCGACCCGCTGACGAGCGCGTGCGCGGCGCCGGCGTCGCGCATGGCCTCGAGCGCGCGGTCGATCGCCGGGCACAGCGAGCGCGCGGCCGGCTCGAGGTCGTTGGCCGGCGCGGGGAGCTCACCGCGCCCGAGCATCTCCTCGGTTTCCGCGCGTCGCCGCGCGAGGTCCACCGGATCGCGCGGGAGCCCGAGCCGGTCTGCCTCGCGGAACACCGCCGTGGTCGAGAGCCGCTCCGCCGGGAGCAGCAGCACGAGGCCGTGGTCGGGCAGAGGCGGCAGCGGCTGGACGTGCTCGCCCGCGCCGGCGACGAGCGCGGGACCCGGCTCGAGCAGCGCCGGCACGTCGGCGCCGAGCCGTGGGGCGATCGCCGGAAGCAGATCGGCGCCGCGCCCCGCCGCCCGAGCCGCGAGGCGGAGCGTCGCGGCGGCGTCGCTCGAGCCTCCGCCCATGCCCGCGGCGACCGGGACCCGCTTGTCGATCGTGATGCGAACCGGGGGGCCGTCCCAGCCCGCCGCGGCGCGGAACGAGACGAGGGCCTTTGCGGCGAGGTTGGGGCCGTCGACGCCCGGGCACACGACCTCGTCGCTCGCGGCCCGGGTGGGGGCGAGCTCGAGCTCGTCGGCGAGCGTCACCGGCTCGAGCAGCGAGACGAGCTCGTGCAGGCCGTCGGCGCGCGCCGGGCCGAGGAACAGGCAGAGGTTGACCTTGCCCGGGGCGAGCTCGCGTCCGGTTGCCGGCGGCGTCCGATCGGTGGGGCGCGCCGCGCGAGCGGTCACCGCGCGAGCTCCTCGTACAGCGCGCGCAGCTCGTCCGGCGACAGGCGCTCGGCGCGCGCGTCCGGGGGATGCCCGACGCGCTCGAGCGCCGCGCGGGTGCGCTCGCGGTCGCTCCACGCCGAGTGGTCGGCGAGCGCGAGCGAGCCGGCGAGCGCCTTGCGACGATGGGCGAAGGCGGCGCGGACGAATTCACGTAGCTCCGGCGGCGCGGCCGGACCGCGCCGCTCGAGCACCACGAGCACCGAGTCGACGTTGGGGACCGGGAAGAACACCGTGCGCGGGACGGACCGGACGACGCGGGCCTGGCACGCGAGCTGGGCGATTACCGAGGGCACGCCGTACGCGGCGGTCCCGGGAACGGCGGCGAGCCGCTCGCCGACCTCGCGCTGGACCATCGCGACCCAGCGCGTCACCGCCGGCAGCTCCTCGATCGTGCGCAGGACCGCGCTCGCGGCGATCCCGTAGGGCAGGTTGGCGACGACCTTGTCCGGGGCAGGGCGCAGGCCCGCGAGGTCGATCGTGGTCGCGTCGGCCAGGTGCAGGGTCGCCCGGCCTTCGTGAGGATCGAGCGCGTCGCGCAGGGCGGGCTCGAGCTCGCGGTCTAGCTCGACCACGTGCACGTGCGCGGCCCGCGCGGCGAGGTACTCGGAGAGGACGCCGACGCCGCCACCGATCTCGAGGACGACGTCGTCGTCGCGCAGCTCGGCCGCGCGGCCGATCACGCCGAGGATGTTCGAGTCGATCAGGAAGTTCTGCCCCAGCGCGCGCTTGGGCCGTATGCCGAAGCGCCGCAGGCGGCGGAGCGTGGGCTGCGTGGGCTCGACGGCGCTCACCATCCGAGCGCCTCGGCGGCGTTACGCTCGACCGCGGCCTCGAGCGCCTCGTAGGGCATGTTGCGCTCCTGCGCGACGGTACGCGCCGTGTGCACGACGTGCTCGGGGCGGCAGGGCTTGCCCCGTACCGGCTGGGGAGCGAGGTAGGGAGAGTCGGTCTCGACCAGCAGGCGGTCGTCGGGCACGCGGTGCGCCGCGTCCCGGAGCTCGGGCGCGCTGGGGTAGGTCGCGTTGCCGGCGAACGAGATCCACCAGCCCTGGTCCAGGCACTCGTCCAGGCGGTCGGGCATCGAGAAGCAGTGCAGGACGACGCGCACGCCGACCGCGCGCTCGCGCAGCGTCGTGATCGTGTCGTCCTCCGCCGCGCGGGTGTGGATCACAAGCGCCTTGCCGGTGTCGCGCGCGAGCTCGATCTGTGCGTGGAACGCCCGTTCCTGGTCGGGGCGGGGGGCGCGGTCGCGGTAGTAGTCCAGGCCCGTCTCGCCGATCGCGACGCAGCGCGGATGCGCGGCGAGCGCGCGCAGCTCGGCGAGGTCGGCGTCGTCGAAGCCGGTGGCGAGGTTGGGATGGCGGCCGACCGCGGCCCACACCTGAGGGAAGTCCTCGGCCAGCGCGAGCGTCGCGCGGCATGAGCCGCCGTCCATCCCGATGGAGAGGATCCGGTTCACCCCGGCGGCCTGGGCCTCGGCGACGGCCTCGGAGGCCGGGCGGTCGAGGTGGTCGAGGTGGGCGTGGCTGTCGATCACGTCCCCGCGCTCATCACCGCTTCGGGAACAGCGGCTCGAGCTCGCCGACCCTGGCTCCGCCGGAGCCGGCGCCGTACCTGGCTCCGGTCAGCGTCAGGTCGTCGTGCCCGAGTGCGGCGAGCAGCCGCCCGGCGCTGTCGGGCAGGTAGGCGTGAAGGAGCACGGTGACCGTCCGCAGCCCCTCGACCAGCGACCGCAGCGTCGTGTCGAGCTCTGCCGCGCGATCGGGGTCGCGCGCGAGCTTCCACGGCGCCCGCTCCTCGACGTAGCGGTTCAGGCGCCGTACGCGCTGCCAGATCTCGTCGAGGGCGGCCGTCACCTCCGCGCGGTCCAGCAGGTGCGCCACCCGCTCGCAGAGCTCATCGAACTCGGGAGCAAGCGCAGGGTCGGGCTCGACGTCGGGCACCGTTCCGCCGCGGTAGCGGGCGATCATGGCCAGCGTGCGGTTGGCCAGGTTGCCGTACTCGTTCGCCAGCTCGGTCTCGTAGCGGGTCGCGAAGCCGGCCTGGGACACGGGTCCGTCCTGCCCGAACGTCACTTCGCGTAGGAGATAGAAGCGCAGCGCGTCGGCGCCGAAGGTCTCGATCACCTCGAACGGGTCGATCACGTTCCCGCGCGACTTGGACATCTTCTCCAGGGTGGTGGCGCCGTCGCCGCCGTCGGCATCGGAGTCGCCTTCGGTCGGGCTGAGCAGGAAGCCGTGGACGAACAGGTGGCGCGGCGGCTCGTAGCCCGCGGCCATCAGCAGGGCCGGCCAGTAGATCGCGTGGAACTTGAGGATGTCCTTGCCGATCAACTGCATCGTGGCGGGCCAGAAGCGCTCGGTCATGTCCTCGCCGGGGCGCGCGTATCCGAGCGCGGTCACGTAGTTGAGCAGCGCGTCGAACCACACGTAGAAGACCTGCGATGGGTCCCAGGGGACCGGCACCCCCCACGTGATCTCGGCGCGGCTGAGCGACACGTCCTGGAGGCCCTGCGCGAGGAAGGCACGCGCCTCGTTGGCGCGCGCACGTGGGCGCACGAAGTCGGGGCGCTCCTCGTACAGCCTCTCGAGCGGCTCCTGGAAGCTCGACAGCCGGAAGAACCAGTTGTCCTCCTCCTGCCACTCCAGCGGGATGTGGTGGATGGGACAGGTGTTGCCCTCCGCGATCTCGGCGTCGGTCTTGAAGTCCGCGCACCGCGGGCAGTACCAGCCCTCGTACTTGCCGGCATAGACGTGACCGTTGTCGTGCACCCGCTGGAGGATCTCGGCCACACGCGCCTCGTGCTCGGGGTCCGTCGTGCGGATGAAGAAGTCGTTGGAGACCTCGGCCTGGGCCATGACCTCGCGGAAGCGAGGAGCATTGCGATCGCCGAGCTCGCGCGGCGTGATCCCGAGGTGCTCCGCGGCCTGCACCGCCGGCTCGCCGTGCTCGTCCGTCCCCGTCAGGAAGAACACGTCCTCGCCGCGCTGGCGCATGTGCCGCGCGAGGATGTCGGCCGCGACAGAGGTGTACACGTGGCCCAGATGGGGAGCCGCGTTGACGTAGTAGATCGGCGTCGTGACGTAGTAGGCCATCGCGAGCCGAGGACGATAACGACGGGCCCGCTCGCCGCCGGCCCGGACCCCGGAGCGCCCTCATCGCGACGCGACCTCCGCCCCCGCGCCCGCCGCTGCCCGCGCGCGCCGCCGCCGCCCGGCGCGGCCCGCCGGCACGACGATCAGCGCACCGGCCAGCGCGGCCAACCCGAGCCACGCGACGAGCGGGACCGAGCCCGAAGGCTCGAGTCCGGGACGCGACACCGGCCGGCCGGCCGGGCGGGGAGCGCCGACCGGCGGCGGGACTCGGACCAGAGCGCCGTCCGGCGCCGAGCGCGGGACTCGGAACGGAGGACCGTCCGGCGCCGGGCGCGGAACTCGGGCCGGAGCCCTGGCCGGATCGGGGCCGGTGCGGGGTACGCGCGCGCGTACAGCGGGTGGGCGGGGTGCCGGCCCGAGGCGGGGGAGCTTCGGGCGTCGGGCAGCGGGCACGAGCTCCGGTGGTGGCGCGCGCCCGGCACCCTCCAGCAGAGTGAGCGGATCGACGTACGCCCAGCGGCGACCGGCGATCCGCGCGCCGAAGGCCAGGTGGGGGCTGGGCAGGCGCGGGCGGCCGGAGCGGCCGACGTCCCCGAGGCGCTCTCCCTGCCACACGCGCTCGCCGGCTCGTACCGCGATCGCGCCAAGGTGCAGATAGGTGGCGACCAAGCGACCGCAGGCGACGCTCACGGTGCGCCCCGACGAACCGGCGAAGCCCGCGAAGCGCACCCGCCCCGGACACGCCGCCCTCACCTCGGTGCCGACCGGCGCCCCGATCGAGATCCCGCGGCGCTGGCCGCGCGTGAACGGGTCACCCCCGTAGCGGAAGCCGCTCAGGACCGGACCGCGAACCGGCCAGGACCATCGCCTCCCCTCGCCCGCCCTCGCCGGACCCGCGAGCGCGAGCGAGAGAAGAAGGGCGGCCGCAACAGCGCACGGCAGTGAGGCTGAGCCCGTCGCAGCGCACGCGAAGGACGCGAGCGGGCCACGGGGAGTACGACCCTTGGCCGCGGATGGGCTGCGGTCGGCGCGGCGTTCGGCGGCCATGGCGCGACCGTACGCGGCGTCGCGCCCGCCGCGGGCGGGTGCGCGGCTTTGTTCACGAAGTCGTGAGCGAGGCGTAGAGATCGTTGGCCGGGACTCCGGTCAGCTCCGACACCACCTTCGCCGCGGCACGCGGCTTGGCGCCCGCCTCGACCAGCCGGCGTACAGCCCCGACAGCCGCGCCGGAGTCGGCGTCGCGATCGGCGGCGGCATGGCCGATGACGAGCACCACCTCGCCCTTCGGCGGAGCGTCTGCATAGCGCTGAGCGAGCTCGCGCGCCGGGCCGCGCACGACCTCCTCGTGGACCTTCGTCAGCTCGCGGCACAGCGCGACCGGGCGCTCGGGATCCAGCTCGGCGAGCGTCCGCAGCGAGGCCCCGACCCGGCGCGGGGACTCGAACGCCACCAGCGTCTCGGGCGAGCGCAGCAGCTCCTCGAGCTCGCCTCGGCGCCGCGGGAGGAAGCCGGCGAAGCGCCAGCGATCGGCGGGCAGCGCGCTCGCGACCAGCGCCGCCAGCGCCGCCGAGGGCCCGGGCAGCACCTCGACCGCCAGCCCCGCCGCCACGCAGGCCCGCACGAGCACGAAGCCCGGATCCGAGACCAGCGGCATCCCGGCGTCCGACACCAGCGCAACGACCTCGCCGTTGCGCATGCGTTCGACGAGCTGCGCCGCTCGCTCGCGCTCGTTGTGCTCGTGGTAGGAGACGAGCTCGGCGCTGATCCCGAAGCGGTCGAGCAGGATCCTCGTCCTGCGCGTGTCCTCGCACGCCACCACGTCGGCGTCGCGCAGCGCCGAGAGCACGCGCAGCGTCACGTCCTCGAGGTTGCCGATCGGGGTCGGGCAGACCACGAGGTGGCCGCCGCCGCCGGTCACGAGCGCTCGCGGCGGCGATCGCCGGACAGCCGCGGAGGATCCGCGTCAGGGCCACCGCCGGCGACACCATCGAGCGCCATCACCGCGGCGCCGATCATCCCCGCCTCGGCGCCGAAGCTCGCAGGGACGATGGATACGACGTCGCGCGACGGGCGCAGCGCGCGCGCCGCGACCTCCTCGCGGGCCGGACCGAGCAGCATCTCGCCCGCCGCCATCACGCCGCCACCGATCACCACCACCTCGGGGTTGAACACGTTGACGTAGTTCCCGATGCCCACCCCCAGCCGGCGGCCGATGCGCTCGACCGCCTCGCGGGCCGCGGCGTCGCCGTCGTGGGCGAGCTCGGTCGCCAGCATCCCGGTCAGCTCGTCGCCCGCCGCGAGCGCGCGACCGAGCGCGCTGTCCGGCCGCTCGCGCGCCAGCGCGCGCGCCTCGCGGGCGAGCGCCGTCCCGGACGCGACCGCCTCCAGGCAGCCCCGGTTGGGGCACTGGCCCTGGCAGCGCGGGCCGTCGATCTCGACGACGCAGTGCCCGAGCTCGGCCCCCGCGCCGATCGCCCCGCGGTAGACCTCGCCGCCCAGCACGAGCCCGCCGCCGATCCCGGTGCCGATCGTCAGCAGAACGACCTCGCTCGCACAACGCGCCGCGCCGTGCCGGTGCTCGGCGAGCACCGCGCAGTTCGCGTCGTTGTCGACCCACACCGGGAGCCCGAGGCGCTCGGCCATCACGTCGCCGAACGGCAGGTCCCCGATCGCCAGGTTGACGGCCATCACCGCGACGCCGGTCCGGCGGTCGATCAGGCACGGGATGCCGAAGCCGACGCCCGCGATCTCGCCGGCGGTCGCCGTGGCCACCTCCTCCACCGCGTCGCGCACCAGCTCGAGCAGCTCCGCCTGCCCGGCACCCTGCACCGTGCGGCGCGCGCGATGCTGCACGCGGAGCTGTGAATCCACGGAGCCGGCCAGCAGCTTCGTGCCGCCGAGGTCGACGCCCACGACGCACTCCGCCGCCATGTCGGCCACCATACACGGCGCATGGCGGACGACCCGAAGGGGCCCCGGCGCCCGCCGGAGGGCGAGGAACGCCCGGAGTACACGCTGTACCGGTCGGGCGGTCGGCGGGTGCCGCCGCGCAAGCAGCCGCGACCGCGCGCGGGCTCGGCGGCCGACGCCGCGCAGCGGGACAAATCGGCCGGCGACGCCGCGGGCGAACGGCAGCCACGCGGGCGAGCCGGCGGCAAGGCCACCGACCGCCGGGCCACGCGGCCGGACGGCGCCGACGGTTCCGGCCGGCCGCAGTACACGCTCTACCGGACCCGCCCCGGGTTCCTCGACCGCTTCGGCCGCCGCGGCGGCGACGGCCTGGACCGGATCAAGGCGCTGCGCCGGGGCGAGCCCGATCGCCGCGGCCCGCGGATCACCGTCAAGCGAGTGCTGCTGGCGCTCGTGGCGCTGGTCGCCGGCTGGCTCGCGCTCTCGCTGGTCCTGTTCCTCGTCAGCGCGGAGGTCCAGCGAGGCAAGGTCTCCTCCGCCGCTCGCCAGCAGCTCGACTCGGGCGGCAACCTGCTGCTGTCGGGGAACACGATCCTCGTGCTCGGCTCGGACGCGCGGGCGCCGGGCTCGCTGGAGGGAGGCGCCAACAAGGTCGGGCAGACGAGCCGCTCGGACTCGATCCTGCTCCTGCGCGTCGGCGGCGGGAAGTCGGCCCGCCTATCGATCCCGCGCGACACGATCGTGAACATCCCCGGCTCGGGGCCCAACAAGATCAACGCCGCCTACGCGATCGGCGGCCCCCAGCTCGCGATCCGCACGGTGAAGCAATACCTGGGGATCAAGGTCAACCACCTCGTCGAGGTGGACTTCCAGAACTTTCCGCAGTTCATCAACGCCCTGGGCGGGATCGACTTCACGGCGACGGGCTGCATCCGCTCCAACGTCGACGGCGGCAACCGCAACGGAGGCGTGACGATCAGGTTCAAGCGCGGCCAGACCAAGCACCTCGACGGCCGCCAGGTGCTCGCGCTCTCGCGTATCCGCGTGAACGACTGCAACCCCGCCGAGAACGACATCAACCGCGCAGAGCGCCAGCAGCAGGTGATCGGCGCGATCAAGTCCAAGACGCTGTCGCCGAGCACCTTCTTCCGCCTGCCGTGGGTGTCGTGGGCGGCCCCCAAGGCGATTCGCACCGACATGGGCGGCCCGACCCTGATGGAGCTCTTCATCGACCTGCAGCTCGGGGGGTCGCCGCCCCCGCGCGTGCTCAAGCCGTCGGGCTTCCAGACGCTGCCCGACGGCGGTCAGGGGCTGGTCGTCTCAGAGCAGGAGAAGCAGGCCGAGGTCAAGCGCTTCCTGAAGGGGTGAGCGCGGCCGCCCCGCGTGCTCAGCCGCGCTCCTCGAGGTGGCGCTCGAGCGCGGCGAGGCGCCCGTCCCAGGCCGCGCCGACGTGCGCCATCCATGCCATCGCGTCGGACAGCGGTTCGGGTCGCAGCCGGTAGCGGACCTCTCGCCCCCGCCGCTCCGACGTGGCCAGGCCCGCCTCGGCCAGCACGGCCAGGTGCTTGACCACCGCCTGGCGCGTCACCGGGAGCTCGCTCGCGAGCTCGGTCGCCGACGCGGCGCCCAGCGACCCGAGGCGGGCGAGCAGGCCGCGCCGGGTCGAGTCGGCCAGGGCGTGGAACACCGGACCGGAGGGGTCGCCGGCGACGCGGGCGTGCCCGATTGCCAGCCCCGGCGCGGCGGCGGGCCCGCGCACGAAGCCGGTGGGGTGGCGCGAGCTCACCGAACCAGCGCGACCGGGCCGCCGCGGTCCGCGGCGCCGCCGCTCGCGCCGCGTCGCGCCGGGAGCTCGATGCCGCGCGCGTCGAGGCGCGCCAGCGGCCGCGTCTCGACGACCCGCAGGCGTGTGCCGTCCTCGCCGGGCGCGAGCCGGAACTCGACGCGCGTGAGCTCGCCCTCCGAGCCGTCCTCGCCGACCGGCCGCCACCACAACACGAGCACCGCGGGCGGGTCCACCTCCTCGACGAAGCCGCGGCGCTCCTGACCGTCAGGGAGCCGCAGCACGAGCTCGCCGCCGGGGCGCAGCTCGATCGCGAGCGCCTCGCCGAGCCATTCGCCGAGCCGCTCCGGGTCGGTCAGCGCCGACCAGACCTCCTCGCGAACCGCCCCCAGCACCACTTCGCGCCTGATTTCGTCCATGTTCGCTCACCTCCGAGTGCGACCGGCGGGCGACGAGCGCGCAGCCGGCGGAGTTGCAACCAAATGGTTGCGCTACAGTAGCAGCGCAAAGCGCGACTGCACGGTTGCACATTCGACAGGAGGCCGGTCATGACCCTCGTTCCCGTCGTCGTCGAGCAGACCGCCCGCGGCGAGCGCTCCTACGACATCTACTCGCGCCTGCTCGGCGAGCGCATCGTGTTCATCGGCGAGCCCGTGGACGAAACGCTGGCCAACCTGGTGGTGGCCCAGCTCCTGCACCTGGAGTCAGACGACCCCGAGAAGGACATCGCGCTGTACGTGAACTCGCCGGGCGGAAACGTGTACGCCGGCCTGGCCATCTACGACACGATGCAGTACGTCACCCCCGACGTGCAGACGATCGGCTACGGGACCGCGATGTCGATGGGGGCGCTGCTGCTCGCCGGCGGCGCGCCGGGGAAGCGGCTCGTGCTCCCCAACGCGCGCATGCTCATCCACCAGCCCAGCGGCGGCTTCCAGGGGCAGAGCACGGACATCGAGATCCACGCGCGCGAGGTCCTGGAGCTGCGCGCGCGGCTCGACGAGATCTACGCGAAGCACACCGGCCAGTCGCGTGAGCAGGTACACGAGGACATGGAGCGCGACCGCTACCTGACGGCCCAGGAGGCGGTCGAGTACGGCCTCGCGGATCGCATCGTGGAGCGCCACGAGCTGCGACGGACGCCGCGCGGCTTCGCGTCCTAGCCCGCCAGGTACTCCTCGGCGCGGGCCGGCCGCCGGCGCCGCAGCATGATCTCGGCGGGGACCGCGGCGAGCCAGAGGGCCACGGCCACCCCGGCCAGGCGGCTCAGTCCTTGGAGGACGAGCCCGTGCTCGAGCTGCTGCCCGCAGGCTTCGACGAGGTCGCGCTCGACGACTCGCCCGACGACTTCTTCTCGGCCTTGGACGAGGACTCGCCGCCGGCCTTGCTCTCGCCCTTCGCGCCCCCGCCATCCTTGCCGCCGCCTCCCTCCGCGGACGCGGCCGTCTCGCGCTGGCGCTTCCGGGTCCCGTAGTCGGTGTTGTAGAAGCCCGAGCCCTTGAAGTGCACCGCGATCGGGTGGAACACGCGCTGGACCGGCGCCTCGCACGTCTGGCAGCTAGCAACCGGATCGTCGGTCATGCGCTGCATGACCTCGAAGGTGTGCCCGTTGTCGCAGCGGTACTCGTAGATGGGCATCGGGAGCTGAGTATAGGAGCGGGGTATGGTCCCGGCCCGTGTCCCAGGACGTCGTCACGATGGACAAGATCACCGCGCTGGCCAAGCGCCGCGGGTTCGTGTTCCCGAGCTCGGAGATCTACGGCGGGCTCGGCTCGACCTACGACTACGGCCACTACGGCGTGCTGCTGAAGAACAACGTCCGCGCGCGCTGGTGGCATTCCATGCTCCAGGAGCGCGACGACATCGTCGCCCTGGACTCGGCGATCCTGCAGCATCCGCGCGTGTGGGAGGCCAGCGGCCACCTGGCGGGGTTCACCGATCCGCTGGTGGACTGCCGCACCTGCAAGCAGCGCTTCCGGGCCGACAAGCTCGAGGACGCGCGCTGCCCGCGCAAGCCGTCGGTGGAGCCGGGCCAGGGCCCCGAGTGCGACCTGACCGAGGCCCGCGAGTTCAACCTGCTGTTCGAGACGACGGTCGGCCCTGTGAAGGAGGCGGGCGCGACCGCCTACCTGCGCCCCGAGACCGCCCAGGGCATCTTCATCAACTTCAAGAACGTGCTCCAGTTCGCGCGCAAGAAGCCGCCGTTCGGCATCGCGCAGGCCGGCAAGTCGTTCCGCAACGAGATCACGCCGGGCAACTTCATCTTCCGGACGCGCGAGTTCGAGCAGATGGAGATGGAGTTCTTCGTCCCCCCCTCGGAGGCGCCGCGCTGGTACGAGTACTGGAAGGCCGAGCGGCGCAGGTGGTACGAGGAGCTCGGCCTGCGCGCCGACCACCTGCGGCTGCGCGAGCACGACGCCGACGAGCTGAGCCACTACTCGAGCGCGACGGCCGACGTCGAGTACCTGTTCCCGATCGGCTGGCAGGAGCTCGAAGGCATCGCCAACCGCGGCGACTTCGATCTGCGCCAGCACGCCGAGTTCTCGGGCGAGAAGCTCGAGTACTTCGACCAGGGGTCGGGCGATCGTTACGTCCCGCACGTGATCGAGCCCGCCGCCGGCGCCGACCGCGCGACGCTGGCCTTCCTGGTCGACGCCTACGACGAGGAGGAGGTGGAGGGCGAGTCGCGCACCGTCCTGCGCCTGCACCCGCTGCTGGCGCCGGTGAAGGTCGCGGTGCTGCCGCTGGTGCGCAAGGAGGGCCAGCCCGAGACCGCCCGCGCGATCCAGGAGGAGCTGCGCCGCCACATCGCCGCGGAGTACGACGAGGGCGGCTCCATCGGCCGCCGCTACCGGCGCCAGGACGAGATCGGGACGCCGTGGGCGGTCACGGTCGACCACCAGACGGCGGAGGATCAGACGGTGACAGTTCGCGACCGCGATTCACTGACCCAGGAACGGGTGCCGATCGGCTCGCTCGTGGACGAGCTTCGTAGACGGCTCGCCACGCCTTGGACCTCCCCAAAGATCCCTTAACCGGGGCGCCAGCGAGTCGTACATACGTCCAGAACGCCAGAGTTCATCTAATACGCCGGTTTTTCGGCTCCTTGAGCAGCATTCGGCGCCGCCGATAACCAGTCTGTGAGAAGTCTCAGGTCAGGCGTGCGCACCCTCTCTTCCGCGCTTCGTGACGGAGGGGTCTGCGCCGCCGCCGCGGTCTCCGTCATCTCCATGGCCGCGGCGGTCGCGATCCTCGTCGGTGGCGCGCGCCTGTTCGGCGTCGCATCCCCCGACTGGCCCGTGCTCCGCGAGCTGGCTCCCGGAGCGGCGCCTCGAACGCCGCTCGCCGACCGGTCCATCGACGTGGTGCCGCCCTTCCGCACGGCCTCGGGCGGCGCGCTGAGCGCGACCCCGATCGTTCCCGCGCTGGTCACCCCGTCCTCGCCCACCAGCTCCGGCGGCGTCGCAGCGCCGTTGTCACCGGCCACGGGCCCGGGTGCCGCGAGCGGCGGGACCGGCTCGACCGCCGTCGGCGTCGACCCGGCGTCCACGCAGGGCGGCTCCGGGACGACGACCGCCGAGACCACCGACCCGCCGTCCATCACCGCGTCGCTCGACAGCGACGGGGACGGCATCCCGGACGCCCAGGAGATCGTGCTCGGGACCAGCGCGCGCCGCGCCGACACCGACGGCGACGGGATGCCCGACGGTTGGGAGGTTCGCTGGAAGCTCAACCCGCTGACCCCGGCCGATGCGCTGGGCGACGCGGACGGCGACGGCGTGCGCAACGTCAACGAGTTCCGCGTCAAGAGCGACCCGAAGAAGGCGGACAGCCTCGTCAAGGGCGTGGCCGACGGCATGGTCGACTCCGACGGCGATGGCCTGGTCAACGCCGTCGAGGACCAGATCGGCTACAACCCCGCGGCGATCGACTCGATAGGCGACGGCGTGCCCGACGGGATGGAAGACAGCGACGGCGACGGCGTCCCGAATGTGATCGAGCAGGAACTCGGGACCGACCCGCTCGTGGCGAACCCGCCGCCGACCGAGCAACCGCCCAGCCGAGCAGCCGCCGACCGAACAACCGCCCACCGAGCAGCCGCCGCCGAACAACCGCCCACCGAGCAGCCGCCGACCGAACAACCCCCCGTCGAACAGCCTCCCACCGAGCAGCCCCCACGAGCCGCCCGCGCAGCAGCCGCCCGCCGAGCAGCCGCCGACCGAACAACCGCCCGCCGAGCAGCCGCCGACCGAACAACCCCCCGTCGAACAGCCTCCCACCGAGCAGCCGCCCGCGCAGCAGCCGCCCGCCGAGCAGCCGCCCGTCGAGCAGCCGCCCGCGGACGTGCCCGGACCGGGCAACAACCCGCTCCCCGCCAACCAGCTCTCCTCCGACCAGCCCTCCTCCGGCAGCCCGTCGACCGGAGATGGCTCGAGCGGGCCGGCCTCCGGCGCGGGCTCCTAGAGGCCTTCGTAGGCCTGGCGCGATCGGTCCGGCGGACCGGCGCGGTCAGCTCAGGCGGCCGGTGGCCGTGAGCTCGTAGCCCGCGGGAACCTGATGCGCCGTCAGCGTGTCGACCGACACGCGCGGGTCGCTGAACACCGTGAGCTGGACGAGCCCGCCGAGCAGCGGGATCCCGACCGGTTGCACGACGATCTGGCCGTCGACGGCGACGATGCGGCCCTCGACCCCGGCCACCTGACTGCCGACGCCGAGGCCCCCGCGCACCACGAGCGTGCCGTCGATTACACCCACCGGCGCGACCTTGAACGAGAGCGGAAACGCCGTCGCGACGTCGGTCGGCGTCATGCGGCCCTGGGCCCTGATCCGGTCGCCGTCCTTGATCAGGCGCGCGTCGCGCAGCGTCGTCAGCCCGCTGTGCACGATCTGCGCGCGCGCGTCGACGTGGGTGACGCCGCTGACGTCGTCGAGCAGCCCGGCGACCGTGCCCCCCGTGCCGCGGAACGCCCCCATGCGCACGTCGACGCGATCCGCGTGACCCCACAGCAACCGGATCGCCGGGAAGGCGTGGACCTCGACGCTCAGCACGTTCCCGTGATCGTCCAGCCGCCCGCGAACGCTCCGCTCGGCGATCGCGGGCAGCACCAGCTGTCCGACCACCACCAGGGCGAAGAGCACGAGCGCCGCGACGATCGCCGCCCGGCGCCACCGGACCGCCCGCAGGCGCTCGGTCAACTCAAGCGCCGAGCAGGCGCCGCGAGCACATGACGCCCGCGCGCATGGTGGCCGCGAGATCGTGGTTGGGCTCGCCCAGCTTCCACAGCGCGAACCCGTCGGCCATCGACATCAGGATCGTCGCGACGGCGTCCGGCGACTCGGCGAGGTCGAGCACCCCCTCGGCGTGCTTGACCGCCAACCGCTCGGCCACGAGGTCGCGGCTGCGGCGCATGAGCTCGGCCATCTCGGTCGCGATCTCGGGGTTGCGGCGGCCGAGCGTGAACAGCTCGAACACGAGCGTGAAGTAGCCCGGATCGTGCTGGACCACGTCCTCGAGGCTCCGCACCATGATCTCGATGAAGTCGTCGGCGGTGCTCACGCCGGCGAGCGCGGCGTCGAGCGCCTCGAGCCTGATCGCGGTGTCGCGCCGGACGACCTCGACCAGCAGCCGCTCCTTGCTCCCGAAGTAGTAGTGCAGCAGCCCGCGCGAGACGCCGGCGTCACGCGCCACGTGATCGAAGGTCGATCCGGCCGCGCCCCGCTCGGCGACGCTCGCGCGCATCGCCTCGACGATGCGGACGGCCTTGTCACCGGCCAGCGGTCGCTGTGTTGCGGCCTCCATGTAGCGCATGATGCTAACGGGAGCCGCGACGCGGGGGAAAGCGGTGCAACTGCGCAGAGAAAAGCGCTGCAACCGCTCCGAGGGCCCCGCGCGCGCGTTTATACTGCGCCCGCCGAGGGTGTACGTGCGATGAAGCGCTTTCTCAACAGCATCTTCCCCAGCACCGCGGCGGCCGCGTCCCCCGCCGGAGGCTCCGTGTCCGTCTCCGCCGGCACCCACGACGACGCCGCCGCCGCCGCCGGCCGAGCGTGCCCGCAGTGCTCCGCCGCCGCGGCGCCCGACCAGGACTGGTGCCTGGAGTGCGGCAGCCGCATCGACGCCACCGGCTCGCGCTGGCACCAGCCGGTGGCGATCACGGCCTCGATCGCGCTGATCTTCGTCGCCGGCCTGGCGCTCGCGCTCAGCGAGGTTGCCAAGGACCCGTCGATAGCCGGGGCGAAGACGATCCGCAAGACGGTCGCGGCGCTGCCGCCGCCCGCGCCGGCGACGGGCACGCCCGACGTGCCCAAGCCGCCCAAGTCCAGCTCGGTACCCAGCACCAGCCCGAACAAGACCGACACCACCACCGCGCCCTCGACCGGCAGCAGCAGCCCGAACGGGACCGGCTCGAGCTCGGATCCCTTCGGCTCGAGCTTGACCGGCACCGGCTCCACCGGATCGACGGGATCGACGAGCGGCGGCAGCGTCTCGTCGGGCGGCGGCTCCGGGAGCGGCACGACCACCCCGGTGACGGTGCCCGAGTGGACGTTCGACAAGAAGCTCAGCTATACGGTCATCTTCGACGAGACGCTCAGACAGTCAGGAGCGACGCTGAGAAGGTAGCGCGCAAGATCATCGCCAAGGGCTTCACCGCGGGAGTGCTCGACGCGAGCAAGTCCGACCTCGACTACCCCGATGGGACCTGGCTGGTCTGGGCAGGCCGCTTCACCAGCGACGACGCAGGCGAACGCTTACATCGACAAGCTGCTGGCGAAGGGCCTCAAGCCGAACCCGAACGGGCGACGGCGACGGTCGGTCAAGAAGAAGGCCGACCTCGAGCACCGACGGGCACGACCTCGACCTCGACCGACGAGGGGTCGACGACCCCCAGCGGTTAACGACGAGGGCGCCCCGGAGGGCGCCCTCGCACGTCTATGTGATCTCTGGTCGGCGCCCTCAGGCGCTCGACGCAGCGGGCTGGCTGGCAGGTGCCGGCGGCACGGTCGCGGAGCTGTAGTCGAACTCCTCCTCGGCGCCGAACAGCAGGTCGAGGACCTTCGAGCGCAGGCCCTCGCTGAGCGCGAGCGCCAGCGCGGTGCCCACCAGGCCGACGAACAGCAGCCGGCCCAGGCGCAGGCCGCGCCGCTTCTTCCGCTTGCCCTGCAGGGCAACGCTCGCGCTGCGCAGCGAATCAGCGGCGTTCGAGAGCTCCTTGTGGAGCTTCTTGTCCTCGAGCAGGACCTTCGTCGGGGCCTTGCCGTTGCTCAGGCGCCCGTACGCCCTGCGGCTCGACTCGTAGGCGTCGCGGACGTTGTCGCGGAGCGCAGCGTCCTCGATGATCCGCTGGATGTAGGGGTTCGCCCTGGCACTGGCGTACACGCTGGTCGCCGTGCTTCCCGCCTTCGCCGCCCCCGAGGCGGCCTTCTTCTTTGCCATACCACTCCCTCGGACGTGTGCAGGTGGCGTGAGCATACTCCGACGGCGACGCCGCTGGACGTTCAATCGGTCACCCGCGCGCGGCCTGCCTGGCCGGAGCCCGCGCCCGGCGCCGCCGCCGCGCGCGCTCCTGGCGCACGTCGGCCGGGCCGCCCTCGAGCGCGACGTCGAGCACCTCCTCGATCCGATCGACCCAGTGGAAGGTGATCTGCCGGCGCAGATGCTCGGGGACGTCCTCGGCGTCGGCCTCGTTGAGCCGCGGCGCGATCACCGTCTTGATGCCGCTGCGCTGCGCGGCCAGCGCCTTCTCCTTCAGCCCGCCGATCGGCAGCACCTGGCCGGTGAGCGTGATCTCCCCGGTCATCGCGACGTCGTCGCGCACCGGCCGGCCGGTGATCAGCGACACGAGCGCCGTCGCCATCGTGACCCCGGCGCTCGGCCCGTCCTTGGGGATCGCGCCGGCGGGAACGTGCAGATGCAGGTCGTGGGTCGCGAACCAGTCGGGGGCCAGGTCGGCGGCGAGCTCCTGGACGTGCCCGCGCACGTAGGAGAGCGCCGCCTGGGCCGACTCCTTCATGACGTCGCCGAGCTGGCCGGTGATGGTGAGCGTGCCGCTGCCCGGCATCGCCGTCGCCTCGACGAACAGCACGTCGCCGCCCGTCGGGGTCCACGCCAGGCCGGTGGCCACGCCGGGCTGGGACGTGCGCCGGCGTGTCTCGGTGAAGAAGCGCCGCCGGCCCAGCAGCTCGCGCGCGCGCTTCTCGGAGATCGAGACACGCCTGTCGAGCTTGCCCTCGGCCACCTGGCGCGCGATCTTGCGGCAGATCGTCCCGATCTCGCGCTCGAGGTTGCGCACCCCCGCCTCGCGCGTGTAGTCGGAGATGATCGCCTTCAGCGCCGGGTCGGTGAACGCGATCTGCGAGCGCCGCAGGCCGTTGCGCTCGATCTGCCTCGGCACCAGGTAGCGCTTGGCGATCTCGAGCTTCTCGTCCTCGGTGTAGCCCGCGAGCTGGATGACCTCCATGCGGTCTCGCAGCGGCCCGGGGATCGTGTCCAGGGTGTTCGCCGTCGTCACGAACATGACCTTCGAGAGGTCGACGGGCACGTCGAGGTAGTGGTCGCGGAAGGTCCGGTTCTGCTCGGGGTCGAGCACCTCGAGCATCGCGCTGGCCGGGTCGCCGCGGTAGTCCGCGCCCATCTTGTCGATCTCGTCGATCATCAGCAGCGGGTTGTTGACGCCCGCGTCGCGCAGGGCACGGATGATCACGCCGGGCATCGCCCCGATGTAGGTGCGGCGGTGGCCACGGATCTCGGCCTCGTCGCGCACGCCGCCGACGCTGATGCGCTCGAAGGGCCGGCCCAGAGCGCGGGCGATCGAGCGCCCGAGCGAGGTCTTGCCCACCCCGGGCGGGCCGACGAAGCACAGGATCGTCGAGCCGGCGGCCGTCGCGCCCTGGTCGGCGGCGAGCTTGCGCACGGCCAGGAACTCGAGGATGCGGTCCTTGACCTGCTCGATGTCGTAGTGGTCCTCGTCCAGCACCTCGCGCGCGTGCTCGAGGTCGAGGTTGTCCTCGCCCGACTTGCCCCACGGCAGCGAGGCCATCCACTCCAGGTAGGTGCGGATCACGCCGTGCTCGGCCGCGCCAGGCGGGAGCTTCTCGAGGCGCGAAAGCTCGCGGTCGACCTGGCGGCGCACCTCCTCGGAGAGCTCGAGCGCGTCGAGCTGCTCGCGAAGCTCCTGCGCCTCGGCCTCGGACTCGTCGACCTCGCCGAGCTCCTCTCGGATCGCCTTCAGCTGCTGGCGCAGGAGGTACTCGCGCTGGCCGCGATCGAGCTCGGACTGGACCTGCGACTGGATCTGGGAGCCGATCGAGATGACCTCGAGCTCGCGGGCGAGGATCTCGGACAGGCGCCGCAGCCGCTTCTCGACGTCGACCTCCTCGAGCAGCTGCTGCTTCTCCTCGTGCTTGATCCGCAGCGCCCCTGAGATGAGGTTGGAGAGCGCGCCCGGGTCGTCGACGTTGGCCACCGCGAGCTGGAGCTCCTCGGGCAGGTAGGGGACCTGCTCGACGATCTCCGAGAACGTCTGCTGGACGTTGCGCGTGAGCGCCACGAGCTCGGGCGACTCGCGGACGACGTCGGGCTCGGGCCCGATCTCGGCGACGAGATACGGCTCCTCGCCGACCCAGCGCGTGATCCGGATGCGCTGCCCGCCCTGGACCAGGATCCGCAGGCTGCCGTCGGGGATCCTGATCATGCGCGCGATCACTCCGGCCACGCCGACCTCGTAGAGCCCGTCCGGCCCGGGGCTCTCCTCGGAGGGGTCCTTGCTCGCGACCATCGCGATCATGCGGTTGCCGGCCAGCGCGTCGTTGACCAGGCGCACCGAGCGCTCCTGGCCGACGGCCAGCGGCATCACCATCTGCGGGAAGGCGACCGATTCGCGCAGGGGCAGGACCGGCAGGCCGGACGGAAGCGCCCCACTCACGTCGCCGTCGGCCGTGCCCGGCCCGAGCTCCGGCCCCGCGAGCGCTGGGGCGGCGCCCGTCACGAGCCGCCGGCGGCCCGCGGGACCTCGACCGGGACCGTTCGCCGCCGCTCGCGCGGCGAGGCGATGGGCAGCTCGACGCGCAGGATGCCGTTCTCGTAGGTGGCCTTGGCGCCGTCCGCGTCAACCTCGGTGCCGAGCGCCACCACGCGCCGGAAAGGTCCGTGCTCGATCTCGATCTGCTGGTAGGAGCGGCGCTCTGAGTCGCCGATGGGCCGCTGGCCGCTGATGACGAGCTCGCGCCCGCGGATCTCGAGCCCGAGCTCGGCCACGTCGACGCCGGCTAGCTCCGCCTTCACCACCACGATGGTGGGCTCACCGCAGTAGTAGACGTCGACCGCGGGGGCGAAGCCGGCCGCACCGCGGGCGATGCCGGTGCGCTCGAGGACGCCGCCGAGCAGCTCGTCGACGTCCCGACGCATGCGGTCGAAGTTCCCGAAGAGGTCGCGCTCGGGCATCCATGGCAATGTAGCCCGTGGCGGCCCTCGTCACACGTCGTAGACGGCCCCCTCGGCCGCGACCTCCACCGGAGCGCCGAACGCGCCCTCGGCCTGCTCGCGCGCCCAGCGCGCGTCGAGCTCGTCGGAGATGTGTGTGATCACCAGCCGCCGGGCGCCCGCGCGGCGGCCGTGGTCGCCGGCCTCGGACGGCGTCAGGTGGCCGCGGACGCCGGTGCGCTCCGGCCGCGGCAGCGTGGCCTCGACCATCAGCAGGTCGGTGTCGCGCGCGAAGGCCACGAGCTCGTCGGTGGGGCGGCAGTCGGCGCCGTAGGTGAAGCGCCCGCTTCCGTTGGCGCTCGCCACCTCGACGGCGTGGGTGGTCATGAAGTGCGGCACCTCGTGGAAGCGCAGGCGCAGCTCGCCGATCTCGAGTGTGTCGCCCGAGCGGTACTCGTGCAGCCGGAACGCCTTCTCGACCAGGTCCTCGTTGCCCCACGACCCAACCACGCGCCGGAAGGTCTCCCTGGCGCCGACCGGCGCATGCAGCAGCGGGCGCGCCGGATCGTCGGTCCCGGGCCAGTGCGCCACGGGCACGGGCTGCTGGCGCGGTGCATAGGTGAGCGCGTAGCTGTAGGGGACCAGGTCCAGCATGTGGTCGGCGTGCAGGTGCGAGACGACGACCGCGTCCACGTCGACGTAGTCACGGAACTTGCGCAGCTTGGAGAACACGCCGTTGCCGCAGTCGAGCAGCAGGCACGTCCCGCCCTCCTCGATCAGATAGCCGCTGCACGCGCCGTCGACGTCCTGCCACGACGGCGACTTGCCCAATACCGTGATGCGCACTCGGGGACCCTCGCTCGCTCGCTGCGACACTCTATCCCCGTGGCGCCCAGTGCTCCCCTCGCCGCCGCCGCCGCCGCCGGCGCCGACGACCTCGAGACCACCCTGCTCGTGCTCGGGCTGCTGCTGGCCGGCGGTGCGCTCATCACCGGGCTGGCCCGGCGCAGCTTCCTGTCGCTGACCGCGGTCTTCGTGCTGGCCGGCTTCGCGCTCGGCGAGGGGGGCCTCGACGTGCTGAACTTCGACCCCACCTCGGCCTTCGTGGTCGATCTGGCGACGCTCGCGCTGATCGTGATCCTGTTCCGCGACGGCCTCGAGGTCGAGGCCGAGATGCTCCAGACGGCGTGGCGCCTGCCGCTGCGCAAGCTCGTGCTCGCGATGCCGCTCACCGCGGCTGCGGTCGCGCTGGCCACCCACACCCTGACCGACCTCTCGTGGACCGAGTCCTTCCTCGTCGGCGCGCTGCTGAGCCCGACCGACCCGGTGCTCTCGTCCGGCGTCGTGACCAACCCGCGCGTGCCGCGCATCGTGCGCCACTCGCTGAATCTGGAGTCGGGCCTCAACGACGGCCTCGCGCTCCCCGCGGTGCTCGCCTTCAGCGCCGCCCTGCGCGTCGGCAACAACGACTTCGTCTGGTGGCGCTTCGTGCTCCAGGACGTGACCCTGGGGCTGGTCTTCGGCATCGCCGTCGGCCTGCTCGCCTCCCGCATCATGCCCCGCAGCAAGGGCCTGACGGAGGGCGTGGCGGCGCACCAGAAGGCGCTCTACGCGCTGGGTGCGGCGTTCGTGGCCTACGGGGTCGCGGTGCTGCCGCCGGCGGGCAACGGCTTCATCTCCGTATTCGTGTGCGCGATCACGCTCGGGATCCTGCGGCCGGACATCCGGGAGTGCTTCGCCGGGCGCTCGGAGGACCTCGTCGAGGTCGTCAAGCTCGCGGTGTTCGTGGTGTTCGGGTCGCTGCTGACCTTCGACGGCCTCTTCCAGGACGGCTGGGCCGCGGTCGCGATCGTTGCACTGACCTTCTTCGTCGTGCGCCCGGCGGCGGTCTTCATCGCCCTGGCCGGCACGCGCCTGGAAACGGCCACCAAGGCGTTCATGGGCTGGTTCGGCCCCAAGGGCGTGGCGACCATGGCCTTCTCGCTGCTCGTGCTGGGCGACGCGATCCCAGGCAAGGAGCGCATCTTCAACATCGCCGCGCTGGCCGTCTTCTGCTCGATCATCCTCCACGGCCTGAGCGACACGCCGCTCTCCAACTGGCTGGCGCGGCGCAGTTCGCGGGAGTCGGGGGCTACCCCGCAGGCTCCGCCCGCCGCACGCGGTAGAGCTCGACCGGGTGGCGCACTCCCTTGAGCCGCCGCCGGCCCACGCGCGAGAAGCGGAAGCCGGCGCCGGCGGCGGCGTCCTTGACCTCGGCGGTCGCCAGCGCGCTGCCCGTCTTGGCGACGCTGGACACGCGGCTGGCCACGTTCACCGGACGCCCGTACCAGTCGCCGGCGCGGCCGATGGCCTCGCCCGCGGCCACGCCGGCGCGCAGCTGAGGGAAGTCCTCGCCCTGCGCGTCGGCCGCGTCGATCAGGTCGAGCACGGCATCCAGGACGGGAGCGGTCTCGAAGGAGACCAGCATCGCGGCGTCTCCGATCATCTTCACCAGTCGCACTGGCTCGGTCGCGACCTCGGCCGCCAGGTCGCCCAGGCGGCCGGCGACCGCGCCTAGCTCCGAAGCGGGAACGCGTTCCCCCAACCGCGTGAACCCGACGAGGTCGGCGAAGCAGACGGTGATCTCGCGCGAGCCCTCGACCCGGCCCTCGGCGAGAGCGGCCTGGCCCAGCATCGCCTGGCGCAGCTGCTGGCGCTGGTGCAGCGTGAGGACGTAGGCGAGCTGGTCGATCGTCGCCGGCTGGAGCTGGCGCGTCGCCTGGGCGAGGCGCTCGGCCGCCTCGAGCTCCGTGTCGCCGGGGCGCAGCAGCGACTCCGCGAACACGCCACCTAGCGCCGCCGCCACGCGCGCCATGCTCTGGGCGGTGACGCGGGTCACCTCGAGCAGCGACTCCTCGGCGATCCCGAGCTCCAGCGCGCCCGCCATCCGGCGTGCCGCCTCCACGTCCTCGTCGGTGAACACGCGGTCGCCGGGCGCCACCTCGGCCATCCCCATCGCCCGCCACAGCCGGCGCAGGAACTCGAGCGGCGCGCCGCTGCGCTCCGCCACCTCCTCGCGCGCGTAGCGCTCGGGCCGCTGGTCGAGGGCGAGCTGGACCGGCAGGAACACCAGCCGCTGCTCTGCGACCGCCGTGCGCAGCTCCTCGAGCGAGACGCCCTGGTCGTGGAGCCGGCGCAGCAGCTCCAGCCGCGCCTCCCGGTCGCGCCCCTCGGTGAGGCCCTCGAGCAGCCCCTCGGCCTCGAAGTCGACGGCCACGAGCGGCCAGCTTCCCACACTCCCGGGCGGGCCGGCCGCACGCCGCGCTGGGCGCCGCCGTTCAGCCGGCGCCGGGCGCCGCCCGCCGCTCTACCCTGCCCCGGTCGTGCGCACGCGTCCAACTCTCGGAGCGCTCGTTCTGGCAGGAGCGGTGGCGCTCGCCGGCTGCGGCACGGACGCCCGCTCTGCAGGCAGCGGCAAGGACGCCCCGCCCGCGCCCAGCGCGCGCGACCAGCCCGACAGCACGGCGATGGCGCGCTCGCTCGCACGCGAGATCGCGCTCCCCTGGCCCCGGCACCAGGATCGCTACGGCCGCTACAAGGGCAACGTGCGCGGCTTCACGCGCTACGGGGAGTCCGTGCTGGGCTATGACCTGATCGCCGTCGGGCTGCGCGAGGGCAAGCGGCGGCTCGTGACCAGCGGCCTGAAGGCCGTGACGTTCGGCGTCGAGGCCCACCCCTACCAGAAGGCCGACTCGAACTTCGAGAACCTGGCGGTCACGCTGGCCTTCGAGCTCGCCGAGCGCAGGCTGCGGTCCGATCCGCGCTACCGCGCGGTCCGCTCGGCGTGGGTGCGCTTCCTTCGCAGCGTGAGGCTGAGCCGCCTGCCCAACATGAGCTTCTACGGCAACCACTGGCTGGTAGAGGCGGTTTACGTGCTCGAGCTGCAGAGGACGGGATTGCAATCGGACGATCCGCTGGCCATCATCGGCGGCGACCGGGCGCGGGCGCGGGCCCTGGCCGAGGACCTGGTCAACCGCCGCCTGGTCGCGATCATGAACGCGACGACGGTGTCCAGCGGCGGCGAGCGCACGCTGCTGCTCTCCGACCCGCCGGAGAACCCGCTGCCCTACCAGGGCCTCTCCTTCGGCATGTACGCGCGCGCGATCTCGCTGCTCGGCCGGCGCGCGACCCCGCGGGCGCGTGAGCTGCTGGAGCGGGTGGCCAACGCGTCGTGGCGGCTTGCCGCTCCCGACGGCGACGTCGGCTACTGGGGCCGCAACCAGGAGGAGGCCTTCGCCCAGGCGTTCACCGCCTACGGGGCGCGCATGACGGCCGACCTGCCCGGCTCCGACCGCGTGCACGACCGCCGCATGGAGGCGCTCGCGCGGCGCGCGATCGTGCGGCTGCGCGATGCCTACGGCGGCGGCCGCTACGGGCTCTACATCGTGCCCTCGCTCAAGCGCGGCGCCGGGCCCTCGGCGCTCGAGGGCCTCGATGCCAGCGCCGGCGTGGCGTCCTTCACGGGACTCGCGCTGATGGGCCTCAACTGGGCGCTGCAGAAGTCCGATCGCAACATCGACCATCCGCGCGCGGCAAGCCGCCTGTTCGCCGACAGCGACGGCGCGTCGGTGCTCGGCACGGGACCGAGCCGCTTCGCCACCGTGCGCCACGGCGACCTCTGGTACGCGGTCAAGGCGGCGCCCGGCGCCTATCGGCTGCCCGACCTGCGCTTCGACTTCGGGCTCGCCGCGTTCAAGCGGCGGCAGGCCGACGGCAGCTGGGTCGACGTCACCCCGCTGAAGCCCTACACCTCGACGCAGCCCGAGAGCGCCGGGCCGATCCTCGACCCCGACGGTGTGCACGCGCTGCCCTACGCGGACGACATCCGCGCCGGCCCTCGTGGGCAGGTGGTCGTGACCGGCGGCTGGCGGACGGCCGCGGGAGCGCCGGTGCGGACCGGGGTGCGCTTCCGCTACGAGCCAAGCGGCTGCGGTGTACGTGTGTCGTGGCCGGCGCTGGCGGGCGACTCGTTCGAGTACTCGGCCTTTTTGCGCCGCGGCGCGAGCCCGCCAGATGCGACCGGCAGCACCCTGCGCGCACCCGACCAGACGCTGCGCTTCGCGCCGTCGGCGCGTACGTTCTACGACGAGGGCTACGCCTCCGCCTCGGACGCCGAGCTGACGCGCGCCTACCTGCGCTGGGACGCGGCGCCGCGAGCACGCCGCGAGCGCGTCACCTTCTGCCCGCCGTAGGGAGCGCGGGACGCGGCCCGCTCCCCCTCAGGCGTGCAGGGCGGCCTGCTGCTGCGGGCTCGGGAACGACCAGGCCGCTTGCGTGCGCTGGCGGAACTGGAAGCGCATCTGCTGCGGCGGGCGAAGGCCCTCGGGCCGGTCGGGGCGGAAGGTGGGGCATGGGCCGTCGCAGCTCAACGAGCAGAGCCCGTTGCGGCTGAAGTAGCAGTCGTCGCACGTCACCTTCGCCGCCGTCCTCCCCCGTTGTGCCATTCGCCGTCCCGTCTCCTCGTCAGTCGTCTTCGTGGGCCGGATGCCATCCAACCAGCCCCGCCTCACCGGGGCAACCGGCCGAGGTCGCAAATCGCACGAAAAGCCACAGCCCGAGGCGAACAAGCTGCAAACAGGGCACTTTTTCGCCCTTTCCCCGCACGTTGCGGCGGTTTCGGAGCCGAAGCGAGATCGGCGCGGAACTCGGTAAGGAAGCGCACCTCCTCGACCCCCGACCTTGCCCGGCTGACGAGCGGGCGCGGTGATCGCGGAGCTGCCGGAGCCCGTAGCCGGGTAGGACTCCGGGCTCATGCGCGTTCTCGTCACCGGCATAACCGGCTTCGTGGGCTCCTCGCTCGTGCCGAGGCTGCAGGAGGCCGGGCACGATGTGAGGGGGCTCGCGCGGGACCCCTCGCGTGCCGCGGCCGGGGTTCCCGTCGTCGCCGGCGACGCCGTGGCCGGCACCGGCCTGGAGGAGGCGCTCGACGGGGTCGAGTGCGCGTACTACCTGATCCACTCGATGGAGCCCGCGGTCGACGGCGGGGCGTTCTCCGATCGCGATCGCCGCGCCGCCGACAACTTCGCCTCCGCCGCGCGCGGTGCGGGAGTCGAGCAGATCATCTACCTCGGGGGCCTGGTGCCGGCCGGGGCGCCGGCCTCGGCCCACCTGGCCAGCCGGCTCGAGGTCGAGGAGACGCTTCTGGCCGCCGCGCCGCGCTCGACCGCGTTGCGCGCCTCGGTCGTCATCGGGGCGAACTCGCGCTCGTTCCGCTTCCTCGTCCGCCTGGTCGAGCGGATCCCCGTACTCGCGCTGCCCGCGTGGCGCGAGCACCGGACCAAGCCCATCGATGAGCGCGACCTGCTCGCCTTCCTCGTGCGGGCCGCCGAGGTTGAGGCAGCCGCGCAGCGCTCGCTCGACGTCGCGGGCCCCGACGTCCTCACCTACGCGGAGATGATCGAGCGCATCCGCGATCTGATGCTCGTCGCTCGGCCGCGCCTGGACCTGAACCTGCGCGCGACGCCGGTCGCAGCCCGCGTGGCCGCCGCCGTCGCGGGCGAGGTCCCCGAGCTGGTGCTACCGCTGATGGAGAGCCTCGACTCCGACCTGCTGCCCCGTGACGACAGCGCGGCCGAGCTTTTCGGCGTCCGCCTTCACCGCTTCGACGCGGCGGTGGAGCGTGCGCTGCGCGAGTGGGAGACGGTCGAGCCCCTGGCCGCACGCTAGGGTGGCCGCTCGGTGAGCGCGGTAGAGGCAGCGATCGACATCGATGCACCTCCTGCTGAGGTGTGGAAGGTGGTGATGGACCCCGAGCGGCTCGGCGAGTGGGTGACGATTCACCGCAAGCTCGGCAAGGTGTCCGACAGGCCGCTGAAGCCCGGGTCCACGCTCGTGCAGACCCTCCATCTGCGCGGCGCCAACTTCAGGGTGCGCTGGGAGGTTGCGCAATCGGAGGAGGGAGAGCTCGCGCGCTGGGAGGGAAAGGGCCCGGCACGCTCGCACGCCAGCACCGAATATCGCCTGTCGGGCAACGGCAACGGCGGCACCCACTTCGACTACCGCAACGAGTTCAGGGCTCCGCTCGGGCCGCTGGGAAGCGCCGCCAGCCGCGCGCTGATGGGCGGCGTCCCCCAGCGCGAGGCCAAGCGCTCGCTGCAGAGGCTCAAGGCACTGGTCGAGAAGCGCTGAGCGCCCGCGGCGAAGCGCTGCCGTATGGCGAGCCTCTCACCCCGGCCACCACGTCCACCCTCACAGCCCGTGCGTCAGTTGGACGCGCGCGTGACTTCGACGCCTGCCCAGTTCGACGCTGCGTTAGTTCAACGTTAGGCCAACGTGCGGTGGGAGGTTTGGCCAGGCGTGCGTGGGAAGATTGGCCACCTGCGGTAAAGATCACAGCACTTGCGCACCGCTTCCCGTTTAGGCAACGTTGCGCCGGAAAGAACAATGCATGTGAGCGACTTTTGCCGAACTTCGCAAGTTACACGTCTATAGTTCGGTTATTCCTGTCGACGCAAGACGCGTCAGCGATTTTCCGGAAGGAGTGTTAACGGGTGACTGTAGATGACATGACACGGCAGATCGACCAGCGGCTCAGCGAGCTGCGCGAGGAGGTCGGTCGCCTGGAGCAGGCGCGGGCAGCGCTCGCCGGCACGGGTCGCCCCCGCCGCCGCCGCGCCGCCACCAGCGGCAACGGCCGGCGCGGCCGCCGGCCTGGATCGGGCACGCGCTCCAAGCAGGCGCTCGAGCTCGTCAAGCAGCGGCCGGGGATCACGATCCCCGAGCTCGCCGACCGCATGGGCATCAAGCAGAACTACCTGTACCGCGTGATGCCGACGCTCGCCGGCCAGGGCAAGGTGCGCAAGCAGGACAAGGGCTGGCACCCGGTCGAGTCCTGACGGCGGCGCCGCAGGGGCCCGCGACGGGTCCCTAACCGGCGAGCAGGTGCTTCACGGCCTCACGCTCCTGGAGCAGCTCGGCGACCGACGCGTCGATGCGCTCGCGTGAGAACCCTCCGACCTCGAGGCCCTCGACGATCTCCCACTCGCCGTTGGTGCACCTGCATGGATAACCCGAGATCACACTTTGTTCCACTCCGTATGAACCGTCGGAGAAAACAGCCATCGAGGCCCAGTCCCCGTCGGGTGTGCCCAGGACCCAATCGTGCACGTGGTCGATCGCCGCGCTGGCCGCCGAAGCGGCGCTCGAGGCTCCCCGTGCCTCGATGATCGCCGCCCCGCGCTTGGCGACAGTCGGTATGAAGGCGCTTTCCAACCACTTCTGATCGTTCACCACGTCCACCGCGGGGCGCCCGTTCACCTTCGCGTTGAAGAGGTCCGGGTACATCGTCGTCGAGTGATTGCCCCACACCGTCATGTTGCTGATGTCGCCCACCTGGCAGCCGACCTTGGCCGCGAGCTGCGCGAGCGACCGGTTGTGATCGAGGCGCACCATCGCCGTGAAGCGCTCGCGCGGCACGTCGCGAGCGTTGCTCATGGCGATCAGGCAGTTCGTGTTGGCCGGGTTGCCGACCACCAGCACGCGGACGTCGGCGGCCGCGTGGGCCGCGATCGCCTCGCCCTGGGGCTTGAAGATGCCGCCGTTGGCCTCGAGCAGGTCGGAGCGCTCCATGCCCTTGGTGCGCGGCCGAGCGCCCACCAGCAGCGCGATGTTGCAGCGGTCGAACGCCTCAGCGGGATTATCGGAGATGTCAATGCCGCGCAGCAGCTCGAACGCGCAGTCGTCGAGCTCCATCGCCGTCCCCTCGGCCGCCTTCACGGCGGCGGGGATCTCGAGCAGCTTCAGGCGCACAGGCACGTCGTCGCCGAGCATCTCCCCCGCGGCGATGCGCGGTAGCAGGGCGTAGCCGATCTGGCCGGCCGCCCCGGTGACCGTGACGTTCACCGGCGTGCTTCCGTTGGTCATTCGCTCTCCATCTGCTCGATCACGGCGTCGGCGAACTCGCTGGTGCCGACGGCCGTGGGGTCGTCACGAGTGGGCTTGAGGTCGTAGGTGACCTTCTCGCCCTTGCGGATCACCTCGGCGATCGCGCGCTCGAGGCGATCGCCCGCGGAGCGCTCGTCGATGTGACGGAGCATCAGCACGCCGGACAGCATCAGGGCCGTCGGGTTGACGCGGTTCTGCCCCTTGTACTTGGGCGCGGAGCCGTGCGTGGCCTCGAACATCGCCGCCTCGGTGCCGATGTTGCCGCCCGGGGCCATGCCCAGGCCGCCGATCATCCCCGCGCCGAGGTCCGACACGATGTCGCCGTAGAGGTTGGGCAGCACGATCACGTCGTACTCCTCGGGCCGCGACACGAGCTGGTTGCAGAGGTTGTCGATGATCCGGTCCTCGAACTCGACGTCGCCGTAGTCCTCGGCGACGCGACGCGCCACCTCCAGGAACAGCCCGTCCGAGAACTTCATGATGTTCGCCTTGTGGGCGGCGGTCACCTTGCCGCGGCCGTTGGCCCGGGCGTAGTCGAAGGCCGAGCGCACGATGCGCTCGGAGCCGAACACGGAGATCGGCTTGATGGAGATCCCCGAGTGCTCACGGACCTCGCCGCCGTGCTCGGCGATCCAGGCGCGCAGCGCCTCGGCGTCATCCGAGTCCTTCTCGTACTCGATCCCCGCGTAGAGGTCCTCGGTGTTCTCGCGCACGATCACGATGTCGGTCTCGGGGAAGCGCGTGCGGACGCCCTCGTAGGCCTTGCACGGCCGGATGCACGAGTAGAGGTCGAGCTCCTTGCGCAGGAGCACGTTGACCGAGCGGAAGCCCGAGCCCACCGGGGTAGTGGTGGGCCCCTTGATCCCGACCTTGTTGCGCTTGACCGACTCCAGCGTGCGCTCGGGGAACGGGGTGCCCTCCTCGCGGTAGACGTCCTCGCCCGCGGGGTGCTCGTCCCACTCGAACTCGACCCCCGTGGCTTCGAGCACCCTGCGCGTGGCCTCGATGAGCTCGGGGCCGGTGCCGTCGCCGGGGATGAGGGTCACGGTGTGGGCCATCCGGCGGGCGATGCTATCGACGGCGACGCTGCGGGGCCGCGAAGGCCGCTCCGCGCCCCTACGCGTGCGGCTCGAGCGAGGGCCGGTAGGTCCCGAAGTTCCAGGTGTTGCCCTCGGGGTCGCGCGCGGCGTAGTCGCGTGAGCCGTAGTCCTGGTCGGTCAGCTCCATGATGATCTCCGCGCCGTGCTCGACCGCGCGCGCGTAGTGCGCGTCGGCGTCGTCGACGACGACGTAGACCCACTCGCTCCCGATGTGGTCGGCGTAGAGGTCGCCCTCGCGCTGGGAGCCGAGCATGATCATCCCGTCGCCGTAGCGCAGCTCGGCGTGGGCGATCGTGCCGTCGTCGTTGTCGTAGCGCGCGACCTCCTCGAAGCCGAAGGCATCGCGCAGGAAGTCGATCGCCGCGCGCGCGTCGCGGTAACGGAAGCTCGGGTAGATGCTGGGACCCTCGGCCATTCGTTTCGCTCCTTTCGCCTCGGCTGCGATCATGTCAGGAGTGACCACTGTCGCCGGGCGCCCGCTGAGCGAAGGCCACCGCACCCACGAGGTGCGCAACCAGCCCCCGCCGCTGCAGGACTACGACGCCTACGCGGCCGACCTACCGCTGCAGGAGGCCGTGGGCCGCGAGGGCGCGGGGTGGGCCGAGGAGCGGCTCCACGCGCTCGGCCGCATCGGAGGCAGCGCCGAGGCGATCGCGTGGGGCTTCGAGGCCAACGAGAACCCGCCGGTGCTCCATACCCACGACCGCTACGGCCACCGCATCGACGAGGTCGCCTACCACCCCTCCTACCACCGGCTCATGGAGGTCGCCGTCGAGCACGGCGTGCACGCGCTGCCGTGGCGCGAGGAGCGCGAGGGCGCGCACGTCGCGCGCGGCGCGATGTTCCTGTCCTGGCGCGTCGACGCCGGGCACGGGTGCCCGATCTCGATGACCTACTCGGCGGTGCCCGCGCTGCGAGCCCAGCCCGAGCTCGCGGCCGAGTGGGAGCCGCGGCTGACCTCGCTCGCCTACGACCCGCGGCTGATCCCCGCCGCCGAGAAGGCCGGCAACACGTTGGGCATGGCGATGACGGAGAAGCAGGGCGGCTCGGACGTGCGCGCCAACACCACACGCGCCGAGCCGCTCAACGGCGGCGGCCCCGGTGCCGAGTACGAGCTCACCGGGCACAAGTGGTTCTGCTCGGCCCCCATGTGCGACGGCTTCCTGGTGCTCGCGCAGGCGCCCGAGGGGCTCTCGTGCTTCCTGCTGCCGCGCGTGCTCGAGGACGGCACGCGCAACCGCTTCTTCCTCCAGCGGCTCAAGGACAAGCTCGGCAACCGCTCCAACGCCTCGAGCGAGGTCGAGTTCGACGCCGCGTGGGCGCGGATGGTGGGCGAGCCCGGGCGCGGCGTGCCGACGATCATCGAGATGGTCAACCACACGCGCCTGGACTGCGTTCTGGGCGCGGCCGCGGGCATGCGCGCCGGCGTCGAGCAGGCGACCTGGCACACCGCTCACCGCGGCGCGTTCGGCCGCGTGCTCGCAGACCAGCCGCTGATGCGCGGCGTGCTCGCCGATCTCGCGCTCGAGTCCGAGGCGGCCACCGCGACGGCGCTTCGCCTCGCGCGCGCCTACGACGAGGCCGCGGCCGGCGACGAGCAGGCCGCGCAGTTCAAGCGCGTCGCCACCGCGGTGACCAAGTACTGGACCTGCAAGCGCGCGCCGGCGCACGCCGCCGAGGCGCTCGAGTGCCTGGGCGGGGCCGGCTACATCGAGGCCTCGGGGCTGCCGCGGCTGTTCCGCGAGAGCCCGCTCAACGGAATCTGGGAGGGCTCGGGCAACGTCATCTGTCTCGACGTGCTGCGCGCGCTGGCGCGCGACCCCTCCGGCCTCGACGCCTTCCTGGGCGAGGTCGACGAGGCCGCCGGCGCCGACGAGCGTTTGGACGCGGCGGCCGCCGAGCTGCGCGCCGAGCTCGCTGACCTGGACGGCATCGAGGCCCGCGCGCGGCGCATCGTCGAGCGCATGGCGCTCCTGCTCCAGGGCTCGCTGCTCGTCCGCTACTCGCCCCCGGCGGTGGCCGATGCCTTCTGCGCCTCGCGGCTCGGCGGCGACTGGGGCCGCGCGTTCGGGACGCTGCCCGCGGGCGCCGACGTCGACGCGATCGTCGCGCGCCACACGCCGCGCGTTTAGCGGCGACATCGACCTGCCACCATAGGTTCGTGCTCCGGCGCGGCACGTCGATCCAGCTGGCTCGCGTCCTCGGCATCAGGGTCGGGGTGGACGTCAGCTGGTTCTTCGTCCTCTTCATCTTCATCTTCATCCTGTCGGGCCAGTTCCGGCAGGTCCTGGACAGCTCGGACGGCGTCGCCTACCTCACGGCGGTGGCGAGCGCGCTGCTGTTCTTCGTCTCGCTGGTGATGCACGAGTTCGGCCATGCGCTCGCGGCGCGCCGCGAGGGGATCGAGATCGAGAGCATCGACCTGTGGTTCTTCGGCGGCATCGCGCGCATGACGCGCGACACCGACTCCCCCGGCGCGGAGTTCCGCGTCGCCGCCGCCGGGCCGCTGGTCACGCTGCTGGTGGTGGCGGTCTGCACAGGGATCGGCGTCGCCACGGTCGGCTGGACCGAGTTCCGCGACGTCGCCGAGCTGCGCGCCAGCGCCAACGTGACCCCGTTCACCGCGCTGTTGAGCTGGCTGGCGCTCATCAACTGCCTGCTGTTCGCGTTCAACATGGTCCCGGCGTTCCCGCTCGACGGCGGCCGCATCGCGCGCTCGATCGCCTGGAAGATCACAGGCGACCGCGGCCGCGCCACGCGGATCTCCGCGGGCTTGGGCCAGGGCTTCTCCTACATCCTCATCGGCTACGGGATCTTCCTCGTGCTGCGCGGCGACCTGGGCGGGCTGTACTGGATCGTCCTGGGCTGGTTCCTGGGCCAGGCGGCGCGGGCGGCGGTGGTGCAGACCGCGGTCTCCGAGCGGATCGAGGGCGTGACGGTGGCCGACATCATGGATCGCAACCCGGTGACGATCCCGGCCGAGCTGCCGATCGGCCAGGCGCGCGACGAGTACTTCCTGCGCTACCGCTGGCCGTGGTTCCCGGTGGTGGACGCCTACGGGCGCTACCTGGGCATCGTGCGCCAGGAGCGCGTCGAGAGCACCTTCGAGAGCGGCCAGGGCCACCTCGGCGTCGGGTCGATCGTCGACGAGGAGCTGGGCGACACGCGCGTCGTGGAGGACGCCCCGCTCGAGACGGTGCTGGGCTCAGAGCCCCTCCGCCGCCTGGGCGCGCTGTTCGCGGTCGACCGCGACGGCATCCTGCGCGGGGTCGTGACGCTGGACCAGGTCCGCCGCGCGCTGCAGCAGGCGACGGTCGCGCCGCAGTAGGCGCCTACGCGCCCGCGTCGGGCCTGCGCGCGAGGTAGCTGTCCTGCAGCACCATCGGCGTGAAAGCAGCCGCACCGCTGCGATCCTCGGGCCCAAGTGCAGTCTCGCGTCCCACGACTTGATTCTCCGCATCTGCGTGCGTCGAGAGTGCGCAGGCGTGTCACGAGAGACCCGGGGGTCTCCGTCTCCGTACTCCCAATAGAATCGCGCCGCCCATGCCCGCCTACGACGTCCTCATCATCGGCGCCGGCCTCGCCGGCCAGCGCGCCGCCCTCGCCGCCGCTGACGCCGGCTCGTCGGTGGCGATCATGAGCAAGGTCCACCCCGTGCGCTCGCACTCCAACGCCGCCGCAGGCGGGATCAACGCGGCGCTCAACCCCGAGGACACGTGGGAATCGCACGCGTTCGACACGGTCAAGGGCTCGGACTACCTGGGCGACCAGGACGCGATCGAGATCATGTGCCGCGAGGCGCCCGCCGAGGTCCTCCACCTCGAGCACCTGGGCGTCACCTTCCACCGCAACGCCGAGGGCCGGCTCGGGACGCGCGCGTTCGGCGGCGCCTCCCAGGCGCGCACCTACTACGTCGCCGACATCACCGGCCAGGCGCTCCTGCACGTGCTCTACGAGCAGCTCATGCGCTACCACGAGCGCGTCGACCGCTACGAGGAGTGGTTCGTCACCTCGCTGCTGACCGACGACGACGGGCGCTGCTCGGGGGTCATCGCACGCGAGATCCGCGACGGCCATCTGGAGCTCTTCCCGGCCAAGAACGTGATCCTCGCCTCCGGCGGAGCCGGGCAGGCGTTCCGGCCCACCACCAACGCCCTGATCTGCACCGGGGACGGGATCGCCCAGGCCTACCGCATCGGCGCGCCGCTGATGGACATGGAGATGATCCAGTACCACCCGACGACGCTGGCGGAGAACGGCTTCCTGATCACCGAGGGCGCGCGCGGCGAGGGGGCGCACCTGTACAACGCGCTGGGCGAGCGCTTCATGGAGAAGTACGCACCCAACAAGATGGAGCTGGCCTCGCGCGACGTGGTCTCGCGCGCCGAGCAGACCGAGATCAACGAGGGCCGCGGCTTCGAGGACGGCACGATCGCGCTGGACATCACGAAGGTCCCGCGAAAGCGCGTCCTCGAGGCGCTGCGCGAGATCGTGAACATCGGGCGCGACTTCGCGGGCGTCGACATCACGCGCGAGCCGATCCACGTCCGGCCCGGCATGCACTACATCATGGGCGGGGTGAAGACCGACGTGCACGGCGAGACGCCGGTCCCGGGCCTCTACGCCGCCGGCGAGGTCGCGTGCGTGTCCGTGCACGGCGGCAACCGCCTGGGGGCCAACTCGTTGCTCGACACGCTGATCTTCGGCCGCCGCGCGGGCGAGCACGCCGCTCAGCGCGCGATGGAGCTGCCGATGCCCGAGGCCCCTCGCGATCGCCTGCGCGACGAGGAGCGCATGCTGGAGGCGATCGTCGCGCGCGAGCACGGCGGCCGCCGGGTGTCCGAGATCAAGCTCGAGCTCGGCATTACGATGAACGAGAAGTGCGCGGTGTTCCGCGACCAGGCGGGGCTGAGCTCGGCGCTCGAGACGGTGCAGCGGCTCGAGGAGGAGGCGCACAGCGCGTGGATCGACGACCGCGGCACGGTCTTCAATCAGGACGTGCTGGGCGCGATCGAGCTCGGCTACATGCTCGACTGCGCGCAGGCGACGCTGGTCGCGGCGCTCGAGCGCACCGAGTCACGCGGGGCCCAGTTCCGCACCGACTTTCCCGAGCGCAACGACGACGAGTGGCTCAAGCACATCGACGTCTCGCTCAACGGCTCGGACGAGCCCGAGGTGAGCTATTCCCCGGTCACCATCACCCGCTGGCAGCCCGAGGAGAGGAAGTACTAGTGACCCGCCCGCAATCCCTCCCTTCGTCGCCCGCCTGGAGCTAGCCCATCGTGCCCGAGTTCACCCTCAAGATCCGCCGCTTCAGCCCCGAGACCGGGGAGGCCGCGTACTGGGCCGACTACACGACCGAGATGGACGGCCACCGCTCGGTGCTGGAGGGGATCCTCGACGTCAAGGGCCGCGAGGACGGCTCGATCGGCATCCGCTGTTCGTGCCGGGCCGCCATCTGCGGCTCGTGCGGGGTGAAGATCAACGGCAAGCCGATGCTCGCGTGCAACACCCACCTCGAGTGGGCGCAGAGCACGTCGCGCGACGGCGCGATCGTCGTCGAGCCGATGGGAAACATGCCGGTGATCAAGGACCTGATCGTCGACATGGACGCGGTCCACTGGCGCAAGATCCAGCGCGTCACGCCCTGGCTGCTGCCCGACGGCCCGCCGCCCGAGCGCGAGTACATCGTCCCGCACGAGAACATGGTCGACGTCACGCAGTCGATGGCCTGCATCCAGTGCGGCGCGTGCGTCTCGGACTGCCTTTCGATGGAGGTCGATCCGCTGTTCATCGGGCCGGCGGCGCTGGCCAAGGCCTACCGCTTCGTGGGCGACCCGCGCGACGGCCAGCACGCCGAGCGGCTGCGCGACCTGTCCGAGGACCCGCACGGCATCTACGACTGCACGCACTGCTTCAACTGCATCGAGGCCTGTCCCAAGGGCGTCGCGCCGATGAGCCAGATCATGCGCCTGCGGCGCATCGCGGGCTCGGACTACGGGATCGACGACCGCAACAACGGCCACCGGCACGAGATGGCGTTCGTCGAGAACATCCGCAAGAACGGCCTCCTGCACGAGGCGGACCTGCTGCCCGACTCCTACGGCGGCAAGTTCCATCCGCGCGCGGTGCCCGAGCTCGTCGACTCGCTGCCGGTGATCACCCGCGCGCTCCTGCGGCGCAAGGTGACTCCCACCAAGGCGCTTCTGCACCCGCACAAGGCGCCCAAGGACGTCAAGCAGATCTTCGACCGGATCGAGGGGGAGGAGACGCGCCTCGAGCTCAACCTCTACGTCACGGGGATCGAGGACGAGGACACCGTAAAGGCGGCGGGCGAGGAGGAGCGCGGGCCGCACGAGTACGAGCCGCAGCGCGACGGGGGCGGGGCATGAAGGTCGCCTACTGGCCCGGCTGCGTGAGCCGCGGGTTCACCCCCGAGCTGCACGGCTCTATGGCCAAGATCGCGCCGCTGCTCGGCATCGAGCTGATCGAGCTCGACCGCGCGTCGTGCTGCGGCGCGGGAGTGATCTCAGAGCACAACCAGGAGCTCGCCGACACGCTCAACGCGCGCACGTTCGCGCTGGCCCAGCAGACCGACGGCGCGCTGATGATGAACATCTGCTCGACCTGCCAGGGGTCGCAGAGCGAATGCCAAGAGCGCCTCGACGCGAATGCGGAGTATCGCGAGCGCATCAACTCGAACCTCTCCGACCAGAGCCTGACCTACGAGAAGGGCGTCGAGAACAAGAACCTGCTTTGGGTGCTGGTCGAGGACATCGGCCTCGACGCGGTCAAGGAGAAGGTCTCACGCCCGCTCGACAACCTGCGCGTAGGACCCTTCTACGGCTGCTACATCGTCCGGCCCTCGGATCGTCTCAACATCGACGAGGAGCACCCGCGCGACACCTACCTGCAGCAGCTCATCGACGCGCTGGGCGGGACGGTGATCGACTACGCCGGCGCCTACCGCTGCTGCGGCTTCCCGATCATCACCATGAACAAGTCCGCGTCGCTGCGGCAGGCGGGCCGCCACCTGGGCGACGCGATCGACGCCGAAGCCGACTGCCTGGTCACGCCGTGCCCCCTGTGCCACCTCAACCTCGACCTCCAGCAGCCGCTGGCGGCGCGCGAGGTGGGCCGCGACCTCGGGCTGCCGGTCCTCCACCTCCCTCAGCTCATCGGCCTAGCCCTGGGCCTCGACCCCGGCGAGCTCGGCATGTCGCGCCACGTGGTCAAGCCGACGTCGGTGATCGACTGGTCGCAGTCGGTCGTCGCCGCGACGGGCTGAGCCGCAACTCGCCTGCTCGGCGGCCGTTCCGACTGGCGTGAAGACGACGGTCGGCTGCGCGGCCACTGCCGACCGAGCCCCAACAGCCCAGTTCGCCTTCCTCTACCCGCCCAAGCAGTGAGGGGTCTCTTCCACCACGACTACAACTCCGGTGGCCAGCGCCACGCGGACGTGTGCGTCCGGCCGCGCTCAGGGGCGGTGCCGCTCAGGTATGCGGACTTCACGCCCACGGGCTTTGACGTGTCCGGCGAGCTGGTGCTCCGCGACGGGTCGTGCCGCCCGGGGCAGATACGCCTGGACTTCCACGAGGTCCTCACCACGCCGGACGGAGACCTCTGCTTCCACCGCGGCGGCCGCGGCTACGCGGACGCGGCCAACGTCAAGTACGGGCACGTCGCGCTCGCCGACCTCCTGGACGACCCGGGGCGGCCCGTGCCGGCCGGCGGCCATCGCGGCGCCGCGGCTCCGCTGCCCGATCGGCCCGAGCGGCTGGTCGTGGCCGTGGAGTCGATACCGGCGTCCATGCACTACAAGAGCCCGTCCGAGACCCGCTCGGGGAGCAACCGCGGGGCGAGCTTCCTCCATTACGGCGATCCCGGCGCCGACCAGGGCGACCGCCACGACGTTCACTACACCTACCTGCTCTGGAGCTTCCTCAACGCGCGCGGCGGCGGCATGGTGCGCGCCCTGCTGCGCGACGGCGACGCGGTGACCGTCTGCGACGTCCCGCCGATCGCCATGCACGCCTACGACGAGTCCGGCGGCGTCAACGGCTCCGTCGAGGCCGTCTACGTGTGCACCGAGCAGGCCGGCAACGGCCTGTACGGCTGGACGGTCCGCGCGCACGAGTTGTTCGGCGACGGCGGCGGGCGCGTGGAGCACCTGCGGCCGGGCGGCGCGGCCTAGACCTTGGGCATGGGTCGCCGCGCGACCTCGGCGGCATCTTCAGGGGAGAGACCGAGCAGGCGCAGCACGCCCTCCGCGTGGTGGCGGTCGGCGTCCCTCGGCGCGTCTCCGTCGAGCACCATTCGCATGACCGCCAGCAGCGCGCCGCCGGCCGCGAACAGCGCGACCTGTCTGTTCCCGACCCGGAAGCGGCCGGCCCTGATCCCGCGATCGACGTCGCGCCGGGCGAACGGACCGAGCGCGGCGAGCGTGACGTTGTGCGACACGTCGAGGCGGACCAGCAGCCATGCCCAGTCCCGGTCCGTCCGCGCGAGGCCGACGAAGTGTCGATGGGCGACGGCGACGACCTCGGCGGGGTCGTCGAGGTCGCGCGTCAGGGCATCGACCGCGGCGCCCTGAGCGGCGATCGTCTCGGCGAGTACGGCCTCGACGATCGCCTCCTTGCCATCGAAGTGGTTGTAGAAGGAGCCGAAGCCGACATCGGCCTCCTCGGTGATCTCGTTGATCCGCGTGCTGTCGACGCCCTGGCGAGCGAACAGCGTCCGGGCCGCTTCCACCAGCCTTTTCCGCGTCCGCTCGCGCCGCCGCGTATGACGGCCCTTAGTCGCGGGAGTGGCCATGTCGGGATGGTACGGCCATGAAGCGGGATGACCTGTGACTCATAGTTGACAAGCTTATCAGTTATCACTAGGCTGGCGAGCATGCGATTGAGAAAGAGCTCCGATGGGGTGTTGGTCGAAGACCGCGGGCGCTGGGTCTCGCTCGCGCGCACACTCGAGAGGTCCGGCAACGAGGACCCCCGCCTCGCGGCTGCCGGCAGCGACGTGCTCGCGTTCCTGCGCGCCTCCGACGAATCGCGCAGCGAGATCGCGTCGCTCCTCGCTGCGGCGGGCGACGACACGGTCGCCGCCGACCCGGCCGGCGCCGGTCTGCCGTTCGTGCCGCGCTCGATGCGCGCGTTCATGCTGTGGGAGTCGCACGTGATCCAGTCCAGCCGGATGCTGGTCAAGCACTTCTTCCCGGCCCCGATGTGGCGGGTCGTCAGCACGTTCGAGAAGACGGGCCGCACGTTCCCGAAGCTCAAGCCCAACCAGCACTTCTGGGACACGCCCACGTTCTATGTCGCCAATCACACGATGGTCCTCGCCGACGGCCAGGACATGTGGTGGCCGTCGCACACGAAGTACCTCGACTTCGAGCTCGAGCTCGCCTGCGTCCTGCGCGCGCCCCTCGTCGACGCCACGCCCGAAGAGGCCCGGCGGGCGATCGGCGGATGGTTCGTGCTCAATGATTGGAGCGCGCGCGACGTGCAGGCCGACGACGCCCGCCACAACGTCTTCGGGCCGGTGGTCAAGTCGAAGTCGTTCGCGAACTCGATCGGCCCCGACGTCGTGACCCCCGACCAGTTCGGCGACTGGCAGCGAGCGACCGGACGCGTGCGGGTCGATGGCGAGCTGTGGTGCGAGGGCGCCACGGCCGGCCCGGCGCACGACATCGGCGAGATGCTCGCCCACGCCTCCAAGGGCGAGCGGCTCGATGCCGGCGACGTCATCTCGACGGGCACGATGCCCGGCTGCTGCGGGCTCGAGCTCGAGCGCTGGGTCCAGCCCGGGCAGACCGTCGAGCTCGAGATCGACGGGATCGGCACCGTCACCAACCGGATCTCGGCCGACGCCGTGCCCAGCACTGCCGTACCGGCGTGATGCCGGACTGCGACGTACTCGTCTGCGGCCTCGGCCCGGTGGGGCAGCTGCTCGGACTGCTGCTCGACGGCTTCGGCGCGCGGACCATCGCCGTCGACGAAGCGCGCGAGCCCTACAACCTCCCGCGGGCCGCGGTCGTCGACGACGAGGTGCTCCGGATCTTCCAGGCCGCGGGCGTCGACGAGCAGATCCTCGCCGACGCCCAGATCCAGCGGGCCGTCAGCTACGTCACGGCGCGCGGCAAGTCGATGGTGGCGTTTCGCACGGAGGAAGGCGAGCTCGGCCACCCGCCGCTCGTGTCCATCCACCAGCCCTCGATGGAGCGCACGATGGTCGCGGCGCTGGAGGAGCGGGAGCATGTGGAGCTGCGGTGGGGGCAGCGCGTCGAGACCGTCGACCGCGCCGCCGAGCACGTCACCGCCTGGGTGCGCCCCGCCGGAGGCGGTCGCGCTGAGCCGCTACGCGCGCGCTATCTGGTCGGCTGCGACGGCGGGCGCAGCGCCGTGCGCAGTCGCCTTCGGATCCCCTTCGGCGGCATGACCTTCGAGCAGCGCTGGCTCGTCGTCGACGCGCTCGTCGACCGCCCGATCGCCAAGGCGCCTCACCCCCACTTCGTCGGCGACGTCAGGCGCCCGATCGTGACGCTGCCTATGTCGCCGGGGCGCCACCGCTGGGAGTGGATGCTTCACCCGGGCGAGGACCAGGCCCCGTTTCTCGAGCCGGCGCGCATCCGCAAGCTGCTCGAGCCTTGGATCACGGACGAGGACGTCGAGGTCGAGCGCGCGGTCGTCTACACGTTCCATGCGCGCACGGCGGAGCGCTGGCGCGCGGGGCGCATCTTCCTCGCCGGCGACGCCGCGCACGTGATGCCGCCGTTCGTCGGGCAGGGCTTCTCCTCGGGCGCGCGCGACGCCGGCAACCTGGCCTGGAAGCTCGACGCCGTCCTGCGCGGCGCCCCGCAACGGCTGCTCGACAGCTACGAGGCCGAGCGGCGCCCGCACGTGACCAGCATGCAGAGCTTCGCCGTGCGCTGGGGGAGCGTCGTCCAGTCCACCAACCCGGTCCTCGGTCGACTGCGCGACACCGTGATCGAGCTGCTCGACCGCTCCGGCGTCCAGGACTGGCTCCAGCAGCGCGCCAAGCCGCTTCCGACCTACGGCGCCGGCGCCTTCGCCTCGGCGCCCGACCGCCTTCCCTTCCGCCGCTCCGTCGCTTCGCTCTTCCCCCAGCCCGATCGGGTCGATGAGCGCCTGGGCGGCGGCTGGTCGGTGGTCGCTTCCTCGCCCGCAGCCGCCGGCGTGTGGCGGGACGCCGGCGTCCACGCTGTGCACCTCGCCGACGATCCGTGGTTGGAACGCCATGACGCCTCCTGGGCGCTTTTGCGACCGGACCGGTTCGTCTTCGCCTGCGGCGGCGGCAACGAGCTTCCGCAGGCGCTGCACGCGCTGCGCGCGACGGTGGGCGCGGGCGTGCGCAGCGAGGAGCGCGCGCTGGCGGTGGCGGCATGATCGCCGTGCTGGGCGCGACGGGCACGATCGGCAGCCACGTAGCCACGGGGCTCGCCGCGCGCGACGCGGAGGCGCGCGCGCTCGTCCGCGACCCGGGGCGCAAGGACCTTCCGCTGCCCGCCGTGGCGGCCGACCTCCGTGACCCGCAGTCGCTACGAGCCGGTCTGGAGGGCGCGGAGCAGCTGTTCCTGCTCACTCCGCACGGGCCCGACCAGGATCTGCTCGAGGTCCGCGCGGTCGACGAGGCCAGGGCCGCAGGCGTACGGCGGATCGTGAAGATCTCCGCCGGTGCGCCGTCGCTCGGCCCCAACGGGCCTTCGAGCACCGCCGTCGCGCACTGGCGCAGCGAGCGCTGCATCGAGGACAGCGGTCTGGGGTTCTGCTTCCTGCGCTGCTCGTACCTCATGCAGAACGTGCTCGCGATGACGCCCAAGGCGGGGCTGCTGCCCGCGCCGATGGGCGACGGGCCGATAGCCATGGTCGACGCCCGCGACGTGGCCGACTGCGCGGTCGCGCTGCTTTCCGATGTCACCGTGGACGGCCAGGCGTGGCACCTCACCGGACCGGCAGCGCTGACCTTCAAGGACGTCGCGGCACGCCTCGGCGCCCGGTACGTGAACGTGCCGCCCCGCCTCGCGTCGATGGCGCTGCGCCGACGGGGCGCCTCGCCGTTCGAGATCGACCACTCCCTGCGCATGGCCGCCTACTTCGCAAGCGGCGCCGACGGCGCCCCGACCGGCGCCGTTCGCACCATCACCGGCCGCTCGCCCCGCGACCTCGACGACTTCCTGGCCGACCACACCTCGACGAAAGGCAGCTGAGACAGATGGTCACGCGAATGGGGCACATGGGCCTCCGGGTTCCAGATCTCGACGCCGCCGTGGACTTCCAGCGCGACGTCATCGGCATGGTCGAGACCGAGCGCACGGCCGGGGCCGCCTACCTCACCTGCAACGACCGCCACCACGAGCTGATCCTCATCGAGGACCCTGTGCGCCGCGGCTACGACCACATCGGCCTCGAGGTGGCAGACGCGCACGCGCTCGAGCTCGCGAAGAGCCGCGTCGCCGGCGTGGGCGGCCGTCTGCTCGGTGGCATCTACGACGGCGAGCCCGGCATCGACCGGGCGCTGCGCGTGCAGGGACCGGGCGGGCACGTCTTCAAGCTGTTCTGCGGCATGGAGACCGGGCAGCGGCTCGAGCCGGGCGACCGCCCGATCAAGTTCGAGCACGCCTCGGTCAAGGTCCGCAACCCGGGCCCGTTCGAGCGCTTCCTAGAGGACGGGCTCGGCTTCCGCTTCTCAGACCGGATGGGCCCGTTCGCGAGCTGGTGGCACTGCGACCCCGACCACCACGGCATGGCGGTCGTGCTGTCCCCGAAGAGCGAGCTCTCGCACTACGCGTACGCGATGGCCGATCTCAACGCGATGGGGCGTGTCGCCGACCGCCTCAAGCGCACTCGCGACCAGAAGCTGATCTGGGGCCCCTCCCGCCACGGCCCGGGCAACAACCACTTCTCCTACTTCCACGACAACGACGGGGCGATGATCGAGCTGTGCTCCGACCTGGCGAAGATGCCGCCCGAGGGCGACTACCAGGCGCGCAAGTGGCCGATCGACCCCACGACCATCAACCAGTGGGGCGGCCCGCCCCCGCCGCGGTTCGTCCTCACCGGCTTCCCGATCGTCGAGCCGGAGCCCGGACGCCCCTCGTGGGCGATGCGTCCCGACCGCACCCCGGCCGGCGCCGCAACATGAGCGTCACCGCTGACGCGCGCTCGGAGCGCCCCGCAGGTCGTCACTCACTGGGCGCATCGACAGGCGCCTGCGGCGAGCTCGCGTAGGGGTCCTTGGGGCCGCGGTCCTCCGAGAGCGACTCGCGCGTGCGCGTGACGAGCTGCTCGATCGCGTCGGCTAGATGCACCGGCGCGATGTTGTAGTCGCCGGCGGCCACGCGGAGCCGGTGGGCCTCGAGCAGCACGTCGGCGTGCGTATGGCCAGCCGGCGGCTCGAACCGGTACGCGGCGAGCTCGATCAACAGCCCAAGCGGATCCTTGAAGTAGATCGAGTCCATGAAACCTCGATCCTTGATCCCGCTGTGCTCGATCCCACGCTCGTCCAGCCGCTCGACCGTCTGCGCGAACGTCGCCTGGGAGAGCGCGAAGGCGAGATGGTGCACGCAGCCCGGGTCGGTCGGGGTCCGCTGCCCGTCCGACTCGCGATCCTCGTCGGTGAAGATCGTGATCAGGCGACCATCGCCCGGATCGAAGTAGAGATGGCTCTCCGAAGCATTGTCGAGGTTCGGCTGCTCGAACACGAACGGCATGCCGAGGACCCCCTCCCAGAAGTCGATTGAGGTCTGCCGATCGGCGCCCACGAGCGTGATGTGATGGACACCCTGGCTCTGGATCTTTCGCATTGGGAGCCTCCTCCTGTCGTTCGGGTTCAGCGGAGGGTCGCGGACCGGGCGGTCGCGGCGACGGTGGCGTAACATTCCAGAAAGTGGACTCATACGCGCGGGCAGGGATGCAACAGCGCGTGGCTCATCCCTTGCGCTACGTCGCCGAGCTGGCACTGGTGTGCGGCGCGTACTTCGGTGCCGCCAAGGCCGGCCTCGCGCTCGCGTCCGGTACACAACAGGTGTCCGCCGTCTGGCCGCCGACAGGGCTCGCGCTGGCTGTGGTCGTGCTTCGTGGGCCGCGCATGTGGCCGGCGATCGCCGCTGGAGCGTTGCTGGCCAACGCGACCGCGGCAGAGCCGCTGGGCACGGCGCTGGGGATAACGGTCGGAAACACCCTCGAGGCGCTCGTCGGCGCGCGCCTGCTCGTCGCGGTGGGCTTCCGGCCCTCGCTCGAACGGCCGCGGGACGTGCTGGCGCTGGCCGTGCTCGCGGCCGGCGCGAGCACGCTGGTCAGCGCGACCGTCGGCGTCTTGAGCCTGTGGCTCGGCGGCCTCGTCGCGAGCGGCGAACTCGCCTCGGTCTGGCGGGTGTGGTGGCTGGGCGACCTCGGCGGAGACCTCGTCGTGGCGCCGGCCCTGCTGGCGCTGGCGCCGCTGGAGTGGGCATGGTCGCGGCGGAGCGGCCTTCCCCGCGTCCACCGCGCCCTGGGCGTCGGCGCGCTGCTGGCCGGCCTCTGCGTGCTCGTGTTCTCGACGCACGAGCCGATCTTCTACCTGCTGCTGCCGGCCGTGGTCCTGGTCAGCCTGATCTTCAAACAGCCCGGAGCCGCGGCGGCGACCCTGCTGGTGTCCGGTTCCGCCGTGTGGTTCACCGCGCGCGACCAGGGACCCTTCGTGGGCGGCTCGCCGGACGGGAACCTCCTGCGCGCACAGCTCTTCGTCGGCGTGCTGGCGCTCACGGCGCTGCTGGTGGCCGCCGTGCGCACCGAGCGCGTACGAGCCGAGGCGCGGCTTGAGAGCAGCGAGGCGCAACGTGCGGCGGTGGAGCGCAGCGAGCGCCTGCTGGCGGAGGCCCAGCAGGTCGCCCACATCGGCTCGTGGGAGTGGGACGTCAAGAGCGACGCCGTCAGCTGGTCGGACGAGCTCTATCGCATCCTCGGCCTGCCCCGGCGGGCGTCCTCGCCGACGTTCGCGGAATCGCTGCGGCCCGTGCACCCCGACGACCGCGAGCGCGTCGAAGCCGTCGTGCGCCAGGCGACCGTCGACCACGCGCCGTTCGAGTTCGAGTACCGGGCCCTGCGGCCCGACGGCGAGGAGCGCATCGTCCACGCCCACGGCACGGTCGCCGTCGACGGCCGCGGGCAGGCGGCGCGCATCTACGGCGCCGCCCAGGACATCACCGACCGCAGGCGCGCCGAGGACGACCTGCGACGCACCGACGAGGGCTTTCGGCTGCTGGTCGACGGCGTCACCGACTACGCGATCTTCATGCTCGGCGTCGACGGTCCGATCGTGAGCTGGAACCCCGGCGCCGAGCGGATCACGGGCTATCGCAGCGACGAGGTGATCGGCCGCCACCTCTCGCTCTTCTACCCGCTCGATGACGTCGCCGCCGGCGAGCCGGAGCGCGCGCTCGAGCTCGCCGCGGCCGAGGGGCGCTACGGCGAGGAGGGATGGCGCGTGCGCAAGGACGGCACGCGCTTCTGGGCCAGCGTGGTCATCACCGCGCTACGCCACGAGGACGGCCGTCTGCGTGGCTTCGCAAAGGTGACGCGCGACGTCACCGAGCGCAAGCGCGCCGCCGACGAGCTCGCCCGCCACGCGCTGCACGACGCGCTGACCGAGCTTCCCAACCGCCACCAGTTCCTCTACCGCCTGGACCACGCGCTCGCGCGCGCCCGGCACGAGGGGACGGGCGTCGCTGTGCTGTTCGTCGACGTCGACCGCTTCAAGCTGGTGAACGACAGCTTCGGCCACACGATCGGCGACCAGGTGCTCACCGAGGTCGCGCGCAGGCTCGAGGCTCTGATCCGCCCGGGCGATACGCTCGCGCGTCTCGCCGGCGACGAGTTCGTCCTGGTCTGCCCCGAGGTCGAGGACGAGGACGCCGCCGCCACGATCGCCGCACGGATCGCCGGCGCCTTCCAGGAGCCCTTCGACGTCGTCGGCCACGAGACCTCGCTCAGCGCGAGCATCGGCATCGCGCTGAGTCGCGACAGCGGCACCGACCCGCGCGCGCTGCTGCGCGACGCCGACGCGGCGATGTACCGCGCCAAGCAGCGCGGCAGGGCCCGCTACGCGCTGTTCGAGAGCACCATGCGCCTGGGCGGCGCCAACCGGCTCGCGCTGGAGAACGAGCTGCGCAGAGCGGTCGACCAGGACGAGCTGGGGCTGGTGTACCAGCCGATCGTCGACCTGGCCAGTGAGGAGATCGTCGGCGTCGAGGCGCTGCTTCGCTGGCACCATCCCGAGCGAGGGCTGCTGACGCCCGGGGAGTTCATCCCACTGGCCGAGGAGAGCGAGCTGATCGTGTCGCTCGGCGAGTGGGTTCTGCGCGAGGCCACCCGCGAGGCCGCGCGCTGGCCCCACGGCCGCGGGCAGCGGGCGCCGTTCCTCACCGTCAACCTCGCCGCCCGGCAACTCAGCGACCCGGGCTTCGGCGGGCGCCTGCGATACCTCCTGGACGACGCCGGGCTCGACCCCGCCGCGCTGATGCTCGAGATCACCGAGCGGACGGTCATGCGCGATGCCGACGAGACGGCGCGGACCCTGCGAGGGCTCAAGCGGCTGGGCGTGCGCATCGCCATCGACGACTTCGGGATCGGCTTCTCCTGGCTCGGGGAGATCCGCCGTCTGCCCGCGGTCGACACGCTCAAGATCGATCGCACCTTCACCTCAGAGCTCGGAGGGCCCACCGACGACGAGCCGATCGTCGCCGCGATCCTGGGCATCGCCCACGCGCTGGACATGACGGTGATCGCCGAGGGCATCGAACGCTCCGAGCAGGCAGAGCGCCTGCGCGCGCTGGGCTGCGAGCAGGGCCAGGGCCTCTACTTCGGAGGCCCTGGCGCGCCGGCGAGCATCGAAGAGCTGCTCGCGACGCCCGCGTAGCGCTCAGAAGAGCTGGTTATCACCCGGCCATGGTGGTTGGTGACCGGGGCCTCGAGCCAGCCCTTCCGGACGAGCTTCCCCGAAGACGGGGAGCAACGCGAGCGTCACCACCACGTCCATGACGAGCACCCAGGCGAGGAAACCCCACCCGGGGTCAACGTCGACGCCGTCACGGCGATCACCGAAAAGACCGTGCCGATGCCCGAGACCCATCGCTCAGGGACCGGCCGGGTAGGTGTCATTTTGGACCGTCAGGGTGGTCCCGACGCCTCCGAGGATCGACGTGTCGGTGCCCTGCGCGGTGTTTCCTCCCCCTCCGCTGACCGACGAGTCCCAACCGCTCGCTTCGTTGACGTCGCCTCCGCTGACCGACGACTCGAGACCGGTCGCTTCGTCGTCGCGGCCGCCGCCGACCCAGGACTCCTGGGCGCTCGCCAAGTTGTAGACCCCTCCGGTGACCGAGGCGAAGTACCCCGCCAGGGCCTGCCGGCAGAACCCGTTGTCGTAGCGTGTCGCTCCGAACGGACCGGCGAGGTTGTCACAGCCGCCCGTGACCGAGCCGTAGGGATTGCTGGCCTCGTTCAGATAGCCGCCGCTCACCGAGCCGTAGGCGCCCGACGCGAGGTTGGCATAGCCGCCGCCGACCCACGCGTCCCAGCTGCTGGCCTGGTTCTCGCGCCCGCCGCTCACGGCCGGGAAGTAGCCATTGGTCTGGCACGTGCTGTCGGCCGTGACCGACCCGGCCCCGGCGATGTTGCGACAGCCGCCGGCGACCGAGGCGTACTGATTGGTGGCCTGGTTGGCATAGCCGCCCGACACCGAGCTGAAGTAATTCCCAGCCGTGTTGGCCTTGCCCCCCAACACGCTCGCGTAGCTGCCCGCCGTGTTCGCAAAGCCCAGCACGCTCGAATACGGGCCCAGCGCCCGGTTCTGACGCCCCGCGACCAACGACCCATAGCTCGTGAACGTCTGATCGCGCCCCAACACCAGGTTGTGCGAACCCGACTGCGAGCCGCCGGCCTCGTCATAGCCGACCACCAGGTTCCCGGTGCCGTTGACCGTGCCCGTGGTGCTGCCCGACCCCGACACCACCTGCAGATTCGCACCCGACACCTGGATCGTCGGCTTGCCCCCCACCCCACTGGCATTGAACTTCAGATACGGCAGGACCGAGACCAACGTCTGCTGATCGGCACTGCTCGACGGCAACGCCACCGCGTCGCTCCCAGCAGCACAACTCCCGCCGCTGCCGCCCGATGTCACCGCCTGCCCCGCCGTCGACGGCACACAGATATTCACCGCCGCCGACGCCTGCGCCGCCCACACCAACGTAAAAGCCGCGACCAACGCGACCAACCAACCGAACCCCCGCATGAGACCTCCCACTCCGGCATCACGAGTGCAAGACGCTCGCGCCCCGCCGGCGAGAGAGCGGGCGCATGGCAATCCTACCCCGCAGCGCTCCTCAAAGCAGACTGTTCGTTTCCGCAGCCCCTGCTATTGCCCGACCGCATTCCTTCGCCCGTCTCCGCGGGTAGGTCTAGAAGAGCTGGTTCTTCGAACACCCATGGTGTAGAGCCGAGTTTTGCTCTAGCGAGCCGAAGTTGAACCCGTCTTGACCCGTTTGGACCCGCTGAATCCGGGGCTCATTGCAGCGCGATTTCAGCGCCCGGGATGCGCCGATGCGCGGATCTACGGTCTGGTCGTGGACGGCATGCATGCGGCTCATTGGGCGTGCGCGGGCCACGGCGGCGCGACCTGCGACCCGACGACGTCAAGCCACGCCGAAATTCAGACCGAGTCGACCGGAGTGCCGACGCGCCTAGTGTCCGCCGTGCCAGGCGCCCATCGCCGGCAGCAGCGAGAGCGCCAGCGCCGCGCCGCCACCAACCGCCGCGGCCACAAGCATTCCCCTCAGGCGAGCGCCGGGCACCGCCCCACCGCGCGCCGCGCCCCAGCCGGCGCGCAGCGAGCGCACGACGTGCGGGACATAGGCGAGGAAGTGCACCGCGAACGCCACCGCCCACACGATGAAGCTCACCTTGTGGATCAGCAGCAGCGTGTCTGACTTGTGCCCGGCCAAAAGCAGCAGCACGCCGGTCACGAACACCCCGATCGTGGTCGCGACCAGGACCGGCGCCAACAGCCGAAGCGGCAGCAGCGGCGGACCCTTGGCGCGGTATGCGTGGGACCCCGTGTAGTAGCGGACAAAGCGATAGCCGGTGCTCGCGAGCTTCAGGAGCACCGGCGGGATCAGCACCATGCCGATGAACATGTGCGCGGTCACCAAGCCACGCATGCGCACGATCGTGAGCCCCTCGGCCACCAGCAGGCCCGTGAGCGCAACCGCGGTCGCGCTCGTGAGGATCTCGTTGCCCTCCGTTCCCCCGAAGCGGTCGCGCCGCTCAAGTCGCGCGGAGCGGCGCGTTTTCGGCCACCATTTCAAACGCCCGTTGGTCACTACTTCGTCCGGCAGTGAAACGTGCGATCGCATCGCGATCCACATTGTTGGTGCTCGCGATTAAGCCGTGTTCAGGCCCGCGTGAGACTCTCGTGAGCGACTGGTCCATGTGGCCACTGGCACCGGCGACGACGGCGCCGCTAGCGAGCACCAGGTTGTGAGCCCGGCGCAGCTTCCATGCGGGGCGCCATCACGGCCCCGCGAGCGATCTCTGCGCCTACCTCCGGGTCCAACGTCTCGACAGCCGGCACGATCGGCCCGCTTGGAGCCGGTTGTCGGCGCCGAGCGCACCTCGAGCTCGTCAGCCGGCGGCGGCCACTCAAGAACGTACCGCCGCCCGTGATCGCCCCGCGCAGAACCGGGCTGCCGCGGCCGGTCAGGTCGCCGGTGTCAGAGAGCCCTTCCGAGAAAGCCATGCTCACGCCGGCGCCCAGCGCAGTCGCAAGCCCCGTTTAGAAGGCCGTACGCGGGTGATGGGTCGCCAGCACGACCGCGAAGATCGGCGCGAGCGTGGACAGCGACCCGTCCATGAGGCCGCTGAGGCCGGGCTGGACCCGCTGGAGCAGGAACGACTGGCTGTAGCGGTCAGGGTGGTGGTGGAAGCTCGGATGCTTCATGCTGGGGCCGAACCTCCTGGAATCCGGCTATCCGAGCCCATGGTCACCCCGTGGAACCAGAGGTTCGCGGGGTGCTCACATGGCAATCTGCATCGGCCCGCTTTGTTCGCGCTGATTGTCGCGCGATCGCCGTTTTCCGCTTGCTAGAGCGTCGCGCGCTAGAAGAGCTGGTTCTTTTCCTGCCGTTACGGCCCGTATCGGCCCGTGTGCGGCGCTCCCAGCGCCCGAACAGCAGCTCGCCGAACGCGAACGCCGCCGTTTGTTTCCAGCTGGGCTGGGCCACGCCGACGCCGCGACGGTCGCGAGGACCGCGCGGGGCGGCCGACCGGACTCGGCCGGCCGCCCCGACCGCGTATACCGCTGCCGCTACGGTCCCGCGGGATACGTCCCGTTATCGGTACCCAGCGCGATCGCGCTTCCACCGAGAATCGAGGATTCGAACCCGCTGGCCTCGTTGTTGGTGCCGCCGCTGACCGACGCGCCGGGCCCGCTCGTGGTGTTGAACAAGCCGCCGCTGATCGAGGATTGTGCCTCGCTGGCGGTGTTGCCGTTGCCGCCGCTGACCGAGGCGGAATAGTAGCTGGCGGTGTTGCTGCTCCCGCCGCTGACGCTGGAGTAGTTGCCGGTGGCTTTGTTGGCGGCGCCGCCGCTGACGGTGGCGTTGCTGCCGTCGGAGGCTTGGTTGTCCAAACCGCCCGTGACCGAGGCGAAGTAGCCAGCGGTCTGGCAGAAGCTGTCCGAGGTCACGGTGCCCGCGCCGGCGATGTTGCGACAGCCGCCGGTGACCGCGGCGTACTGGTTGGTGGCCTGGTTGGCGTAGCCGCCCGACACCGAGCTGAAGTAGTTGCCCGCCGTGTTCGCCTTGCCCCCCAGAACCGACCCGTAGCTCCCCGCGGTGTTCGCGAAGCCTAAGACGCTCGCGTAGGGCCCCAGCGCACGATTCTGACGGCCCGCCACCAACGAGCCGTAGCTCGTGTAGGAGTGGCCGTTACCAACCACCAGATTGTGCGAACCCGTCTTCGAACCCGGCGCCTCGTCATAGCCCACCACCAGATTGCCGGTCCCGTTGACCGTGCCCGTCGTCGAACCGGACCCCGACACGACCTGCAGGTTCGCCCCCGACACCTGGATCGTCGGCTTGCCCCCCACCCCGCTCGCGTTGAACTTCAGATACGGCAGCACCGAGATCAACGTCTGCTGATCGGCACTGGCGGACGGCATCGCCACCGCCGCATCCCCGCCGCTGCACGTCCCCGAGCTGCCGCCCGACGTCACCGCCTGACCCGCCGTCGAGGGGACGCAGATGTTCACCGCCGCTCCCGCCGAAGCCGCGCACACCAACACGACCGCCACCAGGGCGCCAACGCACCCAATCGAAACATCAGAGACCTCCAATCCCGGACCGCCGTCGCCGACGGTCGCTTTTCCGCACCGCGTCAATGCTCCCCGATCGGCGATCCGTCTTGCAGATTTCTTGCACCTCGGGCAGCAGGCGGCCTCAGGCCAGGAAGCGGTCGCGACCCGGTGCTGTGGAGGCCCCGCGGTGCCGAGGAAGGTTGCGGTCTCGCCCGGTCTCGCGCCTCGTACTGGATCGGGGCCGGTGCCCCACCGCCGCGCCCGAAAGGATCAAAGACAGCGCGACGGTGGGGACTGGCCTTGCGGCTGCACAGGAGGCACCAAGGACAGCCGCACGGCGGGCGGGGGCCCGCCAAGCTCTTGCTGACCGAAGCCAAGGCGCAGGTCGCGCACGGCGAGTGGCTTCCGTGGCTCCGAGCAGCGCGGCGGCCGCGACGACATCAACCCGCACCTCCTATGAGGCCGAGGTCAAGATCCAGGCCGCGTTGCTTGCCCGTCAGCGGTCCGCGAGCGCAGCGCTTGAGCTGGCCTCCATGTTCGCGAGCACAGAGCCGGGCTACGCGGCCGCCTGTGCGGACCTTGCCGCCTGTGTCCTCGACGAGGAATCAGGCCCCTGGGAGGCACGCGAAGGGGAAGCCTCTGAGCGTTGGCAGGTCGCGAGCGACGAGCTCCGAGGCAAGCTCGCGTTAGCGTCTCGTCAGCAAATGGGCCGCAATCCCGCCTGTAGAGCGGGGATGCTCAGAAGAGCTGGTTCTCGCCGCCGAAGACCTCGGACACCGAGCCGTCGGTGAAGATCTGGCGGATCGAGGTGGTGAGGAGGTCTGCGCAGGAGAGGACGCGCACGTTCCGGGGCGCTCCGTCCCGCAGGGGGATCGTGTCTGTGACGACGATCTGCTCGAAGTCGCTCGAAGCCAGGTTCTCGTAGGCGTTGCCGCTCAGGACCGGGTGCGTCGCGGTGGCGAAGACGCGCGCCGCGCCCTCCTCGATCACCGTCTGCCCGGCGGCCTTGAGCGTTCCCGCGGTGTCGATCATGTCGTCGACGATCACCGCGGTCTTGCCCTTCACGTCGCCGATCACGTAGCCGATCTCGGCCACCTGCTGGGCCGGGCGCTCCTTGTTGAGGATCGCGAGCTCGGCGCCGATCTTCTCGGAGAACTTCTTGGCCAGCTTCACGCGGCCGGCGTCGGGGGCGATCACCACGAGGTCGTCGAGGCCGAGGTCTGAGAAGTACTGGGTCAGGAACAGCAGCGCGGTCATGTGGTCGACCGGCTTGTTGAAGAAGCCCTGCACCTGGCCGGCGTGGAGGTCCATGGTCAGGACGCGGTCGACGCCGGCCGCCTCGAGCATGCGGGCGACGAGGCGCGCGGTGATCGGCTCGCGCGGAGCCGACTTCTTGTCCTGGCGCGAGTAGGCGTACCAGGGCATGACCGCGATCACGCGGTGCGCGGAGGCGCCCACGGCGGCGTCGATCATCACCAGCAGCTCCATCAGCGCGTCGTTGGCGCTGATGCCCGTTCGTGCGTTCCCGCACGTGGGCTGGACGATGAACACGTCGGCGCCGCGGATCGACTCCTCGTAGCGGCAGTAGACCTCGCCGTTGGAGAACTTCTTGAGCGTGACCGCGCCGAGGTCGACGTCGAGCTTTCCGGCGATGCGCAGCGCCAGCTCCGGGTTGGCGCGACCGGAGAAGACCATCAGGCGCTTGTCGTAGCCCAGCTCGAGGCTCGTGCGCGGCGCCGGATGGGTGTGGATCGCGCTCATTCGGCTCTTCGAGTGTACGCGTCCCCACCGACGGCAGCGGGTGGCTTGCGCTGCTCCTCGTCGGCCCGCACCCGCTCCTCCACGCGGCGCGCGTAGTCGAGCACGTTGCGCTGCCGCGCGCGGGCGACGCCAAGCGCCCCGGGCGGGACCTCCTTGGTGATGACCGAGCCCGCGGCGGTCCACGAATCGTCGCCGAGGGCGACCGGAGCGACGAGGCTCACGTGCACGCCGCCGTGCACGCGCGCGCCGATCTCGGTGCGGTGCTTGCGGAAGCCGTCGTAGTTGGCGGTGATGGTGCCGGCGCCCAGATTGGTGTCCTCGCCCACGTCGGCGTCGCCGAGGTAGGAGAGGTGCGGCACCTTGGCTCCCGCCCCCACGTCGCTGTTCTTGACCTCGACGAACGTGCCGACCTTCGCCCCCTCGCGCAGGAGCGCCTTCGGACGCAGGTAGGCGAAGGGCCCGACGGTCGCGCCATCGAGGACCTGGCAGCTATCGAGATAGGAGTGGCGCACGCTCACGCCATGACCCAGCTCGGAGTCGACGACCGTGGTCAGCGGGCCGATCCGGCACCCCCCGCCGACCGACGTGACGCCGCGCAGGAAGCAGAACGGCTCGACCATCGTGTCCACCCCGAGGTCGACGTCGGCGTCGATCTGCGTGGATCCCGGGTCGACGATGGTCACGCCGGCGCGCATGTGGCGCTCGTGGATCCGGCGCTGCGCATGGGCCCGCACCAACGCCAGGTCCGCGCGGTCGTTCACCCCGAGCGTCAGCGCCGCGTCGTCGACCACGTGAGCCGCGATCCTGCGGCCGGCGGCGGCGAGCGGCGGGAGCACGTCGGGAAGGAATACCTCGCCCTGGGCGTTGTCGGGCCGGACGTCGCGCAGCGCCTCTAGCGTGGGCGCGGCGTCGAAGGCCAGAAGGCCCGTGTTGACCTCGTGGATGGCGAGCTCGTCGGGCGTGGCGTCCTCGGGGCGCTTGGTCTCCACGACCCGCTGCACCGAGCCGTCGGGTGAGCGCACGACGCGGCCGTAGCCCGTCGCGTCCTCGAGCACCATCGTGGCCATGGTCGCGCCGGCGCCGGCCGCCTCGTGCGTGGCGAGCAGCCCGCGCAGGACCTCGGCGCTCACCAGCGGCACGTCGCCGGCGAGCACGACCAGCGTGTCGGCGCCGCGCAACTCCTCCGCGGCGCACAGCACCGCGTGACCCGTGCCCAGCGGCTCGTCCTGGACTGCGACCGCCACCTCTTCGGGCAGCACCTCGGCGACCGCCCGCCCGGGCCCGTCGACCACCACCACGCGGTCGATGCCGGCGTCCAGCGCCGCCCGCACCGGCCACAGGACCAGAGGGCGGCCGCACAGCTCGTGCAGCGGCTTGGGCACCTCCGAGCGCATGCGCGTGCCCTGGCCGGCGGCGAGGATGACCGCGACTACCACCTCGCGGATGCTAGCCGGAGACCAGCCGCAGCCCAGATCCGCCCGGATGCGGATGGCGTCCGTGATCAGGAACGTGGCCTGCGCCCGTGTCAGAGGCCCGCGCGTGTCGATGAAGGCGCGGACGATGAAGCCGTTGAGCGCCGAGCACGCGGTCGTCCGCGATCCGGTGCGCAGCGCCGCCAACGCGATTCGCAGCCTCACGTTCAGCGTGAGCCGCTCGCTGCGCGGAAGGCCGAAGAACCGAACCACCGCGATCAGGTCGCGGATCTGGCGCCGCACCTCCTTCAGCGTGGGCGCGGCGAACGAAACCAGGTAGGCCGACCCCGAGTCGCTGCGGCCATTGTTGTCGGCCCCCGGCGCGGCGACGAGCACGTCAGCTCGCCCGTCGCCCGTCATGTCCCCCGCACCGGCGACCGAGAAGCCCGCCTGGTCGCCGAGCGTGCCGAAGTCGGTGGGCGGGTTCGGGGGCGTGCCGCCTCCGGCGCCGTCGATGCGGTCGCCGCCCGTACCCAGCGCCGCCAGGTCGACGTTGGCCGTCGAGGCCTTGCCGAAAACGACGTAGGCCGAGCCCGAGAAGCGGCGCCCGTTGTTCGAGGCGCCGGGCGCTCCGATCAGCACGTCGGTCTGCGAGCGCTTGCCGAACACGACCCACACCGAGCCGGAGTACGGGCGCCCACCTTATTCCCGTCAGGCCGGGTAAGCGGCCCGTCAGGCCGGGTGAGCAGCGCGTGAGAGCTGGTTTTTCGCCGGCGCGCGAGGGCGCGCTTGCAAATGAATATGAACGCTGGTTCACTATGCGTCATCGGACGTCACCCCGCCCACCTGTCCGAGCCCCGGCGCCGCGAGGCGCGCGAGCGGATCGTGGCGGCCGCGCTAGCCCAGGTGGCCGAGGGCGGCTACGGCTCGGCCGGCGTGCACGCCGTCGCGACGCGTGCCAGAGTCGCCACGGGGTCGATCTACCGCCACTTCCCCTCCAAGGACGAGCTCTTCGCCGAGGTCTTCCGCGTCGCCGTCGGCCGCGAGCTCGCTCTCATGACCGCAATCGCACGCGAGGGCTCGGCGCCCCCGGCGCAGCGGCTGGCCGGCGTGGTCGAGGCGTTCGCGCGGCGCGCGCTCGCGGCCCCCACGCTGTCGCATGCGCTGATGGCCGAGCCGGTCGACCCCGCCGTCGAGGCCGCGCGCCTGGCCTCCAAGCGCGCCTACCGCGACGTCTTCGCCGGCCTGCTCGACGAGGGCGTCGCGGCCGGCGAGCTCCCGCCGCTCGACACGCGCGTCGCCGCCGCGGCGCTCGTCGGCGCGCTGCAGGAGGCGCTCATCGGCCCGCTCGCCGAACGACGCGCGGCGACGCGCTGGTCGCCTCGCTCGTCGCTTCGCCCTCAACGCCGTCAACGCAAGGGAGATCGCCATGGCCACCGCGCCCGCGCGCCGCGTCCCGCACGGCACGCACGAGGTCGTCAACCAGCCGCCGCCGCTGCTCGACCACAACGCGTTCGACGCCGACCCGGCGCTCGGAGAGGCGCTGAGCGCGAGGGCGGCGCCTGGGGGATGACCGCGTGCGCGACTTCGGCGCGGTCGTCGCCTCGAGCGAGGCGCACGAGCACCGCCGGCGCGCGCAGCGCAACATCCCGATCCTGCGCACGCACGACCGCTTCGGCCACCGCGTCGACGAGGTCGAGTACGACCCGTGCATGCACTGGATGCTGCGGCTCGGCGTCGAGCGCGAGGTCAACTCGCTGGCCTGGCGCGACCCGCGCCCCGGCGCCCACGTCGTGCGCGACGCGCTCTTCTACCTCTTCAACCAGCTCGACACCGGCCCGTGCTGCCCGATGTCGATCAACTACGCCGCGGCGCCCACGATGCGCCAGGACCCGGCGCTGGCCGGCGAGTGGGAGGAGCGCCTGACGCTGCCCGACTACGACCGCTTCGCGCAGGCGGGCATGGTCATGACCGAGAAGCAGGGCGGCTCGGACCTGCGCGCCAACACGACCGTCGCCGAGCCGGTCGGCGACGGCTGGTACGAGCTCACCGGGCACAAGTGGTTCTGCACCCACCCGGTGTTCGAGGTGTTCTTCACGCTCGCCCAGACGCCGGCCGGCATCACGTGCTTCGTCGCCGAGCGCCCGCACCCGGGCTTCCGCATCCAGCGCCTGAAGGACAAGCTCGGCGGGCGCTGCCTGGCCTCCAGCGAGGTCGAGTACGACCGCCTGCCGGCGCGCATCCTCGGCGAGGAGGGCCGCGGCACGGCGTCATGGTCGAGCAGCTCGTCTGGACGCGGCTGGACACGCTGATCGGCGTCGCCGGGATGATGCGGCGCGCTGCGTGGCCGAGGCGGTCTGGCACGCGCGCCACCGCAGCGCGTTCGGCGCGCCGCTGGCCGACCAGCCGGCGATGGGCAACGTGCTCGCCGACCTGGCGATCGAGTCCGAGGCGGCGACGGCCGCGACGCTGCGGCTGGCGCGCGCGTTCGACGCGGGCGACCCGCGAGGCGGCTTCCGCCGCCTCGCCTCGCGGTCACCAAGTACTGGGTCTGCAAGCGCGGCGCGCCGCTGGCCGCCGAGGCGCTCGAGTGCCTGGGCGGCAACGGCTACGTCGAGGAGGCGCCGATGGCCCAGTTCTACCGCGACATCCAGATCGGCACGGTGTGGGAGGGCTCGGGCAACGTGATCGCGCTCGACGTGCTGCGCGCGCTGGCGCGCACACCGGAGGCCGTCGGCGCTCCTGGCCGAGTGCGAGGCCGCCCGCGGCGCCGACCCCGGCTTCGACGCGCACCTCGACCGCA